>DAOMZT010000005.1:38695-57631 GCA_035400625.1 archaeon | reverse complement strand
ATAGTAGCTATCATTTTGTAAAATGGAGTGATAACTCTACCCAGAACCCACGTACTGACACTAATGTTAATAATAACATAACTGTTGTTGCTAAATTTGAAGAATCCAAATCTTCTCCACCATCAGGAGGAGGGTCTGGCCCTACAAAATCCTATCCAATAGTTACTAATAATTCAATAACAACAAATATTGAAATCCCATCTCCAGAAAATGTTCAAGAAATTTTAGAAGATAATAATTTGTCTTATGATGATATTAATTTAGAAAAATATACCCTAAATAATCGTAACCAATATGAAATTAAGAGAAAATTAGAAACAACAAAAACTGTTTTGTCTTCAAAGAAAACAGAATTTCTATCAAAGATAACATTGTCTGTAAAGAACATTTCTGATAAAAATTTAACAAATTTAAAAGTAATTGAAATTATACCTAAAGTAATAGCAAATTCCACATCAGATATTAATTCTACAATATCTTTTAATGTCATAAAAGAAGATCCAATAATTGAATTTGATTTAAGCACTTTATCTTCAGAAAACACAACAGAATTTACGTATTCTGTAAATAGGCAAGTAACCGAATCTCAATTAAATCTTATAAAGACCATAATAAGTTCTGGAGAAACAAACGAGGAATTACTAGAATCAGATGAAAACGCACATGTTAGTGAAGATCAGAACACAGAGGAAATACCAGAAGAAAAAATAGAAAAAATTGAGGAATCAGAAAACTCAGAAGAAGCAGAAACTAAAAATAAAAAAGATAGTGGTTGGTTTATATATCTAATTATTGGTTTGGTTGTGTGTATTGTAATTATTATTTTGGTTTTTGTGTTTCAAAGAAGAAAGAAAGATGTTATTAACAACCCACTTCAACCAGAAGTTGTGGAAAATCCTTCCTCAGACATGGCTAGTCAACCAGAAGTTACAGATAACCAATCAGAAGTGGCTAGTCAATCAGAAATGATTGATAATCAACCAAAAATATATAATAATGAGAATTGGTCTTTTTTTAAAACAGATGAAAAGACTGATAAGGAAAATTGATAAAATTTAAACTAAGAATCATGAATTTTAAAAAAAGAATGCTTTTAGTTTAGATTTTTTTAAGAAAAATAAAAGGCAGGAATTTTATATATGAAAAAATTAGAACTTACAAGTTATCATGGGTTTAGCTCATTAAAATCAATTGATGCTACACAAGAAAGACTTGTAATCTTGAAAGAGATATTAGGCGTTAAGTCAAATACAGAATTAATTCAGAAAATTAGAAGCAATCCTAAAGACTTAGAAAAATCGATTTTAAAATTATATTCTAAAATCGGACCAAGGTCGCTTGGCATTAATCCAACACCTTATTGTAATAGAAAATGCACCTTCTGTTCAAGTGAACAAAGAAATGAAATAAACATAGCTGATGGCATTGAAATTTCAGAAGCCAAATTAAAAAGCTTGCTTTCTGACTTTGAAAGCATTTCTGGAAAGGGAGTGGTTTTAGTCGGTGGAGGAGAAGCATTGCTTGCTTGTAAAGGCAAATTAAATGAGATTGTTTCTGAATATAATTTACATTATGGTATGAATACTAACGGAGTTAATCTTGATAAATTTAATAATAAAAAATTTATTAAAAAGTTAAGCTGGGTGTCTATTTCTATTCTTGCAGATACTAAAAAATTATATAATATGGTTGGAAGATTACCTGCTGATTCTGATCAATTTGAGATTCTTGAAAAGAACATAAAAGATTTATTACGCCTTACAAAAAATACAAACACCTATGTTTCTGCAAAAATAATGATTTGTAGAGAAAATTATTTATTTGCTGGAAGAATATATAACTACATTAAAAATCTTGGATTTAAAGACATTGCATTAAGATGTGTTAATAATTTCGAACCAGAAAGAACTTACAGGAATAGAAAATTAAAATACCAAGATGTTGAATTAAATTCTGATCAGAAAAAAAGACTATACAATATATTAAAGAAAGAAACTGATATTAGACAAGAAGAAATTGAAAACATAACTGGTATCAAAAAAAATAAAAACACTCCTTGTATTAGTAAAACAGGGATTTGCTGGAATATTCTTTTAGGTTTGATTGCAAATATAGATACTGATGGCAATGTTTATCTTTGTAATCCCCACCTTGGAGAAAACAATTTTGAGATTGGAAATATTAACAAATCTAGTTTTAAAAAAATATGGGCTTCTAAGAAGCACGTGGCTGTTGTTATGAAAACAGTATTTAACTCTAAAAACTGTAATCTATCCAAATGTAGACATGCAAGAGTAAATGAAACAATCGATTTGTTTTTACATAAATACATAAAATTAAGTGATAGGACAAAAGGGGATAAATTAATGAGTTATTTTCCTTAATTTTTATTTTTTGGATACATTATCACTAGAGAACAAGACTAATTTCTATGTTTGATTTAGATAATATTTTTATATCCTTCTATTCATATATATCTACTTTTAAAAAAGGTGAGAATATTTATGAAAAGACAAGATCATGATAAGATACTTCAAGAAGCATATTATGGAACAGGTGGGATCCCAAAACCAGAACCAGGGGCAGTTTCTGTAGGAAATACAAGAAGAAGAAATGAACAAAATTTCTTTCAAAGATTATTTTGCCCAAGAAGAGTGGTCAGAAAAGATAAAAAATTAAAAAAGCCAGGTTTCTTTGCAAATTTGTTTGGTGGCCCTAAGTTTAAGAGAAGAAAAGGCAAAGGCATAGATGGTTTTTAATTCTTTTTATTTGATTGCCTAAAATAGAAACACTGATTTTAAGTTAATCTATTATCTTGTGTTTCAGGAGTATTTAAAAAGTCGTATAATTTATTATAAAAACAAGTAGTGATAGTTAAGCAGTCATTATTTATTATATTTTCCATATCTGAATAACTTATATTTTTTTGGAAATAATCGTTAAGTGGATTAAAATCGTCAGGAAAATTAAGTAGAGGTCTTTGATTTTTAATTTCTTGTTGCTTTTGTAGTTTTTCTTGTTTTATTTTTTCAATTTCTTGTTTTCTAATTTTGTCTTGTTCGATTTCTTCTCTAACGACTGGCAATAAATTGTTAATTTGATCACCTGATTTTACAATCACATCTCCTGAAAAACCATATAATGAAGAGCATTCTATAGTTAGATCTTTGTCATTAATCCATGTATTTAAATAACCGTTATCACCCCAACCTTTGCCCCAGCTATTTTTTATTATCCAATATTCTTTTCCGGTAGTTGTGTCTACGCCCCAACCAACAATAACTATTGCATGACCAACAATATATTTTTTATTGTTTATTATTAAAATCACGTGATTTTCATCATTCAATTTCTCCCAAACACCTTCTTTGTAATTATCTCTAATAGAGTTATAAAATTTATTTGTATTCCCAATTATTGGAGAGTATTTTAGTGCTTCTTTAATATTTTTTACGGTTTGGGAATTATTTTCCTTACAATCTGAATTGTCTATTTTAAAATAGCTTTCTATAAAATATTTGTTTATACCGGATATCTTTTGAGGCAAAAAAAGATCTTTATTATCACCATGGTCTGGGCAAAAGTTTTCATCAAATATACTATAATTATAATTATAAATTTGATGGAATAATTTTAAATTCATTCCTGATTTTGTTTCGCTATTATTATTTGTAATCTCACAAGAGTCATAAGATAAATATTTAAGTTTACTTTCTAAAGGCACACCAAATGGAACCTCTCCATTCATTAAACTTATTTGTGTTTTTGTTTGTAATTTTCTTACACCCCAAGGATTCACTTTATTTAAGAGTCCTTTTTCATTTAATATTTCATTTTTTGTTTTTCGTTTTAAATACTCATTTATATTTTCAGTATTAGGATTGAAATTATTAAGGGTTATTAATCTTAGATAATATTCGGTGTTAGTTCCTGAACAACCTTGAAAATTAATATGTGAGATTAGATATTGTTCAGAAAGATTTAAGTTTAAATTTTTTGTTTTATTAGCATATGCCTCAAATGCAGAGATTGTTGCAAATGCACTACAGCCACCACAACCTTCTTGTGATTGAAAATTATGTATGTATTTTTTCCAAGAAAGTTTGTCTTGTAATTTATGATTTCGAGTGACTAATGTGTTAAGAAATAAAAATGCGGTTAATTTATTATTATATTCTGCCTTTTTTGTAAATGTTTCGTGTTCTGGGAAAATCTGGTTTTTTGTTTCTTGATTAAATATTGGTATGTCTGATGCATCCTCTATAAAATCATCTTGTGTTTGAACAATAGGGATATTTATAATCTCATCTGGGTAATCTCTTGCAATCCAAGATGCATTTTGTGCTCTTAGTTGTTCGTTTATTTTATCTGCGGGAGTTGGATTTTTGTTTAAGTAAATAGAGGCTAAAATAAAAATACCGATAACTAATGTTGTAAAAATTATTGCAATAATTGTGTTTTTTTTTCTATCCATAATTTAATCGCTATATATTATATGAAAATTAATGTTTATAACTCTTTTTATACTAAATTATATACGATAAATATATCTTAAATTATTATATAAAAAAGCCTTGCTAGGGTTTCCGAGCGGTCAAAGGAGCCAGACTCAAGATCTGGTGCTTAGTGCTTCGCAGGTTCGAATCCTGCCCTTAGCATTTAAGATTTTTATGAAATATCAAAACATAATATTAAACAACAAAGAAGATGTTGTTGCATTTCTTAAAAAAGAAAGCCTGATTAATCAATTGTATGAAATAGAATATACTAATAATTTAGTAAATTGTAAAAAAGATGAATATTTTAACTTGCTAAAATCAAATCTATATGATGGATTAAAAGAATTAGGAGAATTTGGAGTTTACATTAATCTATTGCATAAAAATAAAAAAATAATTGGTTTCTCTATATCTAATAGAGGAGATAAAGAAAGTGCATACATTGGTAGAATTGCTATAAGAAAAGAACACCAAGCAAGAGGTCTTGGCAGGAAATTACTGATTAATACTGTTGCAAAAATAAGAACAAAAGGTTTTACTAGGATAGATATGGTTGCTAACCCCGCCTTGCACAGATCACTTAAACAACTTACTGCTCAAGCAAATATTAATGGCAAGAGAAGACAATACAATTCGAATTTTAGATACTCTATGAGTAAAAGAAAATTAGATAAAAAGAGAGAATCACTAACCGTTACTATCAAAAAACAAAAAAGACCAGTAAGACCTAAATTAAGAGTATAAAGTCACATGTTATTTTGATCGTTATTTAAATCAGGAAAATTAGTATCAATATTTTGTGGTTCAATATTTCTGTTTGTGTCTTCTTGTTTAGAGTTATTTAAATCTAGAAATTTTAAAAATTTTATATTTTCTAGATTTAATTCACCTTTTTTGTATTTGTCGTATGCTACAAAAGAACCAGCAAGTAACCCAAATAATAGTAGCCCAATTAATAATGCCCTAAGAACATTAGGTTTTCTAGGAGCCTTTGGTTCTTTTATTTTTACTGGCTTTACTTTTATTGGCTTTTCTTTTATTTTTTTAATCTTTTTAATATCAGGAGTATCTTTTATTTCTGGTTCAGTAATATTGTTGTTTGTTAAAAAACCATCCATATTTATCCTCCTTATTTTTTATTAAAAACCTCACCAAGAAATATCTTGTTGCTTACGCCATATTTCTTTATTTCAATATATCCTTTGTCCGAAAGCTTTTTAATATTTCTGGAAACTGTGCCTTTTGGTAGAAAGCTTTTTGCAGTAATTGCTTTCTGTGTTTGCCCTTCTTTCTCCATAACAACTTTAATTATTTTTTGTTCGTTTTCGTTTAGACCAAGAAGTAAATCTGAAGTTTTACTTTTGGCTTTATTTTTTACTTTTGGTTTTTTCTTATATGCAAAGTAAAATGAAACTATTCCGATTATTAGAACTAGACTCATAACAAAATAATTAGGTCCTGAAGAAGATTCTGGTGTTTCGTAATTTATGTGAGTTTCTGCAATTTCTTTTAAAGAAAGATTTATCTGTTTATTAATCACTTGTGCAGTAGCACCACTTGGAGTATCTAGGATTTTTGCATTTTTTGGAAGTGTTATTTTAAGTTCATCAATTTTGTCCTTATATCTTGAACCGTAATTTAATATCCACGTGCCTTTTTCTTTATTAGTATAGTAATCTGTCAAATAGATAATTTCTATATTTATCTTTTCTAAATCTTTTAAATTATCATTTAAGTTAATGGTTAGTGTGTTTAGGTTGTAAGAAATAGAATCTGTTTTGTGATTATTAATTTTAACAATCACATCATAGCAAGGAACTATATCAAATACAAGTTGGTTGTTATTTATGTTTGATACAATAAGGCTATCTTTAATTTTATAGGTGTCAAATTCGTAATGTGTTATTTCTGTTTTTTGAAAATCAATTGTTTGTGCAAAATTATAATTAAGTATTATTAAAAAAATAAAGATAGGCATTATTTTTTTTAAAAACATAATAATATTATATTGCAATCTTATATTTAAAGTTACTTATTGTTAAAAAAACAAGAAAAAGGAAATTATTCTGTAATTTCCTTTATTGCAGATATTCTTTTTTTAGTTATTTTGTGACCAATTGGAATAAACCCAAATAGTTTTCTTTGTTCTTTGACTTCAAAAACATAGGTTGGTGTCTCTGAAACTGTTTCTAGGTTTATGTCCCCAATTACCTTTGCAACATTTATTTTGTTTTCTTGAAGCATTTGTGTAACTGGCATTATCTTTTTTACCTTGTTTTCTCTAACCATATAAAATTCATTATTGTTTCTAATTGTTAGTTGTTTAGATATCTGTGCTTTATTAATGGCATTTATAGATTCTCTTTGTTGGATGTTTTTGTTTTCAGAATTTGATTGCATTTTTCTTACTTGTACTTGTTTTTGGACTCTTGCGTTTTCTGCAACTATATTTGAATTGTCAGAGTCAATAACTAGGTATTTTATATTTCCAGAGTTTGTTGCTGTGAATTTTTCACCTATTTTTGATTCTACACTAACCTCAAATTTAAGTGTTGTATCCATTCCGCAAGAATTAATAAAGCCTTCCATGTTCTCTAAAGCAGATTCTTTAGAATCGTTTCCTTTAACATAACTTATTTTTCCAACATACAGATTTTCTTGTGTTGTATCTTTGGTTAGTTTTTTAGTAAAACATGCCTTTTCATTATCTTGATTATAGAAATCTAATGTTATTGTTTCAATTTCAGAAAAATTTATCTTTTTGCTTGTCTTTTCAGGCAATATTACTATATCTAGATAATAGCCTTCATTTTTCTTTAAATGATAAACTTCTGTTTCTTCATTAAAATAGGCACTAGAGTTACAAATGGCTTTATATTGCCCATCAGAGTTTAGTTGAATTTTAGCAGGCAATATTATCTTTGTTCTATCTATTGCACAAGGTATGTTTAGTTGATATGTAATATCTGCAGGGGCATAAGAACCACTAGTTGTTAATATTGAACTATCTGCAAACAACTTAGGAGCTGTTGCAATAAAAAATACAGTCATTGCAAATATTGCGACTATTATATTTGTTATTTTTTTTATATTCATTTTCTTCCTCCAATTTATTTTACAAATCTTATTTTTAATAATGTGAATATCAAGGTACCAAGAATAGCAAGGTAAACAAAAATTGCAAAAACTAATTGTCTTAGTTTTTTTGCTGGACAACTTAATTTCTTCATTTTCATTTCACCTCGCTTTTTTTGGAATAGGGGATTTTAATGTGTCTGTGTTAATGGCACATTATAAGTAACTCTTGTTTTTCAGTATTTAAATACTTTTAGCGAAACTTAGCGAAACTTATTGAAAATTATCGAAATAGTGAGGGGGTTTATGGACAACAAGATCATTTATGAAAAGTTTATATATATTTAGATATAATATAATATATGTAATTTAAATGTGAAACAATTATGAAATGTGAACAAGTTATGAAATATTCAAAAATAATGATAATGCTTTTTATTTTCTTAATATTGCCATTTATGGTTGCAGAAGATGAAAGCTCCCCTGTAGTTGTGCCTTTTGCAATAAATGGAATAGAAGGGGAATTAGATAATTCAACAATCCCCTTAGTTTTTCCAGATACTGAACAAGAAGAATCTCAAGACACAATAACCCTTTTTACTTCTGTTGACCAAAATTTAGGTTTTTCTCTTAATGCTCAATTAAATTACAAATCTCTAGATATCCCTCATTATTTTTTAAAAGAAAATTTAAATCTGAAAAAAAGAATATATGTTTTTAATCAAGGCAGAACATATGTTATTAACAATTCCTCTCAAGAAATTACAAAAGACAAAACCCTAGAACTAAAACTAGATTTATCAGATACTACTCAAGCAATATATTTGGTTATTGATAATCCTCAATCTAGTCAGATACCTGAAAAGAACAGATTTGTAAATGCAACATCTTCAATAATAGAAATAAACTCTGTACCTAGATATCTTAAACTAAACAAAAGCAACATCACCAATAACAAATTACTTTTAAATCTAAAACCTAACATCACTAACTTTTCTTTGCAAATTATAGAAACAGATAGTAATCAAAATGTAAGTGGAATATATAATACTAATATTTTACAACTAGATTATGATTCTTTTAATAAATACACCTTGTTTCAAATTAATAGAAACATTATAGAATTTTATTGCCCATATTGCCATCTAAAAGACTATGGAATAAATGAAAATGGCTTTTCTTCATGTGGTGAATCTGTCTTTGAAGAAAAAAAGAAATCAATAACTGAATATTTGAGTGCCAAAGAAAATGTTTGTCTTTTGCCAGATGGCTCTAGAATCTCCGGTTTTACTAATGATTCTTTAGAGGTGTTTGGCTTAGACAGATTATATTTTGAATGGAACAATAATATTCCATCAGATCTTTTTGATTATGGGGAATACTATGTTGATCAAGATCAGTTCAGAATAGCGGTTTCAAAAAAGATAGATGCTATTACTGATAATAACTATATAGAAATGGGAAACATAAAATACAAAAAAGGAAAAAACAACTTAATTTCAAAAGTAGGAACTTATCTTGAACAAGACTTGTCTTTAATAACTGAATTATCAACAAACAATTCTATATCCGAATCTTTGGAATTTTCTATTGCTGTGTTAAACTCTGTTCCTGAGGAATATAGAAAATTAACAATTTTAGACTTAACAAATAATGAGCCAGCAGTTAGTGATTCTGAATTTAATAGATTATTACAAGAGATTTTAGGTTCTGATTATTATAAATATACAGACTATCATACCCATTATCAAATAACATTAGAAAAATACCTTTCTTCTATTAATAATTTTAAAGTTTCAAGAGTAAATGATGATGTCTATTCTAAACTATTATATGGCTTAGAATACAAAACACAAGGCTATTCAAATATTTATTATTCAGAAGGCCTAAATTATTTTATTTATAATATTAAGCCATTTAAAGAAGAAACCACAAGAATACTAAATAATGAACACACACAAATGTTTGGTAATTATTGGAAATTAAATTTGTCTGATTTTAGTGTGAACTTAGAACCTAAAACTGTGGTTGTAAAGGTTTCAGAAATCACCCCTGCAACTAAAAACGCCAAAATAATGCTTGATAATCCTACTACAAATTTATTTGTAAATTATTATTTTGAAAACCAATATTTTTCTAGTAATCCATTATTCTTAAAAACAATAAATGCACTAAGTTATAATCGTGGAAATATTTTTGAAAATACCACTTCTTTTACATCTAATCTCCCAGAAATTATTGATAATTATAACAATTTACAAAACGGAAATGTTGTTTCCATTGATTCTGCACACCCTGATTTTATAATTAACTTAACAGAACCTGTGATAATTAACAAAGATGCAGGAGAAGAAATTATTATAAAATATTATAATGGCAGAGAATATGTAAATTATACAAATAACCTCTTAACTATAAATAACTCAAGAGAAGAATTTGCAACAAAAGAAACAATTGTAATCTACCCTCCAAAATTAGAAAATGCAAGTTATCCAATAATCATAGAATCACAAAGCCCTTTAGTCTTTAATGTAGATGTTTTTGAAAGCACAGAAAATGGAAGGCATGTATATAGATTAAATAAAGAAAATCAAGATTTTAGATTTTTTGAATTGATTAATAATATATATAATAGCGAAGCTTGTTTTTCAATTTCTGAAAATAAATTTTCTTTATGGAAAAATATAGATGAAGAATTAGATGTTAAAAAGGAAGAAAGCTATTTGGAATTTGCAAGTGCCTTAGGGAATAGCAATGTCGGCTCTTTGGAGAATCAAACTGCTCAAAATCAAAATATGCAACCTAACGATTCTTTTGCGGTATATACCATTGACGATTCTCAAACGCTGTATAAAAACATACAGGCAGTTAATACATTTATTAAAACCGAAACAGACAATAGAAATTTAAATATCCTAAAAGACTATAGTAAAGTCTATAAAAAAATAATAAAAAATGAACCAACATTAAATAAAGAATTTAGTGACTTATTAAATTGTAATGAAACATTAATCTGTAAGATATCTAAAACAAAATATGTTCCAAAAGATTCGTTCTTTGAAAGATATAGAAATACATGCGTTAGTAACACTCCAACAGATTGTGTTAGTTTTTGGTCAAATCCAAAAGTGAATTTTTGTTCTGCATTTATTAGAAATTTCAATAATAATTTCTTTGGATATAGATTTGATTCTGCTGATGCTTGGAATTTAGCAAAACAGCCAAATAATATTAGTATTTGGAAAGCAACAACAGGTTCATTACAAGAAAAAAACTTTGATTTATTGATTCCTGGTTCTGTTCTTGGCATAAAGCATAACAACACCAGCTATAAAGACAAGGAATATAGTCATGTAGTTGTTTATCTAGGAAAAATTGGCTCTAATCATTACATTATTCATTCATGGGTAAACACCTTAAAAATAGAGAGATTAGATGTTTTCTTAAAAACTACAGCAAGATGGAAGAATGCTTATGGCTATTATGAAAATGGCCAAATAAAAGAAGTTATGATTTCAAATAATCTTAATCAAAAACTAATAGCAAAAGCTAAAGAAAACGGGGTCTTTTTAGGTTCTGTTGATACATCAATAAATCAAGGGAATATTCCAGAATATATCTTTGATTCTTCTTCTTTTAATATGTTGTTAACAGGGGTAAATCCTAATGATAGTCCAGTATATAAAGAACTTGAAGAAGTGTATAATAGAATATTACAAAAAGAGTTTGATATCTATTATAAGAACAGTTATTCAACAGAAGACTATCCAGAAATTAATGAGAAAATAAGATTGGATCCTAAAGAGCCAATGATTGTCATATTAGGAAAGTATAAGAAATTGTTTTTAGTAAATAAGGAAAACAATAAAACAAACATAATTGCTGAATTTCCGTTGTCAACAGGAGTAAACGGGTTTGGCTGTGTTAATGATAGTTATAAAACTCCAATAGGATTATTTAAAATTGTACAAAAAGTTGGACAAAATTGTCTGCCTTACCAAATAATCGATGAAAGTGGTTGTAAATGCAATAATAGCACACCAGTAATTTCTAAAAAAAATGTGGGAACTGCTTATGTTGTAACAAGAAAATTAGTAATAGATGGTTTAGAAAAAGGCAACATCGGTGTTGGTTGTGAAAATGGGAATAGAAACACAATTTATAGAGGAATATACATTCATGGAACAAATAAAGAAAACTCAATGGGGCAACAGAGATCTCATGGCTGTATTCGTATGTTGAATGATGATGTAATAACACTTTTTGATTTTGTAAAAAACGGTACATATGTCTATATTTATAATTCAGAAACAAGCTATTCTAGTCTACTGGATTTAGAAAACAAATTTGTAAGTAATGGGACAAGTTTTAATCAATTAGTGCACTTTGATAAGGTGTGGCTTGATAAATTTATGTTATCTATTAAGGGCTCTGCAAAACCTACAAAGTCTGAGCCTAAAACAAAAGAAGAAATAATTAATTCTTTAGATAAAGGGACAGGTAGTTGTTATACAACTAACGCAAACACATTAACTAAATTAAGGTCAGGAGATTTAGGTTTAGCTAAAAAAGTAAACACTAAAAGAGCAAAAAACAGTGTGGTTGTTACAAGTGCTCCGTCTGTTTCATTGGATGATATTAAAAAAATCGCAGGAGATAGGCCAAATAGATATAAAGCAGACGAAAAATTTATACGGGCCATTCCAACACTATATAATCTTTGTGCAATATATGAGGTAGATCCTATTTTTATTTTGGCAATTTTTCAAAGAGAGAAATCCATGTACAATAAGTTATCTGGGTCTTATAAAAATGGTGCGCTAACAGCAACGAATAATCCAACAGGCATCAAAGCAACAAATGGCTGTGCTTGTGGTGGTAGAAAAGCAAAAAACGGCAATTTTTGTGTATATCCTTCACTAGATGCTGGCTTTGAAGCAACTTTAATTAATCTAAAAAATAACTATTCTGGCACGGTATTATCTACAGGTAGTAACAAGAAAAAAGGTGTTGCAGAAAAATGGAATCCTGGCGAAACACCAAAATATGGTAAAGAATTAGTTGGTTTTATAAATCAGTTTTATGGTTATCTTAGCTGATTAAGTAAAGGATCTCTAACCTTTAGTGTTTTGCCTTTCTTTGCTTTTGTGGAATAATGCCTTTTTCCGTGTTCAACAAGCAAAGCATGATATTCTTGATATACCTTAAAGTCTTTTGGTAGGTTATCCATAAATAGTTTTTGTATCTCTTCGTATTTTGCATTCTTTTTAATTAGTTTAAGATTTAAGAGTATCCTTTTAGTATAAGTGTCAACAACAAAGATAGGTTCTCTGTGGGCATATAAAAGAATGGAATCTGCTGTTTCTTTTCCTATGCCTTTTACTGATAAAAGTTCAGGTCTAGTAGGCATTCGATCTTTTAAACTTAGATAGAATTTAGAAACATTTACTAATCTTTCATATTTTTGATTATAATAGCTAAGATTATTTATAGCATGTTTTACTGTTCTAGAATCGCTTTGAATTATTGCTTTTGGGTTTAATAGATTGTTTTTTTTAAGATTAAATATTGATTTCTCAACATTCTCCCAAGAATTTGCTTGTGTTAATATTGCTCCAACATAAACCTCAAAGATTTGTTTATGTGTTTTAATTACATAATATTTGTTAGGGTGATAACCAATATCAGATATTGGCCACCAACCTTGTGGCCCATAGTTAATGAGTAAAATGTTATAAATGTCTTTTATTATTTCCATATCCATCTTTTGTTTAAGTTTAATTTAATTGTTCTAATCAATATATAATAAAATATGTTTATAAATACTTCAGCTTACTATATTTTAGTTAAAATTTGGTTATTTATAATTTGTTATTGAAAAGACCTATAAAAGAAATTTTTAAGAAGTAATAAATATGCTTAAAAGATTGATTATTTTTTTGTGTCTTTTTATTTTTCTAGGAGTAATTATTTTCATTTTGTTAAATTTTAATACTACTTATTATTATTTTGCATATGGCAGTAATATGGATATTGATCTTCTAAGAAACAGAGTAGGCAATAATGACTTGATTTCTGAAGGCTATGGCGTGCTTAAAAGCCATCGTCTGATTTTTCCAAGAGGTGTTGGCTCTGTTGTTTTTGATGAGAATTCAGAGGTCTATGGTTGTCTTTATCTTCTAACAAAGAAAGAAATA
Source organism: archaeon (assembly GCA_035400625.1). Classification (GTDB taxonomy): domain Archaea; phylum Iainarchaeota; class Iainarchaeia; order Iainarchaeales; family CSSED10-239; genus JAKQTP01. Next base: position 43,860 of record DAOMZT010000005.1, on the reverse strand, counting down.
GAAAAGCTTGATGTTATTGAAGGTTACAGAAAAGATAGGGAAAAATCAAAGAACAGCTATAATAGAGAATGGATTGATGTTGTTACTAAAAATGGCAAAACAATTTCAGCAGAAATCTATATTCAAACAAACAACTTTGATATTAATGGTAAGCCAAGTAAGAATTACAAGCAAACACTAGTAAAAGGAGCAAGTGATTGCTCTCTTCCTGATTTTTATAAAGACAAATTAGCTCAAATGGAAACAAGATAAATGAAAATGGTCCTACCCGGGATCGGACCGGGGATCTTTACCATGTGAAGGTAACGTCATAACCACTAGACTATAGGACCTAAAGTTTTATAGCGAATGGAAGAAATATATATTCGTAAGGCACGCAAATTTCTGTTCTAACATGATAGCCACCATCAGTTTTTATGATACAATCAATAGTTTTAAATGCAAAATCTGGATTTTTTCTTACCTCTTTTGATATTTCTGGTGGCAATATTTTTGTTTTAGGTTTAGCTCCTAAAATTTTGATTATATTTTTCTTTTTTTTATATTCATTAAATGTTGCTATTTTTTTTTCTTTTTGAGGAATAATCACACCTAATCTTTCAGCAATTGCTGGATGTTCTGCAAATATCCATGTATTTCCTGTAATTGTAGAATATCCTTTTTTTCTTGCAAAATCCATAAGGCCTTTAATAATGACAGGTAAATCCCTATTTGGATTTTTTCTGTTTTTTACAAAAAATTCTGCAATTTCTAAACAGTGTGTGTTTTTTTCTTTAACATATATAGTGTGATTGTCAAATTTTATTTTTCTTGATTTATTTGGCTTTAATTTTTGAATATTTTCTAAATTGTTCCTGCTCTTTTTTCTATTATTTGGCTTTAATTTGGTATTTTCTAAAGTCCTATTCTTACAATTTGTTTTCCTATTTAAGTTTATTTTGTATCTTATTGGTCGTTTCAACATATTTTCTCATTTTAAGTTTATGGGGTTAATCTTTCAGGATCTCTTGGAAGAAGAACTGCTTCTTTTACATTAGTAAGATTTAACATTAATTGTGTGATCCTGTCTAAACCTAAGCCTGCTCCACCATGACTTGGAACACCATAACTTAGCATTTTAATATAGTAGTCCATATCTTCTAAAGACATTCCTTTCTCAATAATCTGCTCTTTAAGTACAGAGGTTCTGTGTTCTCTTTGAGCACCAGTACAAATCTCACAACCTTTCCAGATTAGGTCTGCACTTTTTGTTATTTTTTGTTTAGTTTCAGGATCTATCTCACACATATGATAGAAAGGCCTTTTAGAAAAAGGAAATTCTGTTAAGAACACAAACTCTGAATTGAATTTCTCCATAACAATATCTCCTAACATTTTCTCGCCTTCAGAATCTAAGTCTTCTTCTGCAGGTATTGTTTTTCCTTTCTCAGCAAGTAGTTTTTTTGCATCTTTCATTTTTATTCTTGGAATTTTTTCTGGTATTTTTATTTCTACTTTTAGTAATTCAAGTTCTTGTTTACATTCTTTTTTTATTTCAGTTAAAACATATTTCATTAGTTCTTCTAGGACATTATAGACTTCTTCAGGGTCTTTAATGTAGCCCATTTCCATATCTATCCCTGTAAACTCTGTTAAGTGCCTTGTGGTGTGGCTCTTTTCTGCTCTAAAAACCTCTCCAATTTCATAAACATTATTAAAGCCAGAAGCAATCATCATCTGCTTATAGACTTGTGGGGATTGGGAAAGATATGCGACCTTATCAAAGTATTTTATTTCAAATAACTCTGAGCCACTTTCTACTCCACAGGATACAATCTTTGGAGTGTTGATATTAATGAAACCTTTAGAATCAAAGAAGTTTGTAACTGCTCTAACAATCTTAGATCTGACTTTAAAGATAGCAAGATTTTCAGGAACTCTCAAGTCTACATATCTATAGTTGATTCTTGCATCAAATCCGCTGTCTATCTTTCCAGAGATGTCCAGAGGAACGGGCGCATCAGAAATGGAAAGTATATCAAGATTTTCTGGTATTATTTCATAGCCGTTCATTGCTTGGTCAGAAGCTTTTTTTGTTCCAGTAACAACAATTACTGATTCTTTAGTAATATCTTTGGCTTTGTTAAAAAGTTCTGGATTATCCTTCTTAAAGAAAGTAATTTGTTCTTTTTTATATTGGTCTCTTAATATAAAGAACATTAAGTTTCCAAAATTTCTTATTTCTGAGACATAACCTCTTGCTATATATTTTTCCATTTTTATTTCTCCTTTATTTTATTAAATCAATATTTCCATTTATGATTATTGGATTAAATCCAATTATTTCATCTTTTAATATTCCATCTGGTATTGGATTATACATGAATATTTTTTTATTTTGCATAAATGCTTCATACATCTCTAGAAAGGTCGCGCCTCCAATATAGTTAGGTATATTATTCTTTTGAAAGTTAATTACTAGAACAGCATCAATATCTGAAACTTTTTTTCTTTGAAGTAAATAATTTTCTGCTTTAAATTTTTGATGTTTTTCTTGATCTTTTTCTAGTTTTATTCTTTCTTCTAAAAAAGGGTCATCAAAGCAATTAGGCAAAGTAATTATATGGCCTCTGTTTTCAAGCTCTTTCTTGATTTCTTCAATTCTATGATAATTGTATCTGCTTGCTATTATATATATTTTCATGTTTTATTTCTCCTTTATTTTTTTCTACTTCTTCTTTTTTCTATAATTTCCTCATTTAGTGCTTTGATAAGCTCTGAGACTTTAATTTCTCCTAAGATTTCGTTATCTCTTGTCCTGACATTTACTGTTTGGTTATTTTCTTCGCTGTCGCCGACTACCAAGATGTAATTGATCTTTGAAAGCTCTGCATTTCTAATCTTTTTGTTTAGAGTTAAGGCATTATCATCTATCTCTACACGAAGGCCAATATCAGTTAAAACTTTAGAAACAACACGAGCATAGTCATTATGCCTTTCAGCGATAGGTAGCACAATTACTTGGACAGGGCTTAGCCACAAAGGAAACTTCCCTTCATATTCTTCAACCAATATCCCCATAAATCTTTCAACACTGCCATAGATTGCTCTATGAAGCATTACTGGCCTTAACTTCTCGTTGTTTGGCCCTTCATAAGTTAGATTAAACTTTTCAGGCATCTGGAAATCAAGTTGTATTGTTCCACATTGCCAGTTTCTTCCAATTGCATCCTTTAAATGAAAATCAATTTTTGGTCCATAGAATGCCCCGTCTCCTGGATTGATGTTATATTCTTTTCCTGTTGAATCTAATACTTCTTTTAATGTATTCTCAGCCAAATCCCAAAGAGCAGGATCTCCCATTGCATTTTCTGGTTTTGTGGAAAGTTCCATACGATAAGTAAAACCAAATGTTTCATAAACCTCATCTAAGAGATTAATAAGATCGATAATTTCATCTTTCATTTGTTCTCTTGTACAGAAAATATGAGCATCATCTTGAGTAAAGCATCTTGCTCTAAAAAGACCAGAAAGAACACCAGATAGCTCATGTCTATGAACTAATCCAAATTCTCCTGCTCTTATTGGTAAATCTCTATAAGAATATTGATGTGACTTATAGATTAAAAGATTTCCTGGACAATTCATTGGTTTTAATGCATAGTCCTGATCATCTATTTTTGTAAAATACATGTTGTCTTTATAATGGTCCCAATGTCCTGATCTTAACCAAAGTGATTGGTTAAGAATCATTGGTGTTTTATTAATCTCATAATTTCTCTTGTAAAGCTTTTCTGTTAAGAACTCAACAAGCTTATTCCATATGATTGAACCTTTAGCATGAAAGAATGGCATACCTGGCGCTTCTTCTTGAAAGCTATAAAGATCAAGTTCTCTTCCTATCTTTCTATGATCTCTTTTTGCTGCTTCTTCTAGTCTTGTTAGGTATTCTTTAAGTTCTGTTGAAGAGTTATAGGAAACACCATAGATTCTTTGAAGCTGTTTATTTTTACTATTTCCTCTCCAATATGCTCCTGAAGCCTTTAGAACCTTAAATGCTTTTATCTTTCCAGAAGAAGAGATGTGTGGCCCTCTACAAAGGTCACTAAATTCTCCGATCTTATAATAGGATATCTTTTCCCCTTTGTCCTTTATCTCATTTATCAGTTCTAGTTTGTATGGGTTGTCTTTAAAAATTTCTAAAGCTTTACCAAAATCAACTTCAAATCTTTCAAAAGGCATATCTTCTTTAATTATTTTATTAACTTCTTCTTCTATTTTTTGTAACTCTTCTTCGGTAAATGCTCTATTAATGTCTACATCATAGTAAAATCCTTCATCTATAGCAGGACCTATTGCAAATTTAACATCAGGAAACAATCTTTTTATAGCTAGAGCCATAATGTGTGAAGAGCTATGCCAAAAGATTTCCTTGCCTTCTTTATCTTTATATGTTATAACTAAAAAATCTGTTGTTGTGGTAATAGGTGTTTCTAAGTCTATCAATTTTCCGTTGGCTTTTACAGCGATTGCTATTCTTGCTAATCCCTCGCCAATATTTTCAAGGATAATATCCTTTGCTTTTTTTCCTGCTTCTATTTCTCTTTTAGAGCCGTCAGGAAACTTTACTTCTATTTTCATGTTTTTTCCTCCGTTTTTTGATACCTAAAAATACCTATTACCACTAAGTTAATTTTAGGTAAGATATAATATATTATATAATACAGAAATAAATATAAATAAACAAGAATAAATATAAATAAACAAGAAATAGAAAAAAAGGATTTATTTATGAATTTGTTTGTGGAAAAAATGTATAGCGTTTTGTAAAAGTTGGACCTTTATAATATGATTTTGTTGAAGAATTATATCCGAATAATGCGGCTTTTATTGTTGTATTTGAAATTAAGCCTATGTGTGTGTTGTATAGATAAGTGTCTGAATTATATGGTGATGGATCAGTACCATTAAGTGTGTAATATATATGGAAATCACAATCGCCTTCATATGAATTTACTAAATATACAATTAATTTAGTGACATTAGGATAATTTCCTGCAGGTGGATTGAATACAATTTCATAGTCGTTTATATTATTTGCACATGTATTTATTGGTGTTGCTCCTACTATATATTGCTTAGTACTTACATTTCCTGTTACATATTGATCATTTGCATTTTTAGTA
>DAOMZT010000005.1:0-38595 GCA_035400625.1 archaeon | reverse complement strand
CAGGAGGCGTAAACAATACATTTACATTTTTTATGTTTGTTGCACATGTATTTACAGGTATTGCTCCTACAACATATTGCTTAGTACTTACATTTCCTGTTACATATTGATCATTTGCATTTTTAGTATATACTACTGCTTTTACTGTTGTATTTCCACTCATAATTTTAATTGGTGTCGTATATGTTTGTGACATCATTGGATGTGGTGTATTTCCATTTGTAGTATATGCTATATTATAGTTACAATGTTTATATTCTTCAGGATAATCTAGATTTAGCATTATATAATCTTGATATGTTCCTTCAGGAGGCGTAAACAATACATTTACATTTTTTATGTTTGTTGCACATGTATTTACTGGTGTTATTCCTACTTTGTATTGTTTTGTATTTACTGTCCCCATTACATATTGATCGTTTAAGTTTTTAGTATAAACTGCTGCTTTTATTGTAGTATCTCCCATAATTTTAAAAGGCGTAGTATATGTTTCTGATGTTTCTGGTTTTGGTGTTGTTCCATCTGTAGTAAATACAATTTTATAATCGCAATCTTTGTATGTCTTTGGATAATCTAAATTTATTGTTATATATTTTTGACTATATGTTCCTTCATCAGGATCAAATTCTATATTTACTTTTTTAACACCTGTCACACAAGAGCTTTCTGAATTTATTACATATAATCCTGTTGCTACATCTCCATTTATTGTAGTTCCTCTTCTATTTTTTGCATATATTATTGCTTTTATAGTTTTCGATTGTGATATGGTTATTGGTGATGAATATTTTGGAGAGGATTGTGTCGGTATTGTTCCATCTAGCGTATAATGTATACTAAAATCACAATTAGGTTTAGAATAATTTAATGCAACATTAATTGTTTGATTATATATTCCTGGATTTGGATTAAAAGAAACGGTTCCTAAATTTTTACAGGGATCGCTTGATCCTCCTCCACTGCCCCCACTACCGCCTCCACCGCTACTGCCCCCACTTCTAATTGTTGTTTTATTTTCATCATTATTAGTATTTGGATCAGAATATGGATTTGGTTGATAATTTGAATTTCCAGAATTACTATTTGGTTCATATATAGGAGGTTCTTCTATAAAATTAGACTGGTTTTGATCATCATTAAACGCTGGTTCTGTTATTTTGGAATTTGCCTTATATAAAAAGTACCCACCAACTACAACACCTAAAAGTAATATACATATTAATAAAATAATTCCTAATTTAACTCCATCAGAGGGTTTTGATTTTTTTGGTTTTTCTATAGGTTTAGGATCTGCCCCCGTTCCTTTAACAATTATTTTTAAGTGATCAAAAATATCTTCTATACTTTCTGTTTTTTCTTTTTTTTTAATGTTTTTTTTCATGTTTTTCAACCAGTCTTATATATTTTTTTATTAAATTATAAAAATAGTTAAACTAACAATTTATAAATATTACTTAAATATTTAAATTATAAAAAAAGAAAAAAATTGATTCAGAAAAAAAAGAACCAATTTAGATTTTTATATTGCTATTAAGAATAAGTTTTTATTGTTTCTTCATACTTATATAACAATCTCTACAGTAAACTGGCTTGCCTTCAAGTGGTTTGAATGGTACCTCGCATTCTTTATTACACTTTGAACAAGTTGCTTTGTGCATTTCTCTAGGTCCTGTATTTCTACGAAAATTTCCTCTTGGACCTCTGTAGTCATCACTCATATTTTTTTCCTCCGAAAAACTAAACTATATGTATGAAGAACTTATTTCTATCTTTATACATATTACTAATAGATATTAATTAAGGAAGGTATTAAAAAGCCTTTTCTTTTTTAAAAATATAGAAAAAATAAGCAATTTTTCTTTTCTGGTAAAACAAACTCCATTATTTAAAGACGAAATAACACTTTTTTTAATAATTAGGGGGTAAATAACAGTTTGTGTAATTTGTTTGGTTTTGTGGGTTTTTAAAAAAGAATAGCTATATAAATAGTTTCTTACTTAATTATATTGGACAAACTGGGGGGCTTGCGGTCTCTTGTAACCAGAAATCCGCATATGCTGGGGTTATGCCTAGGGCAAGGGAAATAAGCAATGTTTTGCCCTTTGTAAGGTTGCCGACGATTCGTCCATTGAGAGTGGATGATTTAGCTAACCCTGTGAGGCCAGGAATGGAGCAGCAGTATTCTAGACACCCATTGCTTAGTGGGTTGCGGATTCGAGATCTTATGAAGTTTCAGCAAGATATTGAACTGTTTTTCGAACTTTAGGCGTCCATGGATTATCTTCTTTTACTTTTTTAATTTAAAATTTACTTAATTAAATAATACTATTTATAAACCTTTTGATGCATATACTTATAATTAAAATGTAATTTTCCAAGAATGAGAAAAATGGAGCGTATTTTTTGCTTCTTTTCATTCAAGAAAGGATTTCTGTTTGAGAAGTTCTATTGTGGAAAAAGAAAAAATGAGGTGTAAAAAACATGAAGTCATTAGTAAATAATGCAGTTAGCGCCAAGAGTAACAATAGTGCAGAATACTCAAGAGATGGCGAGTTTGCTGCTCCAAAGATAATGGTAATAGGTGTCGGTGGTGCAGGAAACAACTCTGTAAACAGAATCTCAGCAATGGGAGTTGCTGGTGCAGAGTTAATAGCTGTTAACACAGACAGAGCACACTTAGGTATTATCTCAGATGATATCACAAAGTTACTTATTGGTAAATCAGTAACAAACGGACTTGGTGCAGGTGCTTACCCAGAAGTTGGTGCAAAGGCTGCTGAAGTATCCAAGGCTGCATTAGAAGAAATTTTAGATGGTGTTGATCTTTTGTTCATCACTGCTGGTATGGGTGGTGGAACAGGTACAGGTGCAGCTCCAGTAGTAGCTCAAATAGCTAAACAACAAGGAGCAATCGTTGTTGCAATCGTAACATATCCTTTCGCTTTAGAAAGAGCAAGAATGAAGAAAGCAGAAGAAGGAATAGACATCTTAAAAGATATTTGTGATACAGTTGTTGTTATCGATAACAACAGATTAGTTGAATTAGTTCCAAACTTACCAGTGCAAGACGCATTCAAAGTTGCTGATGAAGTAATAGCAAGAGCAGTAAGAGGAATTACAGAAACAATAACTCAACCATCATTAATCAACTTAGATTACGCAGACATTAGAACAGTAATGGGTGGTAAAGGATTATCTGTTATTGCTGTTGGTGAATCACAATCAGTAAACAAGGTTGATGAAGTAGTTGAAGATACATTAAAGAACGCATTGCTTGATGTTGATATTACAGGAGCAACAGGGTGTTTGATACACATCACAGGTGGAACTGAATTAACATTAGGTGAAGCTAACGCAGTTGGTGAAATGTTAACAGAACAAATCGATCCTAACGCACAAGTAATTTGGGGTGCTAGAATTGATCCAACATTTGAGAACAAATTAGAAGTTATAGCAATCTTTACAGGCGTAAAGTCACCATTCATCAAAGGAAGTAAGAAGTTTACAGGTGCCAGTCAACCATCACAAAGCGGTAGAGGTTCTGGAAGATACAATGATGACTTCGGTATAGATATGTTATAAGTATAGTTAACATATAACAATACACCATAGAAAAGACTTTTTTAGTCTTTTCCATTTTTTCTTTTTCTAATTTTATTTTATAAAAATTAAATTTTTAAGAACTAATTTTCCTCACTAATTTATTTTTTATACTTTTTTTTTAAATTTAAAACAATCTATTTAAAAGCTCAATCTTAGATATATATTAATATAGAGGTGTGGTGTATGGTTATAGAAGTGAAAATAGAATGTGAACAATGTAAGAAAAAGATTGTAACTTCTGGAGTATCATATAAAGGAAAGTGGTTTTGTAGTTTAAAGTGTCTTAAGGATTATAAAGCAACAAAACAAACAGAATAAAATATTATATATTTACTAAATACAGAGAACAGTAGAAATCTTTTTTTAAGTAAGCTAAAAATCTAATTTAAAAAGTAAATACTTATTTTTCTAAAAACTAATTTAACTTATATTATAAAGGTATTAAAACTTATTGGTTGTAATATATTTATTGATTAGTGGGTTTCTACAACCCCTATAAATATTGGAGGAAATGATATAATGTCTAAAAATACGAAAATAAAGATAACAGACTTTGTACCTGGCGTTCTTGCGATATTAGCATTTGTTGCAAGATACATAAAGTTTTACAAAGTTGTAGACAATAAAATTCTTGGAAAAGTATACATCTCTTTTGTACAAAAAATGCAAGAATGTAGTAAGCCATTAGTTGGAATGTTAGATACTTGTTCAGGAGTAGGAACAACAAACACAATTTGGTGGGTTGTAATTGCTGCATTATTGTTAGTACAAATATTTATACTTTATAAAAGATTTGCTAAGAAGTAATTTTTTAGTAAATTTCTTTTTCTTTTTTTAAATAATTTTTTTATTAAAGAAACAAATAAATTGGTTTTGTAATCTAGTTTTTATATATGAAGAAGAAAGCACCTATAGTTATTCTTGTATTGATCATAATAATTGTTATAATTATTATAAAATTGGTATCTGGAACTGTTTCATCAGCAGCAGAACTTGCCTTTGAAGATGCTCAACTTTCAGGAACATCCTTTTATACAAAAGCTTCTTTTTTATCAAGTGGTAAAAGTTTGAGACGTTATACATATAAGATTGAAAATAATGTTTTGTATATAACAGTTTATGGAGGATTAGTAAACAAGCAATTTCCAAAAGGTGATTTTGTAATATACATATGAGATGATTTGCGTGATGTAAGTACCGTATATTTAAGAAGTAAAGGTCAAATAACAACAAAAATACATCCCTTAGAATAATGTTCTTTTATTTTATTAAATATTAATCTTTCTTAATTGTTTTTACTTTCTATTTATATTTATTTCTTTGCCCTAAATATATTATATAATTAAAGAAAATGGAGATCACAAGAATGAAATCAAAAAATTACTATATAACTACACCTATCTATTATGTAAATGATGTTCCACATATTGGACATGCTTATACAAGTATAGCAGCAGATGTTATAGCAAGATATAAGAGACTTTCAGGATATGATGTGCTATATCTTACAGGAACTGATGAGCATGGATTAAAGATTGAGGAAGCTGCAAAAACAGCAAATAAAAATCCTCAAGAGTTTGTGGATGATATAGTTGTTAGATTCAAAGAACTAAAAGAAACATTAAATTTATCAAATGATGATTTTATTAGAACAACAGATAAAAGACATATTGATTTTGTTCAAAAAGCATATCAAAAATTATATGAAAAAGGATACATTTACGAATCGGTTTATGAAGGACTTTATTGTGTTGGCTGTGAAGGTTATTTTACAAATAAAGATCTTGTTGATGGGAAATGTCCAATACATCAAAAAGAGCCAATAGTAATTAAAGAAAAGGGTTATTTTTTTAAGTTATCGAGCTTTAGGGAAAAACTAATAGATGCCTATGAGAATAATCCAAACCTAATTTCACCAAAGGGTAAGAATTTAGAAATATTAAATAGATTAAAAAATGAAGAATTAAGAGATCTTTACATTAGTAGGAAAAATTTCAAATGGGGTGTGCCTTTACCTTGGGATAAAGAATGTGTTCTTTGGGTATGGTCTGAGGCTTTATTTAATTATCTTTCAGTTTTAGAGGAAATAGATGGTGAAAAACACAAAAAATATTGGCCAGCAGATGTTCATTTGATTGGTAAAGATATATTGTGGTTTCACACAGTAATCTGGCACTCATTTTTATTAGCTTTAGAATTACCTTTGCCTAAACAGGTATTTGCACATGGTTGGTGGACTATTTCTGGGCAAAAGATGTCTAAGTCTTTAGGAAATGTTGTTTATCCAGGAGATATTGTAAAAAAATATTCTGCAGATGTTTTTAGGTATACATTAATGAAAGAAATAAGTTTCGGTAGTGATGGCGACTTTTCAGAAGAGAGAATCATACAATACCAGAATTCTGATTTTGCAGACAATCTTGGTAATCTCGTAAATAGAACCCTTGTAATGACAAAGAAATATTTTGATGGGGTTATTCCTAAACCAGGAGATTTAGAAGAAATAGATAAAGAATTAATAGAAAAAGCAAATAGCGTAATAAATAGTTATTCTAAAAACATGGATGAATTTAAATTCAATATTGTATTAACAGATATTTGGGCACTTTTAGATAATGCTAATGCTTACATCAACAAAACAGAACCGTGGAATCTTTTTAAAGCAGAAAAAATAGAAAAATTACAAACTATAATCTATAATTTAAATGAAGTAATTAGAATTATAGGAATTTTAATAAGTCCGTTTATTTCTGAGACTGCTGAAAAAATAGAATCAATATATAATCAAAAAATAACTACTCTTGATGATGCAAAATACGGAATATTAGTTCCTGGATTTAAATTGTTGAAAGACAATTTAATTTTATTTAATAAAATAAAAATAGAAGATAATATAAAGAAAGAATAAATATGAAATATACTAAAGACTTATTATGGACAAAAGGAATGAGTGTTTCTGATCTTGTTGATGGCTATTCTGCTATTGGATTTCAATCTTCAGAACTATCAAGAGCTGCAAACCTTATAGAGAAGATGAAAAAAGAAGGAGCAAAAGTCTATCTTTCTTTTACCTCAAATATGGTAACTACTGGCTTACGAGGTTTTTTCGCACAGGTTTTAAAATTAAAAATGGCAAGCGTTGTTTGTACAACAGTAGGGGCAATTGAAGAAGACATAATGAAGGCAGATGGTGAAAAGTTTATTCTTGCTTCTTTTAAGGCAGATGATCAAGAGCTTTATGAGAGAGGAGAAAACAGAGTTGGCAATATACTTATAACAAATGAAAGCTATGCAAAACTTGAAGGAAAAATGCAAAATCTACTTTTGGAACTTTATAAGCAAAAGAAAGTTTGGGCAACTTGTGAGTTATTAAGAGAAATTGGCTTGAAACTAAATGATGAGAATTCTTTCCTGTATCAAGCAGCAAAGAACAATATTCCTGTATTTTGCCCTGCAATAACCGATGGTTCTTTTGGCTTTCATCTTTATCTTTTCCAGCAGGATCATAAAGATTTTATGATTGATGTAATTTCTGATTTTAAGCAGATTATTTTTTCAACAACACATGACGAGAAGAAAGGGATAATTGCTCTTGGTGGTGGTGTTTCTAAACATCATGTGATTTTAACAACACTAATAAATGGCGGAGCAGACTATGCACTTTACATGACAACAGCCTCTTCAAGATCAGGAAGCCTTTCTGGTGCAACAACAGATGAGGCAAAGTCTTGGGGAAAGATCAAAGACGAAGCAGATGCTGTAACAGTCATTGGCGATGTTACAATTACTTTCCCGCTTGCAATGATTAAAGCATTAGAAAATTTAAGTAAAGAAGGGATAATATAATGGCATTAAGACTATCAAAAATCAAACCAACAACAGAGAAAAAGCTAGTTCGTCCAAAAATAAAGAAAGCTCAAAAATCATCAACGCCCAAAAAACCTAAAACACCTAAAATGCCATACAAACGATACAAGGCAATCTGCAGAAAACTATTAAAAAATAAAATAAAAATTGTTGGAAGAAACTTAATTGCAGAAGAATCAAGCAAAGGGCCAATAATGATAATGAGCACACATCAACAATTAATGGAGCCTTTAGTTTATGAGACCCTTACTGAAAAGAAAATGCATTATATCTCTGACTTTGGGCTTTCAATAACTCCAGAAACACGTTTAAGATTTAGTAATCTTCCAGTTATTGGAAAAATTGCAAAATCTTTTGGTATGATTAATGTTAATAGATCTCATCCAACAAGAGGACTAAGAGAAGCAGTAATAGAAAGCATAAAAGTTTTAAAAGAGAACGGAATAATATGTACATTTCCAAGAGGGCATTCAGGGGATCCTAATAAAGCAATAGATAGAAAATTGGGTGAAAGCACCAGTAGAAGCGGTGGGATATACATTCTTCAAAAGGCTGAAAAAGAGCTAGGTAGAAAAATACCAATTATCTTTTCAAGTGTTGGATATGATAAGAATACAAAGAAATATTTTGTAAAAATGGAAAAAGGATATCTTCCAGAAAATGCGGATAGAAAGAAATTAGCATTAGAATATATTAAAAAATTAGATTTGTTATAAAGAGGAGAGATAATATGAGTAAAGACCATTATGAGATAGAAGTAAAAATTCTAGAAATAGATAAGAAAGAACTAGAGAGGAAACTAAAAGAGATAGGTGCAAAAAAACTTTTTTCTGATAGAAAAGTAATACAGGAAAACTACGATAATAAGGAACTAAAGAAAAAAAGCGCAGCAATTAGAGTTAGACAAATGGGAAAAGATGTTTTTATAACCTATAAACAATTTAAGGAAATAAGAAATAACATAAAAAGCTGTAAAGAAATAGAGTTTGAAGTATCTTCTGATTTTAAAACAGTTCAAAATCTTTTTTCTGTTTTAGGCCTAAAAAGATATCATAGGATAGAAAAGACAAGAACCACTTATGTTCTTGGAACCACAACCTTTGATATTGATACTATCTCTAAGCCTTTTAAAATTCCAACCTATTATGAAATAGAAGTTAAAGATTTCAAAGATGTAGACAAGATATTAAAGCTATTAAAGGTTCCAAAAAGAAAAGCACTACCTTGGGGTACAAAAAAGTTACTAAAATACTATGAAAATAAAAAGAGCAAAAATTAATCCTCCTTTAATTAATAAAAAGAAATGGACTTCATTAAGAACTCGTATTTATAAGTCTCAAATGCCATCAGGGAAATATAGAGGAAATTTTATTAGGTCTTTAAAATTAAGAAGAGGAGTAAATGGCAAGAGAATACTTCTTGGAGAAGGGAGCTTTGGTAAAGTTTATCTTGGAGATATTAAATTTCAAGATGGCTCAAAACAAAGAGTAGCAATCAAGATATATAAAAATAAAATACCTAAGACAACAGATAGACAAATACGAGAGCAATATAACAGATATCAGCAGGAAACCCTTAGGAAATATAAAAATGTAATTTCTGATTTAAGTTCAGTAAGAATTCCAGAGGGCTTGTTTGGTAATAAATCACAACCATTAATTCCAAAATGTGCTGTTTTTTTAATAGATGGTCAAATTGTTTTTGTAAGTCAAGCATTTACAAAACAAGTAAATAAAAAACAAGTTTCTAAATTTGCAAAAAGAACAGAAATTTCAGAAATATACAATACAAATAAATTCAAAGAGATTGTTTATTCTTCTATGGTTTTAATCTCAAAAGGGTATAATCCAGAAATTGATATTTTTATGAAATATAAAGACAGGAATACTTTTATGATTCTAGATTTTGATGGTTTTGTTCAAAACCCAAAGCTAAAGGAACCTGGGCAAAAGGTTGCTTTTAATAATGTTCTTTCAGAAGTTTTCCTAAGAACAAAACCATCTCAGAAAAAAGAAATCTATTCTTTTATTGAAAAAGTAATTAATGAAGACAAAGGAAACATTAGTGATTCTTTTAAAAGATCTGTTTTGAATTCCTTTGTAAAGCCTAATTTAAAATAAAAATCAGAAAATTTAGTATTGTTGCAAAGCATAACCATAACAAATAAGGTATCAAAAGATATGCTGCTTTTTCATTTAATTTATAAAATTTAAGGATTGTTATTGCAACTAAACCTAAAAGAATTGCTATACATATTAGTCCTGCAATTGGTGATTTTAAGCTAAAGAATAAAAATGACCATGCAATATTAATTATTAATTGTATAAAGAAAAAAATCATTGCTGATTTTTTAAGAGCAGGATCTTTTCTGTATTTAGGTGGTTGTGCCCAAACAATATAAAGAGCCAAGCCCATAAGAATATAAAGAGTAGTCCAAGCAATTGGAAAAACATAGCCTGGTGGAGTAATTGCTGGTCTGTTAATTGTCTGATACCATGAGCCAGGACCAGTCTGTGTAGCAAAAGAGCCAATGATTCCTGCACCTAAACAAAATAACATTGCTAAAATTAATTTATATTTGTTTTTCATAAAAATCACATATATTATTTATGGTAACAAAAGCAATTTAAATACATATATAATATAAATAATATATTCAAATTCTAACAATAAGTGGAAAACTATGGATAATGATAAAATTATTGAAGTAAATTTACTAAATAAAAATTATGGTAAATTACAAGTTTTAAAAGATGTTAGTTTTTCTGTAAAAAGAAAAAGCATTTTTGCTTTTCTTGGACCAAATGGTGCTGGCAAATCAACAACAATTAAAATATTAACAACAATCTTAAAAGCAGATTCTGGTATGGTTTTGATTAATGGAAAAGATCCTGAAAAGGAATCAGATGAAGTGAGAAAAAACTTTGGAATTGTTTTTCAAGACCCCTCTGTTGATGAAGAGCTTACAGCCTATGAGAATCTAGACATGCACGGGATATTCTATCACGTTCCTAAAAAAGAAAGACTTAAAAGAATAGAAGAATTATTGAAGATTGTTGAGTTATGGGATAGAAAAAATGAACTTGTAAAAAACTTTTCTGGCGGTATGAAAAGAAGATTGGAGATTGCAAGGGGCCTATTGCATTATCCAAGAATATTGTTTCTTGATGAGCCAACTGTTGGTCTTGATCCTCAGACCAGAAACCACATTTGGAACTATATTCTGAAAATAAACAAGAGAGAAGGAACAACTATATTCTTTACAACACACTATATGGATGAGGCCGAAAGATATGCTGATAGCATTGCAATAATAGATCGTGGAGAGATAATTGATATTGGGACAACTAAAGAACTTATGGAGAGAACCAAAACAAGAACATTAGAAGAGGCGTTTATTAAAATAACAGGATATAATATAAGAGATGAAGAAGCAAGCACAATAGATAGAATGAGGCTAAAAAGAAGGCACCACAAATAAGGAATGAAAGATATGAACACAATTGGAATATTATGGTTAAGGCAAATCAAAAGGCACTATAGATCAAGACCAAGAATGATTGGTTCTTTAGGTATGCCATTAATTATTTTAATTTCTTTCGGTTTTGGTTTTGGTCCGGTTTTTGCACAAGCAGGGCAAGGCAATTATTTGCAGTTTCTTGTTCCAGGTATAATTGCTATGACTATTCTTTTTGCTTCTGTAATGTCTGGAATAGAGATTATTTGGGATAGGCAATTTGGATTTTTAAAAGAAACGCTTGTTGCTCCTGTTTCACGCTTAGAAATAATGATTGGAAGAACCTTAGGCGGAGCAACAGTTGCTGTGGCACAAGGCATTTTATTTTTGTTATTCTCTTTAATATTAGGTTTTCGCATTATTTCTTGGACAATGTTGCCTTTAGCTCTTCTCTTTATGATATTAATAGCATTATTCTTTGCAGCTCTTGGAACTGCCATTGCTTCTTTGCTTGATGACATGCAAGGTTTTCAATTGATTATGAATTTTCTAATCATGCCTATCTTTTTTTTATCTGGTGCACTTTTTCCTTTAGAGGGTGTTCCAAAATCAATCAAGTGGCTTACAATAATTAATCCTTTAAGTTATGGGGTTTCAGGGCTTAGATCAGCTTTGTCAGGTATAGCAACAAGTAGCATGTTCTTTAATCTTATAATTCTTGTGGTTTTAGCAGTAATAATGCTTGTTATCGGTTCTAAGCTTTTCTCAAAGATGCAAGTATAGGGCAAATAAAGAAAGAGGGGATTAGAAATAATCGCTAAATTCTTTAAAAACTTTTTCTGCTTGTAGCCATTTATCTAGGTTTTCAAGATAATTGTATATTTGGTCTTTATTGATCCATTTGTATCCTGAGATGTCTTTTCCCAGTATCTTCAAACGCTGATATTTTGGGATTAAAACAGCAACAACACTTTTGCCTTTCTTTTCGCCATAACTAAATGTATTTTTAGAAACACCTATGATTTTTATGTCTGCTGCAAGTTCTTCTTTAGCTATTCTTTTAGCTGCATCTTCAAGGTTTTCTTCTTTTGCAATCCCTGAAGGAATGCTACATATGTTATTATCTTCTGCAGAAAAGACAATAATAAATTCTTTGTTCTCATTTAGGATATAAACTTCAACAGCGTTATTATTTTCAGAAAAAGTACCTGTTTCCATAAATATTTTAAAACCACAATCTTTTTAAACTAGTTTATAATCTATTTTAATATTATATTTAGGAAGGTGTGTAATTATGAATAATTCTGAATTATATAAAACTTTAAATGATAAACAAAAGGCTTATGTCAATCTTGACATGACAGATAGCCAATTATATAATGGAGAATATATGTTGTGTGTTTTCCATTTCAAACCAGGAAAAGGACTTAATACCTTGCAAGCTGCATCTGAGATTGCTGCAGAATCTTCATCAGGAACAAATTTTGCAGTAAATACAGAAACTCCATTTTCAAGGCGAATGAATGCCTTAGTCTATAAGATGGATACTAAAGATGAATTAGTTTGGATTGCATATCCTTGGAGATTATTTGATAGAGGAGGAAATATTCAAAATATTCTAACTTATGTTGTGGGTAATGTCTTAGGCATGAAAGAAGTTTCTGCTCTTAAGCTTTTGGATGTTTGGTTTCCGCCAAGTATGTTAGAACAATATGATGGGCCAAGCTATACCATTGATGATATGAGAAAATATCTAGGAGTTTATGATAGGCCTATTTTAGGCACCATAATTAAACCAAAGATTGGCTTAACCTCTGCAGAATATGCTGAAGTTTGTTATGATTTCTGGGTTGGTGGTGGAGATTTTGTTAAGAATGATGAGCCACAAGCTGATCAAGATTTCTGCCCTTATGATAAAATGGTAAAACATGTTAAAGAAGCAATGGACAAGGCAGTTAAAGAAACTGGAAAAAAGAAAATCCATTCTTTTAATGTCTCTGCGGCAGATTTTGATACTATGATTAAGAGATGTGAGATGATAAAAGATGCTGGCTTTGAAAAAGGCTCTTATGCTTTCATGATTGATGGAATTACTGCTGGTTGGATGGCTGTCCAAACACTAAGAAGGAAATATCCTGATGTTTTTATTCATTATCATAGAGCATCACATGGGGCATATACCAGACCAGAAAGCCCTTTTGGTTTCTCAGTTTTAGTTCATTCTAAGTTTGCAAGGCTTGCTGGTGTTTCTGGAATACATACTGGAACTGCAGGTGTAGGAAAGATGGCGGGTAGTCCAGGAGAAGATATTGTTGCTGCACATAATATCTTGCAAATTTATGCGAAAGGTCATTTCTTTGATCAGTCATGGTTTAAAATCCCTGAGAAAGATATGGATTTTCAAAAATTAAATGAGAAAGACAAGAACAAAAAAAGAATGTTAGTAGATGATTCATGGAGAGGCATAAAGAAATGTTGCCCAATCATTTCTGGTGGTTTAAACCCAACATTGTTGAAACCATTTATGGACATTATGGGAGGAATAGATTTTATAACAACAATGGGTGCTGGATGTCATGCTCATCCTGATGGCACAAAAGCTGGAGCAAAAGCCCTTGTCCAAGCTTGTGAGGCATACAAGAAAAAAATAGATATTCACAAATATGCTAAAGATCCAAAAAACAAAGAGTTAAGAGTAGCAATAGAGTTCTTTGAAAAAAAGAAATCAAAGAACCAAGAAAAAACTCAAAAAAAGAAAAAATAAGAAGATATGACTCTAGAAATTGATAAACTAAAAAAATCAGAATTAGTTATTAAAAAAGCAAGAAAAGATTTGACTTTGATATATGCAAAAAATCAGAATCACAATTCTGAGCAAGTTATATCTTTTGTAGAATATCCAAATGGTCAAAAATACATTTCAATAGCGCCAAGAAAAATAAAAGGCAGTTTTAAATATACTCATTTTTCTTTTTTATTTTTAATACATGATTTAGAAAAAGTAACACCACATTTAAAAGGATCAAAAGTAAAGTTAATTACTTATTCTCCTAAAACAAAAAAGTTTGATTGGAATTCAAGTTATGAGGGAAAAGCCAGAGTTGAAAATTTTGTTTTAAAGCATTTGGAAAAGAGAAAAGCAATATTAAAAAGATTTAGGACTCCAAAGAGATTATAAATATGAGATTAATTTTAACTAGACATGGAGAAACCCTAGGTAATATTGAAGGAGTTTTACAGGGCCACGGTCATGGTCAATTATCTGTTGAAGGAACAAAACAGGCACTAAAACTTGGGCAACGTTTTAAAGAAGAACAATTAGATATTATTTATTCAAGTGATCTGAAAAGAGCAAGCGACACTGCAAGAGAAATTCACAAATATCATTCAAAAGTCCCAATTGTCTTTACAGAGAAATTAAGAGAAAGATATTATGGATCAATAGAAGGATTGAGAAAAAGTCAGGTAGATCCTAATTTTAAAGATAATGAAGCGTTTCCTAAAGAATTTTCATATAATTCAGAGAATATAAAAAAATACGGAATGGAATCTTCAGAAAGTCTTATAAAAAGAGCAAAGGAATTTATAGATGATATTTATGAAAAACATAAAGATGATGTTGTTGTTATTGTAAGCCATGGAAGTTTTGGAAAAGCCATAATTTCTGTAATCACAGGAGAAGGTTATTTTGATATAAAGGCACAAGACAACACAGGCGTTTCCATCTTTGATATAGATAAAGATAGAAATAATAAGATTATCTTACATAATTGTACTAAACACTTAGAGGAATGATATATTATGAAACAATATAATTTTGATGAATCATGTAATTATTATGATTTTTTAGAAACAAGCGAAAAGGAAAACAAAGAAAGAAATTTATTTCTTGAAAAGATCTTTAAGAAATATAACATAAAATCTGTTTTTGATCTTACCTGCGGGACAGGAGCCCAAGCAATTTATTTTCTGGAGAAAGGATACAAGATAAAAGCAAGCGATTATTCTAAAGGCATGGTTTCTGTTGCAAATAATAAATTAAAGAAACTAAAAATAAAAGATAGATTTATAGTGGGAGACATGAGAACCATTAATCATGGAAAGGCAGATGCTGTTATTACAATGTTTAATGCAATTGGGCATCTTTCTAAAGCAGATTTTGAAAAGGCTCTTTTAAATTTTAAAAAAAATCTAAAGCCAAATGGCTACTATATTTTTGATATTTATAATCTGAATGTATTACCTAAAGGCCTGCCATTAAAAAAGCACATAGATAATATGGAAGAAGTCGGAGATCTTTTTCTTGTAAGGTTTTGTGAAAACAAAATAGACCAAAAGAAGGGAATACTTACAACAAAACATGAGCTTTATATTCAGCATGGTATTAGGCCATATCATGTTATTAAAAACCATTGGGACATGCAGATTTATGTCTATAAAGAACTAAAAGATATACTTGAAAGAAACGGTTTTAAGGTTTTAAAAGTTTATGGAGGCCCAAACTTTTCAAAGTTTGATGACAAAAATAGCGAAAGCATATATCTGGTTACTCAAAAGCGATAGAGATCTTTGGGTTTTTCTATAGATTTAGAAATGTTCTTTATTTTTTAATAACCATAAAGATTAAATAATCTTTATATATTGTTTGATGTTATTTATTTATTGTGTGATAAGTTATGTCAGAAGTATATTTTAAAGCAATTGATAGTTATTCTAAAACAGAAGAGATAAATCTTGCTGTAATTGAGGTGTTTAAAAAAATTAATCCTGGCTTTGTTGATAACTTGGCAATCAAAGTGCATTTTGGAGAAGAAGGAAACAATACTTTTATTTCTCCTAAAAATTATGACAAGCTTATAAATTATATTAAGCTAAATAGAGGAAGCCCAGCTTATATAGAAACAAATGTATTATATAAGAGCAAAAGAACAGCAAAAGATAGCCATATTCAACTAGCAAGAGAACATGGCTTTACTAATCTTCCAATAATCATTGCAGATGGAGATACTGGCGAAGAGTTTATAGAAGTAGAAATTAATAAAAAACATTTTCAAAAATGCAAAATTGGAAAAGCCTATGGCGACTTTAATCAAATAATTGTATTTTCTCATTTTAAAGGGCATAGTCTTGCTGGCTTTGGCGGGGCAATCAAACAACTTGGTATGGGCTTTGCAGCACGCCCAGGAAAACTAGACATGCATTCTAATGCCAAACCAATAATCAACCCTCTGAAATGTAAAAGGTGTCGTCTATGTGAACAGAACTGCCCAGTTAATGCAATAACCATTGGCATAATTCCTCGCATTGACACCAAAAAATGTATTGGCTGTGCAAAATGTATAGCTATTTGTCCTCATCGTGCATGTACTGTTAATTGGATATCAACAATGCCTGGCGTCTTTGAGGAAAAACTTTGCGAATATGCCTTGGCTGCAACAAAAGCAAACAAGGATGTTAAAATACTTTATATTAACTTCTTACTAAACATTACAGACAACTGTGATTGTATGTCGCGTACAAAGATAATAGCTAAAGACATAGGAATACTTGCAGGAACTGACCCTGTTGCTCTTGATAAGGCGTGTTATGATATTTTAAACAAGAGAGAAAACAGAAAAGTATTTGGTGGGGAAAAGACCTTTGATTATGCAGAAAGTATTGGTCTTGGAACAAAAGAGTATGTTTTAAAAGAAATCTAAACTTAAGATATTTATGGCATTGAAATTAGCAAGGAGAATTCTTAAACCCAAACCTAAACCAAAATCTCAACTTAAACCAAAAGTAGGTAAAAAAAGAGAATTAAAACAATCAGTAGAATTTAGAGCAGAAGGGTGGAAAAAAGATTCTTGGCCTAACCAAGGTCAACGAGTCAGATTTAAGCGAATAAATTCTAAAATTTTAAGAAAAGATCCAATCAATCATTTAATAAAATCAGGAAATAAACATCCTAAATTACTAATCTTGGGACCTGGTGCAGGTCATGATATTGCTCGTTTGAATATTGAATTAAAAAGTAATAATATTAATCCACAAATAGATGTTTTAGGTTTACACAAAACAATAAATCCTGAATTATTAAGTAAAAGAATAGTTAGAAAAGATTTATCTTCAGGAAAAGCATTAGAACAAATTGCCCAAGAACCAAAAGCAAATAAAAGATTAATATCTAAAATTAAAGGAAGATATGATTTGGTAATGGCGCCATCAAGTGTAGGTCTTCACACACTTTATCCTGCATTTAATGTTTTTAATGCTTCTTGTATGCTAAGAAAAGGTGGTGTTGCATATATTGAAGTACCAACAAAAGAAAGAATTACTGATTTTCGAAAAGGCCATTTTGATATCCCTGAAAAACACAGAAAAAGAATGATTAATCAGCTTGATAGATTACCAGAAGTAGTTAGTAGATTTCTGGAAAGTTATGGTGGTAAAAAATATTCACAACAGTTTAGCTTTTCTGATATTGTTTATCTTGATTCTGTAACAACTCCAACTGGTTTTCAAAAAGACTTAGAAAATAGATATATAAGATATATAAAAGTTGAGAGAAAATAAACTATTTATAGAATAATTTAGGATTATTTTCTATAAATCTTTTAATCATTCCATTAAGAAGAAATTGCTCGCCTTTCTTTATATAGATATAACCTAAGACAGATGCGAATATTGCGCCAATACCATTAAGCATGAAATCCTTCATAGTATCCATTAATCCCAGACGAGAATCACAGTAACCTGTTTCTGGGCAAAGGTTTTTTGCTCTTTGCATGTTTCCTCCAGCAAAGCTATCAAAGCTAAATTCATATATCTCCCAAAGAACTCCGATTGTCATTGTTACACTAAAAATAATAATTGCAATAAATATTGGTTTTGTCTTTATTTTTTGTGTCTTGTACAGAACATACAATGCTCCAAAGACTACAAGGCCCATAGCAAAGCCAGAAAAGGTGTGTAATAATGAATCCCACCACCAATATTTAACATAGAAATTTTGAACTTCTCCTAGGAAAATACCTGAATAAATAAATAACACAGTTGCCAATTGTATTTCAGAAGGCAATCTGATCTCATATTTTCTTTGAATGAAAAAAGGCACTAAGCACAAGATTATGGAAAGAATCGTAATATAAAGAAACTCATAGTTTTTATTTATTATTTCAAGAACAACAGCTATAACTAAAGAAAGTATTGTTCCATAAGTGATATAGTTTAGAACTTTCTCTGTTCTGGGTAATCCTAGTTTCATAATAAATATCTATTGTTTATTAGATTATATAAACTTTACTAAATTACTCTTTTCTTTAGTTCTTTTATCTTATCTCTAAGCCTTATGGCTGTCTCAAAGTCAAGCTTTTCTGAGGCCTCGCTCATTTGCTTTTCAAGCTCTATAATTAGGTTTGGTATTTCTGGTCTTGGTATGTGCATGATGTCTTTAATCTCATCAATTTCTTTTTCCCTTATTGGTTTAATAATGGTCTTTGGAATAATATTGTTTTGCATATTGTAATCTATCTGTATCTTTCTTCTTCTTTCTGTTTCTTTTACTGCGCCTTTGATGGATTCTGTCATCTTGTCAGCATAGAGATGCACATAAGATTCAGAGTTTCTTGCTGCTCTTCCAATAATCTGTATTAGGCTTCTTTGGTCTCTTAAAAAGCCCTCCTTGTCTGCATCAATTATTCCAACAAAGCTAACTTCTGGGGTATCAATTCCTTCTCTTAAAAGATTAATACCTACAAGCACATCAAACTTACCTAAACGAAGCTCACGAATAATCTCTGTTCTTTCTAGAGTTTTTATCTCTGAATGAAGATATCTTGTTTTGATCCCTTGACGAGATAAGAAATCAGCCAGTTCTTCTGCAAGCTTTTTTGTTAAAGCAGTAACAAGACATCTGTTTCCTTTCTTTATTGTTTTTCTAATATTTATTAAAAGATCTTCAATTTGGTTTTTAGATGGCTTGATAAAGACAGGAGGATCCACTAGGCCTGTTGGCCTGATAATCTGTTCAACAACCTGGAAAGAGGACTTCAATTCATATTCAGAAGGAGTTGCTGAAACAAAAATAACATTATCCATGAACTTTTCAAATTCTTTAAATTTTAATGGGCGATTATCAAAAGCAGAAGGAAGTCTAAACCCGTAATCAACAAGTGTTTTCTTTCTAGAATAATCCCCTGCAAACATCCCGTGAAGCTGAGGTATTGTCTGGTGGCTTTCATCAATTATCAATAAGAAATCATCAGGGAAATAATCAAGAAGACAAAAAGGCCTTTCTCCTGGTTTTCTTCCATCAAAGTGGCGAGAATAGTTTTCTATGCCATTACAATAGCCTGTTTCTTCTATCATCTCAATATCATAAAGAGTTCTTTGTTTTAGCCTGTGTGCTTCAAGTGGTTCAAGCTCTGGAAGTCTTCCTTCTAGTTCTTCTTTGATTGATTTGATAGCTGGCAAAAGAGATTCTTTAGTTATAACAAATTGCTTAGCAGGATGAACATAAAATTTATCAAAGTCACTTATTTTTTGATTAGTAATCTTGTCTATCTCTGTGATTCTGTCAACAATTTCGCCAAATAATTCTATTCTTATGATGTTTTGAGTATAGCCTGGAGAGAGATCAATGACATCTCCTTTAACTCTAAATCTTCCTGGCTCTAGCTCCATGTCGTTTCTTTCAAATTGTATATCTATTAATTGTCTTAATAATTCTGTTCTTTTAAGTTTTTGCCCCTTTGTAATTGTAAATCCT
Organism: archaeon; assembly: GCA_035400625.1. Classification (GTDB taxonomy): domain Archaea; phylum Iainarchaeota; class Iainarchaeia; order Iainarchaeales; family CSSED10-239; genus JAKQTP01. The sequence continues at coordinate 18,919 of DAOMZT010000005.1, read as the reverse complement.
TTTTCTTTGAAAGTTTCTGGGTTGCCAAGGCCATAGATACAAGAGACAGAAGCAACAACAATGACGTCGTTTCTTGAGATAAGAGAAGTAGTTGCAGAAAGCCTCATTTGTTCTATCTTGTCGTTTATTTTTGTGTTTTTCTCAATGTAAAGGTCTTTTTGAGGAATGTAGCTTTCTGGTTGATAATAATCATAATATGAGACAAAATATTCTACTTTATTTTCTGGAAAGTACTCCTTAAGTTCATTATAGAGCTGAGCAGCCAAAGTTTTGTTATGTGCCAAGACAAGAGTTGGTCTGTTATAGTTAGCAATAACGTTTGAGATTGTAAAACTTTTTCCTGAGCCCGTAACTCCAAGAAGAGTCTGCACTTTCTTAAACTTTTTATTAAGCCCTGCTGATAGCTGTTTGATTGCATGAGGCTGGTCTCCATCTGGAGAAAAAGGGGCAACAAGTTTAAATTTGTTCATGTTAAATATATATTTAGGTTTAGAAATGTATTTTAATATATATTAAAATAAAGAATATTTATTTTTTTAGGCACACTATAAAACCTAAAGACATAAATTTTTCTGAAAAAAAATCATTCGTATCTTAGAGCATCTACTGGTTTTAGCTTTGAAGCACGATATGCTGGAAAGAATCCAGAGATAATGCTAATCCCTGTTGCAAGAAGTACACCCTTTAGAGCAAGAGTAAAGGATAATGCACTATTGCCTCCTCCCCTTACCATAGTTATACCAATATATGAACCAAGAGTGCCAGATATTGCTCCTCCAAGAAGTACGCCCAAAATTCCACCTACTATCCCATAGAAAGCAGAAGTGCAAATAAAGATTAAAAGTATATCATTGTTGGTTGCCCCAATTGATTTCATAATTCCAATTTCTTTTGTTTTCTCAAGAACAGAGGTAAACATTGTGTTGGCAATGCCAATAGCTCCAACAATTAAAGAAATTGCTGCAATTATAGCAAGGAATAGTATCATAGAATTACTCATCTCACTCATTCTTTCAATATTGTCTTTTACTGCAGATACAGAGAAATCTTTTGTTCTTGCTGTAACATGTCTTGACATCATTAATCTGTTTGTTATTTCTGTAGTTAGATAATTTACATCATCAACACTCGAAGCCTTAACAATAATTCTATCATATTTATTAGGTGTAGTATCTGGCAACACAATGTAGGCAATATCTTGTGGTATTATTATTTCCTGACTGTTTTTTATAATCCCAACAACCCTAAAGGATTTGTTATTTATTGTTATTAAAGAATTTAATGGTATTTCTTTAGAGAAACTTTCTGTTGCTATTCTGTTTCCAATTAATACAGAGTATTTATCTGAAGGTCCAAGAAGTCTTCCACTTGTTAGTTCTAGGTTTGTAATTTGTAACCAATTAATCACATCTACTCCCAATATGCCCCTCTCAATTTTCTCTCCATTATAATAAATGGTTTCTCTTCCTGAAACTTCTGTGCTTATTACATCAATTTCAGGTAATCCTTTGATTGATGCAATGTCTTTTTTTGTGAGATTTGTGTCTTTTGATGTACTTTCTGGATTTCTTATTCCGCCAGAGCCACGAGGACCTCCACCTTCAAAACCAGGCATTGCCCCCATTGCCCTAGAAAAGCCGGTAGTTATGTTTATTTGATCAACTTGTAAAGAAGCCATTCGATTTTCAATATCTTGGTTCATTCCTTCTCCAAGTGCCAATATAGCAACAAAAGAAGAAACTCCTATAACTATACCTAAGATGGTTAACCAGCTTCTTAATTTACTATGAATTACATAGTTTACAGCAAGTTCTATGATCTTTTTAAATCTCATTGTTTTTTCTTTTTGCTATTTTTTGTATAAAATTTATGTGCATAAAATAATGCAACTAAAGAAACTAATCCAATAATGATATAGACATACCAATTAGTTCTTGGGCTTCTTCTATTAAATTGTGCGACATATCCGGAATTTGTGTTGTTTGTTATTTCGCTAGGAGCTACATTTGTATTTGAACTAATATTTACTTTTTTTGTTATTGAGTTTCTTTGTCCCATAGAGTCCGTGTATTCTATTGTAACTTCTAGATTGTTTTGATGTGTAGGATTTGCATATGGTAAATTATCGTTTTTATCTGTTCTTCTTGGTATTTGGTTTGTAGGCATTGAGTTTGTATCAAAGCTTCTTTTTGGACTTATATTAAAAGAAGCAATTGTGTAATCTCCTTTATCAAGATTGCCTAAAATTGAAGAGTTGGTTCCACTTACTTTGTAATTTTCTTGTTCAGGAATAATAACATTAATTGCATATGCGGGATTGTTTCCAACATTAGCAATAGAAAGAGATATATTTCCACTATTGCTTTCTGAAAAAGTAATATCAAAGTTTGTTTGTCCTCCTACAAAAATTCCTGCAATTGTATTTATTTTGGTATCGTTGTAATCTTCGTTTTCAAATTCTAAAGAAAGATCAATTTTATAAAGTCCTGGATCTGCATTACTATTAGCCATAACTTTGTAACTAACTGTTGTTGATGCACCCACATCTAAATATTTAATATATTTTGTATTATCAGAATTAACAGGAAGTAAAGTTTCAGTGGGATCTGTCCATGAAAAAACTAAATTTTTAAGTTGTGAATTGCCTGTATTACTTATTAAGAAATCAAGCTGTTCAACTTTCCCAAAATCAATATTTGATTTATTGATTGTAATTATTTGTGCATATTCTTTTCCTGTCACAAAAACATCAAAAGTATAGATGTTTGTAATGTTGTTGTTAGTATTTATTTTTAATTTAATTTCATATTCTCCATTTGGTGCATCTTTGTTAACTAATAACTTGTATTTTGTTGTTATTGCATATTCTGAATTTTGATATGCAGAAATCTTATTTATTGTTATATTATAGTTTTCTCCTGGCATTTCTTCAAAAGGATAGCCGGTTTCAAGAGAGATGATTGCATCATTTACGCTGGCACTTCCATAATTTTGAATGCTAAATCTAAACTCTACTATTTCTCCGGCTCTAACAGGATCAGGAATTTGGTTAATTAATGTTGCACTTAAGTTAATCCCTTCTGTATCTGTTGCGAAAATACTTGGCAGTATTAACACACAAAGCAATGCTAATATTATTCTTTTTGACATTATTTTTCACCTTTTTTCTTCAATTTTATTTATTTTTCCATCTATTAAATGTATTATTCTGTCCCCATATTTAGAAATATTTAAATCATGAGTAACTACAATTATTGTTTTGCCCTTTTCATGTAATTCTTTAAGAAAATCCATAATGAATATTCCTGTTTTTGAATCAAGGTTTCCTGTCGGTTCATCTGCAAGAATAATTTCTGGATTTCCACAAAGTGCTCTTGCAATTGCTACTCTTTGTTGTTGTCCTCCAGACAGTTCTTTTGGTAAATGATTTATTCTATCTTCTAAATCTACGATTTTTAACTTATCTAATGCTTCTTTTCTTGCTTTTGTTGGATTTACGTTTTGAAATTCAAGAGGCAAAACCACATTTTCTAATGCAGTTAAAGTGGGCATAAGATTAAATTGTTGAAAGATAAATCCTATGGTTTTTCCTCTGAGCTTTGCAAGATTGCTTTCACTCATTTTTGTTATGTCTTTATTATCTAGATATACTTTCCCATAGCTAGGAAGGTCAAGACAACCAACAATGTTCATAAGTGTGCTTTTGCCTGAACCACTAGGTCCAATTATAATTAGAAATTCTCCACGAGATACAGTTAAGCTTATATTTTCTAAAGCATTAAGCTTAATGTCACCCATATTATAGGTTTTTGTTACATTTTGTATTTCTATTATTTTTTTTGTTTTCATGTTTATATAAATTATAGAATTGAAACTATATATATGCTTTTTTGAAACTAAAAAACAGGGTTTCAAAATAATAAAACTATAAAAAATAAAGTTTCAAAAATATGAAACAATTGTTTTTTAAATATTTAGATGCAGAAATATCTATGAAAATAAAGAAAAATGTAGTTTTGGGTATTGTAATTCTTGTGGCATTTTTGCTATTAATATTTTCAGTTTATTTCTTTTTGTCAGCACAAGACAAATTAAGAAGAGAAAGAATATTTGATGACAATGCCATAACACGCCACACCACTCAAAAATATATAGCTTTGTGTGATAATAATGAAGACAATAGTAGTTGTCAAATACAACCCCACAAAACAAAAGAACAACTTGATGCAGAATTTAAGCGCATGAAAAAACCATTTGTTTTTGAATATCATAAATATCTTATTCCTTTTGCTGCATTTATTGGTTTGTTATTTGGTATTATTGTTTTCTGGGCTATGTCAAGTAAAGTAGATAAAACGGAAAAACATTTGGCAAACAATACTGGGCTAATTTTAAAGATGCTCCCTGATACACACAGAAAATTAATACAGGCACTTCTTGAAAATAATGGAAAAATAAGACAATATGAACTAGTTCAAATAACGAAGCTAAATAAACTAAAAGTCCATAGGATATTAAGAGATCTAGAAGATAATGAAATTATAAAAAAAGAGAAGATAGGAAAAGTAAATAATGTAATCTTAAACAAGGAAATATATGAAATCTTAAAAGAAGAAAATAATTAGTTTATTTTTTAATTTCTTTTTCTCTTAAAAGCTTGTTGTAGGTTATAGCAAACCTGTGGGCTTCATCTCTTATCTCTTCCAGCAAAAGAAGAGCTATGTCTTTTCTGTTCAGTTTTATTGGAAACATCAGGTCTGGCAAGTAAATCTCTTCTTCTTTTTCAGCAAGGGCGATAATCTGCACTTTATCTTGGACACCAGCCACCTTTAAAGCATCTATAGCAGAAGAAAGCTGACCTTTCCCCCCATCTATGACAATCAAGTCAGGCAAAGGAAGCTCTTTGTTTAGATATCTTCTTCTGACTACTTCTGCCATTGCTGAAAAATCATCAATTTTGTCTTTTGGTAAGGTCTTGATTCTGAATCTTCTATATTGTTCCTTAAAAGGGACACCATCTTTAAAGCAAACCATTGAGCCAACAGTGAGGGTGCCAGAAAGATGAGAAATATCAAAGCACTCGATCATGTGTGGAACCTTTTTTAGTTTTAGCTTTTCCTTTAAAGCATAAACCTTACTGATATTTCTAAAAAAAGTAATCTCAATATTTTTAAAGCAAAGATCAAGAAGTTCTTTTTTCTCTCCTTTTTTTGGAATTGTTATAGTTATTTTCTTTTTAGAAAGGCCTTCAAGATAATCTTTGGTGCTTTGTGAGATCTCTTCTGGAAGAATAATCTCTTGTGGTATTGTTTTCTGGTTATTGGAATAATATTTTACAAGAAAATCATCAAGAACAGAGATGTCTACCAAGGTTTCATCAAAAGAAAAAGATCTTTTGTTAACAAGAAGCCCTTTGTCTATGTTAAAGAGAAGGACATAGACTTTGTTGTCTCTTATCTCATAATTAATAATATCCTGATTATAATTAACTAATCTTTCCATATTCTGCTTTTCTGCCAGATACTCGATAGCAGAAATCTGGTCTCTTAAGACAAGGGCCTTCTCAAAGTCTTGGTTCTTAGAATAATTATCCATTTCTTTTTTCATATCTGGAAGATATTCTGTGCTTTTTCCAGAAAGTATTTTTTTTACAATTTCAATTGTCTTAGCATATTCTTCCTTAGAGATGTTGGCAATGCAAGGAGCAGAGCAATAACCAATATGATATCTTACACAAGCAGTCTTTGGAAGTCTCTTACATGTTCTAAGCTTGAAATGCTTGTTAAGAAACCTGATTGTTTCAATTCTGTTCTGACCAGAAACAAATGGTCCAAATATGTTGTCATCTTTGCCTTTTGGCTTTTCTCTTATGGTTACAAGTCTAGGGAATATATCTTTTGTCAATTGGATATAAGCATATCTTTGACCAGACTTTAGATCAACATTATATTTTGGAAGATATTTCTTAATTAGATTATTCTCTAGGACAAGAGCCTCAAGCTCATTAGAAGTAACAATGAAATCCACAGAAGAGATATTAGACACAAGAGCATTTGTTTTGTTATCATGATCTTTCTTCAAAAAATAAGAAGAAACTCTTTTCTTTAGGTTTTTTGCTTTGCCAATATAGATTATATTATCTAGATTATCCTTATAGATATAACAACCAGGACTAGAAGGGATATTTTCTAGATTAATCATAAATAATATATGTTAAAGACATATTAAAAAATAAACTTTTTCTTGTTTTGGGACAGATAAAATATAAAACAAAGAAAAAGAAATAAGATTATTTTTTAAGTATCTTTTTAAGAAATTCAGCAGTATAGCTTTTTTTGGATTTTGTGATTTCCTCAGGAGTGCCTTCTGCAACAACTTCTCCTCCTTTCTCTCCACCATCAGGACCAAGGTCAATAATATAGTCTGCTGACTTTATGATATCAAGGTTATGTTCTATAACGATAACAGTGTTTCCTTTCTCCACCAAACGGTTAAGAACATCTATCAATTTCTTAACATCATGAAAATGTAGGCCTGTTGTTGGCTCGTCAAGAAGGTAAACTGTGTTTCCTGTGTCTCTCTTTGATAACTCTTTTGTCAACTTGATTCTTTGAGCTTCTCCTCCTGAAAGAGTTACAGAACTTTGACCAAGCTTAATGTAGCCAAGACCAACATCAACAAGAGTTTGTAGCTTTTTCCTTAGAGATGGCAAGTTTTCAAAAAAAGTAAAAGCCTCATCAACTGACATGTTTAAGACATCTGCAATGTTTTTCTTTTTGTATAATATTTCAAGAGTCTCAGAATTATATCTTTTGCCTTTACATTCATCACAGTCAACATAAATATCAGGAAGAAAATTCATTTCAATCTTAATCTGCCCATCACCTTGACAAGCCTCACATCTTCCGCCTTTGACATTAAAAGAAAATCTTCCAATATCATATCCTCTTAGCTTTGCCTCAGGTGACATGGCAAACACCCATCTAATATCATCAAACAACTTGGTGTATGTTGCAGGATTGGAACGAGGGGTTCTTCCTATTGGTGATTGGTCAATGGAAATTACTTTATCAATATTTTTAGGGATTATTACGTCTTTAACTTTACCAACACTCATCCTTGATTTATAAAACCTGTTCATGAGGAAAGGATAGATTGTCTCATAAACAAGAGAAGACTTACCAGAGCCTGATACTCCAGTAATACAAGTAAAGACCCCTGTTGGTATCTTTAAATCTATTTTCTTAAGATTATTTTCCTCTGCTCCAATTATTTTTATAAAATCCTTAGGTTTTCTTCTTATCTTTGGGATTTGAATAAACTGGGTTCCTGCAAGATATTGTCCAGTTAATGATTTTTTGGAATTTTCTATATCTTCAGGAGTTCCTACAGCAACAACTTCTCCACCATAGATGCCTGCCCCCGGACCCATATCAACAACATAGTCTGCCTGGCGAATGGTGTCTTCATCATGTTCAACAACCACAACAGTGTTACCAAGATCCCTTAGATTACAAAGAGTATCAATAAGCTTTTGGTTATCTTTCTGGTGAAGACCAATAGATGGCTCATCAAGAATATACAAAACCCCTGTTAGGTTTGTTCCTAGGTTTGTTGCCAAACGAATCCTTTGAGACTCTCCTCCTGAAAGAGTTCCCGATGCTCTTGAAAGAGTAAGATAGCCAAGACCAACCTTTTCTAAAAACTCAAGACGAGAGTTTATTTCTTTTAGTATGTGGTTGGATATTTCTTTTTGTTTGTTATCTAGTTTAATATTTTTGAAAAAATAAGTAGCTGAGGCTATTGACAAATCACAAATATCCATTATTGATTTGTTATTGATCTTTACTGCTAGAATTTTTTCTTTTAGTCTTCTACCCTTACAAGCAAGACAAGGAGAAGTGCTCATATATTTTTCCATTTCTGTTTTTCTGTAGTCAGAATCTGTTTGTCTGTACAATCTTTGAGACTGAGGAATAATCCCTTCCCATTTGCCATTGTAATTAAAGCTTGATGTTCCGTTTTTTCCTTCAAGATTAAATTGGATATTATCTTCTGAACCATACATCAAGACATCATATTGTTTCTTTGTTAGGTCTTTTATAGGAGTCATTGCTGAGAAATTATGATGTTTGGCAACTATTGCAAGATGCTGTCCGCGCCAACTATCTACAATGTTTCTGTAAATCACTACTGCTCCATCAGCTATTGATTTTGTTTTGTCTGGAATTATTAGATCTGGATCAAACTCCATCTTAAAGCCTAGGCCAGAACACTCCTCACAAGCACCAAACGGAGAATTAAAAGAAAACATTCTAGGCTGTAGCTCTTCAAAAGAAAGGCCACACACTGGACAAGACATCTTAGAAGAGAAAAGCTTTTCTTTTGCTTTTTCTTTGTTTTTTTCAAAGTCTTTTACTGAAATTATTTTGATTAGTCCATTTGATCTGTCAAGGCCTTGCTCAATATCCTGGTAGAGCCTTGTTTTATCATCGCTTGGTGTTATTCTGTCAATAACAATATCAATATCATGCATTTTATATCTGTCGATCTTTATTTCCTCGTCTGTTCTTGCGATCTCTCCGTTTATTCTTACTCTTAAAAAACCTTCTTTGTTAAGGTCTAAGAAAAGCTTCTCATAGGTCCCTTTCTTTTTCTGGACTATTGGCGAAAGTATGTAAATTTCTTCTTTGTATTCATCTAGGATATTTTCTGTTATCTTTTGAGCAGATAATGGCTGTATAGGTATGTTATGTTTAGGACAATAAGGTGTTCCTATTCTTGCATAAAGTAATCTTAAATAATCATAAATCTCAGTAATTGTCCCTACAGTTGAGCGAGGGTTCTTAGAACTTGTTCTTTGTTCTATAGAGATTGCTGGGGACAGCCCTTCTATAGAATCAACATCTGGTTTTTTCATCATCCCAAGAAACTGCCTAGCATAAGCAGATAAAGATTCCATATATCTTCTTTGGCCATCAGCATAGATAGTGTCAAAAGCAAGTGTTGATTTTCCAGAACCTGAAACTCCTGTGATAACCACGAGCTTATCTCTAGGTATCTCTACATCAATGTTCTTTAGATTGTGCTCTCTGGCACCTTTAATAATAATGCTTTTATGTCTCATATTTCTTGTCTTTTTAATATTTTAAAAGAATAAAACTAGAAATATATATTTAGGTAATAAAAATGTTAAAAAGCTTCTGCTTTTTATTTGTGTCAAAGATACTGCTGATTTTTGCGGTCACAATTTGTGACCGCAAATTATCTCCTTTTTCTTGTTTTGAGGTCGCAAATTGCGACCTCAAACGATTAGCATAAATACTGGTGTTTCCAGCAAATTTACCAAGTAACACAAGTTTTTAATTATTTCAATTTATTTAGTATTTGCAAAGATTCTTTATTCATTTTAGAGATTGCAACCATTTTCTTTCCAAGATCTTTAATGGAGGCTCCAAGATGATAGATTTCTGTATTATCAATAATTAAGAACCTGTCGTGGCATTTTTTCAGAATCTTAATTTCTATCTTAGGGTATTGTTGATTGTATTTTTCAAGATCTAGTTTTAGTTTTTCTGTAATCTTTTCTGTATAAATTGTGATGTTTATATTAAGTTCTGAAAATAAAACAAACACAGATTCGTCTATGTAGTTATCTATAATAATTATAGATTTTTTAGCACCTTTCAGAATATCATTAACAAACTTATAAGCATCAAAGATTTGACCATCAAAGAATAGTTTTTGTTTTTTTAATATTACTTTGTTATCCATAGCTGAAAATATCACCTTAAATTTCTTGTTATTTTCAATTTGTTTTTTCTCAAGAGAATCTACTCTTACAATAAGCCCTGCGTTTTCTTGCATAAATCTTCGCATAGCCACAAAGGCTCTCATAACATAGATATTAACCTGTACAGCCCTTTCACTTTTTAGGACACCAGAAAGCATAGCAACACCTTGTTCTGTGAAGACAAAGGGGGTTGTTCTTTTGCCTCCCCATCCAGAACTTGAAATCACAATTTGTGATTTCAAGATTTTTTGATATTTTAGGTTATCGTAAACGATAAGATCATTTTGTTCAGATTTGGTAAGTTGAAACATAAAATCATTTGGGAATCTTTCTAAATTTCTTTTAACTGCTTGGTTAAGTGCACTAACAGTTATACCATAAAGCTTTGCAAGGTCACTATCCAGCATTACTTGTTGATTTCTAATTGTGTATATTTTTTTCTTTAGGTTTTCAACAACCAAAAGCTTATCGTCAGTTTTATTTTCCATAACCCTTACACCATAAATATATTGTTGTAGAAACAAGGGTTGTTTTCGGGAGGGTAGGTGTCCAGTGCGAAATGTTAATTATTTAAATACTTTAGAATAAACATTTGATATGGATATTAAAAAAATAATTACTGAAATTAGAGGAGTAGGGAAAGGCAAAATTACCCCAATGTATGTTTATGGAACAGAACAGATTTCTAATTATTATAGTAAATTTAACTTGAAGAATAAAACAGTTCTGACAATTGCAGGTTCTGGAGATCAAGCAATCAATGCTTTTTATTGTGGTGCAAAGAAAGTTACATGTTTTGACATTAATCAGCTTACTGGTTATTTTATTGATTTAAAAACAACCGCAATAAAACATTTGAGTTATATTGAATTTCTTGAGTTTTTTGGAAGCCCAAATAAAATAGGTAATTTTGATTATAAATTATTTATTAGATTTTCAAAAGATTTGAAAAAAGACACATTTGATTTTTTTAATAGTGCTTATGTTTATTTTAAAAAAGATGGAAATAAGATAATTCGTTCAAGTTTATTTAATGAAAGATCAATGCTTCTTGTAACTTTATTTGAAATGAATGCATATCTTAAAACAGAAGCAAATTATAACCGCTGTAAAGAAATATTAAAAACTAAAAAGATAAACTTCATATGTGAAGATATTTTTAATTTTAGTAAAAAACTAAAAGAAAAGTTTGATGTGTTAAACATATCAAATATTCCTAATTACTTCTGTTTTAGATTTGAATATGACTCAGAAGAATACAAAGGAGTATTTGTAGATTTATTAAAGCTAGTTAAAAAGAAAGGAATATTATTCTTTTATGTTTATTCCTTGTCCACTTACCCTAACGATATTGCAAAGAAAACACCACCTTTTGCAATAAATAAGAATCTAGTAAGGTTTTGTAAGCAATTTGGTTTGCCTTATAAAATCATTAAATTTTCAGGTAATGGCAAATACAAAAATAATAAGAAAATTAAAAATACTTTTGACAAGATCGCAGTTCTTGAGAAATAAATGGTTTTTATTTGTTAGCAACATAACTAGCAATCTATATCTAATCAAAAAGTATTTAAAGTCTTTAGGTTATAAAAATATCAAAAGAGGTAATTAGAAATGAATAAAGTTGCATTAGTTACAGGCTCAAGTAGAGGAATAGGAAAAGCAATTGCTTTAAGGTTTGCAAAAGAAGGAATGAATATTGTAGTAAACTATAATAATTCCAAAATAGAAGCAAATAAAGTAGTTCGAGATATAAAAAAACTAGGTGTAGAAGCTATTGCAATTAAATGTGATGTTTCAAATGAAACCGCTGTTAAAAAAATGATTACTCAAGTTATTAAAACATTTGGAAAAATAGATGTTTTAGTAAATAATGCAGGAATAGTTTATGATGTTCCATTATTAAAGAAAACAACAAAACAATGGAAAAGAACTTTTGATGTTAATTTAAATGGGGCTTATTTTTGTTCTAAATATACTGCTCCTTATATGTTAAAGCAAGGTTTTGGAAACATAATTAACATAGCATCAACAAACGGAATAAATGTTACTTGTCCAGACTCTGCAGACTATGATGCTTCAAAAGCAGGGATAATTAGTTTTACTAGAAACTTAGCAGAAGAACTAGCACCAAAGATCAGAGTAAACTGTATTGCTCCAGGATGGGTATTAACAGACATAAACAAAAAACTACCAAAAGAATACATAAAAGAAGAAGAAAAAAGAATATTTACAAAAAGATTTGGTAAGCCAGAAGAAATTGCATCAGTTGCTTTCTTTCTATCATCACAAGACTCCAGTTATGTAAACGGGATTGTATTAATAGCAGATGGTGGGTATAAATAAGTTTAGAATTAAACTATGGAATTTTTATAAATGGGACTAACATTAAGAACAATAGAAGTAAACGATTATAAAAATCAAAGAAATAACAAGCTAATTGTGATTTTATAATGAAAATTTTAATAACGGGAAGTTCTGGATTTATTGGTAATGAATTAATTAAATATTTATCAGGCAAACACGAAATCGTTGAATATGCATATAATAAAGGTTGCGATATCCTAAATTATGAACAACTTAAATCAGCAATGAAAGGTTGTGATATTGTAATCCATTTAGCAGCACATAGAAAACCTTATGAGGATAAAGTATTCAAAGATTATTTTGACACTAATTGTATTGGTACTTTTAATGTGGCTCAAGCATGTTTAGAAAATGGAATTAAGAAATTAATTTTTACAAGCTCTATGAGTTATTATGGTTTAGAAAAAGGAATGCCTATTAAAATTCCAATATCAGAAGATAGTCAAATCTTTACCCAAAAATTAGAAACAGAAGCATTATCCCCTATTGTTAGAGATTGTGACATATCTTATTCTACAAGTAAAGTAATTGCAGAACAAATTCTTGCAAATTATGGAATATTAAAGAAATTCGAAGTTATTATTCTTCGTTTTGGGCCAACAAGAGCAAAAGATATTTATAATCCATTTGGAGAACTAAAACTACACCTTAAGATTGAAAATGCACTACAAGCAATAGATTTGGCAATAAATACAAATAGAAAAATCTGGTATGAAGCATTTACAATTGTTGATGATAACATTAAAGACATAGATATCTCAAAGGCAAAAAAAATCTTAGGATACAATCCTAAATAATTATTCATTTTTAACTTTTAAGAATTGAGGATAAACGATTTTGAAACAGATCCAAAATTAAAATATTCAAATAGAGAAATATATGTTTTTCCAACGGATATTATAATTAAGTATCGTGGAAACGATAATTGGAATAAATGTTTTATAAAAAAGATCCCTGACTTTTTAAAATATAAAGATAATTGGGATATAATAAAAAAGAAAATAGAATAGGAATAATTATCAAAATGATTAAAAAATCTATAAAATATAATTAGATTATTATTTTATTTTTTAGTAAAAATCCGAAAAATATAATACAATTATAAAATCTAGCATATATAAAGAATAAATATTTAAATTGTTTTAAACTATAATTGTTTTTTATAAGGTCGGTGAAAGATATGGCAAAAGATCTGAAAGAACTTGGTAAAATAATATTAAATTTTAATGACAAGAGAAATTGAAAGAAATATCAAACCCCAAAAGATCTAGTGATTGGTGTTTCTACAGAAGCTGGAGAATTATTAGATCATTTTAGATTTAAAACTAATGAAGAATGTGAAAAAATACTTAATAATTTAAAAAGAAAAGACGAAATTGCAGAAGAAGCTTCTGATGTGTTATGGTTTTTATTGTTGTTTGCTGAAAGAAACAATATAGATTTAGAAGAAGCATTACTTAAAAAATTAAAAAAAAATGAAAAAAGATTCCCTCTAGAGAAATATAATGGTTATTGGGAAAAGCCAGGCAGAGAATAATTTTTTTCTTTAAAACTACTATTTTTAAAACCTTATTTAACCATATATTATTTATGTTTTCTAAGGCAAAGTTTGTCTTTTCTAAAAAGGCAATCATTGATAATTTTTCTAAACTTCAAGAGCTTACAGATATTGTTGCATATAGCGTAAAATCTAATCCTCACATAACACAAATACTTGAAGAAAAAACAAATTCTTTTTTTTTAATACATCATATTAATGAGTTACAATATATCAAAGACACAAAAAGAATATTGTTTATGCTTCATTCTCCAGAAAAAGAAGAACTTGATGTTCTTTTTGAAAAAGGAGTAGATAACTACATAGTAGATAACATAAACGATCTTAATTTCTTAGAAAAACACCTACAATCAGAAAACAAACAAATTACTTTATTTCTAAGAATGAGACTAAAAGAATATACTGTGCAGACAGGTAGATATTTTGTATATGGCTTCTTTTCTAGAGACATTAATGAACTTATACCAAAACTAAAGAAAAACAAAAACATAAAACAACTAGGAATACACACACACAGAAAAACACAGAACCTTTCAGAATGGAATATTGTTGGTGAATTGGAAGAGTCATTGTCTCCAGAAACCTGGCAAAGCATAAGCTATCTTGATATTGGTGGAGGAATACCAATAGATTACAAGAATGTCAAAGCAGAAACAATAAAAGACATTTACAGAAAAATAAAAGAACTAAAAGCACACGCAAATAGCAAAAACATAAAACTAATAATTGAACCAGGAAGAGCAATTGCTGGACCTTCTGGTAAATTAGTAACTACAATAAAAAATATTGTTGATGATGCAATATTTATTGATGCTTCTGTCTTTAACTCAGCAATGGACCTAATTGTTGCTAACATTAAGCTATTGGTTGAAGGAGAACTTGAAGAAGGGACAAAAGGAGCCACAGCTTATGTCATAAAAGGCCTGACACCAGCATCAGAAGATATCTTTAGATATAGAGTGTATCTTTATCCGCCAGAAGTTGGAGACAAGATTGTGTTTTTAAATGCAGGGGCATATATCTATTATACAGATCTTTTCAATCTTGAAAGGCCAGAAGTTGTTTTTGAGGACTAGAGTAAATGAACAAAATAATTACAAATATAAGAAAAGAACTTAAAAAAAGTTCAGACCTAAAAACTAAAGAAAGTAGTAAAAGGTTCTTTAAAGAAGAAATAAAAGTTTATGGTGTAAAATCAGAAATTGTTAATAAAATCGCAAAAAAATATTATCCTGAAATTAAAGAATTAAAAAAAGAAGGTGTATTTAAGATTTGTGAAGAACTATTAAAATCAGACTATTGTGAAGAAGCATATATCGTGGCAAAATGGCTGCCAAAAGAAATTAATAAACTAGAAAAAAAAGACATCTACATATTTAAGAGATGGATTAAAAAATATATTAACAACTGGGCAAAATGTGATAGCTTCTGTAATAACACAATTGGAGACATGATAACAAAATACCCCCAACTAGCAAAAGAAGTGAAATCTTGGTCTAAATCTAAAAATATCTGGTTGAAAAGAGCATCTGCAGTTTCTTTTATTCACCCAGTAAGAAAAGGAAAATATCTTGATGTTGCTTTTGACATATCAGATACTTTACTTTTAGACAAAGAAGACCTTGTCCAGAAAGGATATGGCTGGTTATTAAAAGAAGCAAGTAGAAAGCATCAAAAAGAAGTTTTCAATTATGTAATGAGGAATAAAAAAACAATGCCAAGAACTTCCTTAAGATATGCTATCGAATTAATGCCTGAGAAACTAAGAAAAAAAGCAATGAGTAAGTGATGATTATGAACTTTATGGATCTTCCAAAGGAATATAGGGACAAAAAGAAAGCAAAGGTAGTTATCTTACCAGTCTCTTTTAAAACAAAGACCACAAGAAAGAACGATAGCCACCTTGGACCAAAGGCAATCTTAGAGGCAAGCAAAGAATTGGAATACTTTGAGGAGGACCTTTTTTCTGAGCCTCATGAGGTTGGTATCTTTACAGAAGAGCAACTGACAATCAAGGATACAGATTTTATCAAAATAAAGCACAAAATCTTGGACAAATACTCCAAGATTTACGATGGCAATAAATTCCTAATAACCCTTGGCTCTGACCACTCCACAACAATGCCAATAATAGAGGCAATTGAAAAGAAAGAGAAGGATTTTGGTATAGTTGTCTTTGATGCACACACAGACCTTAGAGAGCCTTGGGGAAAAGACACCTGGTGGCATGCTTGCGTTTCTAGAGAGATATCCAAGAAGCATAAGACCTTGCTTGTAGGTACAAGATCTATGGACAACAACGACATTGATTTCTTAGTATCAAAAGCAGGAGAAAATGTAGGAGTGATATTTGCAAAAGATCTACTATCTTCACAAAAGCAACAAAGTTGGGACTTAGTTCATTGCTTTCAACTAGAGGAAAAGCTAAGACAATTGCCAAAAAAGATCTATGTTTCAATTGATGTTGATATCTTTGATCCATCAATCATAAGATATACAGATACCCCAGAGCCAGGTGGCCTAAACTGGACACAAATAAACAATCTTTTAAAGAAAATATTTGAAGAAAAAGAAGTGCTTGGTGTTGATATAGTTGAGTTTTCACCAACAAAAGAAAAAGCAGCTTTTGCAGAAAGTTTTCTTCTTTCAAAATTGATTTATAAATTGATTGCATATAAATATTGTATTAAATAAATCAGGAAAACCAAATGAAAACAATTCTTACAGGGATATTATTATCTACCTTAGCTGGGCTATCGACAGCAATTGGTGGAATGCTTATTTTTTTAATAAAGAACCCAAAAAAGAGCTATCTTGCTTTTTCTTTGGCTTTTGCAACAGGGGTTATGATTACTGTTTCATTTATAGAGTTACTTCCTGAAGGAATAAGAGCAATTGGTTATATTAATGCACTTTTTGCATTTTTTATTGGTTCGGCAGTTGCCTTTCTTATAGATTACTTTACTCCACACACTTACATTATGGAAAATTATTCAAAAGATAAGCACTTTGATCCTAAACTGTTAAAGGTCGGTTTACTTGTAGCATTAGGAATTGCAATACATAATTTCCCAGAAGGGATAGCAATCTTTGCAGGCAATCTTAGCTCCTTTAAGTTTGGGTTATTAATGGCAATAGCAATAGCAATTCATAATATTCCAGAAGGCTTTGCTGTATCTATGCCAATATTCTATGCTACAAAAGACAGGAAAAAAGCATTTCTTGCTTCTGTTTATTCAGGTCTTGCAGAACCACTTGGTGCTATTTTAGCTGCAATAGTTTTATTACCATTTTTATCAGAAAAACTAATTGGCACAATCCTTGTTTTTGTTGCAGGAGTTATGGTTTATATCTGTATAGATGAGTTATTGCCAACCGCTTATTCTAGTTGTGATGGAAAGCAAGACACCATGACATTTGGATTTCTTTTAGGAAGCTTAGTTATGGGAATGACATTAATCCTGCTTTCATAAAGAAAGAAAAAGAAGAAGAAATTATAATTTCTTATAGCACATCCACCAATCGTAACAACTGCCTTTGTATTCAATTAGTCTTTTCTTTGCTGTTTCTGTGTCTTTTGCAGGCGGTATAATTACTTTATCCTGTATTAGTGGGTTGTTTGGCCAGTTTTCAGGCGTTGCAACTTTATGTTTATCAGTTACTTGTAATGCTTTTATGCTTCTTATTATCTCGTCAATATTTCTTCCAATCTCTTGAGGATAATACATAATTAGTCTTATTATTCCATCTGGATCGATAATAAAAACAGCCCTTACTGTGTTTGTTCCTTTGTTTGGATGTACCATTCCTAGTTTACTAGCTACAAATCCGGAATCAGCAATTATTGGAAAAGTAATTTCTGTATCTAATTTTTCTTTAATCCAGTTTTCCCAAACTATATGTGCTTGTATTTGATCCATTGACAGGCCTATTAACTCTGTGTTGATTTTATCAAACTCTTGCTTTTTCTTTGCAAAGCTAACAAACTCTGTTGTACAAACAGGTGTAAAATCTCCTGGGTGACTAAATAATACAACCCATTTTCCTTTATAGTCAAAAGGTAATTTCTTTGTACCTCTTGTAGTCAACACTTCCATTTCTGGGAATTTATCTCCAATTAATGGAAACTTGTTTTCTGTATTCTCCATATATTTTCCCCCTTTTTTCTTTATAATATAATTGTGTATCAAACAGGATTTAAAGAGTATTGTTAATATTAATAAATTTAAATTTTTCTGTTTTAAGATTGCAAAAAAATCTGTTTAAAAACCTTTATGAATATATATTCATTATAAGGAGGTAATAAAATATGCCAGGAAAAGATAAAACAGGACCAGAAGGGAAAGGGCCGATGACAGGTAGAGGCTTTGGTGGTTGTAATCCAGAAGCAACAAATCAAAGAGAATTTGGAAGATGTTGTGGTCACAGAAGAGGTCGTGGTCAAGGAAGAGGTTTAGGTTTTAGAAATTCAGAAATCAATAGGAAAGAACTATGCCAAGAAGAAGATGTCAAAGAAGAATAGGGTTTAATCCTGAGTTTTTGCATTTTAAACCTGCTGGGGTAAATTTAAGAGAGTTAGAAGAAGTAATCTTAAGAGTAGACGAATTAGAAGCCATAAGACTAAAAGACCATGAAAACCATGAACAAGAAAAAGCAGCAGAAAAAATGAAAATATCCCAGCCAACCTTTCATAGGACCTTATTAGGTGCTAGAAAGAAAATTGCAGATGCTCTAGTTAATGGCAAAGCTATAAAAATAGAAAAGTAATATTTATATTTATTTATAAGAACTAATATTTATAGGTAATTGCTATGGATTTAAAGAAAATACTCTGTTTCATAATTTTAATACTATTTGTTTCAAATATAGGTGTTGTTTTTGCAGATTGTGAAACTGACACAAATGCAGACAGTTGTACAATTGAAGATAATAATCCTATTTTTCCAATAATTAATAATCCAATAAATAATACTCAAAAAACAGAAGTTTTAGGAATTGTTTATTTTACTGGTATTGGTTGCCCACATTGTGCTAAAGTAGATCCTGTTCTTTTACGGGATATTTCCTTAAGCAGAAATGATGTTGCTGTAATAGAATATGAAGTAAAGGCATTAAATGAATATAATGCTAATTTAATGTTAGAATATAATAAACAATTTGGATCTGGAAAAGGATATCCTCTTGCTATATTTTCAGAAGAT
>DAOMZT010000004.1:0-67937 GCA_035400625.1 archaeon | reverse complement strand
GAAGTAAATAAAAGATATTTTTCAGAGATTCCTGAATTAAAGATTAGGTCTTCATTTTCATTAGATGTTGCAAAATGTATTTATCCAAAAACAAAATATCCATCTAATAAAGGGGGATTTGAAAAGAGATTTATAGAATTTATAGATAGAGATTCAGAGGTAAATGCGTTTATTAAAATTGATGAAAATTATAATGATTTTGCAGGAATAAAATACATTAGAAGTGACGGGTTACTTGCACACTATTATCCTGATTTTATAGTAAAAATTAAAGACTCTGTATATATTGTAGAAACAAAAGCAGAAAGAGATTTAGATAATATAGATGTAACTCAAAAAAGAATTGCTACATTTGATACAATTGATAAAATAAATCAATTAAAACCAGAAGATAGAATGAATGCAGAATGGAAATACGCATTACTTGGAGAAGAAACTTTTGGGTCATTAACTAAAAACGGAGCAAATACAAAAGAATTATTAGAATATGCAATAATGACAAAAGCAAGAATCAAAGGTACATTAGGAGATTATTTGTGAGATTATGGGGGGGAACAATTCTGGAGATGAAGGGCAAACCAATGTGTTTAAGTTAATAGAAGAAAAAGTGAAAAACACAGATTATGATGTGATATATCCCCAAGATTTTAGAGGGTCTAAAGAATCTAATTTATTTGATGTAAAAATAAATAATAAGAATAAAGCATATCTTTTTGAAGTATGGAGCCCAGAAGAAAATGACCGCGAATTGGTTAATAAATTTAAGATTAATGGGTCTGTGGCTATTGATAATGACTATTTGGTATTTATTACCATAAAAAAATATATAATTCAATTTAAAGGAAACCCAAATAAAATTCTAATTATTAATTTAGATAAAGATGGGTTCTTATTTTCGGATGTGAATCACAATTATTATTTTGGAAATAAAGTATTAAATCCAAGTATAATTAAAGAATATTTTTCTGTGAATTTTGAAGGGATAGTGTACGGGTTATTTCATCAAACAAAGTTTGCATTTAGTAAAAAAGGAGTGGATGTAAAAGACATTCCTAAATTTAATTATGAAATTTCTATAAATCATATGCCTGAAATGTGGGGAGTTATTACATTTTTACATAATGAATTTGTAGAATTAATATTAAATCCGTGGGCGAACGTATCTGATACAGATATTTTAGAACTACAACGTTTATTATGCATAAATAAAGTATCTAAAGAACTTAAGATTGTATCTGTAAGGAATACAATGGTTCATTGTTTCGAAGATAAAATATATGACGAAGTTGTTAATAATAAAAAATTAAAAAAAGTTATTACAAAGTTTTAATATGACAAACAAAATAAATGTACGTCCTGATTTAACTGGCACCTTGTATCAAAAATACATATTTAGTGTTAAAGAACCAGGTTCATATCCTGTTGAAATTATAGATTCGGAAGAATTATATTCTTATATTAAAATTCCTTTAGCGAAAAAAGTAACCCCATTAGATTATTATGTTTCTAAATCAAAATACAAAGAATGGTATGATGTAGCTGAAGAAATAGAACACCTTTATTCTGAAATTATTTCAGATTATAATACTGAAACAATTAATCACGCAGGATTAATATCTTTAACAGGAATATTTATAGAATATTTAATTAAATATGAATTGTGTAGGCGAGATTCTAATAATGAGATATTAATAGAAGAGGTATTTTATAGCGGAAAATATAGTTTGGGAGATTTAGTTGATGAAACCAAACCAAAATACAAAAAAATTGACTTATTTGTAAAAATCCCAGAATTAGAGCCAATTAAAGATGTGCTTTTAACTTTTGTTAATGTTAGAAATTCATATATTCATACTAATCTAAAAACAAGAAAAGAAGGATTATGTAAATATCTTCAAAGTGTGGGTTTTAGAGATGGTTATTTTAAAATAAATGGTCAGAAAAGAGTTGTTCAAACAATTATGGCGATGGGGAAAAAACTTAAGAAAAATGAAGAATTTAAACCAGAATTCTTTGGGTATAAAGAGGCATATTTAACTATTTGTGTAATTTTTGAAATATATAAAAGATTATATAAATCAAGAACATATGTTGTATCATATAATTTATTTATGCGTCTTTTAAAAAAGAAAATACCACACAAAGAAATTGCATTTTTATATTATAAATAATTATTATGTATGAAGTATAATTTGGTGATTAAATGTTTACATTTATAATAAATATTTCAATGAATCAACACCTTACAGATTCAAAGAATGGAATTCCTTGTAGTCTGAGCACTATTGAATATAGGTTTAAAGCAAAATCGTTATCCGATGCAAAAAAGATTGTTTTAACAGATGAATTTAGTACAGAAATTAAAAATAGATTGTGTTTGGATACTCCCATAGAAATTAATGACAACACAATCAGATATTTAGTTAATTTATCAACATATAAACCAAAAATATTTTTGGAGAATTCAACAAAAATCTGGGATTATGATTTTTTAGAGGATAGTTATAAGTCTAACGATTATTTTGCTATTGATACAAATTCTAATAAAGGCTTGTTATTATATTCTAATGAAAAGGAAATCGTAGTTAAAGAAAAAATGAGACGCCAATTAAATGAAATAATTACAGATGAAGAAGAATTAAAGAGGTATATGAATTTAGAAAAAGAAAGACTTGGATTAAAAGATAAATTGGTATTTTTTGGGATTAATGACATTGCAAGTTATTATATGTGTCCAATAAAATCTTATTTTGAGCACAAAAAAATGGAATTGGCAATGTTTAGTAGTTATCTTTATGATAGGGTCAATTTGGCTATAGAGTTTAATTTAATTAAAGATATAATAGATGAAGATGAGTTATTAAGAGTAGGAGATTTAATTGATTTTGAGCAAATTAATTCAATTATAGAAAAAAGAAGAGACGGATTAAAGTATTTTGATGTATTAAATGAATATCCTAATACTACTGAAACAAACAATAGTGTAGAAAATATAGAATCAAGCGACCCACTTATACAAGGAGACTATTTAGAAAGTAAAATTGCAAGGAAATTACCTCAAATTAGGTGGAATTTTAGATGGAGAGATTATATTGTTGTTGGCATTCCAGACGGAATAGGGCAGGATTATGCATATGAATTCAAAACTGGGGGAAATAGTTATTTAATTGATTGCTATAAAAACTTTGCAATTACTCAGGCAAATTTATACGGTTATTTCTTTAAAAAAGAAAGAATTTTGGTAGACTTTTATGATAAATCAACTAAGCAAATCAAAACTATAACACAAAACACAGATAAAGAAAAGGCGGTATTTGATTTAGAACAATTTTCATTATTATTTAATAAAGATAAAAAGTATTTAGAGGGATTGCTCCCATTTTATTTTTGGTTGTGTAAGAAATGTAATTATAAAGAAGAATGTTTGGAATTGAAGGGAAATAATCAATAAGTTTTAATAATGTATATTCTATAAGATTTATATGAAGTGTTCAAAATGTTCTAAAAAAGCAGAGTATTACATAACAGAGAAAGAAAAGAAGATTTATCTTTGTAAAGAACACGCAAGAGAAAAGTTAATTAAAGAAGGATATGATTATATCCCTAAAATTGAATAAATGGAGAATATATTGAAATTATTAAATTTTAATTCATTTGACACTTTAGGAAATTTAGAAGAAATATCTAAAGAAATGAATGTAATTATTACTCCCGAAAACCTAAGGTCTGCAAATGAATATTTCCTAATTGCGCGTGCTGATTTTGAGGCATTTAAAAAATTATACTTAGATGACCCTGCATTTGGGATATATCATTTAGAACAATTTCACGAAAAATTAATTAATTCTTTTTTACTTTTATCAGGTAGATTTGAATCAAAAGATTTAGAAAATCACAATAAAGCAGTAGTAAAAATAAATGATTTTGTAAAAAAAACTAAATTATTTAGTAGATATATAAATATTTATAATGATATAGAAAATAAAAATATTGATGCAAACATAAAATCAATAATTAATGAGAAATCCATTTCAATTAATCCCACAGAAAAAGAAATTTCTGCATTATTATTATTATTTTTAAATAAGATTAGAGATAAATGTACTGATGAAATATTTATTGCAAAATTAATTAAAAAAAATACGAAGGGGCAGAAATTAATTTTTATTCAAAAATTACTTATTAAATGGTTTAATATCTCTGCAAAGAAAAAAGAAGTAAAATACGTATTTTCAGATAAATTAGTAAGAGACACCTTGTTTTTTAATTATTTAAATTATAATATTATCCTCTTGTATTTGTTATTTTTGCCCCATTTTTCTAATCCCCGATATAGGCGGGGAGATATAAATTATTTTACTTATAAAACAATGGATTTGACTAAAAAACTTGATGAAATAAAAGAAATTGATGAAATATTGATAAAAGATTATAAAAGGTTTATAAAACTTAAGAGCGATTAGTTATGTGCAATGAAATAGACGAATCAGGATTATTTAACAGATGGAAATTTGAAGGCAATCAGTTTTTTATTGATAATGAATTTAAAGAGACTATAAATAATATTTTAGATTCTTTTTATATTTTTGAGGAATATAATTATTCTTATGGCAATACGATTAAAAAAAATAAGATAAATATTATAAAAAAAATATATTCTTTTGAAAGAAAAATAAAGGGTTCTTATTATTTTTACTTATTTCAAGATATAGATATTTTAAATGAATTAAAAACAAATGTCATATTAGAAAATAAACAATCTGTTTTTTACTGTATTTTAAGAATTTCTGAAATGTTGTGTGTGAATTTAATTATGAATTATATTCAAAGAGAACAATTAATTACAACCCCTGAATTAAAAAAGAAGATTATAATTAATAAAGATGATTGTAAATTTAAACAAATTGAACGCAACGGGAAAGAGTGCATTCTTGACATATTGGATTTAATTAAAAGGGGGAACGTAGGATTACGTGAATTTAACAGTTATTTAGATTCTTCAAATTATAAAGAAAGCAATAGTCTTGACCCCGTATGGTTACTATATTTAAATATAATTACTGAATTAAGGAACAAATTTGGATTTCATTTAAATTATTATGAACATAGTTGTTTTCAAGAGGATTGTAGTAATATTAATTTATTAATAAACAAAGTATTTTCGCAGAAGTTATTAGATTTAACTGAAAAACTTAAAAAATTAAGACCAGACGATGTCTATTTAGCAAATTTTTATTCTAATATTAAATTTTATGGAGAATTAAAAGAAATAACTGAACAAACAAGCCTATTTGACTTGTATAATAAAATTTCAGAAGATATTTTTATATTTTCAGTTTCTTATGTTTTTTATTTGTCTGATGATTTTAAATATTAATCTTAATTCCGTGCGCTTTTAACTTTAAGGTAAGAGCGCGTCTGGAGCTCTTGTTCAGTTAGTAGTGATTTGCCTGTGGTTTCGCTCGTAGAGTGGAAAGAAGCACTATCTAACGCAAATTATTCTAAAAACTATACAAAGAACCTAATTGCTAAAATTCCTCTAATTTTTAATAAAAGTGTGTATAAAAATAATGAACTATTAGATGTCATTTGTGACAATTATGACATTATAAACAAGGACGAAACAGCAATTAAGATGGTTAGGCATATCTTAAACTATTGCGAAAAGAAAGAAATATTAACTACTGACCAATTAATACAATGTAGAAAAATGATAAAAACATATAAGTCAGGAGTAGATAACTATGTCCCAACAGACCCTGAAATCAAACAAACTCTTTCTCAGCTAACCTTAAATAATAGACTAGTTTATATAATGTATTTAGTGAGTGGAATAAGGAAAGTAGAAGGTAATTATTTACTAGCAAATATTCATAAACTAAAGGCCCAACAATATGGAAATTTTGTAAAAATCACAACGAACTATCTAAGGCATAATAAGAATAGTTATTTCTGTTATCTTCCTTTAGAAATCTATATTAAAATAAAAATAATATATCAAATAACAATATACCAAACAACCAACAAACAAAAGAATACTTAGAACAATTAAGAGATAAAGAATATGAAGAGTGGCAAATGTCCTATTTTTTTAAAAAAATAATCCCAACGTTTTTATATTATTTGTATAATATATTATTATAAATTTTATGTGATAATATGGATTTTTTTATTCCAACAAAATTAAAAGAGAGAGTAAAAAATTGGAGAGAAGAAGGCTATCCGTCTAATTATCCGATATTATCCGAAATATTTGATTATAATTTATATGAAGATGAATTTGGGAATAAAAATTTAAGATATTTAAGAAGAGCACAATTTGAAGCATTAGAAACATATTGGTATTTAAGGGTTGTAGAAAAAACACCCCACATTTTCGAATTATATAAAAAATTTTATGATGACCCTGTAGAATTACTAAAGGCATTAGGGATTCATCTTAAATCAGAAGATATTATTAAATTAATGAGTCAGGGCGGTTTAAATTCTATATTTGAAAAAATCAGTTATGATGATGTTTTTGTTAAACAAAATAAACTTGAGGCAGTAAGAGAATCATTAACATTAGATTATCCCAGTTATATTTTTGCATTAGCCATGGGTGCAGGTAAAACGGTATTGATTGGAACAATTATTTGTACGGAATTTAGCTTAGCAATAGAATATAAAAATGATTTTGTAAAAAACGCATTAGTTTTTGCCCCAGGTAAAACTATTTTAGGAGCATTAAAAGAAATATCTGATATTCCTTTTGATAAAATTTTACCTTTAAGATTGTATAAACAATTTATGAGTTCAGTAAAAATAACATATACACAAGATAAAGAAAAAGACATTCCAATAATAAGAGGCAGTTCCTATAATATAATTGTAACAAACACGGAAAAAATAAGGATTCAAAAATCGACAGGAAAAAGCACACAATTAAGTTTATTTAATTATAAAGAAAAAGAAAAGATAGAAGAAGCGCAAGAAACTGCAAATTTACGATTACAAACAATATCCTCTTTACCAAATTTAGCCATTTTCTCTGATGAAGCTCATCACACATATGGGCAATCATTAGATGACGAATTAAAAAAAGTTAGAAAAACTGTTGATTATTTGGCAGAGAACACAAATGTAATTGCAGTAATTAATACAACAGGGACTCCCTATTATAAAAAACAGATGTTAAGAGATGTTGTTTTTTGGTATGGTTTATCTCAAGGTATTAAAGACGGAATTCTTAAAGATGTAAAAGATGGTATTTATTCTTATGATACGGATAGTTTAACGGATTTTGTAAATATAGTAATTGATGATTTTTTTAAAGAATACAGAGATGTAACTATATATACTGGTGCAAAATCTAAGATTGCGATTTATTTTCCTCAAACAGATGATGTAAAAAAGATTAAACCAATAATTGTAAATAAAATTTTAGAGTTGGGATTAGATTCTTCAATTGTTTTAGAAGTCAATAATAAATCTGAGGATAAAATTAAAGATTTGTTTAACAATAGAATAAATGACCCTACAAATCCGTATAGAGTTTTTTTATTAGTTAATATGGGTACAGAAGGATGGAACTGCCCATCTTTATTCGCAACAGCATTAGCAAGGAAATTAAAGAGTAGTAATAATTTTATACTTCAATCAGCAACACGGTGTTTAAGGCAAGTTCCAAATAATAATAAAAGAGCAAGAATTTATTTATCTGAAGATAATAGAAAGATTTTAGATTATCAACTTAAGGAAACTTTTGGAGAATCTTTACAAATTTTAGATATTACAAAGCCAGAATTGAGGAAAGAAAGATTAATTTTAAGAAAGACCGAAATTCCACCAATTTTGGTTAAGAAAAAAGTTCAAAAAATAATTTTAGAAAATGAAGGCGATTCTAAAATTATCTTAAATAAACCCACTATAAAATATGAAATAATGAAAAAAAAGGAATATTCTTTGAAAGATAGAACTGATAAAAATGGTGTGTTAGTTCAAGAAAATGTTGAAGAAATTAAGATTGAAGAAGAATTTTGTGATTTATATAGTGTTTCAATTGATTTATCCCAAATTTACAGATTAGATTTAGGATATGTTTATGATATGTTGAAAAAGTTATATGATGACTCAGAAATACCTGCAAGTCACATTATTGAATTAAAAAAACAAATTGAATCACAATTAAGAAATTATAAAATTATTGAAGAAGAGATAGAAGTACACTTAGCATTAATTAAAAAAGAAGGCTTTAATAAAGAAGAAAAAAATGGGGAAATTATTTATACTGCAGAAATAATGTATCACAAAGATAAAGAAAATTTATTTTTATATTATAAACAATTTAAAGATAAAAATAAACAGGAGTTTGGATTTCATTATTCGCCATATAAAATGGATTCTAATCCTGAAACTGATTTTTTTATTAAACTCATAGATTCATTAAATGAAAATCCAGATAATATTGAAGATATATATTATACTGGGCAGTTAACCGATATTAATAAAACAGATTTCCTATTTGAATATAAAGATAAAAATGGCAAATGGAGAAATTATACTCCTGATTTTGTTATTAAAAAGAAAGATGGAAGAATTCTTATAGTCGAAGTTAAGGGCGAAATTTATAAAGATGAAAATAAAGAAATGGCAATTAAAAAGATAGAAAATTTAAATCCAGATAAACTTAAATACGAAGTATTATTTACTCCTGTTGAGGAAATAGGATTTAAAAATTATAAAAAAATAAAAGATTGGGTTTATGGTGACAAGGATGAATGAAAAAAAAATTAAAATATCAGAGGCTAAAGGGAGACCAATGCTACAATGGGTGGGGAAAAGACCAATAGATTATGTACAAAGCTTTCCTGCACAACTGGTAGAGATATTTGACCCAACAGGCGAATCTAAACCAATAGATAACCCTAATTTTGATAACTTAAAAGATAATTGGCAGAATTTAATATTTCACGGGGATAACAAAGAAGTTCTAGGTTATCTTTTAGCGAATGGTTTTAGAAATAAGATTGATTTAATTTATATAGACCCTCCATTTAATACAGGGGTAGATTATATACGTAAAGTTCAATTGAAAGGTATTAAATTAGAAAAATTAGATGGCGAATATTATACGTCACAAGAACAGACAATGTATTTTAATAATTTTGCAGATGATTCGTTTTTGCAATTTATGTATGAAAGATTAATATTATTAAAAGAATTACTGAGTGAAAAAGGTAGTATTTTTGTAAGATTTGATTATCATTATGGACATTATATAAAAATATTATTAGATGAAGTCTTTGGGAAAAATAATTTTAGAAATGAAATAGCAGTTAATAGAAGTACTAATTTAGGGTCGACAAAAAATCAATTTGCCACTGCTTATGAAACAATATATTTTTATTCAAAATCTAATGATAATTTATTTAATAAAATAGTGACGGACAGGATTTGTAAATATTGTAAACAGGAAAAAGAACCAGACTGGGTGCCTTTGGAAGCACCAGGAGATAGTAAGAATATTGAGATATCTATAAATGGTAAAGTTTTTATATCTCGTAGAAATAGTCATTGGACGTTTTCACAAGAAGTAATCAATAAACTGATTGCTGAAGGAAAAATAAGAATTAATGAAAAAAGAACATATTTAGACCGATTTGGGAAAAGAGTTAATTTGCCAGAATATTATCAATTTCCTCATCAAACAGTAAACAGTAACTGGACAGATATTCCTGGTTATACAGTTGATAGTACAGGGTATCCTACAGAAAATTCAGAAGACATTTTAGAAAGAGTAATAAAATCATCTACTAATTTTGATGGACTTGTCTTAGATTGTTTTATGGGTAGTGGCACTACTCAAGCAATAGCTCAAAAATTAAATAGAAGATGGATAGGCGTAGATATTAATAAAGGGTCAATTCAAACAGTATCTAAAAGATTGCAAAAGATAATTAAAACGCAAAAAGAAGTAACTAAACAAAAAAAAATAGTTTCTAAAACAAACGAACATTTGGCTTTTGCTTATTATAAAGTAAATGATTATGATTTACAGTTATTAAGAACGGAAGCAGTTGAATTAGCGATTCAACATATAGGGATACAAAGAACTAAAACAGATAATTTTTTTGAAGGAACTATAGGTAAGAATTTAGTAAAAATGATTGATTTTAATCATCCATTAACTTTATTGGACTTGCAATTAATTCAGGACGAATTAAAAAGTAGGCCTGATGAAAATAGAAATGTTACTATTGTGTGTTTAGGTAAAGAATTAAGTGTTGATTCATATATAGAAGACTATAATAAAAAGCACCCAATTAATAAGTTAGAACTTATAGAATTAAGAACTGATGGAAAATATGGGAAATTCTTAATTCATAAAAAAGCTCAAGCTAAAATAAATATTAAAAGAAAAGGAGATAAAATATTTATAGAAATAAATGATTTTATATCTCCAACTATCATTGAAAGACTAAATAATAGTAATAAATTGATTAAAGTAAAAATCCCTGATTTTAGAAGTATGATTGATGTTGTGTTAATTGATACAAATTATGATGGTAAGGTATTTAATATAAAATATTCAGATGTTCCTGAAAAAAAGAACGATTTAATTGTTGGGACATATGAATTTAATATAAAAAATAAAACTACGATTGCCGTTAAAATTATTGATATGTTAGGAGAAGAAGTATTAATTATTAAAGAAATTTAAGTTAAGTGCACTTAATAAGACTATTGGTTTTGAGAATTATGGATTTAGAAATAGTAGAAATTGAAAAATATAAATTAATAAAAATACGCTATAATTATAAGATAGATAGGCTTGTTATTGATAATATTATCAATAAATCAAAACAACTTTTAGATAAACTTAATTCTAAAGCACCCAACGGAATAGTAAGAAATTCAGCACATAAAGAAAATATGATTGTCGGAGGGTTATTGGCTGAGCATTCAATTCATTTTTGTTTAAATGAGATTAGTAAGACTAAAAAAATTGATTTAAAAATTTTAAATTCTACTTTTGATGAAGACAATAATAGTGTTCTAGGTAATCAAACTGATTTATCTATATCTGTTAATGGCATAATTAAAACTATTGAAGTGCGGTCCTCATTTTGTTATAAATATTATACTACTTTAGGAAGACTTATAGGGTTCCCTCTTAAAAATGGTAAAAGCGCTTATTCTATTATTGGTTGGTATAGTGCGTCATATAAAAAGTTAGAAATACATAAAGACTACTATTTATTTATTATTCATTATTATAATCCAGAAGACTTGAAAATAAAGATATATGATTTTTTAGATGTTTACATAGTGGGAGGGGCATCTAAGAAAACATTAGAAGAAAAAGGATATGATACAAATCTTGGTCAAAATGGCGCAAAATACAGGGTAATTAATCCCATAAATGGTGTAAAAGATTGCTTGGATGTAATAAATGAAATATTACAATAAGATTAAATTTTGGATGATATAGGTTTATTGTATCAATCTTACCAAAATTTAAGGAATGGTTTTAATTTCTGTGCGCTTTTAACTTTTGGATAAGATCGCGCCTGAAGCTTATCTTTTTTTAATAATTACAAAGTATTATATAACTTTCGCACATCTATTTTTTTAATAAATTAAATACTTAATATGGAGGAATATAAGATGGCTAAAAAAATACGTGATGTATTAAAAGATGTAATCGCAAATCCAAAAATGCTTGCTTCAGGAGCATTAATTGCTATAGGAAGTGCAATTGTTCCTTTACAAGCACAACAATTTTCCATAGGTTCAAAACCATTAATGGAACAAGGGGGCTCAGGAACAATCCATGTTTCTGGTATTTCTATTAAACAAAAAGAAGATTTTTGGGTTAAGGCACTCGAATTAAAATATGGAAAAGACCTTGCGAATAAAATTGTAAAAGGAACATATAATGTAGGACTTCAAATGGGCACCAATTCTTTTTTTGATAAATAATAAATCTGTTCCTGATAAATTATATGAACAATTAAGTTTGGCAGCAAGTTTATCAGAAATAGGAGGACAGAAAGTAAATTTAAGTATAGGCTATAATACAAAAATAAATAATTATGAACTTCAAAAAATATCAATAATGGATCCAATAAGAAATTCAACAATTGAAGCATCTACAAAAATTAAAGGAGTAACAACAGGCGGTACTTTAACATTTAATAAAGGAAAATTAGTAAGTCATACAGGAATAGGGGAAGTTTCATTAGGCACAGTTTCTGGAAAACCAATTTTTGCATCCCTCGCATTTTCAGGGAAACCAGGAGAAAAGTTAATCAATCAAAATTTTCAATTACAAGGAAAGGCAATTATTAAAAGTGGTAAATTAGTATTTATCCCTTCAGCAACAGTTATTGGCAACAAATCAGGAAATGCAAGTGGAAATATTGGACTTGTGTTTAGTAAAGGAAATAAGAAATTAGTATTTGAATATGCTCAAAACTTAAATAGACTTAAAGATCGAGCAATTTTCTTAAAAGGACAAGTGTCTTTTGCAAAAAAAACAGAAGCAGTTAAAAAGAAAGAATTACAAAAACAAGCAAGCAGAGAAGAAATGGGAAAAAGATTTGCTAGTACTAAAGCTAAAGCAACTAATAGAAAGGTTAATACCATTAGAAGACCAATAGTAAGATGATAAATAATCTTATAATTGGTTTTGTAAGAAAGCTTATTTCTTAATTATTTCTTCTATTTCTTTTAGTTTCTCTTGCATAAGCTCTTTGGTGTTTGCCTCTAGATTAAGGCGAAGAAGTGGCTCTGTGTGACTGCTTCTGACATTAAACCACCAGTCTTTGAAAACTACTTTTATGCCATCTAAATTACTAATTTTACCAGATTTATATTTTTCTTTTATTTCTTTTATTTTCTTTTCTGTATCTTTTATCTTGTAATTAAGCTCTGGTGTTTTATAGTATCTTCTTAATGGCCTAATAATTTCAGAAATTGTTTTGTTATTAATTTCATTTAACAATAAAATGCATACATAGAATGGAGCCTCTGAATAATTAAACTCCTTAAAATAAAAGTGGCCACTAACTTCTCCAGCAAATGTAGCGTTGATCTCTCTCATCTTTGTCTTGATAAGAGAATGGCCAACCTTGTATTCTATAGGAATTCCGCCATTTTTAAGTATAGTCTCTTTAACAACATTACTGCTTCTAAGGTCATAGATAATCTTTGCTTTGCGTTTTTTCTTTAATATTTTTTTAGAAACAAGAGCAGTAATCAAATCCATAGGTATGATCTCGCCTTTCTCATCAACAAACCCTACCCTGTCACCATCTCCATCAAAAGCAATGCCAAGAGTTGCTTTGTTTTTCTTAACTTCTTTTTGTAGTTCCTTTAAGGTCTCTACTCTTAATGGGTTAGCCTCGTGTTTAGGAGAGACCATGTTTATTTTCTGGTTAATGTAAATTACAGAAACAGGCAATTTGGAAAAAACTTTATTAAAAAAAGGGGCTGCCATACCATTACCAGTATCAACAACAACCTTTATTTTCTTTTTAATCTTGCTTTCTTTTAAATGTCTATTTACGTATTTTTCAGAAAGATCTAGAAATGATATTTTTGCATCTTTAGAAACTGTGTTTTTCTTTTTAGAAAATACTATTTTTTTAAGCTCTTGTATTTCTTTTGCAGTTGTTGGAATAACCCCTTTTTTAACAAGCTTAAAGCCATTATATTTTCCAGGGTTGTGCGAAGCAGTTATCATTATTCCAAAGTCTGCTTTTGTTTCTCCAACAGAATAATAGAATAAAGGCGTGCTAGTTAAGCCAATATCAATAATTTCACAACCACTTTCAAGAATTCCTTTAACAATACTAGAAAAAAGCAAAGGAGAAGATGCCCTGGCATCTCTGCCAATAACAAGTTTCTTTGGCTTGTATTTATAGACTATTGCTTTTCCAACCAAATAAGCAAGGTTATCGTTTATTTCTATAGGGTATATTCCTCTAATGTCGTTTGTTTTAAAAGCCTTATTTTCTTGCATATTTATCTTCTAACCTAACCTCGTCTTTTTCAGAAAAATGTCCAAAAGAAATTTCTAGAACTCTTGTTTTGTTCTTTCCGGCCAAAAGCCTATGCTCTTGGTTTTTCTTAATTATTATCTTCTTGCCTGCTGCAATCTTTTTTTTTGTTTTACCAATTTGGGCAAAACCAGAATCCAGAAAATACCAATGTTCTTCTCTAAGCTTGTGCTTTTGTAGGCTTAGGGATTCTCCAGGATTAACCTCTAATATCTTAACTGTGCATTTTTTGTTTTTTGCAAATGTTAAAAATTTACCCCAAGGCCTTTTTGTTTCTATCATGTAATTTAACACCTGCAAAGTTTTAATTTTTTAAGTAATAAATCCATATCCATGGTGGCAACACCAGTAACTAGGTCCCCGCCACCATAATAGATATATAATTTGTTGTCTTTTACA
Organism: archaeon; assembly: GCA_035400625.1. Lineage (GTDB taxonomy): Archaea > Iainarchaeota > Iainarchaeia > Iainarchaeales > CSSED10-239 > JAKQTP01. Next base: position 53,493 of record DAOMZT010000004.1, on the reverse strand, counting down.
ATGGCTCCGCAAGGAAATACAACATTTGGAACATCTCCATGTTTTTCATAGTCTTTTTCTGGCCTAAATAATGGTTCATCACTTCTTGCAAGTATCTTTGTAGGATCATTAAGATCAAGTAAAACTGCTCCTACATTATAGGAACGATCTTCAGAAATGCCGTGATATAATAATATCCAGCCCTCTTTTGTTTTAATTGGGGGTGCTGCTGCCCCAACCTTTATATGATCCCACCAGCCCTTTCTTGGTGCTAACCAGTTGTTTTCTTCAAGGTATCTGTTCTTGCCTTTAAACTCAAGATCATCAATTGCACAAAGATCTATTTCGTTTTCAAGCCTATGTAAAACATAATATTTGCCATTAATCTTTTCAGGGAAGAAACAAGCATCTTTGTCGCTTATTCCTGGCGGAGATATTAATATTGGTTTTGACCATTTGTCCCAGTTGTTTGCAATAAAGTCCTTTACAGATATTTTTGTTAAAGCAACTCTTGGTGCTGTATTAACATTATAAGCAGTATAAAGCATATAGATGTCCTTTCCAATCTGTGTTAGCCTTGGATCTTCACAACCAGAGATTTCAAAATCTTCTCTTGGCTTATAGATTGGTTCTTTAGCTCTATAATCAATAGTTACTCCATCTTTTGAAGTAGCATAGCCCATTGTAGAAACATTATCATCAGATACTGCTCTATAAACAATATGCACTTTGTTATCAAGATATATTGCAGCAGGATTAAAAGTTGAACGAGCTTCCCATTTGTTCTTTTTGTTTGGTTTGATTATTGGGTTTTTTTCTGATCTTTTAAATGAAAGATTATCTAAAGGATTAGGAAGCATGTGTTCAAACAAGCATTTGCTATCTACAAAAGCAACACAGCAGGTGGTGTCTGCAGCACCATAATAAAGATTTATGTAATTTCCATTAATTGTTGCTCCTGATGGGAAAACAATATTATTAACCATTCCGTATTTTTCATAATATTCTTCAGGAATAAGAAGTGGTCCTTTGGTTCTTGCAATAATCTTTGTTGGGTCTTTAAGGTCTAAAAGAACAGCCTCAATACTAAACACTTTATCTGATGAAAAATAATCAAAAATATAAGAATAAAACAATAACCAGCCGTGCTTTGTCTTGATTGGTGGAGCACCAATCTCTACATGATCCTTGTCTCTTCTTCTAAGTGGCAAAACAAACTTCTCGTGATTGTTATACCAATTTTTCCAGTAATCTCTTGACCACATATCCTTCTCTTTATCAAATACTGCAAAGCATATCTTTGATGGTGGAGAATCACTATGGTGTGTAAACAAACACCAAATCTTGTTATTTATTTTCTCTGGAAACATAGTCATTGCTTTAGCATTAAATGGCGTAACCAGATGCCTTTCTTCAATCTTTTCAAGATCTTTAGTTATAGCAACAGCAACCTTTATTCCACTTGCTTTAAATGGATATTCAGAAAGAGCTGTATAGAAAATATAATATTTGTCTCCAAGCTTTGTGATTCTTGGATCCTCGCAACCAAATTTATCAAAACTTTCTTCAGGATAGATAAATATTTTTCTATTCTTGAAATGCAAGCCATCAAAGCTTCTTGCTATACCAATACAGGACATCTCCATCTTTTGCTCGTTAATAGGATGGAAATCATTACATGACATTGCCCTGTAAAGTAAAAACATCTCATATTTTCTCTTTATAGCACAACCATTAAAGGTTGAATGGGATTCCCAGCATGTGTTTTTATTTGGTTTTAAAATTGGATTTTTCTCATATCTTTTAACAATCATATTTTTTCACTGTGTTATTTTTTCATAAGAAGTTTAAGTTTAAGAGGCTTTTTCTTTCCTTTGATTAAGGCCTCTAAAAAAGAGTCTAATTTTGTGTAGGCAACACAAACATAGTTATCTGCACTACCATAATAAATAATTAGCTTTCCATCTTTAATAACAGAACCAAGCGCATAAACAACCCCTCCCTTAAACCCTTCATATTCATAATATTCTTTAGGTTCAAGCACTGGTTGTTTGCAACGATATAATATCTTTGTAGGATCATTAATATCAAGTATCATTGCTCCAAGCTTATATTTGCCAGGATCGTCTTTATCTTCTGCATGATAAAATAATAGCCAGCCATATTTTGTTCTGATTGGTGGTGGCCCGCCAGCTCTGACCTTTTTATCCCAGCGATCTACTCTGACCTCAGTGAGAAGATATTTGCTATTTATGACTTTCCCGTCTTTAAACTCAAGATCATCTAAATACTCTATTAATATTTTGCCTGAATTAATGCTATGTAATATTGCATATTTGCCATTTATTTTTTCTGGAAAGATTAACCAGTTTTTATGGCATTCTCCTGGTGGGGAGATAATCTTTGGTTTTTTCCACTTCCATCTTTTGTTTACAAAATCAGAAACTTTAATTGAGGTTAAGCCAACTCTTAAGCCACCATCACAAGCAGTATAAGTCACATAGATCCTATCTTCATTATCAACCCTAACAAGCCTTGGGTCTTCACAGCCACCCCAGCTTCCACCAGATGGTGAGTTTACAAGAGTATAAGGACCCTTAACAATTTCATGTTCATAAGCAGGATAAGAAAGCCTTTCTTTAATTGTAAAGCCGTCTTCTGACATAGCATATCCAAACCTAGACATCCCATCATCGCCTATGGCCCTATACAAGAAATGAACTTTATTATCAATCAAGATTGCTGCAGGATTGAATGTTTGCCAGGATTCCCAGTTATTTTCTGGTATTGGGCAAATTATAGGGTTATCTACAGATTTATTAAAAGTAAGTTCTGGATCTCTAATTATCTTTTTTGGTTCTGGTTTAGTTTTAATGTCTTTAATAATCTTTGTTTTTATAATTTTTTTTTTTGGCAAAAGAATTTCAGAATTAGAATTTTTTGTTTGTCTTAGTGTTCTTGTTCTTGTGGTTTGAACATTTTTTACATATGTATCTTTATTAAGAATTTCGTTAGGCATGTCGTTATTTACAGGTATATTGCCTTTTTTAATAACAGTTCTCATTTATTTAGTTTCCCCAAATCCAAAATATACTTATTATGTAAATCAAAAGCCTTATAAAAATATTGTTTATTCCAAGTTTGCATGTCTTTTTCCAAGCTCTGTTTCTTTAACATTCTGCTTTTTCATAAGTAAGACAATAACAGCATCAAGATATACTAGGCTTGCTTGCTCAAAGAGCGTTCCAAGTGGCTCAATTGATTTCTTGTTTTTGTCAGTTTTTGCTTTTGCATTGATCTCAATTATCAAGTCTGTATTTTTTATCTTGGCTTTTTCTTTGGATGTTTTTTTATTGGTAATAAGAACAACCCTTGCATTTACTTTGTCTGCTCCCTTTATTATCATTTTTGTTATTTCTGTTTTGCCAGAGCCAGATATTGCAACAAGCAAATCATTTTTAGAGATGGCAGGAGTTGTGCTGTCTCCTATATAGTGGGTTTTGATACCCATTTGCATAAGCCTCATAGCAAAGCTTTCAGCTATTAGGCCACTTCTGCCCTGCCCTGTCACAAACACCTTCTTTGACTTTAAGATTTCATCTAGAAATCTGCTTGTTTTTATTTCACTTATGTCTTTTAAAGAAAACTTTATTTCTTTTATTATTCTTTCAAGAACATTATCTATATTTTTACTCATATTTTTCCATTATTTCTTTCATTTTCTTAGCAACAGCAACAGGATCTTTAGCATTTGTTATTGCTCCGCCAACAATTATAATTCCTGGCTTATATTTTGCAATTTCTTCTATAGTTTCAAGATTGATACCACCTGCAATTGCGATTTTCTTACTATCCATTATCTTTGAAAGATTTATTAAGGTCTTAAGAGGCTTTATGCCCTTTTGTTGCATATCAATTCCAGAGTGTATGCCAATGTAGTCTGGCTTATACTTAAGAATTTCCTTTGCAGACTTAATAGGGTCTTTTGTTCCAATCAAGTCAACAAGGGATTTTTTTTTGTAGTCCTTTGCTGCTTTTATTGTGCCTTTTATTGTTTCAATATATGCAGAAGCACAAACTGTTGAGTAATCAGCACCTGCCTTAAATGCAAGCTCTGCTTCAAAATAACCAGTATCCATAGTTTTTAGGTCAGTTAAAACTGGTTTTTTAAGTTTCTTAAAATCTTTGACTAAGCCATTTAGTCCGTAGATCTTGATAAACGGTGTTCCAAGTTCAATAACATCTATATATTTACTAACCTTTTTACAAAGCTCTATTGCTTTTTTCTTATCAGTGACATCAAGTGCCAATTGTAGTTTCATAATATCTCCAATTTGTTTATTCTTCTTTTGTGTTTCTCTAATGTTAAAGTTTTTGTTTTTCGCCAAACATCAATTATTTCTTTTGCTGTCTTTATATCTATGTATTTTCCAGGCATAGAAATGATGTTTGCGTTTAGATGTTCTTTTGCTTGTCTTGCTATTTCTCTATTCCAGCAAAGTGCGCATCTTACAACAGAATATCTGTTTGCCTGTATTGACATTCCTTGTCCAGTCCCGCAAACAAGTATTCCAAAATGTTTTTTGTTATTTTTAACTTTTTTAACAACTTTTTTTGCATAGTCGTTATAGTCATCTTCTGGATTGTAGGTTTTTGGGCCTAAGTCTTGAAAATCAAGTTTTGATGTTGTCAAATACTTTTTGATCTTTTCCTTAAGCTCAAAGCCTGCATGATCGCTTGCTAAAAAGTATTTTTCGCTCATATGTTTTTCCTTACTATTTTTGCAATCTGAGAAGAAACATTAATCTTTTCTGCATCGTTATTAAGAGTGTTTGTTGAAATAATTGTTGCATATTTCTTTAATTTTGGCAAGGCATTTTCTGTAAAAAGCCCATGTATTCCAACAACATAGAATTTTCGTGGTTCATATTTCTTAAGTTGTTTAATGTTTTCAATAATGGTACGGCCTGTACTTATTATATCATCAATAATAACTATGTCTCTGCCTTTTGCTGTTTTTATCTTTGGTAATGAGATTATAACTTCTCTTGCATTTATTCTTTCTTTTAGAGCAACCACTGGTTTTTGATTAAATGCCTTGGCCACATTAACAATCCATTGTATGCTTTCAATATCTGGCCCTACAAAAAGCGGATTAACAACTTTTTTTTTCTTTAAATATTCAATTATTGGCTCATCAAGATTGATTTCTATTCCATTAGATAATGCATTTTTTATATTTTTGATTCTATGAAGGTGTGGGTCAACACAGAATATCTTGTCACAGCCCTCAAAAAGTTTATTCATAACTTTGATTGAGATACAACCGCCTTCTTCAAACCTTGCATCTCCTCTAAAATAAGGGAAATATGTTGCTATTAGATATACTTTCTTTGCCTTTAGATCTCTTGCTGTATAGATAGCAAAAAGAGTTTCCATTATCTTGTCATTTAGATTAATTTCTTTTGTATTCTGGAAATTTTGTACAATAAAAACATTTTCTCCTTTAAGGTCCTTACCAAAAGAAACATTTAGTTCACCATCTGGGAATTTAGTAGTTTTAAGTTTAGAAAAAGAAAGATTAAGATTTTTTGCAATTTCCTTTGCGATATTTTCAGTTCCAGAGCAAGCAACAATTATAAATGATCCCCCCTATAATTTATAGTAATATGAAAGAGCATAAGTTTTTTAAATCTGGTCTTTTGCATTAATTTACATGTCTTCCATCATTGGTTTTCCTTCAATAAACTCGCAAGGCAATCTTAGTTTTGTAAAATAATCAACCATAGCAATGCAAGCAAATTTTTCTGTTGAATAGTGTGTTCCACCAAGAAGGTTGATTTTTTTTTCTTTTAAGTAATCATGTGACTTTTTGGCATAATCGTTTTTTACAGAAACACCAGTAATAAAAAGATTAATGCCTTTTGGTATTGTCTCAAGGAGATCAAGACTATTTCCTCCACCACCAACTAGGGCAATTCTTTTGTTTTTGATTTTGTCTGAGCCATATTTGTAAAGCTTAACTTTGTGCCCAACTGCTTTTTCTAATGTTTTTTTTAAATCTGAAACTTTATCTGTACCTACTGTTCCAATAATGCCACACATCGCCCCAAAATAAGGAGCAAATTGTGTTTCAACCTTTACCTCAATTGCCCTTGCAAGAGTGTTAGCTGTTGAGTATTTTCCAAAGTTATCTAATGGAACATGAAGATTATACACCGATATTCTTCTTTTTTTAAATATTTCTAAATCTTTGTTAGAAATAGAAGTAAAAACATCTTTTTTTGTAATATCCCAAGACATTGGATGATGAACAAACAGCAAAATATCTGTTTCTTTCTTTGCAAGTATTTTCTTGATAATTGATTTATCTGGAAAAACTGCTGTATATACTTTCTTTATTTCTTTTGAGAAATCATAGACAACACCCATTGATCTTTTCTTAAAATTAAGAGAAAGATATTTAGAATTTTTAATTTCTTTCCAATCATCACTAAGCCCTTTACCTTTGATAAAGTCTTTTTCTAATCTTTCATAAATTTCTTTTGCTTTCATAGTAAATAGTAAGAACATTAGTAATTTTAAATACTTTGTAAATTAAATAATATATGAAAAATCAAGAATTTATTAATAAATATAAAACCAAAATTTTAGAAGCAGAAAATTTGATTTTAAGACCATTAAAAACAAGTATTAGATAAAGAATTTAATTATAATAAACTAAAAAAGAAATTATTGAAAAATAATGAAATTAAAACTAAAAGATAAAATATTTACCTATCGTTTTGCAACTGAAAAAGATATCGATATACTAAACAGATTTGATATAAATATCTATAAAAAAGTAAATCCTGATTTCTATTTTAGACACACAAAAAAAATGCTTAAGAACATGATGTCTTGTGGTCGAAAGATATGGGTTGTTTTTTATAAGGATAAATTGGTTGCTTGGGCAGGAATGGGATTACAAATAAATAAAGAAGAAGCAAAAAATTACTATTTAACAGAAAAACAAATAGAAAAGGCAGCAGTTCTTTTAGCTGCTGCTGTTTCGCCAAGATTTAGAGGTTATGGCTTGCAGAGGTTTCTAATAAATAAAAGAATAGAATATTTCAAAAAAATAAAATTAAAATACGCCTTAATTAATGTAAACCCATTAAATAAAATTTCAGAGAAAAACATAAGAGAATGTGGTTTTACTTTTACAAAAAAAGCAAGAAGTAAAAGAAGAAAAAATAAAATTGTGTTAAATCATTATTTTTTAAAGTTATAATTTTTTTAGTAATAAAACCATTTATAAACGTTATTCTTCAATAAATTATATTAGAATTATAACATAAAGGGGGTTTTTTAAAAATGGCATCATTGTTAAATACACTATTAGGAGTTGTTGCATTAATTTGTGCAATCTGGGTAATATATGATGTATTCACAAATAACAAAAAGTTAAAAGTAGAAATAAAAATACTTTGGACAATCGCAGCAATATTATTTAGTATTTTGACTGCTATAGTTTACTTCATTGTATATAAGATGAAGAAATAAAATTAGTTTCCTGCAAACAATTGCAGGTTCTTTTTTTAATTATTTAGGATAAATTTGAATTATGTTCTTATTTTAGAAAAGGAGCTGAAATTAAATGAGTGTTAAAGAAAATGATTGGATATCAGTAGAATATGAAGGGATTCTTGATGATGGCCAAATATTTGATTCAAGCAAAGGCAGAGAACCTTTAAAGTTTAAAGTTGGAGTTGGCATGGTAATTCCTGGCTTTGATAATGGAGTCATAGGTATGAAGATTGGCGAGGAGAAAAAAATAAAGATTCCTTTTGAAGAGGGTTATGGACCAAAAAATACAGAAATCGCTAAGCTTCCAAAAGAGCTTCTTGCAGGCATAAGTGACTTAGAAGAAGGCAAAGAAATAGTTGTGATGTCAGGTATTGGCCCACTTGCTATAGAGATTAAAAAAATCGAAGAAAGCACAATTGATGCTATCTTGAATCATCCACTTGCTGGCAAAAACCTGACTTTTAAAGTAAAGCTTCTTGAAATCTTGTCAGAAGAAGAAGGAAAAAAACTTGAAGAAGAAATGATGGCACATTCTTGTGGCGGACATTGTTCTAGTTGTGAAAGCGATTGTTCAGAACATGAGCATAGCAAAGATTGTGAAGAAGACTAGTTCTTCTTTTTAATTTCTATTTTTTACTAAAATAAAGCTTTTTATATTCTTTTGTTCTTATTATTTTATCTAATATTTATTTTGTGTGATATTTATGTTAGAGATGAAATTTATTAGAGAAAATATAAAAAAAGTAAAAGAAAATATTAAGAATAAGAATAAAGAGTATCTTCTTCCTTTAGTTGATGAAGTCATAAAGCTTGATGAAGAATATAGACAAAACATACAATTAGCTAATGACTTAAAACACAAAAGAAACACAGTTACTGATAAGATCTCAGAAAACAAGCAAAAAGGGTTGCCAATAGATGACTTGCTTGCAGAAGCTAGGCTTTTGCCAGAAAAAATAAAAGTCATAGATGATAAACAAAGAGAACTTTATGAAAAAATAATAGATATTCAAAAGAAAATACCAAACATAATTTCAAAAAAAACACCAATTGGCAAAGATGAAACAGAGAATAAAGAAGTCAAAAGATTTGGAGAACCAAAAAAATTAGACTTTGAAGTAATAAATCACGGAGAAATTGCAGAAATGCTTAATATCGCAGATTTTGAGGCATCAAGAAATGTTTCAGGAAAAGGCTTCTATTATCTTAAAGGTGATTTGGCATTACTTAATAGGGCATTAATCAATTATGCTTCTGATTTTTTACATAAGAAAGGATATGTTTATGTTCTTCCACCACAAATGATAAACAAAAGAGCATGTGAAGGCTCTGTTGATTTTACTTTTTTTAGAGATATGGCTTATAAGATTGAAGACGAAGACTTGTATCTGATTGCAACTTCAGAACATCCATTAATCTCTATGTTTGTAGATAAAACTATTGATGAGGAAAAATTGCCAATAAAGATCTTTAGTTTTTCATCTTGTTTTAGAAAAGAAATCGGTTCTCATGGTCTAGATGAAAGGGGCTTGTTTAGATTACATCAGTTTGATAAGGTTGAACAGATAATCATCTGTAAGCCAGAAGAATCAGAAAAGGCCTATAACGAGCTTCTTAAAAATACAGTTAAGCTTTTTGTTTCTCTTGAGCTTCCAACAAGAATATTAGAGAGCTGTACTGGAGATTTAGGGGACTTAAAGCACAGAGGAGCAGATGTCGAGGTATGGTCTCCAAGAAACAACAAGTATATTGAAGTGGCTTCTTGTAGTAATCTAACAAGTGCTCAGGCAGTAAGGCTTAATATCAAAGCAAAGACAAGACAAGGCGAGAAATATTATGTTCATACTTTAAATGACACAGCGATAGCAACCTCTCGTGCACTTGTTGCAATACTTGAAAACCACCAGACAAAAGAAGGAACAATTAAGATACCAAAAGTGCTACAGAAGTACATGTATGGAAAGACAGAGATAAAGAAAAATGATATTTTTTGATTTTTATGAAATACAATAAACTTATAGATAAATATTTAGAAGATGAGAGAGTTGTTAATTCAGGAATTATTATATTTAATAAAGACAAGATTCTTCTAGTAGAAAGAAAAGACAAAAAACATTGGGAACTTCCTGGTGGAAAAATTAAACTTTTAGATGCAGGAAAAACAAAAAATGTAACTTTAAAAAATGCTGCTCTTAGAGAAGTTTTTGAGGAAGTAAATATTAAGCCAAAAATATTAAAATATCCTCCTTTTTATATTGATTTTGAAACTCCAGATAAAATAAAAAGAAGAAGCTATAACTTTATTGGAGAATCAACAAAACAACCAAGGATTACAGAAAAACACGTGTTTTCTAAAGCCAAATATGTTGCTGTTAAAGATTTGGAAGAATATAATCTAGCACCTAATGTTAAAACTCTTGTAGAATTATTTAAAACTAGCTTTTTTGGATATAAGTTTTAAAGAAAACAAACAATTTTAATCTTTAAAAACATATCGCTATAATATATTTATAATTAACTCCCTGTTGTTGCGAATCATTTCGATTCGTGATGGCAGGATTTCTAATGTGATTTAAATGTCTGATTCTTTAAAACGAGTGATGATATTTATTGATGGTAGTAATTTTTTCAAACATTATATTTAAATACTCTTTATATAATATATTATAAGTATATATTCTAATTTAGTTATATCTATAAAATACAAAACAAAGGGAATAAACAATGCATATAAAAGAGCTTGTGCTGAAGAATTTCAAATCTTTTGACTACGCAAGCATACCTTTTAAATCAGGCTTTCAGGTTATTGTTGGCCCTAACGGGTCTGGTAAAAGCAACATTATTGATGCTCTTATTTTTGCATTTGGCTCTACTTCTTTAAAAAGACTAAGAGTTGATAAGACAGCTAATCTTGTTAATCAATCTGCTAAAGAAAGAACAGCAAGAGTCAGGGTTGTCTTTAACCACGAAGGCAAAGATATAGATATTATTAGAGAAATAGACGAATCTGGCAAATCTGTATGTTATCTTGATGGTAAAAGAAAAGCACTAAACGAGATCACATCTTTCTTAGAGGAAACAGGAATAACTGCTGATGGCTATTATACAGTTCAGCAGGGGGATGTTACAAAGATCATCAACATGAACCCAGAGGAAAGAAGAAAAATAGTTGAAGATATTTCAGGCATTTCTTTATTTGATGAAAGAAAAAAAGAAGCACAAGATAATCTTGATAAAGTAAATAAAAGATTAGAAAAGGTATCAATTGCCTTAAACGAAAGAAAACCATATGTTGAACAATTATCTGCAGAAAGAGAAGCAGCATTAAAGTTTAAAGAACTTGATAGTTTAGAACAAATCTACAGCTATAACCTATACAATAAGCAAATAGATGAATACAATAGCGAGTTATTCCTAGAAGAAGCAAAAATCACAAAACTTGTTAGTGATATTGATGTTAAAAACCAGAACAAAAAAGAACTGTTGCTAAAGATATCTGAATATGAAAATAAACTAGAAAATATTAATAATGATTTAATTGCCCATTCTGAAAAAGTACAATCAACAGTTGGCAGAGAGCTTTCTGAGAACAAAGCAAACAAAGAGATTATTCAAAATAATTTTAATCTAAAAAAGGAAAATATAGAATATTTAGAAAACGAAAATCAAAAGCTGTCAGGTGAGCTTTCAGAACTTAAAAAAGAAGAGCAGTTAATTAAGACAATAATTAATGAACAAGAAGAAAAATTAAAGCTAAAATCTAAAACAAGAGACAACCTTAAAGAACAGATAAAGAAGCACTCTAAGGAATTTGAAGGAGTTAGAAAGATTCAAGAAGAGCTTTACACAAGACTTTCAAGCCTAAATAAAGAAATAACTAAAAAACAAGAGGATTTTTTCTCAAATAAAACAAAAATATCAGCTTATGAGTTTCAAAAAGAAACTATTGAAAAACAAAGCAAGGAAAAAGAAGCTGAATCAAAAGCCCTGCTTGAAAGAAAAAAAGAAATTGAAGGCACCATCTCAAAACAAAGAAAAGAAATAGCAACTCTTGAAAGCGAAATCTCAAAATTAATCCAAAAATTAAAAACAGAAGAAAAGGAAAAAGAAGATCTTCAGAAAAAAATATCTCAAAAGACCATAGAGCTAAATGGTTTCAAAAAGGATCTGTCTTTTACTTCCTTAGCGCTTGATAAAAGAGAAAAGCTAAAATCAAGTCTTAAAAAACACAATAGCTTTATTGGCTTTTTAGATGAATTTGTTACTCTTGAGAAATCTCAAAAATCCATCTACTCTAATTATGTTGTTTTAAAGGACTCTAAGGATATCTCTAAAATTATTAAAGAAATTGGAGAACACACAAACATTAATTTTGTAGTTTTAACAACTTTAGGGGCATCTGAAAAAGAGCTATCAAAGAAATTTTTTGAACACACAGGCATTAAGACTAAAGCACAAAGCATCGATGGCTTTTACTTTGATGGCTTTTGTTATAAGAAGATATTGATTAAAGACCCAAAAGAGCTTGAAAGCAAAATTGTAGCAATAGAAAAGGAGCTTGAACTCGCAAATTCTAAGATTTTAGAGATCATTAAAAGTCGTGAAACAAGCAATAAAGAGCATTTTGAGAAAAACAAAGAGCTAACAGATTTACAAGTAAAGCTTAACACTAACATTGCTGCTCTTGATGAAATTATTGAAAAAACAGATGATATAAAATCAGCAAGCACAAGCACAACAACCCTTAAATCTATTACACAAAATCTTGGACAGATCAAAGACCAAACCTCTGCCCTTGATAATGTGCTTATTACTCTAAGAAAAGAGAAGCAAGAGATAGAAGACAAGCTAAAGACCTTAAGTATAGGTGCTCAAACCACCTTAAGGGACGATTATGATTCTTTAGTCTCAGAAACAAACATCTTAGAGCAAAGTTTAATCTCTAAGAAAGCTGAAGAAAAAACAGTAAGAGAAAAGATTGATAGCAAATCTAGTCTTATAGATATTAATAATTCTAAAATTAAAGAACTTCAAAAACAGATGAACAATTATAGTGATCAGATAATAGAGATAGACAACAAGATAAAAGAGATAAACAAAAAATTCCAAACTGAAGACCAGAAAAAACAAGAAATGTTTCAAAAAAAATCAAATGTTTCTCAAGAGTCTTCTTTGATTAATCAGCAGATACATGAGATTGATGTTTCTATTTCAGAAATTAATCTTGTAATCAATGATGCAAGATTAAACATTAACACATTAAAAAGCAAAGTTCTTCAAGCAGATCAAAATATTAAAATGCTTGAGGTTAAAGACAAATATGAGACCGTTGAATTTACAATAGAACAGCTTTACTCAAAGCTTAGAGCCATAAAAAGAGACAAGAATGCTCTAGGCAACATTAACTTCAATGCAATAGATTCCTATGAAAAGCTGGCAAAGGAATATTCAGAGATTATGCAGAAATTTGATATCATAGTTGCAGAAAAAGCACAAGTTGAAGCAATGTTAGATGAAATAAATTTGAAAAAGACAACTATATTTATGGATTGTTTCAATAAGGTTAATGCAGAATTTAAGACAGTAATCTCAAAAATGTCTAATACTTTAAAAGGAAGTCTTGAACTTTTAGGTGATGATCCTTTGACTTCTCAATTGATAATTAACATAATAAAGAATGGTCAAAAAAAAAGTATAGACATCATCTCTGGCGGAGAAAAAACAATAACTGCTCTTGCAGTTATCTTTGCAGTTCATGCTTATAGGAAATCTCCATTCTATATTCTTGATGAAGTTGATGCTTCTTTAGATGATCAAAACTCAGAGAATCTCCTAAATTATATCAAGGAGCTATCTAAATCAGTAGCTGTCATCTGTATAACCCACAACAGCACAATTGTATCTGGTGCAAACCAAATAATTGGTGTAACTCTAAAAGGCAATTCTTCTGTTATTGGTCTAGATATGGCTAGATAATGCCATTTTTCTCTTTTTTTAAGAATAAATCATGTTTATAAGCCTTTCTCCACAGTAAATTATATATTATAACTGGAAAAAGTTAATAACATAAAAAAAGAGATAAATATGATTAAGAAAAAAGTATTTTTATTTATAATGGTGACCTTATTATCTTTGCAATTAATTTATGCAGATAACTCCCCTACAGTTTCTTTTCCAAAAAAAGTAACAGTAGTTGATGCCCCTGTCTCTGCTACTCTTTATATTTACAATCCATATTCTACTGCACAAACATATTCTTTGGTATCCTATACTTCCCCTTATGAGTCTTATTTCTCAGAAGACAAAATAACTCTTAACCCAAACGAATCTAAAGAAATTACTTTTGTTATTTCTCCTCTAGAAAATGTTTTGGATTCTACCTATAAAGTAAGCATTGAGTTAATGTATTTACAAAATTCTAAAAAAATAGATTTTGAAATTATCCAGAAAGCAAATAGAATTTGTCCAATTGATTTACAGCACACAATAGTTTATGTTAAAGAAACAGACAACTATAGTTTAGATTTAACTTTTAAAAATTCTAGTGATAAAGATCAAGAAATCAACATAATAGGTATAAAAGATGTAAATTTAGATTCTCCAATAGGAGTAGTAATTGCTACAAGCGATGTAGAAACAAAAATAGTTAGAGTTTTTAAAACAGATTTAAGAGAAACAAAGATAGAATACAGATGTAATGGAGTTTATGGCTTTGTTGATCTAGAGTTGCCAAAAAAAGAAGAACCAGAACAAAACAAGAAACAAGTAACTTCTGTTGTTACTGGTTTAGTTTCTTTTGCAAAAAATATAGATATAAAATCAATTTTAAATTCCACAATCTTTCAAATAATTTTAGTTGGTATTTTAATAATTGTAATTTTATCTTTCTCAACAAAATATATTAAATATGTGTATAGAAAATAAAAGAGGAAATGTTTATGCAAACAAAATTAAATGATTTTCAAAAATATTATAAAAAACCAAATCACAATAAATTAAAGTATCTTATTATTGGTATATTTATTTTATTGTCTGTATTTACTGCAAGAGCAGTTTTTGCGGAAACAAATGAGCCAAAAATAGAAAATATTGACTTTGTCTTTGATAAGGAAACCTACTCCTTAATGCAAGACACCAGCACAAAGATAGGTTTTACAATTAAGAACAACAATTCCTTTGTTGCAAAAATACATGTTTGGGTAGATTGTGAAGAAGATGAGTTAGAGTGTAATTATTCTAAGAAATACACTCTTCCAGAGAATTCAGAATTTACTGGTTCTTTTTATGTTTCTGCTCTTGAGGAATCACATTCTGAAGTAATAGTTTATATCAAATTACTAAATTCAGAAAATCAAGAAATAAAGCAATTTAGACAAGATATAGAAGTTACAGAAGATGAAGAAGATGGAGAGTTTTCAGTAGATATCTCAAATACAAATGTTTGTATCGGTAGAACAAACACAATAACTCTTGATATAGAGAACGACTATAGTGATGGACTATACAACATTTATTTAAGCAGTCCAAAATTAGTAATAAGTTCAGAATATTCTAATCCAGTATATTTAAAAGATGAAAAAGAAATAGATTATTCTGTGATTGTTTCAGACAATGTAACAGATAAAGAAAAATTAGATTTAACCTTAAGAATAAAAAATGAGAAGATAGAAGTAACAAAAGAATTTTCACTTTATGCAGAAGATTGCCCAGAGCCAAACAATGATTTTACTGTGTCAGGACCTGCAACAACCACCCAAAACATAAGTAAAGGGCAAAGTAAAACCCTTTCTTATACTTTGAAAAACATTTCTAACACAACCAGAACATTTTATATTTCAGAAGATAATGTTAATTCTGGAATATATGTTGATATCTCTAATCGTAAATTTACATTAGAGCCTAATCAAAGTAAAACTATTAAATTTACATTTAATGTTTCAGAAGACTGCAGGTCAGGAACCTATAATATAAAATTAGACTTTTTTGACGGCCTTAAGTCAATTTCAAAAACCGTGAAATTAATAGTAAATCCAAAATATGGTTTTAAAGTAGAAAGCCTAAGTGAACCAAATCTAAATCTTACAATTGGCAAGCCACTTCCAATTATGATATTACTTAAAAATAACGGTGATTTATCTGAAGATATAGAAATAGAATTTTTACCAAATAACGATTTAAAGGCAACAATTGAGAACAAAAAGATTAATGTTGATAAACATTCAAGCAAATATCTAACAATATATGTTTCTTCAGGAGAATTCACACAACTTAGATTATCTTCTCTAAATGTAAAGATAAAAGGAAAATCAAGTGGTTTTTCTGAAGAATTACAATATACAATTAATGTAGTTAAGGTTTCAGAAACAATAAACATAGAATTATTATCATATCCTAAAAAACTAACAGTTGAACCAAACAGTTCACAAGAATTTGATATAACTTTAAGAAATAAAGGAAATAAAGTAACAATCACCAATATTGAGTTATCAAATGTTCCTCAAGGCGTAGATATTGTTGCAGATCAAGTAATAACATTAAATCCTGGAGAAACAAAAACAATCTCAGTAAAGGTTAATATCGGAGATGTTCCAAAAGAAGATATTGATGCAAAATTAAGATTTGTAGCAAACAATGGAAATGTCTTAGAGCAACCAATACTTTTTAAGCTAACAGAAGAGCCCGAAAAAGAGAGATCAAAGCTACTAGGTTTGTTATCTCTTAGAAATTCAATATTATTTGGTATAATCTTTATTTGCCTATTGATAATATTATTTTTCGTATTAGGCATTTTTAAGATAAAAAGAAACTGATTATATCATCATTTTTTGTTTTTCTTCTATTTCTTTTAGTTTTCCTTCAAACTTAGTGTAAGTATTATTCATTTTTTCTATATTTTTATCAATTATTGCAATAAACTGGTCTTTAAATTGATTTAATTCTTTTATCTTATCTTCTGCTTCTCCTAATTTTAAGATTGCATTTTCAACTTTAATAACTTCTTCATCAATGGCTTTTGACTTAGAAGTGATTTCCTGAGTTATTGCTGATTGATAGATTTTTAGAGATTGAGATATTTTTTCATCAATTGCTGAGATTAATTGGTTTTGGAAAGATTCAAGTTCTTCTAATTTATCACTAATCAGTTTAGGGTCTGTTTTTGAAACTATTGTCTCTTTAATATTTTTTAATTCTTTTAGCTGAGTTTCAATCTCTTCTTTAAAAGCATCTTTTGCTTTAACCAAAAATTGTTTTTTAACATTTTCAAAACGTGCCTCATATCTGTTTGCTAGTTGTTGCTTAAATGTTTCTAGTTGATTTAATTTATCATACATCTGTTGAGGATTAATTTTACTTTCAATTTCTTCTTTAAATTGATGGAATTTTTTTATTTCCTTAGCTATTGCATTTTGGGTGTTTTTTATTAGTCCTTGTGTAATTTTAGATTGCAAAGATAAGATGTCGTTAATTTCTTTAATTTTCGTGTTTAACTTTACAGAGGTTGATAACACCATCTTGTTAATATTTTCTTGAGATTTATTGTTATTTTCTACAACTTGTGTTTGTATATCTTTTAGATTTTTTATAAGTTCTTCAACTTCTTGTCTACCAGTAGTCATCTGGTCTGATTTTTTATTAATTTTTATTAATTCTACTTTTATTAATGCAAGTTGTTTTGTTAATTGAGAGTTAATGTTTGCTGTTCTACTTACAAGCTCTTCATCAATTTTTTGAGCTAATAATTGTTTAGAAGTTTCCTGTATCTGTTTTAATTTGTTTATCTCATCATCCATTTTCTTTTTAAGTAGCCTTTCAAATTTTTCCTGTTTTTCATCTATTTCGTGTAATCTTGCATTTAATGTGGTTGCTAATCCTGATGCCCAGACATTTGAGTTGGAATCCAATTCTTTTAGTGTTTCAGAAGGCGTTGTATTAACTAATTTAGATACATTTATTTTATCCAAATCTAAGCTTTTTGTAATATCTGTATTTTTATTTTTTGATTTTTTAAAAGTAACCTTTTCTTCTTCTTTTGGTAAACTTGGTGTATCAAAACTAAAGTCCATTTCATTTTTACTTAATTGATCAATATCTAATCCAATAGTTAAATCAGGAATTTCAGAGAAATCATCTTTCATAGAAAATGGAACTTCTTCTTTTATTGCATCAATTTTATGTTCCTCTTCAAATAGATCTTTTGGTGTTTCTTCTATTTCTGTTTTTTTTGGTTCGCTTTTCACTGGTTCTTCTTTCTTTGGTTTTTCTTTTTTTGGTTCATTCTCTTCTTTAATAGTTTCGTTCCCGTTTGAAGCAGCAATTAGTTCATCGCAATCCTCGGAAGAAAGTCCCATCTTTATAAGATTACCTTTAATGTCTTCATCACTCATTCCCAGTTCTTTTAGTTTCTTTATGTTGTCTATAATCCTTGGATCTTGAATCATATTTTATATACCTTTAATTTTATTTAGTTTTGTTTTTATTTCTTTGAAAACATCTTCTATTGTTTGTTCTCCATTAATTTCTATAAGCTTCTTTTCTTTTCTGTATTTGTTTATTGCTTTTTTTGTAATGTTGTGATAGTCATCAAGTCTTTGATTAATGGCCTTTAAGTCATCATCACTTCTTTTTCTTAGTAATAGTCTCTTTATGCTTTCCTTTCTAGAGAGGTTAAGATGTATTACTCCCATCAACTTATAGTTGTTTGTTTTTATAAAATAATCGAAAACAACTGATTGATAAAATTCTCTTGGAAACCCATCCATTAATATTTTTTTGGCTTTGGATTTTTTTACTTTATCAAATATCAAGTCGCTTGCAATTTCTAAAGTTACCAAGTGCCCATCTTTTATCATTTCATGTATTCTTTTGCCTAGAGCTGTTCCTTTCTTAACTTCTTCTCTTAGAATGTCACCCATGATAAATGGTTTGTATCCAAATTCCTTTTCAATAAGTTTATTCTGTGTGCTTTTCCCGCTTCCTGCTGGTCCAAGCATAATTAATATTTTCTTAGTCATGTTTAATGCATTGCCTTTATATTTTTAAATACTATTATAAATATATTATATATAGAAAAACTTAGTATTTAAAAAGGTTATTCTTTTCTAAAAAAAGGTCGGTAGCATAGTTTGGATAATGCACAAGCCTCCTAAGCTTGGGATCGCGGGTTCGAATCCCGCCCGACCTGCTATAAAAAGCAAAGCATTTAAAGGTTTAGATATTATATTTTGTAGTATATTACATATATTTTGATGATAAAATGTATTACACAAGATGGCATATTAATCAAGTGCTTAAGCAGATTGGGCAAGTAATTTTATACAGTAGTTTTATATTTCTAATTCCGTTTATTTTTGCAATAATATTTAAAGAGCCAACAAACTATATTTTTAGTTATCTTATTTCTTTTGGAGTTGCTTTTTTGGTTGGGCTTATTCTTTATGGGCTTATTCCTAAAAACAAAAATGTAACTTTAGGTTCTATACATTATCTTATTATTGTTGCAAGTGTTTGGTTAATTTTTGCTGCTTTAACCACCTTGCCATATTTTGTTTTTGGATATAATTTTATTGATTCTTTTTTTGATACCACTTCAATATTAACAACTACTGGAACAACAACCTTGCCTTTTATTGTCAAAGTAAATAGCTGGCATTTATGGAGAGCTATTCTTTCCTGGATAGGTGGTATTGGTATTATTTTAATTGCATATTATGGAATATTTAGCTCTGATGCTTTTACATCCAAAAGAATAGTTAGAGCAGGAGGGTATGATCAACTTAGTGGTGGCTATAAAGGGTCAGTTAGAGCAATTTGGATAATTTACATAATTCTTACATTAATAGGCGTTATTCTAATGTTGCTTGTTGGTGTTGATTTATTTAATTCTGTAACTTACACAATGTCAGCAATATCAACAACAGGCCATGACATGCCAAATAATGATTATCTCTATCAAAGTAGTGTTCAACTAATAATGTCTTTAATTATTTTCTTAGGTTCAATTTCTTTTGTTACTCATTACAGGATCTACAAAGAAAAAAATCCGTTTGTATATTTTAAAGATCCACAGTTTATTTCAATGTGTTTAATGATAATTGTTGTATTTTTTATTTTCTTTAAACATTTGGGAAAAATATACTCTTGGCAAAGCATAACATTGTTAGTGGCTGGTACTCTTGGTGGTGGGTTTACAGGTTTTTCTCCAGAGCCGATTATGGGTCTTGCTCCCATCTTATTTTTCTTGTTGATATTTTTAATGTTTGTAGGCGGGTCTAAGGGTTCTACTTCTGGTGGTATTACTCAAGGCAGATTTTTACTTCTTATGAAATCTGTTATTTGGCAAATTAGAGAGATAAGGCTTCCAGATTTATCAAATGTTTCTAGAAAATTTGATGGAAAAGTTGTTGAAAATGCAGATATAAGGGCTTTATATTTTTTTATTGTAAGCTATGTCATTTTTATGGTTTTTGGAGTATTAATTTTAACAGCATATGGCTATCCTTTATCAGCAAGCATATTTGAAGTTGTTTCAACCCAAGGAAATATTGGAATAGAAACAGGGCTTGTAAACCACGGTATGCCATTATTTGCAAAAATGGTTTTGATATTTAATATGTGGGTTGGGAGATTAGAAATAATTACAATATTTGGTTTAATAGGCATGATATTTCAAAGAGTAGGAGGAAGATGAAATGTATATAATAATTGTAGGAACTAGTAATGTTGCAAAACATTTAATTAAATTACTTGATGCTGAGGATCATGAAGTTGTTCTTATTGAAAAAGATCCTGTAATCACAAAGCAAATGACTTACGATACAGATATCGTAACAATAACAGGAGACCCAACAGATGTAGGAATATTAAAGAAAGCAGGATTTGATCATGCAGATATTATTGTAGCATTAACAGACAACGATGAACTAAACCTAGTAGTTGGTTTAATAGCAAAAGAGTATGGCATAAAAAAAGTTGCTGTGATGCTAAGAAAAATAAATTATAAAAATGATGTTTTTGATAAATTAAAGATTGATTATGTTATTCAGCCAGACTATGCAGCAGCCGGTTTTATTGCACAACTAATTGCAGAAAAAGGAATTCTTGACATGTCTTTCTTTTCTATGGGTGATGCAGAAATTGTTGAGTTTAAGATTAAAAAAGACACTAAGCATGTAGGATTACATATTCCTCAGTTTAGAAAATTATTACCTGATGGCAGTAATATAATTGGCTATTATAAAAACAAAGTATTTAATGTTTATAAAGACACAGATACACTTCAAGAAGGTCAAAAGATAATAATTGTTTCAAAAAGAGATAAAATTAAAAAAGTTAAAGCACTATTTTAATTTTTTTATTTTTTATTTTGAGATGGCCACCCAAAATGTAAACAGATTGTGTGGCGATATTTTCTTTTTCCGTCTTTATCTGCAGTAATTAGGGTTCTTGTCTTTTGCCAGGTCTTTACGTGCTTATTGTAAAGCAAAGTTTTTCTGACCTTTTCTGCATGATCAGAGTCATTAAAATAAAAATCAATTCCGTTTTTTTGTTCAACTGTTTTAGCAATAAAAAATGGCTTGTTTTTGTTTGCTTCTGCATAGTTAATTGTCTTTACCTGATTTTTAATTTGATTAACTAGAACAGGCTGTAGTTCTTTAAGTAGTTCCTTAGATTCAAATCTTAGTTGCAAAATTACTGTATAATAGTTGCTAGAAAGCTTTAGGCAGTTTTCACAATTATCAATTCTTAAAGAAATGTCTTTTTCCATTGCGATTTGTTGTATGGTTCTTGCAATCAATGCTTTAACCAGCACTTTTACATAATATTCGTGCTTATCAAAATCTAAGATCAGAGAGACATTTGCCTTTGCCTGTTCAAGGTCTTTGATTCTTATGTGTTTTACTAGTTCTTTTTCTAGATTCTCTACATTATCATATATTTTTCTTGCATATTTTAGTTTTTGGCATTTAGGGCAATATGTGATTTCAAATTTTGGGGCAGTGATTACCTGATTGTCTTCGATATAACAATTCAAACAGAAATTATTAATCATTCTTTCTTCAGGAATTGTCTTTCCACATTTTGGACAAAATCTTTCCATATTTTTATATACCCCTAATCCAAATCAATAATGTCTCCAACAGCAGGATTTTCTGCTTTGATTCCAAGTTTTTTAAGCTCATTCTTGAAATAAAAAGTGATGTCTTTATCTCCATGGACACAGATTACTTTCTTTGGTTTTACTTTTTTTATAAGCTCAAGTAATTCTGATTTATCAGCATGTGCAGATAAGCTGTGTTTTGTGACTTTTGCTCTTGGCGTGTAAATCTTGCCATCAATGTAAAGCTTTCCTTTATCTAAAAGTCTTTTGCCGTTTGTGCCTTCTACTTGATAACCTGTTAAAATTATTTTGTTTCTTGGATCATCTCCTAAGTCTCTAATATAACCTAAGACCGGCCCACCTTCAAGCATTCCTGCGGTTGTTATGATTATGCAAGGTTTATTAGCAGAAATAATTTTTTCTCTTTTTTTTTGGTTTTTAACAAACTCAATTCTGTCAACTGCTTTTTTGAATCTTGCATATTCAACAAACTGGTTTGGATATTGTGCAAAAATAGTTGTTGCTTTTTTTGCCATGCCATCAAGATAAACAGGAACTTTAATATTGTGTTTGTCAAGAATACTTACAAGCTCTTGGGATCTTTCAATAGCAAAAGCAGGAAGAATAACAATTCCTCTGTTATCAAGTGTTTCTTTTATATCATCTATTAGTTCTTTTTCCTGTTCTTTTCTGTCTTGGTGTGGTGCATCAGCATAAGTAGTCTCAGTAATTAAAACATCAACTTGTGGAAGCCTTCTATCATAGCCTCTAAACATCCGGCTTTCTGTTGCTCTAAAGTCTCCTGTATAAAGTATTTTCTTTTTTTCTGTTTCTATAAGAGCCATAACACTACCAACGATATGTCCTGCATCAAAAAAGGTTATCTTTGTGTGTGGTGAAATCTGTACAGGCACTCTGTAATCTATATAGAATGCAGAGTTGTTTGTGTTATCTACATGCTGAGGCTTAAACCCACAATCTTCTCCAGTTAATTTTGCAATCTTAAGAGTATCCTTCCATAAAAGATTTGAAAGTTCTAAAGTTGCTTCTGTTAAAAACAATGGTGCGCCTGCATCTATGTAAAGTGATGGAATTGCCCCTGAATGATCAAGATGAGCATGGCTTAAAATAATTACAGTTAATGGTTCTTTTATAGCTTTAGGGTGCTCAGTCTTTGCAGGTAATTCCATATCTGCTTGTACATGTGTTGTAGGATTAAGTTTCAAACCATAATCCAATAGAATGTTGTCTTTGCCTTTTAATAATAGGGCGCTTCTTCCAACTTCTTGTCCAGCCCCTAGGCAATGTAATTTCATTTTATCTTCTCTCCTTTGTTTTTGTATGTTATATGTGTCTATAATTAGATACATTTTAAATATAATAATAAAATAGTTAAACACAATTATTTTAAAACCTGTGTTCTATTTCTAGAATCTAAACTTTTATAAGAATTTAGATATATTTATAATATATATATTTATAGGTATATATGGGTTTTTAAATATTATTTTTATACAAAAAGTGAAAAAAATGGCTTGGTTAAACTTAGAAGATTCTTTAAAGTATATTAAGAGTAATAAAATCTCATATTTGGAGTCAAAAGCAATCTCCAAAAAAGATATAGATAAATTCTCTGATTTCCCGTATGTTCTTAAGCTTAGCTCATCTCTTGTGCATAAGACAGAAAGTAAAGCAGTTTATACAGACATTTATACAAAAAAAGCACTTAAAGATGCCTTTGAAAATCTTCAAAATGTTCTAAAGAAAGAAAATGTTAAAGGCAAAGTAATTATTCAAAAGCAAGTTAAGGGTCTTGAGCTACTTATTGGAATAAACAATGATGCTCAGTTTGGCAAAGTCATTGTTTTTGGTCAAGGTGGCATCTACACAGAGCTTTTAGATGATACAGCAATCAGGATTTTACCAATAACAAAAAAAGAAATAGAAGAAATGGTTTATGCAACAAAAGTAAGTAAGTTTTTTTCTGCAAGAGGAAAGAACTATCCTGTCTCTAAGCTTATCTTGCTACTAGAAAAGGTATGCGAGTTGGCAAAAGACAAACATCTTCAAGAGCTAGATTTAAACCCGGTAATTTTAACAGAAAAAGAGATTTATATAGTAGATGCGAGAGTAAATTTAAAATAATAGATAAAATATGATATGTAACTTAGATTTAAACACTCAATTTCTAAAAAGAAAACAGTCAAGTAGAAGATACTGGCAGTTTGTTAATAAAAATAATCTTCTTGGAACAGCAATAACAGAAAATGCAAAGAAAAACCCAAAAAAAGCATATTTCGATTTGTTAAAAGAAAAGCCAAAAGCAAATGTTCTGATTCCTGGAATGACCATTTCTACAGATCTGGGAGAAGTATTAGTTTATGCACCTAATGAAGATATTTATAGCTATAATGTTTTCTTTGAAGAAAGTGTTTCAATGCGAAGAATCTATGACATGTGTGAGAGAAAGGATTATCTTTTCGTGATAGCTCATCCATTTGGATTAATTAATAATTCAGCAAGTTATCTTTTAGGGTTATCAAGACTAGAAAAATTTATAAAGGAAAAAAATGTAGGTGTAGAGGGCTATAATGGAATGATGGGCTATATTACTTATTATATGTATGATTCTTTTTTTGTAAAAACATTAAGGGATCTTTTATGGTATATCCAAAAACACAGAGCCTTTAATGTTGCAGGCATTTCAAAAATGGCAGATAAATTAAATCAAAAGATTGATCAGAAAAGTTATGATTTAGTTTATAAATTTTCAGCAACAATTAAGCTAGCGCAGATGGCAAAATTTGTTACTGCAGGTTCAGGTACAGATTATGTTGATAGAATAGGCAGTGGTGTTTTGACTATAGATTTGCCAAAATCAATAATTGATGAAACCAATACAACTTTACAAAATCAAGCAATACTAAATAAGATTTTAAAAAAGCAAATTATTTCTTTTGGTCCGCCTGGAAAATATACTGATCAATTATTTGAAAGATCAACAGCAAGAATAACAAAAAGAAAAGCATATAATGATTTAATGCATTTGACTAAAACTGCAATTGAACCAAAAAAACAGAAGAAAACAAAAGAGAAGAAACCAGTTAAAGAAAAAGAAGAAAAAATAAATATTAAAGAAAAAGAAGAGAAGAGATAAATATGAACCTTGTATTTTTACCCATGTTTTTTTTAGGTTTAATATGTTTAATTTTTTTAGGATATCAAGATATAAAAACCAGAGAAATAAATATTGTACCTTTATTAATCATATCTGTAATTGGTTTTGTATATAATGTTTTTTTTGGTATAGCTAAGGGCTTTTTATATCTGTACATCTTACAGATTGCAATTTCTTTTGCTTTTTTAACCATTATCTATGTATTGGGAAAAATAACGGTTTATGCATATATTGGAGAAGGAGATCTTATTGCTTTAATGGCTATGAGTTTTGTTAGTGGTATTTCTGTTTTATTTACTGCGTTTGTATTTTTATTGTCTACTGTTCTAACATTATTTTTCCCAGTTTTATTTTTAATTTACAATATAATTAAAGGGAATTATCCAAATAAGCCATTAGGAGAAAGCTTAATCTTAATGAGTTTTGGCTTTCCAAAAGATGTGGATAGTTTGACTAATTTTTATACCCCTTTAGAAGAATATAAATTAGTAGATAATAAAGTAGTTTCTAAAATAACAATAAGACCAAATTGCTCTCCAGAACAGCAAATATATGAATTAAAAAAGTTGTCTACACAATATAAAATAGAAAAAGTGTGGGTTTCCCCATTAGTTCCTTTTGTGTTGATACTAATAATTTCCTATGTTGTTATTGCAGCGCTTACTTATTTTAATGTGCTTTCTTTTTTAGGTAATTTGGCTGTTTCTTTTATTTAAAATTTAAGCCTTAAAATATATTTATAAATATAATGCACTTATTATTTGCTATAAATATATTTGTGCAGTTATCGGTATGGTAGAACTAAAAAAGTTATCTAGGATTAATGATAATTCCAATCCAAAAAAAATAGAAAAGACTCTTACAAAGAAATTTAATGTTTCCATTGATAATACACCCCCTGATATCTATCAGAGCAAAGTAAAAACCCTCCCAAAATTAAAATTACATAACATATCTAAGAAAAAAGAAGAAAAATCAAGTAATATAGACGAAAAGTCGAATGATATTTTAGAATCTAATTATCCCACAATTGAAACAATCACTCCAAAAGAATATATTGAAAATGCATTAAGATTGGAAATCGAAAAGAAAAGACTGGAGGTAATATCTAACAGATTACAAGATATTGCTGATAGAGTGACAGCAACAGATTTAGAAAATATTGTAGAAAAAGACACACCCGAGATTAATTTTTTATTGGCTACGCTTGAGGAAAAAACAGACAAAGTAGAAGATGAACAACCATTTATTGAATCAATTAGTTTTTTAGGCGATGAGCCAAAAATAGAAAAGATTCAAATAAAAAAGCCAGCAGTTTCTAATCTTTATGCAAAGCTAGATGCCATTGAAGCAAAAGTTAAAAAACAGCAAAAGATTAAAAAAGCAGAACCCCACTTTTCTGGGAAACAACAAAATAAGGAAGAGAAAGAAAATGCTAATCAGATTTATGCATTAATTGAAGAAATTGAAGTTCCTGAGATATTTTCTATTAGGGATGATACAAATATTGCAGATGTAGTAAATAAAGGATATTCAACATATGAACAAACACCACCTAGAAAAAAAATAATGGAACCTACATTTGTTTTAGATAATGGCAAAATCAATACAAACAAAAATGTCGAAAATAATATTAATAATTATAAAAAAGAACATAAGAAAGCAAAATCAGAAAAATCAAGACTAAATTTAGACAATTATGTTGAAGAAATTGTTATTCCAGATATTGTTTTTGATAGTGATGAAATAAAAACGCATATTGAAGAGAAACCAAATCAAACAATTGCCTTACCCAAAACAACCTATGATTATATGTTGCCAAAAGATTCAGGAGATAAAACATTATCTAAAACTGCAATTTCTAGAATTACAAAAGAAACTATAGAAAAACCATCTGTTGTTCAGCAATCAAGTAATATAACTAAAGTTTATAGTGTTAAACCACAAATATCTGAAACTGATAAAATAAATATCTCTGATAAATATAATATTGACGAATTCACTATTGTTAATATAAATTATATGATGTCTCAAGGTCTAGTATATAGTGTAATTCAACCAGAGCTTAATCACTCTCAAGAAGAAATATATGTTGAAATAAAAAAGATTTTTTTGAATTCTATTGATGCAAATTATATCTCAAATAAAGGAGATAAACAAAATCTAAATAATTACCTTAAGAAAACATTTGATTTAGCTATTGATAAATTAACTTATGATTTAACAGATTTAGAAAAAAAATTATATTTTAATTTTATTAAAAGGGATTTTTTAGGTTTTGGTTTTTTGTCTATAATTTTAGAAGATAAGAATATTATAGAAGTAAGTTGTTCTGGCGAAAATATGCCGATAATAGTATATCATCTTAAATATGGGGCAATGGAAACAAATCTTAAATTTGATAATTTATTTAAATTAAATCAATTTATTCTTTCTTTAACAAAAATAATGGGTTTGAAAGTAAGTTCTGATCAACCAATAAATGGCTATTTACCAAATGGCTATAAAATTGAAGGGTTATATTCTGTAGGAGACAAAAGCAATAAAAGGTCTTCATTTGTTATTAAAAAGAATTTGGAAGAACCATTAACACCTGTAAATCTAATAAATTTAGGTGTGGGTATAATTGATATTTATTCTTATATTTGGACAGCAATGGATGAGGATTATCAAGTATTAATAATTGGAGATGATGCAAATTTATTTATTTCGGCATTGGCTCATTTTTATCCTGATAAAAAAATTACAAGCATACAATCGTTTGACAATATTAAATTGCCACATAAGAACTGGGTTAAGAGATTATTATTAGATAATATTGATTCTAATAAAAGAACTATAATTTCTCAAATGATTTCTCAAAAACCAGATTATTTGATATTAGATAATTTTTCAGAAAATTTATTTGATACTAAATGGTATGAATTTTCAATGATTTGTTTAACAGAGGATTTGCTACCAAAGTATTCAGAAAAGGCAAAAGCAATTAATAGAAAAGTAATTGTAATAAATCTAGAAAGAACAAAAGTAAATAATATTGAACAATTGCAAATTACCAAGATATTAGAGATAAGCAATGGAAAGGACAATGATGTAATCTTCTATTCAAAGGAAGACTCTGAATTTAAAATCAATTTGGAAATATCAGCCATAAATACTTCTGAGTTTTTTAATCGCAAGAAATTACTTTGGTGGTTAGTTGATTCTGAAATAAATGAGTGTGTGGATTTTAATAATATAGTTAATGATTATTATAATAATAAAAAACAATTATTAAGAAAATTAAATATTTAAGATTAGTAAAAAACGGGAAATTAAATAATGTTATTAATTTTGAGGTTATAATTAAAATGTAAGGATTTAATATGATTAAAAACATCTCACAGAAAAAGAATATTATTGCATCTCATAAAATTGCAGATAATATATTTAGTAGAGCTAAAGGTCTGATGTTTTCTAAAGAGAAGAATTTTGATTATGGTCTGATTTTTGATCTTGAAAGAGAGACAAAAGTTGGTGCAAGCATACACATGTTTTTTGTGTTTTTTCCAATAAATGTCTTGTTTTTGGATTCTAATAAGAAGATTATAGATCTCAAATTTGGGCTTAAACCTTGGCAGATGACTAGACCTATGAAAAAATGTCGTTATATTATAGAACTCCCTATAAAATATGGTAAAAAATTTTATTCTATAGGGGATAGGCTAAATTGGTAAATTTACAAAAAATAGCCAAAAACCTCAAAAAAATAAATCAATTATTATGTATATTTCACAAATCAAACCCTTTTTCTTGTTTAGGTTTGGAAAAACTACCCGGTAGTATATATAAAGATTTTAGGGCTATAAGATATACAGTTAATCTATTACCAAATTCCACAAAGAATAAAATACAAGGCAGAAAAGAGGAAGAAGAGAAACATACTGTTTACCAGAACAGGTCCCTGTTCTTTTCTTTCTTATATTATATTTTTGAGGTATTTTACCCCAAAAACTTTTCTTTCCCCAAAAGAAATGATAAAGAGAAAGGGGGTCTTTTTTTAAGGCTCTCTTTTTCCTTTCTAGATTCTAGTTTTTTAAAATTTATTAAAATGTTTTATTTAAATATGTTTCTATATAAATATATTTATATATAGCAAAGATAAATTTCGACAATTTTATCTATTTTTTTAATAAAGGTGAAATAAAATGGGATTAAGACCAGGACATTGTTATTGTCCAAAAGTAAACAAAAGAGCATACACAAGAGTGGCAGTAAAGGTTCATAAAAAGAATTTTGTTGGTGGTGTACCTGGAATGAGGATTAGACAGTTCCATATGGGTACAGGAACTAGAGAATATACTCATGTTGTACACTATGTAACTATGGATAAAGTACAGATTAGGGATAATGCTATTGAAGCAGTAAGACAAAGTGTTGTAAGACAACTAAACAAGAAATTAACTGCTACAAACTATTATATGAAAGTAAGAGTTTATCCTCAATTTTTCTTAAGAGAAAATAAACAAGCACAAGGTGCACACGCTGATAGAATTCAAACAGGAATGAGTCAATGTCCTTTTGGTAAGGTTGTTGGAAGGGCATCAAGAGTAAGAAAAGGTCAGAAGATCTATAGTGTTCTTGTTGATGAAGCAAATGTAAAAATGGTTAAAGAATTATTTGAGAGAATGGATTCTAAGTTTCCATGTAAAATGAAAGTTATTGTTGAAAAGAACAAGAGCAACTTAAAGTCAGTTGGAACTGTAAGAAAAAGAAGAGCAAAAGCTAAAGAAGCAGAAGCTGCTGCTAAAGAAGCAGAAGCAGTTGTTGCTCCAGCAGGCAAGGGTGCAGCTCCAGCAGGCAAGGGTGCTGCTCCAGCAGGTAAGGGTGCTACTCCAGCAGGTAAGGGTGCTGCTCCAGCAGGTAAGGGTGCTGCTCCAGCAGGTAAGGGTGCTACTCCTGCAAAGAAAAAGTAGTTTTTTACTTTTTCTTATTTTCTTTTATTTTTATTTAAAAAATATATTTTTCAAATGAAAAAATATGTATCTATTCCTTCTTGGAAGAGATAAAACTCTTTCAAAATTAGAAATTGCAGTTTATTTGCACAAACATAATATCTCTTATTCTGTTATTGTTAATTCTGAAAAATATCTTATTCTTGATTTTAATAAAGAACATAATTTTGAGAAATTAACTAAAGAGCTTGGTGGGCTTGTTAGAGTATCAAAGGTTTATCTAGAGACTTCTAAAATTAAATCTAATAGGGAGATAATAAACAAACTTGATTTTAACAGCCCAAAAAAGTTTAATTATACGATTTCAACAATTGATGTATCAGAAGAAGAATTAGATGTTGTTGAAGATCTTCTTAAGCAAGAATTTAAAGAAGAGAGAGTAAAAGCAGTTTATAAAAAGCCAATAACACATTCAAAGAAGAAATCAAAAGAAGGCGTAAATTACATTGCAAATCCAGACAATTACTTTTCTTGGAAGATAAATGAAGGTCTGGAACTTTTTGTTGTTAAGTTTAATAACAAATTTTATTTTGCAAAGACAATATCTTGTTTTAATCCTAAAGATAATATTTTTAAGGACAAGAATAGACCAGTAATAAAGGAGATGTATAACACCTCTTTTAGACTTGTTTCAATTATGATTAATCTTTTAGGGTTATCAAAAGGAAAAACAATAGTTGATCCATTCTGTGGTACAGGCACCTTCTTGATTGAGGGGCTTATTAAAAATTATAATGTTATTGGCATAGACAATAGTAAAGAAATGATCGAAGCTAGCAATAAGAATGTTTCTTGGGCGATTAAGGAATTTAAATTGTCAGGGAGGGGCTATAAAATAATGCAAGGCAACTCTGCAAAAACAAAATTCTCTGCAGATGCTTGTGTTTTTGAACCATATATGGGTCCTTTCTTAAAGAAAGCACTTAATCTAGAGAAAGCAAAGACTATTGTTAAGGAATTGAATGGTATTTATTATGATGTCTTTCTAAACCTTAATAGCAATCTTCCAAAAAAAGTAAGGGTAGTGTGTATATTGCCAGATTTTAAAACTTATGATAATAAAGTAATTTCTATAGATAGAAGAGTCTATGAAAGAAATGGGTTTTCTTTAGTTGATGTTTCTTCATTAAATCCAAAATTGGAATTGCAAAACCCTATAGCATATGCCACGCCAAGTGGTTCAAAAATCAATAGAAAAATTTACATTTTAGAAAAAAAATAAAGGAGATGAAATATAATGGAAAGAACGTTGGTAATTTTTAAGCCAGATGCACTTAATAGAGCACTTGTTGGAGAAATTCTTCATGTTTTTGAAAGAAAAGGATTAAAAGTGGTGGGTATGAAAATGATGTTTCTTAATGATAATTTATTAGACGAGCATTATTCTCATCTAAAGAACAAACCATTTTTTCCAAGAATAAAAAAATTTATGAAAAGTGCTCCATCAATTCTTTGTGTTCTTGAGGGCAATAATGCAGTTACTGTTGTTAGAGCAATTTGCGGTGTTACAAGAGGATATGAAGCAGCACCCGGAACAATAAGAGGAGATTATTCTTTAAGTGGGCAATGTAATGTTGTTCATGCATCTGATTCTTTGGTTTCTGCAGACATAGAAATTGCAAGATTTTTTAAAGACCATGAATTGTTTGATTATGAAAAAATTGATTTTAATTTCATCTATGCAGAAGATGAAAAATAGTTTTTAAAAAATTATTTTTTCTTTTATTTCGTTAAGAAACGTTTTTTTTCTTTTTTTCTTTTCTTTTTCTCAAGTAAAGTAGATATGTAGGTATTTTCATGTGTTTTTGAGTGGCTCGCCAACATCAGTATTTTCCTGCGTTCGCAAACATGTTGTTTTTTTCATTTGTCTGCCGGAAAACATGAAAAACAATTCATGTGTGAGAGAACAAAAACCTTTATATATCTGTTGTATCATAATTAATATATAATATTTTTTCCGTAAGGGGAAGGAAAAGTTAAAAAGGGGTGAAAGAAAAATGGCAGTAAAGAAAAAGAAAGCAGTAGCAAAGAAAACAACAGTAAAGAAAACAGCAAAGAAAACAACAACTAAAAAGAAAACAACAAAGAAGAAGAAATAAATCTTAAACTAATGGATTTATTTTTTTGATTTGTTTTTTTATTTTTTTCTTATTCTTTTTATTTTTATTAAGCTCTTCTTATCAGACTTGTTTTTTTAAATCAAACACCCTGAATTTTCAAAAAAGTGTGATTTTAAATCTTTCTTTTCATAGAATATATATAAACTAATATATTTCAAATATCAAAATTTGAAATTTATTAATTGAATGAATAAATCGTGATAAAACATGAAATATGAAACAAAGATGTGTTCTTTTTGTAAAAATGTAACAAGACACAGAATAGATGAAGATAGTGGAGAAGAGCTTTGCTTAAAGTGTAATAACGAACCTCCAAAAGTTAAAGACTATAGATTTAAAGGATTCAGATAAGAATCCTTTCTTATTTTTATTTTTGTACCTAAAAAACTTAATTTTACTTAAAATAGTAAGTTTTTTAATATAAATGATTTTATATTTATTATCTTATAAATATAAAACAAGGAAAAGACAAATGACAGTAATACTTTGTAATAGACACAATTTTGAGGAAGAAGTTGTAGAATCAGATGTACCTGTAGTTATATATTTTTGGGAAACGTTATCAGGGCCATCAAGATCCCTTAACCTTATTTTTGAGGAATTGAGTAATGAGTATGATAATAAAGTAAAATTTTTAAAAATAAATAGCGAAGAAAACAAACCAATTTCTACAATGTTTAAAATTGATGAAGTTCCTTGCATTGTGATTATGAAAAGAGGGGGAGAAATTGGCAGAATCATAGGATTTGAGCCAAAGCCTCAGCTTAAACAAAAAATAGACCATATTATTTCTAAAGTTAGATAAACAACCTATTTTTATATATAATCTAACTTATATTATATATGCAATTAAGCGAATCAAAACCACTTTCTTGGTATACAGAAATATTTACTTGTCGTTACTTTAAAACACACACCTTTTCAACAATATTTATCTATGCGATTCTAGTAATTGCAATCATTGGTTTTATTTCTGTGATGAACTCTTTTACCATATTAACATTATGGGCATTTGTTTTAAAATTAATATTTGCATTTGCTGTAATATATTTAATAAAATTATTTTTTGAAGAATATAGATTTTAAAAATTAATACAAATCAAAAATGGTTAATTATGACACTAACAATAGAAGAAAAATTAGAATTAATCAAAAGAAACACTTCGGAGATATTAACTGAAGAAGAGCTTCTTAATATTTTAAGAACAAAACAAAATCCAAGTATATATATCGGAACAGCGACAACCGGAAGACCACACATAGGTTATTTCTGTTGGGCACAAAAACTTGCTGATTTTTCAAAAGCAGGATTTAAAATCAAGGTTTTAATTGCTGATATTCATGGGGCTTTAGATAATACACCTTGGGAATTATTAAATAAAAGATGCGAATATTATAATATTGTAATTCCATCAATGATTGAATCATTAGGTGGCATAAAAGGCAATATAGAAATAATAAAAGGATCAAGTTATCAATTAAATAAAGAATATATAATGGATTTATACAAAATGTCGAGTTATGTATCTGTTAGAAATTCAACAAAGGCTGCAAGCGATGTTGTAAAGATGGGAGATAATCCAATGTTATCTGGATTGTTATATCCATTATTGCAGGCACTTGATGAGCAATATCTAGGTGTTGATGCTCAGCTAGGTGGAGTGGATCAAAGAA
This sequence comes from archaeon, assembly GCA_035400625.1. GTDB lineage: Archaea > Iainarchaeota > Iainarchaeia > Iainarchaeales > CSSED10-239 > JAKQTP01. The sequence goes on along the minus strand of DAOMZT010000004.1, from coordinate 19,881 downwards.
AGATTATGGTCCTTGCAAGAGAGTTTTTACCTAAACTTGGATATCAATCAAGAATAGAGGTGATGTTTCCATTAATGAAAGCCTTAACACAAGATGGAAAAATGTCTTCTTCTGTTCAAAATTCAAAGATTGATTTGCTTGATGATCTAAAAACAATCCAAGATAAATTAAAATCTGCATATTGTCCAGAGGGTGATTCTAATAATGGTATAATGGATTTTGCAAAAACCATAATTATGACTCAGAAGCAAGACAATAACGAAGATTTCATAATTAATAGACCAGAGAAGTGGGGTGGTCCATTAAAATTTAAAACCGCCGATGAATTAGAAAAAGCATTTGTTTCAAAGCAACTTCATCCAATGGATTTGAAGGATGGTGTAGCAATTGAAATAGACAAACTACTCTCTCCAATTAGAGAGAAAATGAAAGGAAAAGAGCAATTGATTAAAGAAGCGTACCCGTAAATAACCTGATAAATATGTCAAATAATAACATAAGACAGTTAGTTTTAGAGAATGCTGTTAAATATAAGGGCAAGGCAAATAAGAAGTTTGTATTTGGTAGTGTGCTTGCAAACATTCCAGAATATAAAACAAAGCAAAAAGAATTGCACGAAATCTTGGACAATCTTGTTGCCGAAATCAACTCTTTAGATTTAGAGAAACAAAAGCAAGAGCTTGAAAAATTAAACCCTGACTTTTTTGAAAAAAAAGACAAGGTAGAAAGAGACATTTTTGCATTTTTAAACATCAAAAAAGGAGATAAAGTAATTAGTGCTTTTCCTCCGAGCCCAGAGAAATATTATCATATAGGTCATGCAAAAGCAATTCTATTAAATTATCTCTTATCTGAAAAATACAATGGCAAATTTTACTTAAGATTTGAAGACACAAACCCAGAAAATGTTTTACCTGAGTTTTATGATATCATGCTTGAAGATATTGGCTGGCTAGGTGTTAAATGGGATGGCGTTCAGTATGCTTCTGATTACATTGACCTTTTTGTTTCTTATGCTGAGAAGCTTATAAAAGAAGACAAGGCATACATGTGCTTTTGTTCAGCAGAAGTTACAAGTGAAAAAAGAAATAAAAAAGAGGAGTGTGCTTGTAGAAATCACACAATTGCTGAAAACCTAAAATACTGGAAAGAACTACCAAGTTATTCAGAAGGCAAAGCAGTTCTTCGCCTAAAGATAGATATGTCTCATAAAAACACAAGGATGAGAGACCCAACAATATTTAGAAGAATAGATAAGCCACACCCGAGAATAGGAAACAAATACAATATTTATCCAATGTATGATTTCCAAAATCCAATTATGGACGGTTATTTCAATATTACTCATAGATTTAGAACAGTTGAGTTTGAGATGGCTAGTGAGCTTCATCATTATATTAGAAACATTTTAGGTCTTTATGACACTTATACTTATGAATTTTCAAGATTTAATCTAGAAGGCATGGAATCAAGTGGCAGAGTAATAAGGGAAAAAGTAAATTCAGGAGAACTGATAGGCTGGGACGATCCATCTCTTCCAACCTTAAGGGCATTAAAGAGGAGAGGCTTTACTCCTGAGGCCATAAAGCAATTAGTTGTTGAAAGTGGAATAACAAAAGCAGCAGGCTCAACTTTAACATGGGATACCTTAATCAAATATAATAAAAGAATATTAAATGATTCCTCTAAGAGATTTTTCTTTATTAAAGAGCCAGTAGAGATAAAGATAGAAGGCGACAAGGAAAGAACATTTTTCTTAGAGATGCACCCTGCTCTTTCTCTTGGCAAAAGAGATTTTAAAACAAATGGCTTGTATCTTCTTGAAAAAGAAGATATAGATTCTTTTAAAGACAAAATTCTTGTAAGGTTAATGGACAATATTAATTTTATCTATGATGCAAAAACAAAGACTGGCAAATTCCACTCAGAGGATTATTTGTCTTTCAAGAACTTTTCTGGAGAAAAGAAGATAATACATTATCTTCCAAAAGATAATACTCAAACAATTCAAGCAACCATTTTTTTCCCTGACCATAAGCTTATAAGAGGCCTAGCAGAGAAAAACATAGAAACTATAAAGGTTGGAGATATTATTCAGTTTGAAAGATTTGGTTTTTGCAGATTAGATTCCATAAAAACAGAAAACGGAAACAAAATATTTAATTTTTGGTTTACACATTAATTAAAAAGGAGCAATATAAAATGTTACAAAAAATAAATGATGAAGTATATAAGATTGCATGTGATTCTAACATGTATTACATAAAACCCCTAAATCTAGTCATAGATGCAGGAAATTACTTGGAAAGAGCAATGATTGAAAGAGAATTGACTAGTATTGTAGATCCTGCAACAATAAAGACAGTTGTCTTTACTCATCTTCACTATGACCACATTGGAAACTTTAATCTGTTCCCAAAAGCAAAATTTTATGCTCACAAAGACGAAATTAAATTCTTAGAGAAGAATAAAGAGGGTGCAATTCTAAATCCAGTAATTGTCAAAAAATTCACTCCAAAGTTAATTAGTGTAGCAAGACTTAAGCTTCCAAAAAGATATCAGATACTCCACACACCAGGACACACTTGTGGTTCTATATGTATTTTTGATTCTGCAAAGAAGATACTTTACTCAGGAGACACTCTTTTCTATGATGGTCATGGCAGAGTAGATCTTCCAAGTTCAGAGCCAAAGAAAATGGAAAAGTCCTTAGATATGTTGGCAGATCTAGATTTTGAAATTCTTTGCCCAGGTCATGATTATTAGGATTATTTTACAATTATCTTAAATTTCTTTAGCCCTTTTTTAAGTTCTTCGTAGTTCCCTTTATAATGTAAAGCATTCATTCCTAATTTTCTTGGAGGTAACACATCATCAATAAGTTTGTCTCCAATCATTAATGCTTCTTGTGGCTTACATTTAGCTGTTTTTAGTGCTTCCAGATATATCTTTTTATTTGGTTTAATGACTCCAACATTAAACGAGAATATAGGATAATCAATATAATCTAAAAGCTTAGTTTTTTTAATTTCCTTTATTGCAAAAACACTAGCGTTAGATATTAATGCAGTTTTATACCCTTGCTCTCTAAGTTGTTTTAATAATTTTATGCTGTGATCATATAACTTAGTTTTCTTTTCAGCATCTTTTCTAATTTTCATTAATAATTCTATATTTTCTTTTGTTGTCTTAAGTCCCATGTTCTTACAAAGCAACTTATATGCAAGATATTCTTTTCTCCATCTTTTAGTTTGTAATGATTCTTCAAACATTTTTACAAATTTATCTTTAGGGATATCCGCTTTTGTAACTTCAAGCATTTTTGTAGTACTACTATAATTTACATCTCTGTATGCTAAAGTTTTCCACAAATCAAATATTATTAGTTTTATCATCTAAAAACCTCCTATATATAATTCTTAGATAATATTTATAAAACAATCTAAAATATATTTAATATTATGCAACAAACAAATATAAATAATGGCTTGACCACTTCAGAAGCAGAGCTTCTTATTAAAAAATATGGGCATAATAAAATAGAGGTTAAAAAAGAAAATACAGTTCTTAAGATACTCATTTCCCAGTTTACATCATTAATTATTATTATTCTTTTGATATGTGCTTTTATTTTTTTGTTTATGGGAGATACCCTAGAGTTTGTTTTGGTTCTTATTATTATAGTGGTTAATGGCCTAATAGGTTTTGCTCAAGAATATAAAGCAGACAGAGCTGTTGATTCTTTAAAGAAAATGCTAGTAAAAACAACTCTTGTTCTTAGAGATGGTAAAAAACAAGAAATTAATTCTGAAGACTTGGTTCCAGGAGATATAGTTTATGTGTATGAGGGTGATAAGGTTCCTGCAGACCTAAAAATTCTTGAAAATTATTCTTTAGTTGTTGATGAGTCGGTCTTAAGTGGAGAAAGCGTTCCTGTTTCAAAAGATATTACAAGTAAAGAGGAAGGTAAAAACAAATTATTTTCTGGAACCACAATAGCGAGTGGCAAAGGTCTAGCAATTGTTGAAAAAACAGGAATAAACACAGAGTTTGGAAAGATTGTAAATCTTGTTTCAAAAGAAGAAAATGTAAAGACTCATCTTTCTGTTCAGATAGATAAGCTATCTAAGATTTTAATATATATCCTTATAGTAAGTTTTGTGATTATTTTTGTTTTGGGGCTGTTAAGAGGAGAAGGAGTATTAGCTATTTTTTTAATTTCTGTTTCTCTTGCAATTTCAGCAATACCTGAGGGCTTACCAATAGTTATGACTCTTACTTTAGCAAGTGGCGTGCAATTAATGTTTAAAAAGAACGCAATTGTTAAGAAATTAAGTTCAATAGAAACACTTGGTGCAACAACAGTTATTTGCTCAGACAAGACAGGCACTCTTACTTTAAATGAAATGAATGTTGAGAAAGTTTATACTTTCAATTATGAAAAAGAAATATTAAGTTCTGGTTATCACTCTACAGATATAGAAGAAATTGATAATATTGATGCACATAAGCTCATAGATATTGCAAACAACTGTAACAATGCAGAAATTGAAAAACAAATCTTTGGAGACCCTACAGAGATTGCTTTAAAGATACTAGCAAAAAAAGCCCAAATAACAAACAATTACAAATTTATAGATGAGATCCCTTTTTCTTCTCAAAGACAAATGATGTCAACGATTCATGAGATAGAAGGAAGTTATGAGATTTTTACAAAAGGCGCATTTGAAGAAGTCATAAACAAATGTGATAGGGTTTTAGAAAAAGGCAAAGTAAGAAATATAACTGAAAGAGACATTAAAAAATTTAAGGATTTTGAAGAAAGATATTCTTGTGAGGCTCTAAGGGTATTAGCTTTTGCCTATAGGCCAATAAAGAATATTAAAGATAAAAAAGAAGAAAATTTTATTTTTGTTGGTATTGTTGGAATGATGGACCCGCCACGACCAGATATTAAAGAAGCACTAAGTATTGCAAGAAAAGCGGGGATTGTTACTAAGATTATAACTGGCGATAATCCATTAACTGCTAAAGCCATAGCAGAAAAAATAGGTTTTAAAAATCCTCAAGCAGTTTCTGCTAATGTTTTGGATTCTATGTCTGATAAAGAGGCAACAGAATTAATCTATAAAACAGACATCTTTGCAAGAGCAAAGCCAAATCACAAATACAGAATAGTTGATCTTTTACAAAAATCAGGAGAAGTTGTAGCAGTAACAGGTGATGGCGTTAATGATGCTCCTGCTTTAAAGAAAGCAGATATTGGCATAGCCATGGGTATCAAAGGAACAGAAGCCACTAAAGAGGTTGCTGATGTTGTCCTAAAAGACGACAATTACTCAAGCATAATTTCTGCAATTAAGGAGGGTAGGAGAATATATGACAATATTTTGTTGTTTGTCAAGTATATGCTTGCAGTAAATTTTGATTTATTAATTATTGTAGCAATACTTGCAATTCTGGCTTTCCCTATACCTTTACTAGCATTACAGATACTTTGGATTAATCTTGTAACAGACTCTTTGCCTGCAATTGCTCTAGGTAGAAAACCAGCAACAAAAGATATAATGTTAAGAAAGCCAAACAAGCAAGATGGTAATGCCTTTAAGTCTTTTACAACTTTTATTATTGTTGCTTTGGTTGTTAAGATAATAGGGGAAATAATCTTGTTTTCTTATGGTCTTCATATTGATGCAAGTTTGGGTATCAATACTTTTGATATTAGTCAGCCATCTTATGCTAGGACTTTATTACTAACAGGCATTGTTTTCTTTGAACTAATCTTTGCATTTGCTTGTAATTCTGAAGGTTCTTTTAAATTAAAGAAGCTATTCTCAAACAACATGTTAATTGTAAGCATTATTTTAGTTTTGGCATTACATGTGTTTTTAATATACAATCCATTTATGCAAGATGCTTTTAATGTTGTGGCTTTATCTTTAAAAGATTGGTTAATGGTTTTGGCATTTAGTTTGTTTTCTTTTATCATTATCCCAATAACAAATTTTTTAGAAAAAGCAAAAGCAAAAAATTAGTTTTTTTTTCTTTTTATTTCTTTTCTAAAATAGAAAAGATATCTTAAGAAAAGAATAGAGTACTTAAAGATCTTAACGCTTGTTTCTTTTTGTTCTTTCCAAGTAACAGGATAATCAATAATCTTTTGTCCCTTGTATTTTGCTAAAACCAGAAGCTCAGTATCAAAGAACATATTGTTCTTGTCTCCAGAAAGTCTTTTCTTCAAGAAAAGGTCTTTTATCTGGAAATATGCTTTTTTCTTTATGGCTTTAAAGCCACATTGTGTATCTGTAAAAGAAGTACCTAGTATTATCTTTTGTAGAAAAAGATAGCCCTTGCTTATTATATATCTTCCAATGGTCCTTTTGGTGTTAGATTTAGGATGATATCTACTCCCGTAGACTAAATCATAGTTATCTTTAGTTATCTTTTTTATCATTCCAGGGAAAGCATCTATTCCTGTTGCAAGATCAGCATCCATAAAGGACAAGACATCATAGTCTTTGCCGGTATTATTCCAAGAATACTTGATAGCTAATCCTTTTCCTTGTTCTTTGACAAAAGTATATTTTACTGTAGGATATTTCTTCTCTAGTTTTTTTGCAATATCTTTAGTGTTGTCTTTGGAGTTATTGTCTGCAATATCAATCAAGTATGGTTCTTTAAGGTTTTTAGAAAGAAAGTTATTAAGTTTAGTTATGTTTTTTTCTAGTTTTCTTCCTTCGTTATAGCATGGTATTGTTATTAGTATTTTCATATTTATTCCTTACAGTTTATTTCTTCATAAAAGTCAGTTGTTAAATCTAAATTATAATAAACTTTGCCATTTATTAAAGCTGATGGCGAATCAATAATAGAATATTCCTGTTTTATAAGGTTTATAATTTCTATATCACTTTTATCTGGTAAAGCAATAGACAAATAGTCGCAATTTGTCATTATGCTTCTTAATTTGTTTTCAAAGATTATTGTTTTTGCGTCTAATTCTGATTTTTTTGGTGTGTCTTCAAAGATTTCTGGATAGAAATAAAGCATAACATTGATGTTTGAATCACATTCATCCTTTAATTTATTGTATTGTAACCATAATTTAATGTTTGTTATCACAAATTGGTATTTTATTACATTGTCTGTGCTTACTATTGCATTTTCATTATATTGTTTAAGTTTAATATATAATTTATTATTTGTATTTAACATAGAATTTAGTTGGCTTTTTAATATTTCACATTTCTTCTCTGGATTTTCTTTTAAATAGATTTCATATATTTCATCTAATCCAGTCTGTTGGTTAAGTATATTAAATTCATCCATAAGCCCTGTTCTTTTTTTATTATCATATATTGTGATGGTGAAAAATCCAACAATAAATACGATCAGAACAATTAATATTGCTGCAATAAATATATTTTTATTAAATTTTTCGTTTAGCTCTTTTCCCATTTAAAATCACCTATAATATTTTGTATCATTGCAATTAAATATATAACTCCTAAATAAAGATTATAAAAAAACAGATATATAAAAAATGCAAAATAATATTTTGGTTTTAAATTAAATTTACTATGTGTAAAACCCACATATATCAAAAACATAGATATTACAAAAATAATCAGCCAAAAGAACGTTGTTGAAGGTAAATAATTTGGAAATATAAATGGTAGTTTTGTAAAATATGATTGTTTAATCATCTGAACTAAAAGATGGTAGTAAAAAACAACATATTTTTTATAAATAAAATGAACTAATCTAAATAATATAGCAATAGATATAATTTGCATAAATAAAGTATATGGCAAAATAAATAATCCATACATATTATATTTTTTATTTAGATAGAATTTTCTATGTTTTGTAGCAGTATCTATCTCTCCATAATACCATCTTAATCTTTGTTTTATCAACTGTTTGTGTGTGGTTGGAACTTCTGTGTAGCCCCTAGATTCTTCAGAGAACCTAAATTTATATCCTTTTTCTCTTAGTCTATAAACTAACTCTCTATCTTCTGTAACATTATTTTCATCATATCCACCAACTTCATGAAATGCTTTTTTTTGTATTAAGCACATTCCTCCAACAGCAACAGAAATAGAATCCATTGCTCCCATGATTCTTTGAAATAGTCCCCAGCTAAAGTTATACTCTATAGTTTGAATTTTTGATATTAGATTATCATTATTAGATGGGACTAAAAAACCATTTACCACAACAACTCCTTTTTCTTCTAAGAAAGGAATCATTTTCATTAGAGCATCTGGTTTTGGGATGGTGTCACCATCTACACAAAAGAAATAATCTGTGTTTATTTTTTTAAGTCCGATATTCATTATTGTTGCTTTTACATTTAGTCTGTTTTTAAAGTATTTTTTTGGTATAGTGATGATTTTTATTGGATATTTTTTAAGGAAATCACAAGAACCATCTGTAATTACATAAATATCAAGTGGTTTAGGATATTTTAGTTTTAAAAGATTTTTTATAGTTTCTTCAATTGGTTTCCAATTATTGAATGCATAAGTTACTACTGCTACATTTGGATATACTTTCGGAATATTTTGTCTTTTTGATGTTTTAGGATACATAAAAAAAACAAGTAAAAACAATATTGCAAAATAAAGTGCAAGCATTCCAATTATTAAAACAAAAATAGAATAACTACTAATTAATAAAATAAAGATAAATATCGCAATAGATAACAAAAATAACACAAATAACCTATCTTTTATTGTTTTCATTATTTTCTCTAAAATATATATGGGCTAGATTTATTTATATATCTATTTTTTAGAATAAATATAATAATTAAAACCATATAGCTTTTCTGATTTTATAATTTCCCATTCCCTATTTAGTGTTTCTTTAAGTTTTTCTTCTTCTAAGCATTGATCAGCACCATCACAGTCCATACAAACTACATTATTACAATCAAATAGCTTCTCTGAAAGCACCATATAATTTACATCAGGATAGCGCTCTATAAATTTATTTGTATAGTATGGATTTACAATACAATTTAGTTTTTTATTAAAATATATTCCTGTAATCGGGTCGTAGATAAACAGCCTTTCTGTATTTATTTCTCCAATTTCTTTAAGAAACTTTATTTCTGTTTTTCCATTGCTAATATTATATATATTTTTGCTAATTAAAAGAATAAATATCACAAAAATTAGCAAAAAGATCAATGTTGCTATACCGACAAAATGTTTTAATTTTATATTAGAAATTTTATTCAAGAAATAAGATATTACAATTCCGGTAATTATTGCTCCAAAAGGAATAAGTAATAAGATATATCTGTCTTCATAGTGTGGTAGTTGAGCAAAATATATAAAATATGCAACAACTAAAGTTAACAATAAGTAATGATTTTTATCTTTCATTTTTTTAGATAATACAAGGATAATAAACAAGATTATAAAAATCAAAATAAGATTTTGACTTATTAGAACCTTTATAAAAAACCAAGCAGTGCCTAAGAAATTAGATCCTCCTTGTGCAACTATCAATTGTGCATTAATTATTGGTTTTAGAAAAGACCCAAAAAAGATTTTATTACTAATAAGATAAGGCACTATAAGAATTAAAAATCCAGAAGCAAAGATCAATATGTTTTTTATTGCTTTTTTTATGTCTTTTTCAAATAAAAACAGTCCTAATATTATGAATAATAAACCAGAAGGAAATCTTAAAAGTACAGACACCCCACAAAATAACCCAGATAGAAAATATTTTTTATTTATATAAAAATAAAAAGCAATAAGCATAAATGTTAAAACAATAAAATCAGTAAGTATGTGTGGTAAAACAAACACAATTAAAGAGCAGGTAAATAATGATATTGCAGAAAATACGCCTGAGCTTTTTTGTATTTTTTCAGATATTAAATAAATGGCCAAGATTCCTAGTAAAAAGCACAAAAATATAAAAATCTTTGAAAATATTAAAATATCTATGCCTAGAGGTATAGATAAGCCAATAATTATTGGAAAAAGTGGAGGTCTAATACTTTCATATGTTGATTGTTCTCCGAGAGAGTAGATGTATTTTGCATTATTTATATATACCCCTTCATCCCAAAACAAAGTAGGGCTTTTAAATATTAACAATGCACCAATAATTATTAATAATAAAAAAATACCTGCTGCCCAATATTTGTAGAAATTATTTTTTAAGTGTTCTTTAATTTTATTCACTTTGTTTTCCATATTTTTACTCCAATAATATCATCAACAGCATAACCCCAATACCAAGCAACAAACCAATAAGTTGAATGCTTGTTTTTTTAAAATTTGTCTCTTTCTTCATCTCAGGTATTAGGTCAGCTGTCGCTATATAAATAAAGCCACCTGCTGTAAAAGCAATCATTATCCCAGAAAAAGAAGTTATGCTTTTGCTTAATAATAATCCCACAATTCCCCCTAGAAGAGCAGTAAGAGAAATAATAAAGTTCATTAGCAATGCTTTCTTTTTAGAGTAACCAGCATAAACTAAAACTCCAAAATCTCCAATCTCTTGTGGGATCTCATGTAAAAGAACAGCAACGGTTGTTGCGATACCAAGAGGAATACTAACAACATAGCTAGTGGCTATTATCACTCCATCAAGAAAATTATGGAATGCATCCCCTACAAGATTCATGGTTGCTAATGGGTGAGGATGTTCTTTAGATGTTGGCTGATGACAATGTCTCCATTGTACAAATTTCTCTAAAACAAAGAACGCTAATATTCCTGAAATTACAGCTATTGGCACATGGTTAATTCCTGAATCCATGGCCTCAGGCAAAAGATGAATAAAAGCATCTCCGAGTAAAGCCCCTGCAGAAAAGCTGATTAAAAATAAGAGAATATTTGGTAATTTCTTTTCATTTGTAAAAAAAACAGTTATTCCAATAATAGAAATTGTGCTGATTATAAGTATGCTTATTAGACTATACAAAATAACAGACAACATAATAATAATTAGACTAAGTAATGTTTATAAAATGGTTTTAAGTATATAATTTATGGAGAAGACAAGTTATGCCAAAATTTTATAATCCAAGACCTAAAAGAAAAATTACGAATAAGAGTTTTGGGAAGATTAGAAAACCAGCTAATCATAATCTAGATATTAGGGAAGGGCGCCTTGAAACATCTGTTTGGGGAAACAATATCGGAACTAAAAAAAGATTTTATAATAATTATCTGTATTCTGATCTTGTTAATAATTTTCCATCTAAGAATAAAAAGCCAAAAATATTAGTTATTGGTGCAGGTATTGGTGAAGAATTAATAGAACTTAAGAATCATTTATATGCTAAAAAGATAAATCCAAAGATAGAAACCATGGGCATAACTAAAATGTTATCTAATAAAGCAAAGAAAGTTGTACACAAAGATTACTCTATGAATCTTAATCTCGAAGAAATTGATATTAAAAATCCTGCACATAAAAAATTAATTGAAACATTAAGAAATAATTATGATGTTGTTGCAGCACCAATGAGTGTAGGAATACATACCTCTTATATTGCATATAATTGTTTTTTATGTTCTCTTATGCTTAAACCAAATGGTGTAGCAAAGATACAATTACTTTCTGATAGTGTGATAAAAAATTATTTAGAAAATAACAAGCACTATATTAATGAAAGACCTTTTGACTTTACAGAATCAGAGTTAAAGGTAGAAAAGTCTAAATTAAGACAATTACAAAGAAATTATGCTCAGACACAAAGGCTCATTCCTACTGTTTATAGAATGTTAGAAAGTTATTTAGGGAAAGGTGTAGCTAAATCTTATATGATAGAAATCAAACCAGATATATCAAATCCAGGTTATAATATATTGGAAATTACAAGAAAGAAATGAGGAGAAATATGGATAAAATAGAAAAAGCAATGGTTTTTGCTTACGAAAAACATAAAACCCAGAAAAGAAAGACAAATAATTGTCCTTATTTTGTGCATCTTATGGATGTGGTTTCTATTCTTTATAAAAATGATATTATTGATGAAGACCTTATTGTTGCTGGATTTCTCCACGATGTTGTTGAAGATATAGAGCATACGGGTGTAACAGAAAACGAATTAAGGAAAGAATTTGGAGAAAGAGTAACATATCTTGTAATGTCTATAACAGAAAGAGATAAATCAAAGACTTGGCTTGAAAGAAAAACCGAAAGCATAGAACATTTAAAGACAGCTTCAAAGGAAACTAAGCTTTTAAAATGTGCAGACAAATTATCAAATATAAGAGACATCTATAGGGATATGGAAAAATATGGCGAAGAGAAGACATTCAGTCATTTTAAGGTAGGAAAAGACACTCAACAAATTTATTATCGCGGTGTTCTTGAGCAAATTTCTGAAATCTCTGATACTCAAATGTACAAAGAATATAAAAGGCTTGTAGAAAAAGTATTTGACTAATTTTAGTTAAAAGCTTCTAGGGGGATTTGAACCCTCGACCTCCGGTTTACAAGACCAGCGCTCTACCACTGAGCTATAGAAGCATTAATGAAATATTGTAAAGGTCTATATTATATTTTATCTAAGAAATATTTATAAATGGTCTTATTGCTTCCTTAAAGCATCAACAACATTCATCTTTGCTGCAGCCCTAGCAGGGAATAACCCAGAAATAACACCTACAACCAAAGATAATAATAAGATTGAGATTACAAGCCAAGGGGTTATGTTAATAGCAAGCATTGTAAAGTTTTTACTTGCTGCATAGATAATAATTATCTTTGCTATGCCTATACCCACAAAAAAACCAATTATTCCACCAATAACAGTTAATAATACAGATTCAAATACAAATATAAAAACAATATCATTTATTCTTGCACCTATTGATTTTAATATGCCAATCTCTCTTGTCCTTTCTAGAACAGAAGTAAATACTGAGTTTGCAATACCAAGGGATGCTACAATTAAAGAGATTCCTGCAATTGCAATAAGAATAGATCTCATAATATTAAGGACTATTTTAATCAAATTTAAAAAAGACTCTGCACTAATAACTATAAATGTGTCTTCTTTTCTATTCCTACTAAGTACTTTTTCTGCTTTTTTAACTACTAATCTAGCATCTGCATCTATCTTTGATTTGAGTATTATATAATTTACAGTTTCCCCATAGTTGTTAACTTCAAGACCTGCTTTTCTATCAATATAAATGGTGGCATCATATTCTTCCATTCCAATTGCATCTAATATTCCACATATTTTAAAACTTACACCATTTAGTTTTATTGTGTCTCCAACCTTTATTTCTCTTTTATATGTTTTTGTAAAATTTGGACCTACAACAGCAAAATGACCTTCTTTTCCATCAAAGCTTTTGCCTTCTTTTATTTTAATACCTACATAATCTATAAAAGAGTCTAGACGATCAGAAGGAATAGTCGAAACATAAACAAACTGTTCTTCGTTTTTATATTCTCCTCTAGCAGTAAAAAGCATTATAGGGAAGGTGTCTTCTATTTCTGCAAGTTTAGAAAGATTATCTGCATCTTTCATATTTAACATAGAATCTTTTGATACTCTTCCTGTTGTGTGTGGGTTACTTCCAAAGTTAGTAGGCAATATCATTATAGAATTAGCGCCCATTTTATCAAATTGCTCAGTAACTGCAGAAATCAATCCTTCGCTTAAAATAACTAAGGCTACTACAGAAGCAATACCTATAATTACAGAAAGAATAGTTAAGGCTGATCTTAACTTCTTTCTCTGTATGCTCTTTATGGTGAGATTAATCAATGACTTATATTTTTCTGAAATCATTTTTTCTTTCTTTTGAAAATCTTTTCTATTAAACCACCATATGCTGGTTTTAATATTGCTTTATTTGCCCATCTTAGGAATAGTATTATTAGTGCTAAAATTATTACAAACACAATAACACCAATCAAGAAGCTAAAAACTCCTGAAAAGAAAGATTTGTTTTGTGGATTTTTTACAACATCTACAGTTATGCCTTTTGTTATCTCTTGTTCCTTTAATGATGCGTCTTTGTATTTTATTGTTATTTGTATTGGGTAGCTTCCTGGCTTAATGTCTCTTTTTGTATTAAATTCCAAAATTACAGAATCATAGTTGTCTTTCTCAATTGCCCCAACAAAATATTTAGGTTGTTCAAAAGAGATTGTGCTTGTCATTTCTGCATAAACTGCTTCTGCATCAATGTTTCCTACATTGTAAATTTCAAGCTCTATCTTTTCTTTGTTTCCAATGTAAATTTTATTGTTATTGTTTGCACCAACATTTATGATGTTTAGAACCATCTTTGGATTATCATTTATCTTTATACCTATATCTCTAGTTATTGTGTCAATTCCTGAAGTGCTTGTGTATTTCACTGTAAGTGGAAGAGAATAGCTTGTTTGTGTTACTGTTTTTGCAACATTTATCTTGTATGTTGCTATAATTTCTGAGTTTGCATTTATGTGATCTATATATTGTGTTTTAAGATCAAGAACAGAAATGTAATCTCCTATTGAGTCTTCAAGTGTTACAAATACATCTCTTACTGCTCTGGCACTAAGGTTACTGATAGTTATCTTTAGTGTGCCATCTGCACCAATCGACAAATCAGAAAGCGCGGTTTTTGTAACTTCAAGAACAGAGGTTTTTGAAGCCACATCAATTTTGTATTTTTTTAGATTGTATATTTCGCTATTTTTCACTCTATATTTAAAATTTAGTTCGTATGTTCCATCTTGTGTTTTTAGGTCTGTTTTTAATTTGTATTTGATTATTGTTGATTGATATGGAGACAATCTAGATATTGTTTGCGTTGTGTTATTAAAGTCTGAAATTTCAAAAGGATATTCCAGATCTAATAGATAGGTTATGTTCTCAGCAATGCTGTTGCTGTTGTTTGTTAATTGTATCCACAATTCAAATTCTTGTCCTGGCATTACAGGAACAGGACTGTAGTTGTAAGTGTCTGCAACTAAGTTTATAGTGTCATAGTCTGTGTTTGCTGCACATACACCATTAAGTAAAATAACAGTAAACAGCAGAATAATTATGTTTTTTGTTTTCATTTTTAATCTCACCTTTTGTTTTTTAAAATTATTTATTCTTCTCTTAATGCATCAACAGGCTCTTGGCTTGATGCAAGATATGCTGGTATCATTCCTGAAATTACTCCAATCAGAAAGGAAAATCCAAGTGCGATAATTATTATTTGTAAAGTTATTGAGATATTTATTGTAATATCTATGTATGCTGCAATTATTTTAACTAAGTAAGCCAAGCTAAACCCCAATATCACACCAATTATTCCTCCAAGTAAGCCAATGATTCCAGACTCTAATAAAAACATCAATAATATGTCTCTTTTTTTAGCTCCTATTGCTTTTAATACTCCAATTTCTTTTTTTCTCTCAAATACAGAGGTATACATTGAGTTAAGTATTCCAACTCCTCCAACCAATAAAGAAATACAAGCAATGCCCACAACAACGATTGTTACTATTCCTAAAGTTTCTTCTCTGTTTTTTGATTCTTGGATTGGAGAAGTAACAATAACATCTTTTGAACCCCTGTCTTTTTCAAGTCTAATCTCTATTCTTTTTGCAGTGTTTTCTATATCTTTTCCTGATTTGACAATTGCAAATATAGAATCGTAGGTTTCTGTGTTTGTTAGTTCTTTTAAGTTTTCATTTGACATATAGATTTGATTGTCATTCCTAGCATCTCCTGTTTTTTTAAGAACGCCAATTACTGTATAATCGCTACCATCAATCTTTATTTTCTTTCCAATTGTTAGTGTTTTTCCAAAAAGATCTTTTGATTTCTCTGGGTTTATAAAATTGTAACCAACAACTATTGCTTTTGTTTTCTCATCAGAAATATAGTCTCCGCTTTCAATTTCAAGATTGCTTTGTGATAATATTTCTTTGAAGTTTTCTGCATCATAGGACACATAGGAAAGCATTAGTGTTTTTTGAGCATATTTTGTTTCTAACACCCCATTTATTGATCCGCTTACAATTTCAACATCACTTATCTTTTTAATAGATCTAATATCTTCGTCTGTTAAGCCTTTAGAGCTTTGTCCTCCACCAAAGTCCATATATTTAGAGGTTATTGTTATTTTATTTGCTCCAAGACTATCATATTTTTCATTTATAGTGTTTTTTAGTCCTTCTGATAAAGATATTAGAGAAACAATTGCAATTACTCCAACAACAATTCCAAGTATGGTTAGCCAATTTCGAAGTTTTCTTCTTTGTATATTTCCCAGAACAAATTTGATTTTCTGAATCATTTTTTATCTATTTGGTTTTTATGTCTTCTTCTATTTTTCCATCTTTTAGATGTATTTGTCTTTTTGCAATGTTTGCTACGTTTTTATCGTGTGTTATTAATATTACTGTTTTTCCGTTTTTGTTTAGGTCTTTTAAAAGATCCATGATTTCTAGGCTTGATTTTGAATCAAGTGCTCCTGTTGGTTCATCTGCTAGAATAATCTCTGGATCATTAACAAGTGCTCTAGCTATTGCTACTCTTTGTTGTTGTCCACCAGATAACTCTGTTGGTTTGTGTGTTATTCTATCTCCAAGGCCAACAAGACCTAAAAGTGCTTTACAGCGTTTTTCTTGGTTTTTTATGGTTGTATCGCTTTCTTGAAATAACAAAGGTAGCATTACATTTTCTAAGGCAGTTAGAGTTGGAATAAGATTAAAATTTTGAAAAACAAAGCCAATTTTTTTACCTCTAATTTCTGCAAGCTTATCTTCTTCTAGGTTTGAAATATCTATTCCATCAAGGTATAGCTTTCCTTTGCTAGGCAGATCGAGAGCACCGATAATATGCATCATTGTTGATTTGCCAGAGCCACTTGGACCCATGATTGCTATTAATTCTCCTTGTTTTATTTTTAAGTCTACCCCATCAAGTGCATGAACACTAGAAGCAGAGCCCATGCTATATATTTTATAGATATTCTTAAGCTCAACAACTATTCTTTCTTTTATCTTCATAATTAGCCACACAAAATAGATTATTTTGTTATGATATATACATATATATTATATACAGAAATATATTTAAATAGAAAAAAACACAAGTAATATGGTTTTATATAGCTTTTTAATATTAAATATATTGTCGGATTCTTAAAGATTGAAGGAAAGATATTGCAGATAACTGCGATATCAATTTATATGAATTCGTGATAATAGATTAATGCAGAGGTGGCGGAGTGGTCAAACGCGCTAGCCTGCTAAGCTAGAGTCGAAAGACTACCTGGGTTCAAATCCCAGCCTCTGCGCTTATTCTAATAAAAAATAATTTTGGAATGACCAAATAGATATAATTAAATATAATTTGTTTCCTTTATTTAGTAAATAGTTTTTGGCTTTAACCATGAAAAAGAAAATAGATAAAAATAAAGTTTTTTGGTTTATAGTGATACTTATTTTAGTTATAGTTGTATTTCTAATGTTATTTCAATCAAGATACTCAATAAAAAAAGGGCAAGCAGATAATGTTTTGCCTTCTCAAATACCAACAGATTTAGTTGAAATGACAAAAACAATAATAGATGCAAAAGAAATTTATGAAAATGCATCAGAGACCGAAAAGCCAGAAATTGTTAGCAACTTAATAAATATTGCAGAAGAGAGACAAAATAAAATTTATGAACTTTTAGAAGAAAAAAATATAACAGAAGCAAAAAAGCAAATTCTTGATTATGATTTAATTTCGGAAATACCAGAGGAGCTTAAAGAGTTTATAGAAGAGCCAATAGATATTGAAGGGACTATAGAAATTAATCATGCAGATTACTTTGAAGAGGGCTATTTTGAAGAAGAGAGTTTTGTCATTACTGATAAACAGGAAAGTTTTAAGCTACGTTCAATAGAAGATTATGAATTCTTACCAAAAACAAGTGTAAGAATAAAAGGTGTGCAAGTTAAAGATATATTATTAATAGATGAAGATGATGAGTCAGTAGATATTTTAGATGAGCCAGATAATTTTAATTTACCTGCACAAACAAATTCTACACCTACAACAATAGATAGTAGAAAAGTTGCAGTTATTTTACTTAATTTTGCAAATGTTCAAGATGACCCGCCTTTGACTCATGAACAAGTAAGAGAGATTGTTTTTACAGGACCCTTATCTGCAAACGCATATATTAAAGATGTAAGTTTCAATCAAGTAGAATTTATTGGAGATATTAACACAAATGGAGACGTCTTTGGCTATTATACTTTGCCATATGATAATTATCCTTGTAAAAAAGCAGAATGGGCGAATAAAGCTAATCAATTAGCGACGGTAAATGGTTTTAGATATAATAATTATGATTATGTATTATATGTTGTAAGATCATCAACAAGTTGCCCTGGAAAAGCAAGTGCTGCTGTTTTAGATAAAAAATCCTGGTATGAAGAATTAAAAAGTGGCTATGTAAACCATGAATTGGGTCATAATTTTGGTTTAAGTCATGCAAGTTTATATAGGTGTAAAAGTGGAGATGAATATGTGACATTGTCAGAATCATGTACTTATAAAGAGTATGGAGATGTTTTTGACACCATGGGCTCTTCAACTGGAAGAAGACATTTTAATGCTTTTTTTAAAACAGGTTTTGGAAATACACAGTTTATTCCATATCAGAATATGATAACAGTTACTCAAACAGGAACATATACCATTTCTTCTATAGAGAACCCTACAACAAATCCTCAGCTTTTAAAAATATACAGGCCAAATTATCCAAATTTACAAAAAAGGCAAATTTATGTTGATTATAGAGAGCCTCACGATGTGTTTGATAATTATTCAACTACAAGTCCTGCTGTAAATGGAATAATGATAAGATTAGGGCCTGAGAATAATGTTTATGAAAAAACTTATTTGCTTGATGCAGTACCATCAACAGAAACTGCTAATGATGCTCCTTTTTTAGTTAATCAAACATTTACAGATCCTTATACTGGTATTCAAATTACATTAATGGAAAAAACAAAAAGCACAGCAACGGTTTATGTAGATTTAAATGATAATTATCAAGAGTGTGTGAAATATAAGCCACATGCATATTTTAGTTTGCCTAGGAGTCTAGTAGGGGTTGCGGGGAATACATTTTCATATAATTTAAATGTATTAAATAAAAATAACAGTATGTGTTCAAATAGTGATTTTAATTTTAATTTTAATTTGCCAACAGGGTTTACAACAACTCCTATCCCTACAAGGTCATTTTATCCTGGAGAAATGGTGACTATACCTGTACAAATTACAACTGATCCTTCGCTTGAAGGAAGATACGAATTTAATGTTCTGGTTACAGATATGTCTTCTGGATTGTCATACACAACTTTTGATGCAAGCATAACATTATCAATGCCAAGTTGTACAAGAAAAAAACCTGTTGTCACAATAACTCCTAAAAGTCAAGCAGGCAATTTAGGTGACACCTTAACATACAATTTAAATGTAACAAATAGAGATGTTAGTGTTTGTTCAACTAGTGATTTTTTGATTTCTGCTAGTTCTCTACCATCAGGTTTTACAATAACACCAATTCCAGAAATCTCTATAATTCCAGGTAGTAGTGTTAGTATTCCAGTACAAATTACTTCTGGCTCTTCATTAGTTGCAGGAGATTATGATTTTAATATTAGTGTTAAAAATAAATTTTCTGGACTTTCTGAGACAGTAATCGGGACTTATCAAGTTTCTTCAACCACTTATACTCTAAAATACACTTCAGGTAGTGGTGGTACTCTTTCAGGTACCACTACTCAGACTGTTGTAAAAGGCGGTAATGGCACGCCTGTTACTGCCATTCCAAATAGTAGCTATCATTTTGTAAAATGGAGTGATAACTCTACCCAGAACCCACGTAC
>DAOMZT010000003.1:0-103370 GCA_035400625.1 archaeon | reverse complement strand
AGCTCCAGGCGAGATTTGAACTCGCGACCTCATCCTTACCAAGGATGCGCTCTACCAGGCTGAGCTACAGAAGCATTTATTTGTATTTGAATTTCTTATTGTATTTGTTATGATCTATACAATCAATTACAAAAGCAATTATCTCAATTTTATTATTTTCGCCAACAAGAGAATATAAACATCTCCAATAGTTTGCTAATTCTAATCTAAACAAATTATTTATCTTATAATTTGAAATATACTCTTTTGGTATCTTTATTTGAGGGATTTTATCACCACATGTCGGGTTGTTCTTTATCAATTCTAATTTAGACATAAAAGAATTATAAATTGATTTGTTTATCTTGTTATTTTCTTTTGTAGCAATTAAATATTCTAATGTTTTTTCTACATCTTTAGAATAAACAATTACTACTTTTTTATTCATAAATTCTTCCTTTTCTTTTACAATCTGATAATATAGTTCTTAACTGTTTATTATCATTTTGTATCCAAACAATGCCTTTTTCACTAACATATATCTGATTGCTTAATTCTAAATATCTAATTATATTATTAAAATCAGAAAGTTTTATGTTTTTTAATTTTGAGCGTAATTTTGCTTTTGGAATAATACCAACATAATCTTTTCTAATTTCTTTCTCTATAGCTATTAAATTTATAGCATTGGTGCCTATTTTATTACTCATGATATTATCTGATTATTATATTTGTTTTTTAAAAATCTCCTCTAATCCTTTTTTAAATCCTAAACTTTAGAGATTTAGAAAAAAGGTCCGAACCGGGATTTGAACCCGAGTCAGAGGATCCACAGTCCTCTATGCTAACCACTACACTATTCGGACCACAAATTTTACTATTTAATATATAACTTAATATACAAAACATTTAAAATACTAAATATATTATATATTATAGACTAAAATATATTTAATAAAGATTAATAATGATAAAAAGCAAAAAAGCAGTAAATGAGATAATTAGTACTATAATTATAATGCTTATTATGGTAATTGTTGTTGGAATAATTATTACAGGAGTAAGCTCTCAACTTTCCAAAAGCAAAGAAAAGCTAAACTATGATAATTCTATTAAAGTTAGAGATCTTGTCTTTTCTGCAATTATGGAAACCTATAATTCTCCAATTGAAGCAACTAAAGAGATTAATTTCTCTCTTTCTAATCTTGAACTGGTAGTTGATAGTGATACTGAAACTATAGAAGTTTGTTTTGTTGGCAAAAATCTGAAATTTTTTGCAGATGGTAAAAGATTAGAAGAAGATAATAACAAATATTCTTACAGGGTATTACAAAAGGTTTGTTCAGGAGTTGCTTTTGAAAATATTGATTTGATAAGAAGCATTACACTTAATAACAAAGAACAGGCAAGGCTTGTCTTTAAGAAGATTACTGAAAATAAGATTTCTGTTTCTGTAGATAATGAAACTAGTGCTTCTTGGTATACACAAAAGAACGAATATATCTATGATGAAAATGCAGGAAACTGGAAATACAGAAAAAAGATATTGATTAATAGTGGTAATGTCTTAGGAAATTTAAATAATGTCCCTGTAACAATCACATTAACTGATGAAGATCTTAAAAACTTTGCTAACAATGACGGCTCTGATCTTTTGTTTACTCTTTCTGATGGAGTAACTAAGCTTAAGAAGAAAATCACAGATTATGATCACGAGACAGGAGAACTTACTGTTTTACTAACAATTCCTAGTTTTAATGTTGGAAAAGATGTTAATGTTTATACTTATGAAGAAAAGACAAGAAAGAAGATTACTATTAATCATGCTAAAGTTGATGGAGATCTAGTTGATTTTCCTGTATTAATCTCAATTAGAGATGAGAACCTTGTATCTCTTGCTAAAGAAGACGGGTCTGATATTTATTTTACACTCTCAGATGGAACAACAAGACTAAAAAGAGAAATTGAAAGCTTTACAGATATTAATTTATTTAGAAAGAAGATTACTATTGATCATATAAAAGTTGATGAAGATCTAGTTGATTTTCCTGTATTGATCAGTATAACTGATAGCGATCTTGCGACATATGCAAAAGAAGACGGATCAGATATTTACTTTGCAATAGATAATGGACACCCAAAGCTCAAAAGAGAAATTGAAGATTACAATTCAGAAACAGGAACACTTGTTGCTTGGGTAAAGATACCAAGTCTTTCCTCAACTGCAGACACTAACTTCTATATATATTTTGGGGATAAAACAGAGAGCAACAGCAACGACACAGATGTTTGGGATGTAAATTATGCAACCGTTATGCATTTCACAGAAAATGTAAAAACAAATGATACAAATGCATTTTTTGATTCCACAATAAATAATATGACTGGGCAATTAAAAAATTTCAGTTTTGATGAAAACTCAAATACTGGTGTTTCTGGCAAAATAGGAAATTCGGTTCTTTTAGATGGAATAAATGATTATATTCAAATAAAACAACCAACTATTGGAGGTTATATAACATATTCTCATTGGATAAATAAGAATTTTACAAATCAAAGAAGAGCAACAAGAACAGGCAAAGGGAATATTTCTTCTAATTATATTGTTATTTATAATGGTAATAATTTTGGTTTGTATTTAGGAGGGGGAAGCCCCTCTCCTGGATTTCACTTTACAAAAAGTAATGATCTCAAATTGAATGATTGGAGCTTAGTAACTTGGACTTATGATAAAAACACTCTAAATTTATTTATTGACGGGGTTTTTAAAAGATCTGTTGCTGTTTCTAGAACAACAGATATAGACAATAGTGATTTATTTTTAGGAAGAAGTTATGGTTGTGAACCTCCTACACGTTATGAGTATTTTTTAGGAGGTATCGACGAATTAAGAATATCTACCACTTTACGATCAGATGCTTGGATAAAAACAGAATATAATAATCAAAGCTCTCCTGAAGACTTTTATTCTGTTGGGGCTCTAGAAGATATAGCAACTAATCTTGTTGCTTGGGTAAAGATACCGGAACTTTCCTCTACAGCAGACACAGACATCTATGTGTACTTTGGAGATGAAAATGAAAGCAACAGCAACGACACAGATGTTTGGGACGATAATTATGTTGGGGTTTGGCACAATAATGATTACAATGATAATTCTATAAAAGAAAGTAAAACAGGATTAGCAAATGCAACAAAATCAGGAAATTACCCACCCACTCAAATAAATGGAAAAATTGGTTATGCACAATATTTTAATGGGAATAAGAGGGGGGAAATTACAACACCAATTACTAATGTTTCTTATACTAAAGCAACAATTTCTTTTTGGGTAAACTTCAAAAAAGCAGCTGGTTCGCCAGGAGATCAGATTTTAGGTTCCCAATATTGGACAAATAATAACTTTGCTTTAAATCAACACACTAATAATTATAGATTATTATTATCTATAGGAAATAACAAATATGGAGCCCATTATAACGCATTTTCAGACACAGATACATGGTATTATTATTCTTTTACATATGATAGTGATCAGACAGCATGGGCTGATGCTTTAAAACTCTATACTAATGGTGTTGTAAGAAATATAAGCACTAGCACTGGCGAAACTGATCCATTATCTGTATCTAGCCCCTATTATCTAAAAATGGGAAAAGGTGGGTATTTTAATGGGCTATTAGATGAGGTGCGTATTTCTGATATTTTGCGTTCAGAGTCATGGATAAAAACAGAATATAATAATCAAAGCTCTCCTGAAAACTTCTATTCTGTTGGAGAGATGGCAGATGCTAATGTGATTATTGATACTACACAAACAACCACTAATGCAAGTACCGGAATATATATGTATTTTGGAAACCCTGATGCTAATATTAGCAATCATAATATTAATGATGGAAATAATGTAAATATAGCTATTGGAGTTTTAGAAAAATCATGAACCAAAAAGGATTATCAACAGTCATTAGCACATTAATTTACATACTTATTGCAGTAGTTATACTTGGAGTTGTTACTCTTTCAGCAACAGAACTATTTGGCAATGTTAAGGAAAAAAGTAATTATGATATAATGCTTAAAAACATAACATCTATCAAAAGCACAGTAGAAGATGTGGTAGATGATAAAAAGGACATAGAGCTTGTAGTGAAAAGCCCAGGAGAAATAATAATTGATTGTAATAACAACATTATAACTGGAGAAATAGATTACTTTGGCAAATATAAAGATGAAATTGTTGTGATTAATGAGATAGCAACATATAAGAACAATAACATTATGTATTTTGAATATAATCTAAACAAATATAAAAGACTAGTGCTTGATTGTAATGACTTTATTATATCTAACAAAACAACACTAAATATCAAATATCAAGAATATATTGAAGAAAACGATCAGATTTTAATTAACATAGACTGTGTGGAGTGCAGAATATGAATAGCAAAGGTGCAAATGTAATTTTTACTAGTATTATGATAATACTGTTGTCTGTTACTGCAATGATAATTATTATTGGATTTGTTTTGCCGTTCTTTACATCTCTAAGAGAAGAAATGAAATTTAACCAGAATAAAGAAAACCTGATTTTGATTAACAAAGAATTTGCAGAATTAAAGACTAACGACATTGATACTTTTAAAAACCTAAATCTTGATGTTGTAGATGAGATTGTTTTTGATGAAAAAACTAACGCAGTTTATATTAAGCAGAAAATATCAAGTAATACTTTTAAAAACTTTAAAGACAGCAATATCGGTAATCTTTCCATTATCAAAGCAAATGGACTAATGACTTTTACTTTATATCTTGATGGCGTTGTTACTTTAGAAAAAACAGTTGTAGTAAATGGAAATTATCCCTTAAGATTAACTATAATAGACATAGTTAACAACATCCCTGTTGTTTCTATCACGCCATATCTTGGGCAAGTGTACTTTACTATCAATCCTAAGATTAGTACTTTTATTGGCGAATTAAATATAACGATAAATGCAACACCAGAAGATGCAAATATCTATTACACACTTGACGGCAGTGAGCCAACAGAAAGTTCAATTCCATATACCAGACCATTCACAATAACAGACAGTGCAACAATAAAAACAAGAGGCTATGCTAATGGCTATGCAGAAAGTGCAATCACAAGTAGAAAATATATTAAATTAATCCAAATCATTTATAGAAAAAAAATCACTATTGATCATAAAAAAGTAGATGACAATCTAACTGATTTTCCTGTATTAATCTCAATTAGAGATGAGAACCTTGTATCTCTTGCTAAAGAAGATGGGTCTGATATTTATTTTACATCTAGTGATGGCACTACAAGACTAAAAAGAGAAATTGAAAGCTTTACAGATATTAATTTATTTAGAAAAAAAATAACAATTAACCACACTAAAGTTGAATCAACACTTACAAATTTTCCAATATTAATTAAATTGACAGATGTTAATCTTACTAGTTTTGCACAAAGCGATGGAAGCGATATTTATTTTACACTCTCTGATGGAACTACTAGACTAAAAAGAGAAATTGAAGATTATAATTCAGAAACAGGAACGCTTGTCGCTTGGGTAAAGATACCTGAACTTTCCTCTACAGCAGACACTAACTTCTATATGTATTTTGGGGATAAAACTGAGAGCAACAGCAATGATAAAGATGTTTGGAATAGCGATTACAACGCAGTATATCATATGAATGATAAAACAAATAGCACAATGTTAGATAGTACGGCATTTGAAAACGATGTGACAAAAAAAGGAGCAAATGAGCCTAATCAAATAATTGGAAAAATCGGATATGCACAGGATTTCGATGGAACAGATGATTATGCAGTAATGAAAAATGCAGTAGAAGTTGTATCTGTGAGCTTTTGGATAAATGGAATCGAAGGAATAAGTGGGGCTGACTATATAATAGGAGGCCAAGGAAGTGGAGATGGGGGGTTCAGATATTTAGATAATGATTCTTCCTGGCTTATGTATTATGGAACAGGATATAAATCATTAGTGTGGAATCATGGAGGGAATGAGACAGGATGGCATCTAATAAATATAGAAAGAAGCATTACAGACATTAGAGATTTCAATGTGTATGTAGATGGAGAAAATATAGGAATAACAACAGCAAACACAACAACACCTGCAAAAATATATTTTAATCAAATAGGTAGAAGATATATGTTATATAATTTGGATGGGGTATTAGACGAAATACAATATAGAAATAAAAATAAAAGCGCAGAATGGATAAAAACAGAATATAATAATCAAAGTTCTCCTGAAACATTTTATAATATAGGTAATCTAGAAGAATTACAAGATTATTGACCCAAACTAGAAAAGTGATAACTTATGATACCAAATAAAACACAAGCAATTTCTTTGCTTAAAGAACATATTAAAGAAAAAGCTAATCTTGATCATTCTTTTCTTGTCGGCTATGGGCTTCTTGGAATCTCTAAACTTCTTAACTTGCCAGAAAAAGAACAAGAATATGCTTTTGTGCTTGGGCTACTTCATGATCTTGACCTTGAATGCTTTGGAGAAGACATAAACAAGCACACTCTTGTTACTGAAAAGATTTTACAAGAGAAAGGCATTAACCAAGAACTGATAGAGGATATCAAAAGCCATAATGAGGCAGTAGGTGTCAAAAGAAATAGCGACTTGAGAAATGCACTATATTCTCTTGATGGGCTAACAGGTATAATCAGAGCATGTGTCTTGATGAGACCTGACAAAGACATCTCTAAAGCAGAAACAAAGTCTATTCTTAAGAAACTAAAAGATAAATATTTCGCTGCAGCAGTCAATAGAGAACAGATATATTTGTGTGAGAAAACTCTAGGAATAGATATAGAAAAATTTGTATCTGCTACTTTAGAAGAAATAAAGAGAAACTATGTTCTTGAATAAATACCGAAACTTACAAAAATATATAAGTTTAGGTATCGGCTTACTTGTTATTTATGTTTTATAAAAACTAAATAGCTTTTAAGAAACCAACTTAAAAAATAAGAATCATCTTCTTTTACTTGTGATCTCTCTAATGCCGAATAATAGCTTTTTTTGTTTTTATAATCAATAATAAAAAGAGGACAATTGTTGTTATTTAAAATAATGTTCATTAATAATCTTGTAATTCTGCCATTGCCATCACCAAAAGGATGTATCGTAACTAGTCTTAAATGCACTAATCCTGCAAGAATAACAGGATTGTATTTTGATTTATTTTTATCATACCACTTAAAGAAATCACTTATTTCTGCTGAAAGCTCTGCAGGGCTAGGAGGCAAAAACTTACAACCAGATATACCTACTTGATAATTTCTGATCTTTCCTGCTATGTCTTTTTTTGTATCTTTAAATAAATAATAATGCCAATTTATTAGATTTTGATAACTTATCTTTTGGCTTTTTTTAATAAGTTCTAAAAACAACTTCTGATGAGATTCTATCTCCTTAATGTCTCGCATAGGCTTTTGAGGAGAAATCTGATCTTTAAGCAAAAGATAAGAGTCTTTTAGGCTTAGGGTATTTCCTTCTATTCTGCTTGTATTATATGTAAATTTTACAGCAAAATCAAACATTTGATTTTCCTGAACAGTTTTTGGTATTTTTGATTTTTGAGTATTTTGCTTAGATATTTGTTCAGATATCTTCTCTAACTGTTCTTGTTGAGAAGAAATAAAGAAATCTAATTTTTGTGTTCTAAGGTCTGTTGGTAACTCCATACCTATATATTTGTCAAGATTCTTATAGCCTTTTTTAGATCTTAAGGTCATATGTAGATAATAGGCTTTTTTCGTGCCTTTTTTCTTTTTTATTACTGAAACCATATATATGTTATACCAACACAAATTTAAAAATAGAGTGGTTTTTAACAAAATGTGTTGGTAAGAGCCTTAAGAGAAAAATAAGAAAAAGAAAATAATTGTTTTCTTTTAAACAATTATCCTAATAACTCATCTAAAGTGGATGTAATATCAGAGATGCCTTTTTCAGAACCACATGATTTTAAAACCACTTTGCCTTCTTCATCTAAAACAACAAAAGAAGGTATGTAGCTACAAGATTCGCCAGTTATGGTGTCAAAATCTAGAGTTGTATTATACCCTTGTGCGATATTGTCTATAACAAAGAGCTTATCATCTATTACATTTACCCATAAATTTGCAGAATCTTTGTAGTTATCCCATATCTGTGTTTTAAATTCAGGGATCGTTGCCTGACAATGTCCGCAGTATGTTCCTACAAAAAATATTACTGCTGGTTTTCCTTTGAAATCATCTATTGTGCTTTCCTTGTTTATTCTGTAGTCTTCAGCAACTTTTACCTTTGCTTGTTCTTCCTCTAAAGCTTTTTTTTGTGCTTTTGCTTCAGCCATTTGCTTTAAGACATCTTCTTTGTTTACAAGCCCAATACCAGGAACAGCAACATGCTCTCCTGTTGTTGTGGTATAGATTGGCATGTCTTGGCCATCAATAGTCATTGTGATCTCATAAAGGCCATCAACAATCTTTGTTTCTTTAACTACAACTTCTGGTAATTGGAAAGCCTCTTTTAGAAAAGAAATAGTATCATCAACTACCTTTTGGTTTATTTTTGTTTCTGTAGAACCAACTAATCCAATATTTCCAGTCATTGGCGAATTGCTAGTTTCTGTCTTATTGGTTATTGCAAATAATACTGATATTATTAAAGCAATAAACAGAACTGCAGAAATCAATTGCCAAAAAAATATTTTCTTTTTTGAGCGTCTTGGACTTATTATAGATTCTTCTTTATCATCATTTGTAGCCATGTTTTTTTCCTCCAAAATAAATAGAATATAAATTATTAATATATTTAGGTTAAAAAAGAAATATAAAGGTATTTTTTTAGAAAGGCCTTTTTAAAATAAGCTAAAAAAGAAGTTTTTTATGCCATCAAACATGTAAACTTCAACAAAAGACCCTAAGATCAAGAAAAATACTGCAAATGCAAGTAATATTATACAATATCTAAAAAGATAAAAAAACCTGTCAGAATCTAACTTTTCAGATTTAATACTCATAGCAAGCATTGTCCCTGAAATTACAGCAAAGAAATAACATAATGCTTCTATAATCGTGTGTAACGAAACACTAAGCAATAATGGGAAAAGAATAGATAGTAATTTCACACTATATACTTTACTATAGAATAATGCATATTGACTAAAAGAAACTGCCCAATACATTGCGTTCCAAACAATCATTAGTAAAGCACCTAATGGAAAAATTAAGGCAATGATAAAACAAACAATCATTACTGAAAAATTATTCTTTAAGATATCAAAAAATATACTTGTTTTTTCTAAGCCTGCAAAACCAATACTTCTATTTGGCATGAGTGCTGTGTTCCAACCTTGCTCACTAAATAATTTCGCAGAAAAATCAACAGGCATAACTGTAATTAAAGTAATAACAACAAGCATTATTCCTATGAAAAAAAACAAGTAAATATTAATTGTTCTTTTATTTTCTTCATATAAGTCTTTTAAGTAAAATTTATTGTGCTCCTTTACTTTTAGCTTTGTAAGAGAAACTCCTTTTGCTTCAACTTTTTGGGTTCTTCCTGCTAACAAAACATTTCTGTTTGTTTCTTTCATTGCTATTGGCGCAAGAAAGATAGTTAGGAAAAATACAGAAAACAAACCAGCATTTTCACGGAATAAAAGAAGTGCTGCTCCAAAACTTAGCATAGTTCCTACTATAGTATAGGCAATAGTCTTGAAAGAAGTATTAAAAAAATTTGCGAAAAAATTAGGAACGCTATTGATCATCTTAGATATTTTAAATATAAAATCCTTAAAGGTTAATTTCTTTTTAACCTCTTTTTTTACTCTTGTTATATCTTTTCCTTTTTTTCCAGATACTGATAATTGTACAAGTTTGGTTTTTGTTCTTTTTCTAGTCTCTTTTTTACTATTGTCCTCTTCTGAAGGATCTATCTTTCTAGAAAGAATATTGATTTGGTTTTTGTCTGTCATTTTATTTCCATATGAACTTGTAATTATTAATAAAAATAAAAGAGAAAATAGTTTATAAACATTACCTTTTAGAACTTGGGTAAAGCCTTGTGGTTTTGCCTTTAGAAATTAAGGGCTCTAGCCTTTTCAGGAAATCTTTAGAGAAAAGGCCATCATTAACTGCCTTTGAGAAATTAAAAGAATTGACTTCAGCTATCATCTCCCACACATGATTTTCTTTTAATAGCCTTTCAAAGACTTCTCTTTCTTTTGTATCTTTTTCAGGAATTGAATAGTTTTCATATTCTTTTACTAAAATGGAATTGCCATCTTTACCATACACCCTTTCAGAATTGTTGGCTTTGGAATAATTGACAAGAGCCTCTTTTAGCTTTTCCAGCTTTGGATCAAGCTTACTAAGAACATCTTTTTTTTCATTAGTTAGTTTTAGATATTCAGAAACTAATTTAACGCCATCATCATTTAGATACTCGTTAGCAGGCAACTTTTTTAGCTTAAAGGCATGAGACTTAACAGGACAAATTTCCTTAAAAGCACACCAATCGCAAAGAGCAGATTCTTTTGTTGGAAAGTCATTAGTTATTTGCTTTCTTTCTATCTCTTGAATTACATTGATTACTTCTTTTTCTAGAACTTCAAGATCTTTATCACTTCTTGAAGAGCGCATTTCCATATTAAATGCTAGAAAATGCCAGACAAGATCTACTCTTTTAACTGTTGGATACATTCTTTTTATGGCTATTGTGTAAAGAGCAAGCTGTTTGTCTTTATCTACTTCTTCTTGGGTCTTTAAAGCATTGTTGGTTTTGTAATCATGTATTTCAAAATGCTCTTCATTTATCATTGTTAGCCTATCTATATAACCTATCAGATCATAGGCAGTTCCATAATCATCAATAAACCTTAAGGTAATTTCCATTTCTAGGGCAATTGTCTTTCCTTCATCAAAAGGATGATATTTCTCGTAGTATTCTGTTAGAAATTTCTTGCCCATTTCTTTGTAGTGTTTTGGAGTGTAATCTTGCCTAACAATCTCTATTGTTAAATCATAATTCTTTTCCCATTCTTCTGAATAGTACTCTAATATTTCTTCTAGGGAATTAAGCTTTGTAAATTTTAAATCTTTATAGAGCTTTTCCAAAGCCAGATGCACCATAGAACCTAAGAATGCCTCTATGCCCTTTTTTTCCTCAATCTCTGGTTTTTCTATATACTGGTAATAGAATTTTTTTGGACAACTTTTGTAAGTTTCTATTCTTGAATGTGAATATCGCATATAGTAATTAAGAATAAAAGAATATATATAGTTTTTGGGAGTAGATGTCCAGACTAGTTCGCACTGGACAGCTACCCTCTCTCCCCCGAAAATACCCCCCTTTTGTGAAACAATATATTATTGATGATCATAAATCACAATTTAAAAGCGGGGAAATTCGACCGCTTCATAAACAAAGACAAATAATTATAGAAATAAAAAAAATAAAAAGTGAATGACTATGAAAATAAAAGAAATGGCTTGCGAAAATAGGCCACTTGAAAGACTTCTCTATTGCGGAGCAGAAAGCCTTTCACAAGCCGAGCTTCTGGCTCTTGTTATTAAGACCGGGACTAAAGAAAATAATGTTATTGACATCTGTCAGGAAATATTTTCTAAATTCTCACTTAAGGATATTGGAAACATACCAATAACTGAACTTGAGAAAATCAAGGGAATTGGAAAAGTCAAAGCTTGCCAGATTAAAGCAGTTTTTGAAATATCTAAAAGAATATTAAGTTCTGAGAAGAAAACACTTAACAGCCCAAAAGAGAAAACAAAGATTATTTCTGCCACAGATGTCTATAATCTTTTGTTTGATGTTTTTTTTGGAATAACACAGGAAAAACTTGTAGCTATCTTCTTATCTCAAAGAAACGATGTCATAGACTATAAAACAATAACAACTGGAACAAGCAACCAAACATTAATCTCTTCAAAAGATATTGTCTTAGAGGCAATGAGGCACGGAGCAGATGGGATCATTATTGCTCATAACCACCCTAGTGGCATATGTGAGCCATCAATTGATGATAAGATGGCAACAGAAGCATTAAAGAAATCAGCAAAATTAATGGATATACGACTTATTGATCATGTCATAATTTCAGAAAAAGAAATATTCAGCTTTAGAGAAAAGGAGTTATTATGAGCGGAATA
The DNA here is from genome assembly GCA_035400625.1 of archaeon. Lineage (GTDB taxonomy): Archaea > Iainarchaeota > Iainarchaeia > Iainarchaeales > CSSED10-239 > JAKQTP01. Next base: position 91,171 of record DAOMZT010000003.1, on the reverse strand, counting down.
GAAATCATTAAAAACCAATCTAAACATAATTATGTATATAAACACAATTATGTGATAAATATGGTAAGTGTAACTTTAGCAGTATCAAAAGAAATTAAAGAAAAAATGAAAAAATACGATGAAATCAATTGGTCATCATTTATTAGAAAAGCTATTGCTGACAAAGTAAAGAAATTAGAAGCAATAGACCAACTATTAGAAAAAGAAAGCGAAATTAGTGATTGGGCGGTCAATCTTCAAAAGAAATCTAGAAAAGATAGAGCCGAACAACTAAAAAAAGAAGGTTTGATTTCATGAAAAAGATTGTTGCAGACACTAACGTGTTATTTTCTTTTTTTTGGAAAAACTCAATGACTAGAGAAATTATAACATCTAAGCAATTTAAAATCTATTCTCCAGAATTTGCAATTACTGAGATTTTAAAATATAAATCAGAAATAATTAAAAAAACAAAAATAAATACAAAAGAATTTAATGAACAAATAAATCTACTTAAAAAAATCGTTTCATTTATCCCAAAAGAAAAATATTCAAATTTCTTTAAGTATACAGAAGATAAAATAAAAGACAAAAATGACATAGATTTTATTACACTTGCATATTTTTTAAAAACGCCTCTTTGGAGTAATGACAAAGAATTAGAATCTCAAAATATTGTTACAATAATTAGTAGTAAAGAAATAATTTTAAGAATAGTAATTAATACTTAAATCTGTTCTCATACTTTTTATGGCAAAACCACTCAATAATTATAGAAATAACTTCTATTTCTCCACCACGAATAGTATAAGTCAATCTCCAGCCATTTGATAAATTATATTTCCATAAATTAGAATACATTTTCTCTATCTTAAAAACGAGTGCTATTTTTTAAATCATTATATAATATTTCATGGTATATAAAATGCAATGCTTGACTTTTTTGTGAATTTGAAGAAATTGCAGTATTAATTATTTATTTTTCAAATAACTTTTTAAAAAATCTTTTTTGAACTTCTCAAAGGTTCCTTTTTCTATGTGTTTTCTTGAGTCTTCCATCAAGCGATGAATAAACCTAATATTGTGCTCAGACAAAAGAATCTTTGCTGCTGGCTCATCAAGCCTATAAAGATGATGAAGATAAGAGATTGTATGGTTTTTACAAGCATAGCAATCGCATTCTTTTTCTATAGGCTTGAAAAGATGAGCATTATAACTTTTGCCAATCTTTAATATTCCGTTTCTTGTAAAGATAACGCCATGCCTTGCCATCTTTGTTGGATAGATAGAATCAAAGCAGTCTACTCCCTTACCTATTGAAAGAACCATGTCTTCAGGAGAGCCAACACCCATCAGATATTTTATCTTATCATAATCAAGATGCTCTAAAGAATAATCAATTGCTTGAAACATTCTTTCTTTGCTTTCACCTATAGCAAGACCACCAATAGCAAGCCCATCAAAGCCCATATCGTTGATCTTAACTGCACATTCTTTTCTTAGGTCTTTATAGGTTCCACCTTGGACAATGCCAAAAACTTTTTGATTTTTATTCTTGTGGCTATCAAGACAACGCTTTGCCCAAGCAATTGTCCTTGTTGTTGCTTCTTGAAATTCTTTTTTTGTATGGTCGGGACCAAGAACATGATCAAGAACCATAGCAATGTCTGAGCCAATAATGTTTTGGTTCTCCATTAGCTTTTCTGGAGAAATGAAATGAGGTTCTCCTGAAAATGGAGATCTAAACTTTACTCCTTTGTCGTTTAGAGAAATCAAAAACTCAGGATCAAGCAACTGAAAACCACCAGAGTCTGTAAAGATTGGCTTTTTCCAGTTTATGAAATTATGATAGCCACCTGCTCTTTTTATAGTTTCAAGGCCTGGCTTTAAATAGAGAAGATAAGCATTAGAGATAAAGCACTGTGTTTTTGCATTTTTAAGAACATCAAAAGTTAGAAACTTGCCTGCTCCTTTAGTTACTACAGGCATATAGAAAGGAGTCTTGATCTTTCCGTGATGTGTCTTAAACTCGCCACAGCGTGCTGTTTTGGTTTCACTAGTTATCTTAAACATTTCTTATTTATCCTCTAAATTCTTTAAAACAATTAACTTCATTAACTTAGAAAACTCATAATCGTTTCTATTTAGGCAACATAAAATTTATTTGCTATTTGGTAGTAAAAGCATAGTTTTTATGTGTTTTTAGTGCTTTATAGCACTTAAATATAGATATTTTGGTTTCACTAGTTATCTTATACATGTTTTTGGTTCCTCAGTCGTCCAAGATTTAGTGTTTAAAATATCCAATTTCTAAAAATCAAAACACACAAAACTCCAAATAATATATATATCCCAAATCTTGGGAGATTATCAAAGATTGGAAGAGCTTTTAATTTTAATGATTTTGCTCTTGCTATGTCTTCTTTTTCAAGAACTGTTCTTTTACCTAATTTTAGTTTTGTAATTAGCTCTTTTTTTGCAAACTCGCTAGCAAAGACATCTCCTTCTTCAAGTTTTGATATTGGTTTTTGCTTTAAGTAAATATGCCTTTTAATCTCATCTTCAAAAATAATTATTATGCTACCAAAAAACATTGGAGGAATCGTGATATGAACAATTGTTGGCATGTCTCCAGTACTTGTTGCAAAAATCACAAACACTAAAAACACCAAAAATAAAATCACAGATTTAAAGATCTTTGATTTTTTCTTTTTCAAAAGCCTTTTGTTTATTTTTATTTTTTTATTAAGCTTAATTGCATAAGAAATTGAAACAAACATTACTGATAGTAAAGAAGAAACAATAATTACCCAAAAAATAAATAATTGATTATTAAGATATGGTAAAATCAAGTGTATTCCAATAAACAGCTTTATGTCGCCACCACCTATTTTTCCAAAATAATATGCAAAATATCCAAAAAGATAAATACCTACAGCAATTAGAATTATCGGTATAAGAGTTTTAAAAGGATAAGTAAAGATATTTATGATCAGACCAATAGCTATAAGAGGAAGACTTATCCAATCGTAGATATATCCTGTCTTATAGTCAGTATATGCTGCTAAAGCTACTGCCACTAACAACAGAATTATTCTAATTACAAAAATAGTCTCAAACATCATTTTCACTTATTTAAATCTTAATTTTTTCTTCTTCATTCCTTTCATATTTGCAAATTGAGACATATCGACTTTTGACATATCAATGTTTTCAGGGTCTTTGCCCTCAAATTGCTTTGCTAGCCCTTCCATTTTCTTGCTGTCCATTCCTCTAAACATTTTCTTCATCTTTTTTATGTGAGAAGATAATTCTTTAATATCTTCTATCTTTGTCCCTGAGCCTTTTGAGATTCTAGTCATTCTAGAATGTGTTAAAAAATCAGGGCCATTATTTAGTTCTTCTTTTGTCATTGATGAAAGAATTGCCCTATATTTAGCCATCTTCTTTTCTCCAAGCTCTTTTTGCTCATTAGTAATCTTGTTACCAATACCCAAGAAACCCATAACTTTGCTAAATGGCCCAAGCTTTTTAGAAAATTCAAGCTGTTGTTTAAAAATACCAAAAGTAACATTACCTTTCATAATATCTTCTGGATTGATATCTTTCATCTTTGCCATTTCTTCTTCTGTTGTTGCATCTGCTATTTTTTCCATCAGGCTTTCAAGATCACCAAAGCCTAGAACTCTTGAAAGATATCTGTTTGCATCAAAGATTTCAAAGTCGTCTGCTTTTTCTCCAGTTCCTATAAAGTAGATTGGAGATTTTGTAATATAACAAGCAGTTAATGCACCTCCGCCTTTTGCAGAACCATCTAGTTTTGTGATGATAACCCCATTAACACCAATAGCATTATTAAAAGCAGTTGCTTGATCTTTAACTGCCTGGCCGATATCTGCAGATATCACAAGTAAAGAAAATTTAGGATTTAAAACAGAGTCTATTTCTTTAATCTCTTTAACAAGCTCATCATCTAGAGCACTTCTTCCTGCAGAATCTACAATTATTAGATTACATCCATTTTTTTTATGAAAATCAAGTCCTTCTTTTGTAACCTTTTGAGCAGATTTTTCATTTTGGTTACCATAGAAAGCTACTCCAACCATGTCAGCAAGTTGTTTTAATTGTTCATAAGCTGCAGGCCTAAAAGTATCTGCACAAATAACACCAACCTTAAACCCTCTTTTTTTATAGAACTTAGAAAGCTTTGCAGCAGTTGTTGTTTTACCTGATCCAAACAACCCGCAAAGAAGAATTGTCTCTGGGTTTTCAGGCAAAGATGTCTTTACTTCTCCTCCGATATATTTTAGAAGCGTTTCATAGCACAACCTAACAATATGTTCTTTTCTTGTAATTCCTGATGGAATATCTTTAAATGCATTTTCTTCTATTTCTTTTGAGATATTTAGAACTAATTGTATATTTACATCTGAGGATATTAAAGCCCTTTGTATCTCCTTAATTACCTCTTTAATAAGCTCTTTATCCACATGCATTGAATTCTTGATTTTATCAAGAGCGTCTCTTAGTTTTTCGCCTAGTCCCATATTGAATCAATTAAAATATATTTTAGTATATATTTAAAGAAACAAATAGAATATAAATATATTTAAGAAAATTATTTTAGCATTATTATTCTAATTAGACTACCACGTGTTTTAAATACTGTTCCTGGTATTTTTGAATTAGACAATAATGTCGCATCTGCTATTTCTGATTTATCTTCTGTTTCTGAAAAATTAGAGATTACAACTAAACCTACTGCAAAAGCAACTATTAAATATATTGAAAATATTATTTTTAATTTTTTGTTCATTTTTTTAATATTTTAATATATAATTTAAGTTACTTACATTTTTTAAAAATATCTAATTACAAAAAAAATAAAAAATAGCGAATTATTCAAGCTTTATCTTGCCAAAGAAGCCCTTAGGGAAATATATTAGTATTACAAGTAATAATAATGCAAAAAGAATCTGCCTACCTGGCCCTACAATGCTTGATGGCAAGCCAACAAATCTAAGTGTTTCAGGTATCAATGTTAATATGATTGTAGCTATGATTGTTCCTTTAAGACTTGCAAGCCCACCTATCATTAATATTGATATGACTGGGATTAATGCCACGAAAGTAAAAGAAGAAGGATCAATAAAAGTAATAAAATGAGCATAAAGAGAACCTGCAATCCCTGCAAAGAAAGCAGAAATCATTAATGCTATTGTTTTTATCTTAAATGTGTTTTTACCAAGAGCCTGAGCTAATGGCTCATCATCTCTTGTAGCTTCTAGAACCTTGCCAAACTTAGATTCTACTATTCTTTTAATTGCAAGATAACTCAAAACAAGTATAACTAAAGTAAAAATCAAAAACTGAAAATTCGTATTAAGAACTAAACCAAAAAGATTTGGCTTTGGAATGCCATAGATACCAAAAGGCCCTCTTGTTAGAGTTATCCAATTGACTAAAACTGCATAAACTAAAAAAGAAAAAGCCATAGTTGATAATGCCAAATAGTCTCCTTTAAGTTTGTTTGTTGGAATAGATAAAAGAAATGCAAAGATAGAAGGGATAATTGCAGACAATATAAAAGCAATTAGAAAAGGAACACCATTAACTGTTAATAATGCAGATGTGTAAGCACCTATTGCAAAGAAAGCAATATGCCCAAAGTTAAATAAGCCAGTGTAACCTAAAGCAACCTGTAAAGATAAGCAAAGAATAATTTGTATTGCAACAATTATTACTAAATATATTAGATATTCTAAAATCATTTTTTCCAACTCGCTTTTTTACCTAATATCCCGCTTGGTCTAAATAACAAAAATGCAAACAATAGCATAAAGGCAATAGCATCTTTATAACCACTTGGTAAAAACCAAACCCCAAAGTTTTCAATTGTGCCTAAAAGAAAAGAACCCAAGATTGAACCTGGAACAGAAGTGATTCCCCCAACTATCGCACCAGTAAAACCTTTTACCATAAGATTGCTACCCATTGTCGGCTCTAGATTATATTCTAAGGCAACAAAGATACCTGCTATTGCTCCAAGAGCTGAACCAATAACAAAACTATATGTAAATAACTTCTTTGAAGAAATACCAAGCATCTCAACAAGTGTGCCTGACTCTGAAACAGCCCTTAGTTTTTTACCAAGTTCTGTTTTCTTCATAAGCAAAAACAAAAGAGCAAACAAAACCAAAGAAGAAACTATGATTGCTATTTGCAAGGGAGTTATTACTGCACCCAAGAAAGAAATTGAATTATATCTAAAAGGCAATATTATTTTTAGGTCTGCTCCAAAGATCATCAATATCAAGGATTCAATTAAGATTAATAAAGCAATACTAGCAATAAGAAGAATTGATGCAGAAGCCTTCTTTTCTCTTAGTCTCTCATAAATCAAAAGATTAGAAAGATAACCAAGCAAGCCTCCACCAATAATTGTTAGAAAAATAGAAAGATAAAAATTAATTCCAATAACATTAAAAAAAGTAAAAAGAAGATAGCCAGAAGCAACAATAATTGCACCATGAGCAAAATGGACAAACTTGTTTGTGGAATATATTAAAGAAAAACCACAAGCCACTAACGCATAGATAGCACCAGCAATCAGACCATTTATTAGCAATTGTAGAAACATCTTTTTTTCCTAATTTATATTAATAAATATATATTTAGAAAAAGATATATAAAGTAATTGGAAAGCAATTAGAAAAAAGAAAAAAAGAATGATTTCAATTACTGAAATCATTCAAAAGAAATTTTTTCTTTAGATACTTCTGCGGGGTAAAGATTAAACCCAAATTCTCTGCCATCTTTGGTTACATCCCCAAAGATTCCTGAATAAACCTTTATTTTATTTAAGCCGTTGATTATTCCTTCTCTGTTTGCTGAACCTTCCTCTATTGCTTTTTTAATTAACATAACTGTATCATATCCTGTTGCTGCATAATGGTCTGCATCTTTACCGTATTTTGCTTTGTAGTCTTCTTTAAATTTTGTTGCTGGGTTTGATGATTCTGTGTTGTAGAAACTTGGAATGCCTGCATATATCTCTTCAGAACCTAATGTGTTCCTTATGTCTGGAAATGCAGAGGTTGATGGTGCAAAGATTACAACATCCAAATTATACTCTTTTATTTGTTGAATACATTTTGAGATGTGTGAACTAAAACCAACAACTAATATTCCATCTACTTTTGCTTCTTTTAATTTAAGTATTGAAGTACTGTAATCTGTATTTGAAATTAAAAAAGGCTCTCCAATTACCTCTCCATCGAATTCTTCTGTTAATGTGCTAAACATTGCTGCTCCGAATTCATCATTTAAATATATAATGCCCATCTTCTTGATACCCTTTTCATTTGCTATCTCTATGATTGGAGGGATCTCTTGCTTTGCTGTTGGGAAATATCTATAAGCGTTGTCGTAGTCTGTTATTAATTGTGGAGATGTTGCAACAGTTGCTATTATTGGAGTTTCTGTTGTGTTTGCTATTGGTATTACTGCTGCTGAGACTGAAGCCATTGCAGATATTACTACATCTGGTTTTTTTAGTTCAAGATTATTGAAAGCATTTACTCCTTCTGCAGGAGCACTTTTACTATCTTCTATAATCAATTTAACCATTTTGCCATCTATTCCGCCTTTTGCATTTATCTCATCAACTGCCAATAGAGCACCATTCTTTAATGCCTCTCCTGCAAATGCTGTGGTTCCTGTTAATGGCAAAATTGCACCTATTTCTATGGTTTCTTCATTACTTGGATTTGTAAGAACTATATCACCTGTTATTGGAGACACATCTGTTTGTATATTCTTTTCTTTATTACTTAAGTTTGTAAAAACTAATACTCCTACTATCAAAACAATTAAAACAACGAAAGCTGAAAATATAATTTTTTTTGAATTAATTTTTTTCATATTTTTTACCCCCTTTATTTGTGGCAATTTGTTTTTTTGCATCCCTCGTGTTGCCACTGTTCACGAGTTCATTTGTTTTAGTTACTAAATATGTATTGTTTTAGAATTAGTTATATGTGTGTCGTAAAAATATTACGACTTTATAAAAGTTACCATACATATCATATTTATGAACTCGCAAACTCTACCATTATTGGATTTAAAAAAATTGGAGAATATAGATATAAAGAAAAACCATTCAAAGGTGTATTTCTCACTACTTAAATTTGGCCATCTTGGCATTTCAGACCTTGTAAAAAAAACAGGAATATCTAGAAGCTATATTTATGACATCTTAGATGAACTAATAGAAAAAGGACTTGTTGGAAACTATACTAAAAACAACACAAAAGTGTTTTTTGCAGATGACCCAGAAAAACTTCTTAAATTAATAAATAAAAGAGAAGAAGAAATTAAAATTTTAAAAGAAGATTACACAAAGATATTACCAACCTTGGTGTCAATTAGTAGCCAAACAGAAAAAGATGAAATATTTTCTTATGAGGGAAAGAAAGGGATAAAAAATATATATGATGACATTATAAAAACAGGAAAAGATTTCAAATGCTTTGCTGGAGAAGGATTTCCTGCAGATTTCTATAAAGATTTTGTAACCACTTTCAATCTAAGATGCAAGAAGAATAAAATAAAATATCAATTAATATTTTCAGAAGCACTTCGTAAACGAGGACCACTTGCTGTACATAAAGGAGTTACAGAAATAAAATACATGCCTAAAGATTATACATATTCTTTTGCAATGCACATATATGCAGATAAAATATCAATTATAATTTGGAAATCACAGATAGGAATAGTTATAAAAAGTCAAAGTGCAGCAAAAGGCTTTGAAGACTACTTTGATGTGATATGGAAGATTGCTAAAGAATAAAGAAAGATATCTATAAAGATATCTTTTACTCAATATTCAAAAGAACTGGCTCTCCATTTTCAATAATGTGGTATTCTATATGTGGATTTAATGCTCTGCCTATTGATGGTCCGTAGTTTATTACTGTACTTGTTAATTTATCATTTAACACAGCATTCACTATACAATCTTTGTTTTCTTTTCCACATTTCTTTACTGCAGAATATAACTTTATTATTCCATCATAGTTTGTTGGCGCATTTGCTGTTACCCCATCTGTATTTCCATATTCTAAATAATAATCATTTGTAAATTTATCTGAATATTTTAATGTGCTGATTATTGTTCCATTTAGATTATTTGTGCCTATTGTTTCTTTTATTTTGTCAGTATATGTATTTGATGCATCCCCGAAGAAAAACATATTATCTAGACCATAATCTAATTTTGCAGCAAGTACTGAAATTGTTGCATTTTCATAAAGATAAGAAAATAACCCATTATATCCTTCATTACTTAATTTAAGTATTGCTGTTTTTATATCTTGAACACCAGCTAAGTTTTCTATTTTTACATTTTCTGGTGTATAGTAGTTTAATGTCCCTTTTTGACAATCAACACCCATAGTTCCACCAACAGCATCAAGTATTGCGATTTTTTCTATTCCTTTTGATTTTGCTATTTTTGCATATATTGTACACTCAGCTTCTGCATTTCTATAGGTCTTTAATGAATATTCGTATTTTGTTAAAGGATCTGTTGTATATGCACTATAAAGTACAGCTATATCATTGTCTTTTGCAATTGGAACAACAGCTCCTGATGGACCTGTAAATTCAACAAATATAGCATCAACATTATCTACATTGATTAACTTATTTGCTGCATTTGCTGCTTCTTTTGAATCAGACTTGGAATCTTCAACAATTATTTGTACCGCTTCTTCGCCATATATTTCTTTTAGTTTCTTTTCTGCTAAAAATACAGCTTTAGAATTTGGCACTCCTAGATAACTTGTTGTTCCTGTTATTCCAGTTATAAAACCTACCTTTATTTTTTGTGGTTCTGATTTTTTGGTTGCATGAGTCGCAATAACCAATATTAAAGCAATTATAACTATTGCTACAATTGCTATAAGCCAATTTTTATTTTTTGTTTTCATATAACATTACCTCTTTTTAATTTTATTTAATTAATAAATATTTCTTGTTTTTTATATTTATATTTTTGTGTTGTATTATTGCAACAACAATATAAAACTTTCTATATTTAACATATATATGACAAGAACAAATATAAATAATACACTTTTGGAAAAAATAACTACAGATGATCAAGAATTAATAAACTACTTTGAAGAAATAGGATTTAGAAAAAATCATGCCATAGTCTATCTAGTATTTCTAAAATATGGTTCTTTATATCTTCCTGAGATTGTTAAAAAAACAGGAATCAATAGAAGCTATATGTATGATATATTAAATGAACTAACAGAAAAAGGACTAATTGGTTATATTCTAAAAAACAAAAATAGAATTTATTATGCTGATAACCCTAATAAAATAATAGACCTTATAAATAATAAAGAAAAAACAATTGCAAAATTTAGAAAAAGATACAAAGAACTACTTCCTAGTTTTGTTTCTTCAAACATAATAACTACAAAAGAATCGGTTATAGTCTTTGATGGAAAATTGAGTTTAAAAAACATATTTGAAGATATCATTGCAGAAAATAAAAATATGTTGTGTTTTGGTGGGGATGGGGAATTCTCAAAATACTATCCTACTTATGTAAATTCATTTACAAAAAGACTAAATAAAATAAATTATAAAATTATATACACATCTAATTTACGAAAATCAAGGCCACTAAAAATACAAAAAAATCACAACTTTGAAATTAGGTTCATGCCAAAAGGATATCAATTGCCTTTTGCAATATGGGTTTATGGAGATAAAACAGCAATAGTTATTTGGGAATCAATGATTGGCATAGTTATTAAGAATAAAAATACAGCAGAAGGATTTGAAGACTACTTTGATATAATATGGAAAGTTGCTAAAGAATAATCATCTTCCACCAAAGTAGATGTTTTTTATTTTCTTATCATTTAAGATTTCTTTTGTTCCTTCTAAGGCAATCTTACCGTCTTCAAAAATATAAATCTTATCTGAGATTTCGGCAGATTGCTTTGCATTTTGCTCAACAATTAGCATTGTTATTTTCTTTTTAATGTTTAGGTCTTTAATAATTCCAAAGACATCTTTCATGGTTTTTGGGTCAAGGCCAATTGATGGTTCATCAAGCAATAAAACCTTTGGGTCTCGAAGAAGCGCTCTAGCAATAGCAAGGATTTGTTGCTGACCACCAGAAAGTGTGTTTGCAAGCATCTCTTTTTTTTGTTTTAATACAGGAAATTCCTCTAACATTTTTTCTATCTTTTCCTTTTTCTTCTTTTCTGGTTCTTTTGATTGAAAAAGGCCAAGTTCTAGATTTTCATAAACAGTCATGTCTGAAAAAATTCTGTTCTTTTGAGGGCAATAATTTATGCCTTCACTTATAAGCTTATGTGTTGCAATTTTGGTTATTTTTTTATTATTAAAAATAATGTCTCCAGAATAAATATCACAAAGATTAAATATAGAATTTAAAAGAGTAGACTTTCCTGCACCATTTGGGCCAATTATTGAAACTATTGTTCCCTCTTCTATTCTTAAAGTTATGTTCTTTAAAACGTGGTTTTCTCCATAACCTGCATTAAGATTTTGTATTTCTATCACATTTCAGTCTCCAAGATATGCTTCTAGTACTTTTTTATTGTTCTTTATCTGGCTTGGTGTTCCTTGAGCTATTACTTTGCCATCATCCATAACAATTATCTCATCGCAAACTTTAAGAGTAAAGAACATATCGTGCTCTATTAGAAGAATAGTTTCTCCGTTTCCCTTTAGTAATTTTAAAATATCCATAATTGTGTTTCTAACACTTGGATGAACACCAGCAACAGGCTCATCAAGCATCAATAACTTGTGCTTTTTAACTATGGCTCTTGCAAGTTCTGTTAGCCTTTTTTGACCATAACTTAGTTCTCTACATTGCTTGTCCTTGATATCGTAGATTCTTAAAAGCTTTAATATTTCTGTAATTCTTTTTTCTTGCTCTTCTGTTAGTTTACTTGTTTTAAAAAGGCTTTTGAAAAAACTAGTGTTATCCTCTTGAATAGCAATAGATAAATTATCATAAACTGAAAGATTTTCAAATAACTTTGATTTTTGAAAAACCCTTGATATCCCTGAATTTGCAATCTTATATGGCGGGAATTTTGAAATATCTATTTTGTTAAGTATTATTGTTCCTGAATCTTCTGTCTCAAAGCCAGAGACAATATTAAATATAGTTGATTTTCCTGCTCCATTTGGGCCAATTAATCCTGTTATCTTGTTTGGTTTAATTGTAAAGCTACAATTGTCTGCAGCCTTAATTGCGCCATAACTTTTATTTAGATTTTTTATTTTTAACATGTTTTTTCTTTGTTTATATCTCTTTTATTATTTAATTGTATTCCAAAGGTAATTAAAAAACTTCCTTTCAACATTAGATTTTTTATTTTTAACGTGTTTTTTCTTTGTTTGTATCTCTATTATTATTTAATTGTATTCCAAAGGTAATTAAAAAACTTCCTTTCAACATTAGCAATCTGTTTTGATCTAATTAATATCGCTCTTGGAATATCATCTTGCCAATCAATAAAACCAACATAATCTCCGCAAATCACTTTATTTGAAGGAATTGCTGAATCTGTAACTTTTGTTTTAAGGAAAGTTCTTTGTGAAAACAACTTCTTTTGAGATGTTGGAATTATAGCTTTAGCAAGAATTTTCTTTACTTTTCGTCTAATATCAAATTTTTTATAATATTTTACTATTTCTTTGTTTGTTTCCAATTGAGGGTTATCAACCGGATAAAAAAGATATTCTTCTCCTTTCTTTGCATTTGCAATTATTGTGTTATTGAAAGTTGTAATTCCTGGAAATCCCACAAATATTTCAAAACTATTTGCATATTCATCAGATATCTTGTTTTGTAGGCTTTTTAGATCAGAAACAACACCCACCAACCTTGCTTCTTTTTCCTTAATAAAGCTAAAGATATTCTCAGGATCTTTTGCAAAATATATTTTTTTCCCGCCTTTTTGAGTATAAGAAACAAACCCTTTGTTTATTAATCTATTTATATTAAAATGGAATACTGAGTTTTGAAGATTCTCCTTAGAAATAATTTTTCCTGCTGGAGATGGGCCTGTTTTAAGGAGAGATACATATACTTTAATTTCCCCAGAAGTAAAGCCTAACTCCTCTAACACTTGTAAATCCATATATATTACAGGAATAATTAATTATATATAACTATGTTTTTGTCCTCCTAAATTGGAGAATAGATATTTATATCGCCCTTTAATGATAAGTTATTTATTAACATAAAAAAGTAAAAATAATGGAGATGGTAAAATATATGAAAAATAAAACGTGGTTAATAGTTTCAATTGCAATAGTTATTCTAATTTTAGTAATTGCAATAATTGGATTTAATTCTAGTAGCACAGGATTACTTTCATTAGGTGGTCCAACAGAAACACTTAAAATTGGAATTGTCGCTACACAAACAGGTGTTGGAGCATATCATGGAGAACAAGAAATAAAAGCAGTTAATCTGGCAGTTGAAGAAATTAATGCAAAAGGTGGCATAAACGGCAAAAAAATAGAACTGATAGTCGAAGATTCACAATCTGTTCCAAAAGAAGCAGTTAACGCAGTAAATAAGTTAGTAAATACAGACAAAGTTAAGTTTATTGTTGGAGATTGTTGGAATGACACAACAATTTCTTTTATGCAAATGACAAACGATAAGAAAGTAATAGTTGTCGCACCAAACGTTAATCTAGACCAAGTAAGTAAAGACGATTACTTGTTTAGGCTTGCTCCAAAAACAAAAGACATGATGGAAGTTCTTGCAAACTATGCTTACAATGATTTAAAATTAAGAAAAGTCGGAGTTATACTTCCTGGAACCTCATTTAGCCAAGAACATCTAGATGACTTTACAGAAAGCTTTGAAAAACTTGGAGGAACTGTTGTTTCTCAGAAGATAACTCCTGGAGCAACAGACACAAGAGCTGAATTATCCTTTCTTAAATCACAGAATGTTGATGCAGTTCTTGATTTGCAGTTCTCAGCATTAGTTGGAGCAATGATTAAGCAAGGGAAAGAGCTTGGTATGAACGTTGTATGGTTGTCTCACTATGGGGCAGAAACAAATGTATTAATTACAGATTACAAAAGTGTTTCTGATGGTGTGATTTATCCATACATTTATGATACAGAAAATAAAAACTCACAAGCACAATCATTTATTGAAAAATATAAAGCAAAATACAATGAATATCCTGACAGTACAGCAGCAAACTCTTATGATTCAATAATGGTTCTTGCAAAAGCTATTGAAAAAGCAGGAGAAAACACAGACAAAGTCAAAGCAGAACTAGAAAATACAAAAAACTATCAAGGCGTTAGTGGAATATTCTCTTTTGACAAGAACGGAGATGTTCAAAAAAAAGTAATTTTAAAACAAGTACAAGATGGGAAATTTGTAAAGATCTTTAATTAAGATCTTTTTCTTTTTTTATTTTAAACAACAACCCTGTCGATTATGAATTGTGGAGAGAATGCTTCTAGGTCATCATATGTATGAAGAAATTGTCTATTTTTCATATATATTGTTTAGTATGTATTTATAATAATAATTGAAATCCTTTAATTCTCCAAAAATCAAATTACTTAGATCCTTAAAACTAGATTTTTTTTCAATTAATTTTTTATCAAATACATTTTTATCAAATTTCATTTTATAAAAGGAAAGTTTTTTATTTATTAATTTTAAAGTTTCTTTATTTATCTTTAAATTATATTTTGACATTAAAAACCAAAGATCATAAATATCTCTTTCGCTTTTTGTTACTGGTTTTCTTGTAATTATTGCTCTTATCTTTTCTGCAAAAACTTCCTCTACATCCATCCCTTTTATTATTTTTATTGGAAAATTATATTCTGGAAAATTTAAATTATATGGCTTTGGGACATTAATTATTTTTTCTCTTAAACTTATGTCCACATCAACATAACACAAACTATTAGGAGTAGTATATAATGGGCCTTCTGCTGCAATCTTAAAAGAAAAACTGTTTGTTGTTGTGTTTTGTATTTTTCCTGTTGCTTTTATTCCTTGAAACAGCCACAGAGATTGACAAACTTTATCTGTTATATGTTTAGAAAAAATATCAACATCTAAATATGTTTTTGGCGTTGATCTATCTATCTCTAAAGTGAAATCTAAATCTGTTGAAAACCTGTTTAGGCCATGAAAAAACCAAAGATATGTACCACCTTTAAAGATTAAAGGGTAATCTGACAATATACTTAATATCGATGACTGAACATAATGTTTTTCCTGTTGATATAAAGTTAAACCTTTTAGTTTAGCTATTTCTTTTAGTTCTTCTTTTTCTAACATTCTCAATCATATTTTGTATTTTTGAATTATAAAGTTTTGAATATTTCTTTAATCTTGTATAATTAAGTTTTGATAACCATTCTTCTAAATCAGCTATGGAATATTTATTATAATATAACCCATCTAGTGTGGCTTTCTCTGGTTCTGCAATAAAAGCATAGCTATTATCTAATTTATATTTTTTAAAACCAAAAAACAACTTTGGACTTATTTTATGATAATAAATATTATGCGACTTAAAATATTTACTATTGATTGTAGTTATACAATCTATGTCTTTTGGAACTTGCGTTATTAGATTGTGAAATAACAATGCAGAATCCAAAGAAACATAAGCAGGTTCATATAATTGAGTGGCAATAACAAAATCATTATCTGTAAAGCTTATCGTGCCTTTTTGCAATTTTTTTGCAAATTTTCCTTTTATAAGTCTAGACACATACACAGCAGTAGACAGTTTATCCTTAGAAATAAGATTAGATAATTGCCTTGTAGAATACACTGCTTTTCCTGACTTTTTAGCTAATTCTTTTATTTCGTATAAATTCATCTATGAAAACCCCATAAATATCTGGACGAGATAGTCACTCCAATATAACAATATTGTTATATAGAGATGACACAAATAGTTTTTAAATATATCTTCAAACAACAACCCTGTCTATTATAAATTGTGGAGAGAATGCTTCTAGGTCATCATATGTCTGGCCGGTTCCAACAAAAAAGATTGGCTTTTTAAGTTCGTTTAAAATAGAAATTGCAACTCCACCTTTAGGGTCAGTATCAATCTTTGTTAGAATTACTCCATCAACACCTATCTCTTTGTCAAACCCTAAAACCTGATCAACAATTGCTTGACCAGCTTGTGCTTCGCCAATATAAATTGTTAGATTAGGGCTAACTACTTTTTTTATTTTCTTAAGTTCCTGCATCAAGTTGATATTGTTTTCTTGTCTTCCTGCAGTATCAATAAACACATAGTCTATCTTTCCTGCCTTTGCAGAAGTTACAGCATCAAAGGCAACAGCAGCAGGGTCTGAACCATAGTTTTGCTTAATAATTTTCACACCAATTGCATTTGCATGTTTTTCAAGTTGGTCGATGCTTCCTGCTCTAAAGGTGTCTCCTGATGCTAAGACAACAGATTTGTTTTCTTTCTTATAGTGATAAGCAAACTTAGAAATTGTAGTTGTCTTGCCTGCTCCATTTGGACCAATAAACATTATTACAAAAGGCAAATCTGGCTTTCTTGTTTTTTCTATATAGTTATTAATATCGCAATCAATGTCTAATTGCGTTTTTAATGACTCTCTTATGTGTTGCTTTATGTCTTCTAAAGGGTTGTCTTTTGAAAAGCTTGCAGAAATTAATTTTTCTTTTAGATCTTTACAGATATTCTCAGCAGAAACAATTGAAACATCCGCCTCAAGAAGCGAGAGTTCAAACTCCTCTAAAAAATCAGAAATCTCTTTTTCTGAAAGTGTGATTTTGCTTGTAAAAATACTTTTAACAGAAGTAATAAATGATTTTTTTATTTCTGTTGTTTTCTTAACTGTCAAATCTTCTTGTGGCTCTGTAGATAGTGGCTTTGGAGTAGGTTGTTCAATCTCAGAAACTACAGGTTCTGGCTCAACAGAAGTTGGTTGTGGTATTTCTTCTTCTGTTGGCTTAACTTTAGGCTTTGGCTTAAAGATATCAAAAATAGAATGCTTATCTTTTTTTGGAACTTCAGGAGCAGGGTACTTAACTTCAGGTTCTGAAACCTTAACTTCTGGTTTTTCAAGAACCGGTTGCTTAACCTCTGGCTTAACCTCTGGCTCTTCTAAAACAGGTTCAGGGACTTTAACTTCTGGCTGTCCAAGAATAAGCGCATCTTCTGTGGTCTGACTATCTATGGCTTTCTCAAGCTTATCTGCATCTTTTGTTAACTCTTGAACAGATTTGGATTCTGCAACTTCAGGAGTTGATATTTGGGGCTCTTGTGGCAAAGCAATTTCTTGTTTAGTTTCGACAACTTGCTCTTCTTCTGCTTTTTCTTTGGCCTTTCCAAATAACTTATCTGTAAAGCTCTTAAACTTGTTTTTTAATAAATCAAACAACTCAAAAACCCATTTTATTTATTTAATTGATATCTCTTGATCTTTTCTTTTGCTCTTCCCTTAATTGCATCTCCCTAAAGACATTAGATATTTGTTCAAGCATTTGTGATGTCTGGTTATATGATTTTATTAGTTTTTCTTTTGCTGATTGCAATTCCTTATTTCTCTTGTCTATATCTTCAATTACTTCATCAATGCTTCTTTCTGTCATTATCTGACCAGGAAGCATAACTTTAATTGATGATTTATTAGAAACCTCACACTCCATTAAGACCCCTGCGCCAAGATTTACCAATAGTTTTTCTTCACTTTTTAATTTCTTTATTTGCTTTAATGTGGCTTCTGCTTTCTGCATTTCTTGTAAAATACTATCTATTTGTTCAACTCTTTGAGATATACCTTGTAATTCTTTTTCTTTATTTTGATATAATTGGATAGTCTGGTTCTTATCAAGTGTTATTGTTTTTTCAGTTTTGATTTCTTTATTTTCTTTTGCCATAATTAATTCCCCCTCATTTTATTTTAAATCCACAACAAGCTCATCTATTTTTATCATCTCAATATTACTTGTTGTTTCCCCAACTAATATCCCATTTTTATTGCCCATAATATCATTACCAACAAATACATCTCCATAATTTGCTGTTGTTGCTTTTCCAGGAACTTTAAATTTTTTCACAAAATAATTAAATTCTTTAATATCGATTGTTGGGTTAATCAAAAACAAAGAATCAGATACAAAGATTGAGCTTCCTGGGAGATCAAACCCAGCAAAGTTCTTCTGTTCAATATCTACCTTAAGGAATTTTTTAATCTCAGAAACAGTTTCTGGTCGGAAAAGAGGGCTTGCAATCCCATAATTGGAATTGATTGCTAATAGATTTCCAAAAGCATTGTTATCATCAGCTATTGTCTTTACCTTTAGTCCTTCTTTTTCTAAGTGTGCCAATTCTTCTGAATGAATGCTGTTTTTCTCAACAACTATCTTTTCATTAATTCCTGAAAGATATACACCTAACAGACCAGATCTATTAATTGAAGTTTTTATGACCTTAACATCTAAAATCTCTTCAATCTTTCTTTCTTCTTTTGCAAGAATGCTGTGTGGAACTAAGCAAATCTTTTCTGTACAATAGGAATATATATTTAGAAACGGTGAATTATAAATTGTTGATCTATCTAGTTTCATAGCTTTTCAGTTTGTTGACTCCACTTTCTCTGCAGTTTTCTTTTCTGTTTTATCACTTGCCTTCTTTTCTGGTTTTTCTGGCTTATCACTTGTCTTTGCAATTTTATCAGTTTTCTTTTTTTCTGTATTTGCTGTCATTTTCTTTTGAGAGGTAGCTTCCTTTACTGCTTTTTGTACTGCTTCTTTAAATTTTGGCTTTTCCTTAGGTTCAGGAGTTGCCTTCCCAAAATCTTTAAATTCCTTTGAATCTTTCAAGAAGACATAAGCCTTACCAGAATCAATCTTTAAGCTTATTGCAATTTTTCTTGGAGGATTTTGAATACTATTTTTCCAAATATATTCGTTTACCTCTTTTGAAATAATTACATCTTTCTTTTCCATTCTTGTATGTTTTTTAAGAAAGCTAAAGATTTCAGCAATTGCATTATTTGCTCTTCTTGTTCTTGGTTTGTTATCATAAACCTTTTTTAAAGGTATTACATAATTTTCACTTGGCATATCTTAATCACTTCCTCTTCTTCTTTATTGGATTTCTTACAACTACTGTGTTTCTTGTCTTTCTTACTTTTCTTCTTGCGGTTTTTTCTTTCTTTCCGCTCACTCTTGCTGTTTTCTTAACAGCATCTGCTTTTTTAAGTTGTAATTTTCTAAATTCGTCTCCGAATTCTGTTTGTTTCCAGTTTCTTTTCTGTTTTCTATTCCATATTCTTTTTCCTGCTTTTTGAATAATCCAAACAGGGGTATTTAAATAACCAGGACCTACTTTATCTCTCTGAGAAATTAGAAATTCTTTCTTTTCTCTTGTTTTTTGTTTTGCCATTATTCTTCAACCTCCTGTTTCTTTTTATTATTATCTTTCTTTCCTTTCTTTTCTGCAACATCAAACACAGACTTTTCTTTTGTGTCTTTTGTCATTGCAATATCTTTTTCTTTCTTGACAATCTTGTATTTGCTATAGTCTTTTAATATATTATCAGCTATCTTATCTAGATAACTTTGTCCTGCAGGAGTTATTATTCTTCCTTTCTTTTCTTCTGATTTACTTACAAGTCCCAATTTCTCTAAATCTTGTAAACAAACCCTTATTATTTTTCCGCCTGCTTTTCTAAACTCTTCTGGCTTAACTCCTCTATTCTTTTTTCCACCATAATATGTTCTTAATGAGTTGACTGTTGTCTTATTATTAATTGCAACTTTTCTAAGAATAGATGCCATTCTGATATACCACCAATCAACATCTTGTGGTGCTCTCTCTCTGCTACAGCCAGTCTTTACATATTCTGCAAATTCTGGCATCTTTACTTTTTTGTTTGTCTTTAAGTCCTTTGCAATCTCAGCTATCATAATCTGAGCTGGAACGTCTTTTACATTAGCCAAATTATTCACCTCTAGTTTTTTAAATTTCTCTGGCTTCCTTTCTGGAAAACTCAAGAAAATATTTCGCATTTCTGCTGATTTCTTGGCAAAACCAATGCTTTGTCAAAAAACAAGTATTACAATATATTTATAGAATAGTTTTATTTAAATAGGTTTTGTTTTCACTTGAGTGCAATTTTCTTTATCTTGTCACACTCTAGACAATGAATCTTAAGATATTTTTGCCTCTTATGATTTTTGTTTTCAGTTATTGTTCTTACTTTTGTGTTTTTACTTGTTCTTATTGCATAACAATATCTACATACTTTTCTGTGAAGTTCTTTTGGAAATCTAAAATTGATCTTTTTAGAAATATCAAAAGCAAGCCCAATATAATCTTTGATATAGGGGTTACCTATTTTTAGATTATTTTCAGAAATCGCAAAATCAATTAAAAAATAAACTCTTTTCTTGTATTCGTCTTTGCCTTTCATAATTTTTCAAAAAATACGCCTGCCGGGAGTCGGACCCGGGCCGAAAGCTTGGCAAGCTCCCATCCTAACCACTAGACTACAGGCGTCTTATTGTGTTGTATAATATATCTAGCATAAAAAATGTTTATAAACTCTATTGTTTTTATTGTTCTTTCTTTATCATCTTAGAAATAAATAATCCAATAATCACCACTATAAAGACACAAACAAAAATTATCATTAAATAATCTGGTTTTGGCTTTTCAACAACAGAATCTTCTTTTATTTTTTCAAAAATTTCTGATTTGTTTTTATCTTCTTCAGAAAGGAAGGTGTTTTTATCAATATTAACATCAAACACATATGGTGTTTCTATGGTAGGTAATATTTGTGCCATTTTAAAAGAATTATAATCTCCTGACAACATATAACTTAAATATCCGTCTTCTGTCTTTTTAAAAATCTTTTGATATGTAATTTCTGAATATTTTGGTATCTTTTGATTTTCAAAATAATCTGTCCCGTTATAATCAAAAGCATAAGATATATTCTTTTCTTTTTTTGTATAATTTAAAACAGTATTTTCAAAAACAAGCAACCCATTTCGATAATATATTGTCGGCTCATAAACATAGAAAAGATCTTGATAATTGCCCCTATTATGATAAATATTTAATTCTGTAGTTTTATCTTTATATTGTGAAATATAACTAAACTTAAAAGTATATGAATTATTTAAATCAGGTAATTTAAAATAATAATCAAATTTCTTTGTTTCTAAAGGCTTGAGATGATAAACTGTTTTTCTAGTTTTTGGATAGATTTGCTTAAAATCAGAAGCTAATTGACTCGCAATCAAAACCACCAAATGATTATTTGTTTTGTTTTTTAATTGTAATTTTACAATATGTGGGCTACTTTGATATGCTTCTTTTTGCATTATAACATCAATATCTAGATCATTGCCTAATCCTAATTGCTCATAGGTTTTTACATCGTGATGGGTAAAGTACTGTTTTTTTTCTCCAAAACTCACAAGCACATTATTTGTATAAGTCACAGTATCTTTTGAACTTGGATCTTTTAATTTTTCTAAAATTATGTGAGTTGCATCAACACTACCTATTTCGTTATATGTAGGGTCTACAGGAATCCAGCCATATCCAGGTACATATACCTCTAACCATGCGTGTGGCCCCCATTTTTGGCCTGTATTTGTATATCCTACAACATATTTCACAGGATAACCTTGGGCTCTTAATATTGCTGCCTCAAGTATTGCAAACTCATCACAAACACCCTTTGCATCTGATAAGACAGACAAAGAATCATAAATTGAAAACACATAACTGTTGTCATCATCATAAGTTAAATAAGAATTAATCCAATTAGTCACATAAACTAAATTTTCTAGATCTTCGCTTTTCTTAAGATAATTAGCTAATGTTCTAATCTCGCTACTATCTGATTGTATATATCTAGTTGATTTTGTATATTCTTTAATTTCATCAGTTATTGGTATTAGCTCTGGTTTTAAATCTTCTAAAACAAATTTGTCTTCTGAAACTATATGCCCTGAGATGTAGAACACATATTGATTTTTAGTAATTGGCTTAACTTTAAAAGTTGCATATTTGTTTTCGCCATCAGCTATTATTTCTCCAAATATCTTTTCGCCATTATCATCAAAATAATATGCAGAAATATTCACTTCTTGATTTTTTAAATTTTGAAAAATCGCAGTCTTAAATGTAAATTCATCATTGCTTGTATAGTTTGAAAAATTAATTGGCGTAAACATATTCACGTCTAAAGAGATATATTTAGTTTTTATTGCATCAAATTCTAAAACATTGTTTTGATCTTCAGAATAAACAAAAGTAGAAAATAAAACAACAAATAAAAATACAATTACGATCTTTTTCATATTTTTTCTTTTTTGATTATTCAATAAAAATAAAAGAAACAACAGTTTATAATACTAATCATCCTTTATTTTTTATATGGCAAAATTAAATAAAACAGAATTATTTATTTTAATATTAATATTACTATATGCAGTTGTTGCTTTTTTCTTATATTCACATATGCCAGAAAAAATAGCAACACATTGGAATTTTAATGGCGTCGCAGATGGCTTTACCCCAAAGCTTTGGGGTGTAATGATTATGCCTGTCTTTTTCGTGATTATATTTTTTGTCTATGTCCTTTTTTCTAGAAGCGACATGTTTAAAAATGCAAATTTAAAAAAACAGCTTGATGTGACAATTATTTTAGCAATGTCATTTTTATTTTATATTTCTGTTCTTTCCTTAATTTATAATGTTGGAATTCATTTTAATTTTAGCTATTTTATTATCCCAGCAACATCTGTATTATTTATTGTTCTTGGTATTATCTTAATGAAAATAAAAAAAAGAAATCTGTTTTTTGGAATAAGAACGCCTTGGACCTTAACTGATGATGAGGTTTGGATAAAAACACATAAGCTTGGTGGCTGGTTATTTATAATAATTGGAATAACTACATTAATTGCTTTGGTTTATGTGAAACATTTTACAATTATCTTTTTCTCAGAAATAGTAGGTTCTTCAATAATTATTTTTCTTTATTCTTATGTGATTTACAAGAAAAAGTAAATGCTTTTTAAAAATATGCAGAAGACAGGATTCGAACCTGCGAAGCACTAAGCACACGGTTCTTAGCCGTGCCCCTTTGACCACTCGGGTACTTCTGCATCAATCTTCAATTTAAAGAAAAAATGGATCTGGGCGGATTCGGACCGCCGATCCTCACCTTGTAAGGGTGATATCATAACCACTAGACCACAGATCCATATAAAAAACTAGATTTTTATATATATTATAAAAATGAAAAAATATTTAAATACATAAGACTATAAATATAATATAATATTTACTTAAAAAGGGGGAAATTATGAATAAAGTTAATTTAACAAAAACACTTGGTGCATTCATTACAACTATTTCTTTATTGTTTCTTGTATTTTCTATTGTAGATTTATTCAACCAAGTTGACTACATAGTAGAATATGATACTTGTGTAAATTACTCTTACAATGAAGAAACATTAGCATCATGTAAATTAAATGCATCTAATGGCCTAGGCTTTAAAATCAGGGAGAATCAATTAAGGTTATCCACAAATCAATATTTGATGGTTTATACTAAATCATTATTGAAGATATTGATGTCGGTTACTTTCTTTATACTAGGAATGACACTATATACTCGTTCATCAAGAACATATATAGAAACTAAAAAAGTAGTTGCAAAAAAAACATCGAAAAAAAAGAAAAAATAAATTTCTTTCTTTTTATTTATTTAATTCTTGATAAGTTAGAACATGTATCTGGCTATCTTTTATGCCATTGGAATTTTTAACCACAAGAATACTTGCTCCTCTTTCTTTTGCTAGGTCTTTAATTGTGTCATTAAGTTCTTGATCTACAGCTATAGCAAACAATTTATCAGAAGTAAACTCTCTTAACTTGTTCTCAAGATCTGTTGCACTACAGCTACTTATTCTTCTAAACTTTTCATTTAGAAGTCTTGCTTCTTTTTTGTCCTTAATGTCTCCAATTATTTTGCTTAGACTTGCTTTCATATCATCTGTAATCTTTGGAAGAACAATTGCTTTTTTCTTTGGCTCTTCTTTTGGCTTTTCTTTCTTAGGTATCTCTTGTATTTCTTCTTTTTTAGTAATTTCTGGTTTTACATCATCAATTGGCTTATTTGGCGCTTCCATACCTTTTGTGTGTGGCACATCTAACTTAACCTGCATACCTTCAGAAACTTGCTGAATCAATTCTTCTTTTATTGAAGGTTTTGCTTCTGGCAAACTAGATTTCGTCTTTGATTGTAATCGCCCAGTTTCTTCTTTTACCTTATTATAAATTTGTTTTTCTTTTTTCTCAAAACGGTTTCTATCATTAAATGATTTTTGTCTATTGTAATTACTTCTATCTCTATCATTGCTTCTTCTAAAATCCCTGTCTCTTGAAACATCTACTCTTTCAATATCTGGTATCTCAGAAAGCAATTGATTAAAAACATCTGATGAGTTATGATCATTCATTTGTCTATTAGTAGATTGTTGATGTTGTAAATATTTGTTTGGTTTGTTTTCAAAGAACTTTGGATTTGCAAGCTTATGATCGTTTGTTGTAGAAAACTTTGTTGCTTTAACAATTCCTGCTTGTTTTGTTAGATTTGGATTAAATTGCTGTGTTGAAAATTGATTATTACTGGAATAATTAGAATTTGCTTTTATTCTTCTTCTTAATGCTTTATTTATTTCTTTCTGAGTTAGCTCTTCAACTTCTTTACCATCTGGAGCTCTTGCAATATAATCTACTTTTATTGATTTAAGTAATTGCTGTTGCTGAATGTCTGCACCATGATCGCCATCTAAGAAAATCGTTACTATTTTATTTCTAGAGATTTCTTCTAAGGACTTTGGTATTCTTGCCCCACCTGTTGCAACAACATTAGTAAAGCCATATCTTAGAAGATTTAAAACATCAGCTCTGCCCTCTACAACAATCAACTCTTTACTTGAATCAACTGTTGGGCCTGCTGCTAGTTTTTCTGAGCCATAAGAGATTATGTCTTTTGTTTTAAAAGTATCCATTATGTCATCCATTAACTCTTTTGTGTCTGGTATCTCTTCTTGCATTAGCTTTCCTAATAGCTCAATTGCTCTTTCTTTTATTTGTTGTCTCTTTAGGCCTCTTGTGTCTTCAATTTGCTTAACTTTAAAGACAGCATCACAAGGTCCTACTTTTTCTATAGTTTCAATGGATGCTGCAATGATAGCAGTTTCAACCATAGAAACACTACATGGAAGTCTAAGTATGCCTCTTACTTTGTTTTGGTTTTGAGTATATTCTATTTCTATTCTGCCGATCTTTCCATTCTGTTGTAGTTCTTTAATATCCAGGTTTGCTCCTAAAAGACCTTCAGATTGTCCAAAAATCGCACCAATCACATCTGGCCTTTCTACAAGACCATTTACTTCAAAATCAGCAACAATCATGTACTTGATTGTCTCAATATATGTTTTTCCCATTTTAAATGTCACTCCTGTTAATTGTTTTGACATTCAAAAATAGATTAGACATTATAAAAAGAAGACACTTTTAAAGGATTTTAAGCAGTTTTTTGTTTGATTTTTCGCCTTTTATTATCTCAATCCTTAATCCCTTATCTTTGAAAAACTCAAAGATTTCTTTGTTTGCCTTGCCTTTCTGTGCAATGCTTCTTATCTTTAATTTATAAGTATTATCATCAATCTTTTGGATTTCTTGCCTGTCGCTATTGCAAATAACTTGCAATGAAAATATCTGGTTTTTTTCAAACATTTGTTTCAAATACCTTATTAAAGTTAATCTTCTTAATTTCTAATAACTAATCTTTTAATTTTTGAATATAATTATAAATTTTTTGTTATTTTTATATATATTATTAGATAAAAAAGTATATAAAGGCTACTTTTAAAAAATGTGAAAAAATAATGAAAAACAAACAAAAAGGCTCAAATGCTGAAAGAGAACTGTTGTTTATGCTATTTAACAAGGGCTTTGCAGTGTCAAGAGTTGCTGGTTCTGGCTCATCTCAGCTTCCAACACCTGATGTTTTGGGCTTTAAGAACAAAAAAGCCATTGCAATAGAATGTAAGACCAAGAAAGGCGAGTATCTAAACATTAGAGAAGAGCAAATAGAGGAATTAAAGCTTTGGGAGAAGCTTAGTGGCTTAAAGGCCTATATTGCCTGGAGGCTTGGCAAAGATGCTTGGTTCTTTATAGGTATTGACAAGCTAAACAAGACCAAAAAGGCCTATGCTATCAAAAAAGAAGAGATAAGGGCTAAAGGAAAGGGCTTTGAAGAGTTTATTAGCGATTTTTAGGGGCATCTAGACAGGTTTAAATACTCTTTCTATCATAAATATATATTAGTTAAATATATTTTATAAATGTGATTAAAAATGGCATATCTAGAACTAGAAGACATAATCAATTCTCTTGAAAGAGAAGCAAAAAAAGAAAAGAGTTTAAGGAACAAATGTCTTTATGAATCTGCCATAAAAACATTAAATGAACTAAAAGCAAGAAAATTAAATATTAAATAAATTTTTTAGCTTTTATGTATTATTTGAATTTAAGGTTTTATTTCTTTTCCTAGTTACTTTTATTTCTGCGATATTTGGAGAAATAATACCTCCCCACAACAAACCTAATATCATTGAGTAAATAACCTTATGTCTAGTATGCGCATTCTGTTGTGATTTTATATTTTTAAATATTTGAGGATTGCTTCTTTCAAGTGCTTGTCTTACTACTTTTATTTCTGCTCCAGAAAATGCTCGTGAAAATTCACTAGGGGTTAATGACAATAAATATTTTGCATAATCTAATTTTCCAACCCTATCTATTATTTTTTTACTCAAAACAACATTACTTTTTGCTGTTGCTTCTACTCTTGCAACTTTTCTTGCAATTAAACTATCAATCTTTGCTTTTTCTGCATCTGGCAATATCTGCCTTATTTGTTTTAATCCGGTTTGATCAAAATTAACACTATTTATTTTTTTACCATCATAAAAATAAACTTGTCCTGTTTTTGCTTTTCTGTTATAAGAATTTACTGTTTCTCTTATCAGGTTTGGATTTCTGGATTTCGTTTTAGCATTAACATTAATCTTTTTTGTTTTTATAATTTGCTCAATTGCCCTTTCATTAGCAACGCTTTGATGTACCCTTCTTATCGGATTTTTAATTGACATTGCACCAAATGTTACTACCCCTGCGATTGCTGCTGTACCAACACCTTTTGCTATTCTGTTTCTAATTCCTGATTTTGGTTTTACATTTTTTGGTTTTACATTTACCCTTCTTACTTTTGCCATCTTTAATCATCTCCTTTTTAAGTTATTTAATTATATTTTTTGTAAATAAGTTAAAACCGATATATATATATATATATCGGTCGGTTGGGTCTGGGATTGTCTGTCCAAGAAATAGTGCGTTACAAAAGCTTATACTTCCTTGTAAACTGGTCAATCTCTGTTTCTTTTATTGGCCCTATGCCAAGACAAGTTATGTCTGGCGCAGGTAGCTGTGTCTTTGCTGCATCTTTAATCAGAACACAAGGGAATTTGTTTTTTATGCTTTGATACAACTCTAAAAGTTCTTTTTTACTATCAATCTTTAAGACAACTTTCTTCTGCCCTTCTTCTAGCCAGCCTTCAACAGCCTTAGGGTCTTTTTTAGAAGTAAGAATATAGGCTTCGACTGCTGCATGACTAACTTGCCCAGCAATCTTTCCTTTTCCAAGTTTTAAATCATTTCTGTAAATTATAACTTGTTTATACATTCTTTTTCCTTAATACAAAATAAGTTTAATAGAGAAAATATTTTATCCTCTATTCTTGATCTTCTGAATCGGCAATTAAACCATTATATGTTATGGTGTAGGTTATTTGGTTCTTACCCCACATAGAAGTAACAATCTTTGGTTCTCCTATATAAAATATTGTATTAAATTCATAGCCTCTATGCTCGTTCATAACTGCGTAATGTCTATCATATTCTATTTGTGCACCATTTGATCTAGCTGCTAGTAATTTAAATACATAAATGCCACCCTCTAACTCAAATTGCTCATTAACATCTACTTCTATATCTTTCTCTATTTTGGTATTATTTTTTGGACGCTCCATATCTGCTACTTTTTTTACTATATGAAATTTTGCTTTCATGACCTTTCACTCCTTTTTTAAGTTTAATATATTTTTCCTTAATAAAAATAAGACAAATAAGTTTAAAAATAGATTTCTTTACATTGGCCGTTTTATAGCTCTTTTTGGCACAACTCGTCTTAATTTCCGTTTTTGTAGTCTTTTGCGATTACTATTGTATTCCTTACTATAATGCGCCCTATATTCTTTTCCATGATATTTCCCTAGATTTTCTAATATTTCAAGCTTTAATTTTGCTGCTTCTTTTGGATTTTTGATTTTTGAGGCCCATTCAAGCAATTTATTAGTCCCAAATCTTCCTTCAAGATGCCTTATTAGTTCTTCTTTAAATGCTTTGTTTTTATATTTCTTTGGGTCAATCTTTCCGCCCATTCTTAAATAAGTATCAACTATTCTTTCAATGCCATATACAGCATCAAGTTTATTTAAAAGCACTTTTCTGAAATTTACATAATTTTCTTTAGCCATATTTACAAATATATCGTTAGGATATTCTAAAGCCTCACGATCTAAATCTATTTTTGAATAAACTTTTCTTACTTTTGTTTTGTTTATTTTACCATCCTTTTGATTTATAAAAGAATAAATATTAAGAGTTTCGGGGTCTATTGCAAGTCTTGAAAATCCATAGTCTAAATCTTGTGATTTAGAACTACCAACAGGTGTTTTAATAAACACTCTTTTTAATTTGCCATCAATATTTAATTTTGCAGTATATAGTGTATCTTCCTTTAGTGCTCTCATAAAACCAATATACGATGTAATACACTTCTCTGGGTTTGCTTTCCCTCTTGGTTTTTTAAGAAACCTGCCTTTTTGTATATCTCTTGTATCTCTTAAAAGACTATTAAATTCTCTTTGGTGTGCCAAATTAAATCTTATATTTTCAAGAACGGCAGATAGTTGGTTAGCACTAAATTTTTCAACAATTCTCACAATTTCTTCTTGTTCTTTTATTCCTATCTTTGATAATTTTGATTTTGCTGAATCTATGTCTTGGTTAAAATACTTATCTGGAAATACACCATATTTTAATTCAGATTCATTTTCATTGAATCTTCTTTTTAAAAAATTATAAACTATGTCTCTATTTGCCATATTTTCACCAATCAATCTTTACTTGGTCTGTTCTAAACTTAGGGTTGATTAGGGTTTCTTGTAATTTCATTCCGCCTTTGCCTTTATAGGTGTGAATAAAATGCTTGATTCCAAGATCTGCTATCAAAAGACCATTATCAAGACAAACAATGCTTGGCGGAATATAAAGTTTTATTTTGTTTTGTTTACAAAGCTTTTCAAGCATTTCTTTTAAGGCCGAACTTGCTGCAACTCCACCTATCACTATCACTTCTTTTTTCTTTGTGTAAGATAATGCCCTATCTGTCACCTCTAATAGCATGGCATAAGCTGTATGCATAAAAGAATAAACAAGATCTTCTTTTTTTTCTGTTGCTATCTTTTTTCTTGCAGCTGTTTGAAGCCCAGAGAATGCCAAATCCATTCCTTTTACTGAATAGGGGAGATCAATATAGTTCCTTTCCTTGTTTTCCATATATATTTTATCAAGCACAGGCCCTCCAGGAAAACCATAACCCATGTCTCTTGCAAAAGAATCAAAAAGATTACCAATGCCTATATCAAGAGTTTCTCCAATTACCTTATAATATCCATTATCTTTTGCAATAATTTGAGTGTTTGCTCCTGATGTATAAATCACCAAAGGATCTTTACATTTTAAAATTGTTTTACCTATCTCAATATGGCTTACACAATGATTAACACCAATTATTGGCTTATTATATTTGTCTGCTAATGCTCTTGCTAATGTTGCAGAAACAGAAAGACAAGGTGCTAGGCCAGGGCCTTGTGAAAAAGAAACTACATCAATATCTTTCATCTTTAGTTTTGCTTCAGATAATGCTTCTTTAACAACATCAACTGCACAAGCATAATGGTGAACAGAAACATCAAATGGCTTAAGTCCTGTATTACTACCAGGCTTTGCTACAAATTGCCTTTTACAATTTGCTAGTATCTTGCCATTAGAGTCAATTATTCCAACTCCAAGGGTGTGAGCTGTGCTTTCTATTCCAAGACATATTTTTGCTTTAACCATAAATATATCTAATTAAGATATATTTTTAATAACTATATTATTTAAAGTATATTATGGCAATCAAATTATATAATACCGCAACTAAGAAAAAAGAAATCTTCAAATCTGTTAATCCTAACCAATTAAAGATATATGTGTGTGGTGTTACTATTTATGATGATGTTCATTTAGGGCATGCTTTTTCATATATTAATTATGACATTCTTGTAAATTATTTTAGGTATTTTCTAGATTATGACATACTTTATGTTAGAAACATAACTGATGTTGGACATCTGACAGATGATGGCCTATCAGATACTGGCGAAGACAAGATACAGAAAAGGGCTAGCGAAAGAAAAGTTCACCCAATGGAACTAGTCTATAATTATTCGCATAGAATGTGGAAATATTTTGATGCTTTAAAGATTTCAAGGCCAAATCTAGAGCCAACAGCTTCTGCTCATATTATCGAGATGCAAGAATGGATTAAAAAAATGTTAAAGACAGGGATTGCATACGAAGTAAACGGAAATGTATATTATGATATTTCTAAATTCAAAGATTATGGAAAATTCGCTAACAAAAATCTTGAAGAACTAGAGAAAAACACAAGATTTGAAAATGACCCAAATAAAAAAAATATCGGAGATTTTGCTTTATGGATAAAAGCAAAGCCAGAACACATACTAAAATGGCCATCGCCTTGGGGAGAGGGCTATCCTGGTTGGCATCTTGAGTGTTCTGTTATGGGCACAAAATATTTAGGAGAAAAGTTTGATATACATGGCGGAGGAATAGAACATCTTTTCCCACACCATCAAAACGAGATTGCACAAAACTACGGGTATTATGGACACGATGTTGTAAACTATTGGGTGCATACAGCAATGCTCATGGTTGATGGAAAGAAGATGGGCAAATCTCTTGGTAATTTTATTACTATTGAAGATTTTCTTAAAAAACACTCAGCAGAATCTTTAAGATATCTTTTCTCTTCAGGAAATTACAGAAAACCTCAAAACTATACTGAAAAGGCAATTGAGGATTCAGAAGCAGCGGTTGATAGGCTTAACAAATTCATAAAAAGGCTACAAGCAATAAATTATCAAAAAGACACTAATTTTGGAAAAGAAATTATTGAAAATACTATTGAAAATTTCAAGAATGCAATGAATGATGATCTTAATACTCCTTCAGCTTGGGCAAGCATTTGGTTTCTAGTCAAAGAAGCAAACAAGCTAATGGATTTACAAAAATTGACAGAAGAAGAATCACATAAAATCTTAGATTTCTTACATAAAGTAAACCTTGTATTTAAGGTCTTTAATTTTGAACAAAGCGCACCAAAAGACAAAAACAAAATACAAAAAGCAGAAATTGAAGAATTAATCCAGAAAAGAAACGAATTAAGAAAAAACAAAAAATGGGAAGAATCTGATCAAATCAGATTAAATTTAGAAAAAAAAGGAGTAATACTAAGTGATACCCAGACAGGAACTACTTGGCATTATGAATGATTTTATTTTTCAATAATTATTTCTTCTGTATTGTTTTCCTTAATTATAATAAAATCAATTTTTTTATTTTTTAATTCTTTAAAATAGAAATTAGCAAGGGATTCCATTCCCTTGTAGCCTTTAATCAAAACAAAAAGTTCTTTGTCTCTAATCTTAAAATTGAAATCTTCTAAAGCTTTTCTTTCTTTGTTTAGATCTATCCCTTTGACTCTGCCATTAATCAACTTGCCTTTAAAGCCCAGACCAACAGTAAACTGCAAAGGGTGTTTCTTATGACTTAATGTCAAGTTTGCATAACAGATTGCTTTGTTCATTTTATTTTTTTGTTTTAAGTTTAAAAACACCTGCAGCAACTTCACTAACAGTATATCCTGCTCTTAAAAGATCTGCTGGTCTTTGTCCTGCCACAAGGTTTTTTTCTGCTAAATCCCATATTTTATATTGGTTTTTATTTGTTCGTTGTAATTCTTGTAATCTAGATCTTTTTAAAAATTCAATATTTTCTCTTTGGAACCTATACCTGTTTAAATTTCTATTTATTTTTTCAATATTTGTTTGAATATATCTTTGTCTTGCTTCTAATTTTTGCATTAGATTTCTTGTTGCAATTTTTTGTTGGCTTTTTGGTAATTTATTTACTCCCCCTTGAAAGCTAGAAATTTCATTTGCCAAGCTTACTCTTCTTGCTGGCCTTTTAGATGTTTTTGCAGTTGTTACTTTTGTTACTTTTTCTTTTATATATAATGGCTTTACTGCCTTTGGCTTTATTAATGGTTTTTTAATAGCAACTATTGTTGGCACAATTATCACCTTTTTTAATTTATATAATTATATGAATAATCATAATGTTTAAAAATAGTTCACAAGATCAAAATTCTTTCAATAGATAAATAATCCTAATAAAAAAGACATAACATTAGCCACAACTGAGATAACTATTGCTTGCAACCAATTTGCTTTTGTAAATAATTTGTATATTATAATTTCTATAACTACTACAAATAATTCCCCTACAATCAAATAATAATTAGCTACAATATATGGCGGTATAACAAACCATAAATATGGTAATGTTAATGCAGATGCAAAAACACAAACAATCATTAGATTTGTTTGCTCTTTTAAATTATATTTAAAAACAAATTTAGATATTAAAAACACAACAATTACTTCAATAACAACAGTAATAAGAAGAGAAAGAAGGAACTGTGTTTCATAAAGCATATTTAACAGCCCTTACCAAATAATCCCTTGAAAAAACAACCAATTGATCTGAATATGCTTCTTTTTTGAACATTATTATTTTCTGTATGATTAGATCTTATTTTATTACTCTGGTTTGTGTCTTTTTCTGTTTTATTTGTATTTGTTTCAGGATTTACAACTACTGAATTATTATTGTCAGGTTCCTCTGTTAATGTAGTTTCTTTTTTGTTTTCATAATAGGGATTTACATCATTTCCCCAATCTGCAGATTTTAAATCAATTCTAATCTCACAAAATCTTTCTAATGAGTGATTTTTATCATCAGTTACTTCTTCTTTATTAACCTCTACAAAAAAGGGTTTACATTCTTCTGAATCCATATCTAATGGAGCTCCAATTATTTCATTATAAGTTTTAAATGTACATCTTCCAGCAACTGCATAAAAATCTTCACAATATTTTCTAAGATCTGCTGATCTTGAATTCTCATCTTGTTCAGAACAGGCTATTACTTTTTTATAATCTTTATAACGATAATATTTTCCTTTTTTTTCAACTACAGGGTTATTTTCACAATTAATAATTTCTGAAAATTTACTTATATCTTTAATTATGAATTCTTGACCTGTTTTTGTTTTGCCTTTTATTTCCCAGTAATCAAAATGTCTGTAATTCATATAATATGGATCATAAATAATTTCCCCTGGTTTTGTATAGTTTATTTTTATTGATTTTATCTTTTCTGGAGTGTATGTTCCTTGCTCCTTAAAAACCTTTGGGCCAGGTGGATAACTATATCCATATCCATTTATTTCAATTTCAATTTGAGAATCTACCTCTATTCCATCTTGTTCTAAATATACTTTTGTTCTAGTTGGAATTGTTACATCTGCATTAATTAACGGAAATACAAATGCCATTATAATAAATATTGATAAAATATTTTTTAATCTCAAAAAAACCACCTTTTTTGTTTTTATAAAAATATATATAAAACACATTATTTAAAAAGTAATCTTTTAAGAAGTTTATTGTACTAAAATTACAAAAACTAAAATTGTAATATATAATTTATAGATAAAAGATGGTTATCTTTAAACCATTAAAACAAAAGAAAAAGAAAAATGTTAGTTATGGCTTATATCTAACCATTGTTCTTGGAAATGGTATTGTGTCTTTTATGTTGTCAACACCAGTTATGTAAGCTATAAGACGCTCTACACCTAGGCCAAAACCAGCATGTGGAACAGACCCATATCTTCTAGTATCTAGATAAAACTCATATTGTTTTGGATCTTCTCCATCGTCTGATAGCCTTTTCTTTATCTTCTCTAAATCTGGCTCTCTCTCACTTGCACCAATAATCTCTCCATAACCTTCAGGGCCTATACAATCAAAGCCAAGAACAACATTTGGATCTTTTGGGTCTTCTTTCATGTAAAAGGCCTTAACTGCTTTAGGATATCTTGTAACTATTGTAAAAGTGTCATGCATTTTACTTAGCTTGTCTTCTTCAATAGTTCTTAGGTCTTTTCCCCATTCTATTTCCATATCTGCTTTTTCTTTAAGAAGATTTAAGACCTCAGTATATGTCATTCTAATAAATGGCTTTGAGATTGCAGTTTCTAAAGATTTAATATCCCTTTTTAAGATTTGAAGATCTTCTTTGTGTTTTTCAAGAACTGTTTTAATCACATGCTTGATTAGGCCTTCTCCATAATCTTGCAATTGCTCAAAATCGATCCATGCACCCTCCATCTCTGCATGCCAGAATTCTGTTAGGTGTCTTGAGGTTTTTGATTTTTCTGCTCTAAAAGATGGAGCAATCGTGTAGATCTTTCCTAGAGAAAAGATAGCAGGCTCAGCATAAAGTTGCCATGTCTGAGCCAAGAAAACTCCTTTCTCTTCAAAGTAATCAACTTTGAAAAGAGAAGAGCCCCCTTCACATTGAACAGATTGTAAGATTGGCGATTGATACTCGTAAAATCCTTCTTTTCTAAAATATTCATGTATTGCACCAAATATTGTTGATCTTATTTTAAGAATAGCAGTCATCTTTCTGCTTCTAAGCCAGAGATGTCTGACATCTAGAAGAAACTCTTCTGAGAAGTCTTTTGAGATAGGATAGTTGTCTGATTTTCCTACAAGTTCTATTGAATCAATATCCACTTCATAGCCTTGAGGAGATCTTTCTTCTTTTCTTATTTTTCCATGAACTATTATTGAAGATTCTATTCCTAGGGCTTTTGCAGTTATAAACTCTTCTTCTTTTAGTTTTTCTTTTGAAGCAACCAACTGTATGATTCCTGTTTCGTCTCTTATTGTTATAAAGATATTATCTTTTTGGCCTCTAATTCTATATACCCATCCTCTTAAGGAAACATCTCCTTCCTTTTTATCTAAAGCTTCTTTAACTGAATAATATTTCATATTTTTTCACATCCTTTAATTATTAATAATAAACAAATATATTAAAAACAAAACACTTATGTCAAGAAACACAAGTTAGCTATGCAAATAAATATAGTGTTGGCCTTACTGGCCATTAAAGTTATTGATTACTATACAAAACCTTGACTTAAAATCAGAATTCTCTAAGACTATTTTGTATATCATAAGTAACATAAGATAAGAAAAGCTTATAAAAGAGAACGAAAATTAGAAATTGTAAAATTAAAAATTTAAAAAAAGAAAAAGAAAAAATTCATAGTTTTTTAAATCTCAGTTTGTATGATTAGCAAAACTATAAACTTCTATAGATCCCCCATTAATTCTAATACTGATCATACATAAATTACAGCACCGAGCGGGGGTACAAGAAAAGTCGCCATAATAATTATATGTATCACTACATGATGAACTAAAATGATCTTTACAGTCACCACTAAAATTTTCAATCTGACAAGAACAACCCAGATTTACACTTGCTCCGCCTCCGCCTGTACCATCAACATATAAATCATATGTTACTCCTCCATCTGGATTGTCAGTTACTTTTCCTATTTTTGTATTGAATTTAACTTCTTTATTTTCATTTACTGTAGCCATTAATCGACCATCAGTTGTTCGTATTTCAGTGTTTGGTTTTAAAGCAACACTATCGTTTCTTCCTAAAGTCCATTTTTCTGGATTTCTACTTCTTAGACTGTATTTTGCTTCTCCTGTTGTTGCTAAATTAGTAATTAGTAAACCTAAAAGCACACCAACAACTAAAGCAACTATTGCCCAAACAATTATTTTTTTATCGTCTTTTTTCATATTGCTTTCATCTCCTTTTTAAGTTATTTAATTATGTTTTTTGTAAATAAATTAAAACCGATATATATATATCGGTCGGGCGGAGGGATCGGTTGTCCAAGAATTTGTACGAAATTTTCCCTTTCTAAAATTGTGCATTGCCAGTGCACAAAATAAGGGTTTTTTGTTCACTGAGAGTGAACAAATACTTTTTAACAAAAATCAGAAAGAAAAAGAGAAACAAACCTCTCTTTCTATTAGCTTTTGCTTTTTTGGATTGCTGGAATCAAATGGAACAATAGAAAGCTTGGTAGCAGTTGCAGTTTCAATTGCTTCTTTTTTATTTTTTATAAACTCTTCATCACTACAAGCAATGTTTAGAGTTACTACCTGGCTTGGAACAAGGTTGTTTTTCTTTCTCTCTGCCTGTATTGCTCTTGTTAACTCGCTTAGTTCCCATTCATCTTCTAGACCCAATGGAAGATCATTGTCAAGATAGATTAAAAGATTTTCTGAAATCTTTCCTTCCTCAAAGTTTCCTTTTGGTACAGTTGTCAGAAGTTGTACTTCTTTAACATTTGCCATGTTTGAAACAATCTCTTTTACACCAGAAAGTTTCTCAGCATCAGGAGAAACAACTACAAGCCTTGGAAGAACCCATCTTAGTCTTTTCTTTGTTCTCTCTCTTGCAGCAAGTGCTTCTTGCACAATTGAAAGAGCAATATCAAAGTTTTCCTCTAGTTCTTTATCTATTAGCTTTGCATTTGCCACAGGTAATTCCTCTAGGTGTATTGTTTCTTTTCTATCTTTAAACTTTAAGAAAAGATGTTCGCTTAAATGTGGAGTGGCTGGAGACAAAAGCAATAACAAACCAGAAAAGATGTGGCTTAAAACATTGTTCTTTGTTTCTCTCTTCTTAATTAGCTTTAGGTATGTCCTACTAAAGTCTTCTAAAATAAATTTTTCCAAATCAAGAGTGGCTTTAGAAAAGTTACAGCCTTGATAGTTCTTGTGATAGCTATCAACCAAGTTATTATACTTAGAAAGGATCCATTTGTCTTCTATCTCTAGATTATCATTATCAATTGATGGATTAAACTTTTGTTTATCATCCAATAATGCCATCAACGAATAAATATTTTCAAGAAGATTAAACACTCTTTTGATATCTGCAAATTTCTTTTCATCAATTATTACATCCATTCCATTGTATTCTCTTGCAAAATAATATCTATAGTAATCAATTGATAATTCAGAAAACCTTTGTGAAAGTGGCCTGTCATTACCCAATGACTTTGATAATTTTCTTTTATCAACTGCAAGAACCATTCCATGAAGAGCAACAAACTTATAAGGCGCCTTATCAAAACATATTGCAGAAGTAAGCATCTGAGAATTCCACCAACCCCTTATCTGGTCAGAGCCTTCAAGATTAATGTCTGGTGGCCAGAACTCATTAAATTTTTCTTTTTGCCTTGGATAACCTAAGCTTGCAAAAGAAGCAATTCCAGAATCAAACCAAACATCAAAGATTTCAGGTATTCTTTTTTTTGTACCTCCACATTTACAAGCATATGTGATATTATCAATTCCTGGCTTATGAAGATCCATATTTACATCTAAATCAGGAACTTTTGTTTTTAATTCCTCTAAAGACCCAAACACCTCAATCTCCTTACATTTTTCACATTGCCAGATAGGTATTGGTGTTCCCCAATATCTTGCTCTTGAAATTGGCCAATCAGACAAAGAATCAAGCCAATTATCAAATCTTTCTTTTGCCCAATCAGGATACCAAGTCACTTCTTTTTGATTAATCTCTCTTAGTCTTTCCTTCATTGGTTCAATTCTTAAAAACCATTGTGGGAGAGCAACCTGCAAAAGAGGCGAAACACATCTCCAACAAGTAGGGTATGCATGTGTTATTGGGCGCTTTCCAAGTATTGCTTGTTTATCTTCCAAATATTCAATAATTTTAGGATCAAGTGCTTTTACTTTTTCGCCCTTAAACATTTTCATAGAAGAATCATAAACACCTTCAACAGTAACTGGACAATATGCAGGAAGATTATTTTCTTTACCAACAACATAGTCCTCTCTACCATGCCCTGGTGCACAATGTACAAGGCCTGTTCCTTCTTCAAGATGCACATACCTTGGAGATAACACAACCTTATAACAATCTTTCTTTAGCTCTTCAAGATTTTCTAGCCATTCTCCTAAGATGGACTCATATTTTTTTCCAGCAAGCTCTTCGCCCTTATATTTTTTTCCAAGATCGTAATCATACCAGCCAAGTTCTCTTGTAATCTTTTCAACAAGCTCTTCTGCTACTATATATTTCTCATTATTATAAATTAATTCAACATAAGTATAACTTGGATGCACCATTATTCCTAGATTTGCAGGTAATGTCCAAGGAGTTGTTGTCCAGATAACATAATAGGTATCAGGCATATCCAATGATTTCATTTTAACATAAATAGAAGTGTCTGTTAAGTCCTTATGTTCAATCTCATTAAAAGAAACTGCTGTTCCACAAGATGGACAGACATGCACAGGGTATTTGTCATGATATAAAAGGCCTTTATCTGTAGCTTTCTTAAAAACCCACCACCCTGTCTCCATATACGATTTGTCAAGGGTTCTGTAAGGCCTCTTAAAATCCATCCATTGCCCAAGATTATAAATTTCCTTTGACATGTCATCAATATGTTCTGTTGCAAACTTATAACATTCTTTTGTGAAATTTTCAATTCCAAACTTTTCAATATCTTCTTTTGATTTTAGGTTATATGCCTTTTGCACCTTTGCTTCGATTGGAACACCATGAGTATCAAAGCCAGGTGTATCAAGGACAGTATATCCAGACATTCGTCTGTATCTTATGATTAAATCTTTAAGGATTCTGTTCATTGCTGTTCCAAGATGTAGACTTCCTGATGCATAAGGTGGCCCATCTATAAAGTAATAGTTGTTTTTGCCTTTCTTTGCTCTTACCTTTTCTGGAATGCCTTTTGCTTCCCAATATTCTTTAATTTCCAGTTCTGTTTTGTTTGAAAATTGTTCAGACATAATTAAATCAATTTTATATATTAGATAATAATATATTTTAGATAGAATAAGTTTTTAAAATAAGGCAATTTAGGCTATTTCTTTGATGCCTTATCAATAATGTTACCAACAAAAGTAAATACTCCTTTTTCATCCTGTTTGAAGTCTATTCCGTTTTGCTCTAATAATATCAAAACATCGTCAATCATCGCAACAGAATAACCAAGAGATAGCATCATACTTTGTAGTTCTTCTCTTGTATATTTGTTAGCATATGGCCTTATTAAAACATATAAAAAATTAATATCTTGATTTGAAGATTCGTTTTTAGGAAGGCTAGCCATTGCTTCTTGGGCAGTTATTCTGGATCCATTAGTGGCATCTACAGGAATATTTGCATAATCTCTTCTTTTCTTCATCTCATTAATACTTGCAGACATCTCTTCTGTTTGTTTAATGTTTGGAATATCAAATGTTTTATAGCTTACTTGTTTTTCTCTAAAGCTATCCACTTTTACCTCTTTGTCTTCAAGATTAGAAACAAAGTTTTTTAGATAGCTTACCTCTTGATATATTTTTCTTAAATTATTAAAATCTTCAAGCATTTTCTTAACAAACAATTCTTTTGTTTTTTGCATGTTTTTTATTTCTCTTATTTCTGCTTTGTATAGTTCTTTTTCTTTTATGCCTTCTTTAATAATATCAAACATAATGTCTTGAGCAACTTCTTTACTAAAGCCATTACTTACTAACAAATCAAGTATCCAGTCTCTATTAGCTCCAATCTCTATCAAATATTTGATTGTGTTTCTGATATTTTGTATTGATTTTTTTTGTATGCTTTCTTTCTTATTTAATTCTTCTTTGTTTTTCTCTAAAGCATATTTTCTTTCTTCTTTTGATTTTTCTGTAATTTTCAAAACATCAAGATAGACATGCTTTGGCAGTCTTAATATCAAAAACCCTTCAACAAAGAACAACATATAAATTACTAAAGAAACTGTTACTGGAATAATCATTGGAGTTCTTAAAAATACAAATATATCAAGACTATAAATCAAAACCATATTTAAGCTTGACAAAATAATACCAATTATCCAATAGACAAACCTTATTTTGGTGGTTTCTTTTATTATTTTTATTAATCTTTCAGTTGCTTCAGAATCCAGGCCTATATAATCTGATAGTGCTTTGATTGATTCCTTAGAATAATTTTTAAATAAAATATAGTTTACGATTCTTCTAATATTTTTGGTTATTTGTTTAAGCTGTTTTTCTTTCTGTTCGTCTCTTGCAATTTTTTGAACTTCATTTAGGTCTTTGCTTTTAGAAAGAACCAAGTAGAAGATATTTGATATCTGGGATACAAAAATACCAACTCCAAAAAACAAAAGAAAGACTACAAGAGATATTGCTAAAGGAATATAAGGGTGTTTTGAAGTATCAAAGATATAGTTGTTTTTTAATATAAAATAAACAATACCACTAAAGATTAATCCAAATATCCATAGGAATATCTTTTTTGTATCTTTAAGTATCATAGAAAAATAGATTATAAATATGTTTTTAAAGATATTTAATTAAAAAAACAAGGTTTTTCCAAAGGTGGGAGAAGCAGGATTCGAACCTGCGACCTTTGGTGTATAAGACCACTGCTCTGACCAGGCTGAGCTATACTCCCAATAAACTTAGGCAAATTAGAAATTTTGCGGTCTATTAAGTAATATAGCTGTAGAAATATATTTAAAGGTTATTTTAATGCACTTGAGATCTGAAATTATCCAAGTTCACATCTATTTGTTTGTCCGTTTCCTCGAACTCTCCAAATCTTCCAATGTTTAGCCTCATTGATTTTTGAAACTCAGAAGAAAATAGGTTTCTAAAGATATAGGTTTTACCAATCTCTATTTTAGAAATAGCATCATCCCACATTGTAAGATAGATTGTTCCTGTTTCGTCGCCTATTAGGACTTCACAAACCTTGTGTCGTGTTTCATCAAGTTTGGAAACAACTTCTCGGACATTAGTCTTGTCTATAACCTTTGCTACAATATCCACTTTCTTTTGATAGTGCTTTATGTCTCTTATTTTTTCTAATATCATCTCTAATCAAGGTTATGGTTTTGTTATATATCTTAGTTTAGAAGTTATTTAAAAACCTTATGTTTGAAAGAAAAAGGAAAAATAACGAGTTTTAGGAGTTATAATTTTTGCTTATCTTTTATTTCTTGATTATATTTGGCTTCTATTAAAATATCTTTATTTTCCTTTATAAAAGCTGTCATTACTAATGACAACTAACAGGGTTTTGTGGTCATTAGTAAATACCACTGTTATTATATTTTATAATCGATTTGTGCGGATTACGATGTTGTCCGAGAATTAGTGCAAAATATAAAAAATTAAAAAATAGAAAAAAAGGAAAAGGTTGAAATTACATTTCGCCCATTCCGCCAGGCATTCCGCCCATTCCCATTGGTGGAGTCCTTGGTCTATTAGATTGACCAGCAATGATATCGTCAATCCTTAGAATCATCTCTGCAACCTCTGTAGCAGATGTCACTGCTTGTGTCTTAACAGCTATTGGCTCAATTACCTTTTTCTTCTTCATGTCTGCTACAATGCCATTAACAACGTCTATTCCTAGTGCTTTGTTTGCAGGGTCTTGATGCTTGCTTCTTAAAAAGACAATTGTATCAATTGCATCTAAACCAGCACTTTCTGCCAAGGTCTTTGGAATGATTTCAAGAACATCAGCAAATGCCTCTATTGCTAATTGCTCTCTTCCACCTACAGTCTTTGCAAAGTTTTTCAATCTTAAAGCAACTTCTATTTCTGAAGCACCACCTGCTGCAACAAACTTGCCAGTCTTGATTGTAGATATTACAGCACCTATAGCATCTGTTAATGTTCTCTCAGTTTCTGCTAAAACTTGCTCAGATGTTCCTCTAAGTAATATTGTAACATACCCTGGGTTTGGACATTTTTCAATAAACAACATGTAGTCGCCTGCTATTTTTTTATCATACACATGTTCTGCTGTTCCAAGGTCTTTAGTTGTAACATCTTTTATTCTTGAGACAATCTTTCCGCCTGTGGCTTTTGCAATTCTTTCAATATCTGTTTGTCTTACTCTTCTAATAGCAGTTATTCCTGCTTTCGCAAGATAATGCTGAGCAAGATCATCTATCCCTTTCTGACAAAGAACAACATTAGCACCAGTTGCTTCTATTCTATCAACCATTGCTTTAAGATAATGTTCTTCTTCATCAATAAATGCCTGTAGCTGATCAGGAGAAGTTATCTGTATCTTTGCTTCTGTCTCTGGCTCTTTTACTTCAAGAGCAGAACTTAATAATAAGATTTTTGCATTCTTTACGCTTCTTGGCATCTCTGAGTGAACAATCTCTTTATCAAGAACAATACCGTCTATTAACTTTGTATCAGAAAGGCTACCCCCAATCTTTTGTTCAATCTTGATTTGGTCTCTGTCTATTTCTTTATTTGATTTTGAAATCTTTAGAGTTGCTTCAAGAACAATGTTACCAAGATTTGAGCTATATT
Source organism: archaeon (assembly GCA_035400625.1). Taxonomy (GTDB): domain Archaea; phylum Iainarchaeota; class Iainarchaeia; order Iainarchaeales; family CSSED10-239; genus JAKQTP01. The sequence goes on along the minus strand of DAOMZT010000003.1, from coordinate 48,217 downwards.
CTGATGCCTTACCAGTCATTGAGGTTTTTGCAATATCTAGAAGTTCTTGCTTATCATTGATTGCAACCTTCTCTGAAATTTCATTAAAATACTCAACTGCTTTTTCTGAAGCCATCTTATAGCCTTTAATTATTATTGATGGATGTACATTTTCATCTAAAAGGTTCTCAGCTTTTGCTACAAGGCCACCTGCAATAACAACAGCACTTGTTGTTCCGTCCCCTACTTCATCATCTTGGTTTTTTGCAAGTTCTACTAGCATCTTTCCTATTGGGTGTTCTATTGCCATTTCTTTAAGAATTGTTGCACCGTCATTGCTGATTGTGACATTCCCCAACTCATCAACTAGCATCTTGTCCATTCCTCTAGGGCCAAGTGTTGATTTGACAGCATTACTTACAGCTTTAGCAACCATTATGTTCATTCTTTGAGCGTCTTTACCTCTTTCTCTTTTAGAGCCTTCAGGTAAAAACACAGTATTTTGACTTTCATTACCCATACTCTTTCACCTTCTAATTTTATTGATGGAATTTTCGTTCTACATCATCTATCAAAATATCACATTCTGCTTTTATCTTTTCTAAGTTTTTAATAATTCTAATTTTTTCAAGTTCAATAGATTGAATATTTTCAAAAGTTTCTATTGCTTGCTTAAACATGCCATAATCCACAGAAGTATATTCGTAGCTATTCATTTTCTTACAAACAGTTTCTACAATTCTGCCAAGAAAAAGATTCATTTCTTTTTTTACTATCCCTTTTATTTGCTTGTGCTTATCTAAATTCTTTCTCATTAATCTAACAACAGTAGCATTTGGAAAAGGTAATTTTTCATCATCAAGTTCTACTCCTTCATCTTCAACAGCATCTTTAATTTCTTCTTCAACAGATTTTATTTCTTGGTTTTCTAAATCATTTTCGCTCATTTTTAAACCCCTCTTTTTTGTTATAAAAATTGTATTTAATATATAATATATATAGGTATAGAAGCCTTTAAATATGTATTTTTTAACATAAAAAAAGTAAATATAGAAATAGAAATTAAGAGAATAGCCTATCTATTCTTCATCTTCAAAATCATCATAATCTTCTTCAAGGTCTTCGTCTTCTTCGCTTTCTTCATAGTCTTCGTCTTCATCAAAGTCTTCATAGTTTTCTTCATCGTAGTCATCTATCTTTAAGACTTGACCTTCTAAGTCATTGGTTATTACATACATTTTTTATTCCACCTTTTGTGTTTTTTTAAAAAAATTGTTTTAGTCATCACTATAGTCTTGATCACTATCGTACTCTTCTTCATCTTCGTCATCAAAGTCATCTGGAGTGTATTCTGTATCGATATCTTCTTTTTCTTCCATTATGCATTCGTCGCCATCGTAATCAAAGTCATCAAGGTTATAGTCTTGTTCCTCATTTTTTGCTACCATATACACTAACATATTCATCATTTTTTAAAAAAAGTTTTTATATAAAAATTATGGATACATTAGATTTATATATCTTATTGGTTGGCCAAAAAATGCCTTGTTTTAAATGTATTTCTTAACTAACATATCTATGGGGGAAGTGTATTTACCTAAAGAATTTACAGAAAAATACAAATGGATACTTGGAGACCAAGAAGTGCTTATTTTCTTGGATTCCTGTAAAACCAGACTTACAAAATCTTTAATCATTAATACTCTTAAAGCCAAAGATGCTTCTTTTCTTAAAGAACAAGGGCTTAATTTAGAAAAAGTAAAATATATAGATAATGCCTATTTTATTAGGTCTCTTGTTTCTGGTCTTGGTAACACCATTGAACAAAACATCGGCTTATTCCAAATGCAAGAGATATCTTCTATGCTCCCTGCTTTTGTTCTTGATCCAAAAGAGACAGACATAGTTTTAGATATGACTGCTGCTCCCGGAAACAAGACAGGCATCTTAGCACAAATAATGAAAAACAAAGGATTAATTATTGCTAACGACGTGGATAAAACCAGAATTAAGACCTTAAAATTCACATTAAAAAGACTAGGTGTAAGAAACACAATAATTACTTGTAGAGATGCTACAAAAATTAATTTTAATTTTAAATTTGATAAAATACTTCTAGATGCGCCATGCTCTTGTGAAGGAATGATAAGGAAAAAACCAGATTCCTTAAAAACTTGGTCTTACAAAGAAGTAAACTCAAAATCTAATTTACAAAAGAAGCTAATAGCTAATGCCTTTTCTTTGCTTAAGCCAAATGGCGTGCTGGTATATTCTACTTGTACATTGTCTCCTGAAGAAAACGAAGAAGTAATTGATTTTCTTCTTAAAAAAAATAAAAATGCAAAAGTTCAAGAGACAAGAATTACAGGGCTTAATTATGATGAGGGGTTAACAAAATACAAGCATAAAAACTTTGATAATGAGCTAAAAAAAGCAATAAGGATTTGGCCACACAAAAGTGGAATTGAGGGCTTTTTTATTTGTAAGATTAGAAAGGATTAATTATGGCAAAAAAATTAGATGAAAAAACAAGAAAAAAACTAATAAACTATTTAGAGTCTCGCTTTGGCATTGATAGTTCTTTTTTTGCAGATTATCTTTTTGTTATTTCAGGAAAATCTGTTTCAATTATTTATAAAACAAGAGAAACACAAAAGATTATAGAAAATCAAATTAGACAGAATTTTACTATTTCTTTCGGGATAGAGATTTTCTCTAATTACAAAGATTATAAACCCTCCTCACTTGGGTTTTCAAGCTTTGCAAAAAAACAAATAAAACAAAACTTTGTAGAGTTGACAAGAAACCAAACAAACACTTACTTTTCAGGAAAAGAAATTGCAACTAAAGACATAAAAAACAAGAATCTGCTATCTTCTGGCTTTGTTGCTTGTGTTTATGGAAATCACATAATTGGCACAGCAAGATTTGATAAAGAAAAACAAATTATTACACCAAACATTTCTTTTGTTAATGAGAAAACAAAGTAATTATATTTCCCTAGATAGAAATTCTTTTATTTTCTTAAATACCTTTTCATATTCTACATCAAGCATAACTTGATGTCCAGATTCTTCTAAAAGAAATCTTTCAACATTATTTGAAGATACAGACAGCATTATTTCTTTGGAGTTACTTACAGGTATTAGGTAGTCCTTTTTGCTGTGGATTATAAGTATGTCTGCATTTACCTTAGATATTTGTTTTTTAACAAATTTTACTAATTCAAATATCTGTTGAATTGCACTTGTCGATATCTCATTATAAGTGTCTTCATATTCTAATAATTCATTATTTAGTTTAATAAATTCTTTTCTGCTTTTTCTATATATGTTATTAATAACCATTCTGATTTTTTCTGATGTTGATCGTTTGGTTTGTGATTGCTTTTTAGAAATCTCATTAATTTCAGAAATTATTGTTGAAAGCCTTATGTTTGTTCTTTTCCAGTCAGCTAAAATAAGTTTTCCAAAGTCAGGGTCTAAAAAATTGATTGGTGCTGACATTGTAATGAGCTTGTGTGGCCTTTTTTTTGTTGAAAGATACAGACATATAGTACCGCCCATTGAAAAGCCTAACAATACTACCTTAGAATATTCTTTTAATAGCTCTTCATATATTTTTTCAGAAAAAGAAAGCCAGTTTTTATATTTTTGTTTGCTAAAGTCTAATATGTTTGTTTTATGTCCAGGAAGAATTGGTGCGTAAATATCATAATCATCTTTTAGATATTCTGCAAGAGGCTTTTGCTCTATAGGAGAAGCAGCAAAACCATGTATTATTAATATTGCGGTTTCTTTTTTCTTTTGAGCTCTATAATAATACCCGTTATTTAATAGTTGCTCTAGGTCCTTTATCATAATATTCAGATTCTTTTAAAGAGGATATGGGAGAGGCAGGATTCGAACCTGCGACCTCCCGATTATCAGTCGGGTGCTCTAACCAGGCTAAGCTACACTCCCATGTTTAGCCCGAAAGAGATTCGAACTCCTGTCGCAAGGTTCAAAGCCTTGCATGCTTGGCCACTACACCATCGGGCTAAAAAACGGTATATTAATATATATTTTATGAACAGTTATTTTTATAAATAGAATTAAAAATAACAAAAGAGAAATAACTTCTCTTTTGATTTTTTTACTTTCTTTTCGAGTTTTGGTAAAGATTTACCTGTTCAGGAGTTATGGCCTCAAAGAAAATTAAATGATTTAACCATTTTGTTTTTGTTTCTGATTCTCCTGGACCACATCTCACATCTAATAATTCTAATAGTCTTTTTCTAGATAATGTTCCTTTTTCTAATAAAGGCCTTAATCCATATCTCCAGTAATGAGAAATATTCTCTACATGATCCCAATCATCAAAATACGAGTTATAGGTATCATGTTTTAATTCTTTATTAGATAAAAATTCATAACCACCACTACTAGATCTGTTACTCTCTTTTAAAAAATTAATATCATCAAAAAGAAATCTTGCAGCTGCTTTTTCATGTTGTTTACTTGTAAAAAAACCGCCTTTTCCTAAAACTTCACAAAAAACTGGCAGGTCAGTCAGGATTTCTTTTTCCCCATAGCCTCTATGATGAGGAACTTTTTTCCAAATCTCTGATCTTTCTGTTAGTGTTAAAACTTTACTTGCTGTTTCAATTGCGATCTTTGGATCTCTAATTTTTACAAGCACGCCTTTTATACCACTATTAAAGGTTTCTCTATTATAAATGCTATCAAATCTCATTAAGTTCTTACACTTTCCAGGCACAATTTTAGAAATATACTCATTAAAACCATAATTTTTCACCAACATTTCTGAAAAATTTGCTATATATCCAATAGGAACATGTTTTTCACTTACAAAAGGTTCTAATTTTTCTATAGGCACACCTGCTTTAGATAAACCCTGTATCATATTTTCAGATATTTTTACTTGCATCGCCATTCCTCGCTCATATCTACTTCCAGAGCTATAATATTTAAATCCCTCATCATACCATTCTTTATATTCAGTTAGCTCGCCTATTTCTGCCTTAATTAAAGTGTCAAAATATTCTTTTGCTTTTGGACTACTATTATACTTCATATCTTTAAATAATTCACCAAAATCCCATGAATAAATCCTAAGGTCTTTAAAAATTCTTTTATCAAATAATAGTTTAAGTACTTCTTCTTTAGGAAGAACTAACATTTTGGATTTCCCCTTAATTTTAAAAATTGCATATTTTTTATTTGCACTTAATTTTATCTGTTTTTTAAAATCCTCATGTACCTCGTCGGGATGCCAACCGCCATATTCCCCCGATTCACTATAAAGGTTAGATAATACATTTTTTACATGTTCTGCTTTAGTTACTCTGACTTTTTTTCCCTGCTGTTTCAAAGGCTTTGTTGCGTGCACGTTCTGTTAGTGTTTTTATTTCTTTTTCTGTTAGTAATGATTTTAATGTAACGCCTTTGCTTTTTGCCTCTTTTTTTAATGTTTCTATCAAACTTTTTGTTAATTCCCTCTCTTTTGTCACAGGTGCTTTTTTTAGCTTGCCCTTCATGGTTCCTGTTGTCTTTTTTCTGACTAATTTATACGTGCTTGCTTTTTTTGGCATTTTAAATCATCTCCATTTTGAGTTATTTAATTATATTTTTTGTAAATAAGTTAAAACCGATATATATATATCGGTCGGTTGGGCCTGGGATTGGTTGTCCAAGAAATAGTGCGAATAAAACAAAATACACAAACACACAATTTGCTATTTTGACTTTATTAAATCAATTAATTCCTTATAAAACACCAAAAATTTCGGATAGAATACCAACTTTGGTATGAAATTACTAGGATAATCTATATTCCCATTGTTATTAAGAAAATCCTCTATGCCTGCATCTTTTAGCTTTAAAAGAAGATTATCAAATTCTAGATTTGTTTTTTGGCTTTTATATTTGTATAATTTATAATGTATATTTAATTCTCTAATTACTGGTTTTAAATGCTTATTATAATTTTCAAGCTTTTTAAAGTGCTTTAATCTTTCTGTTATTGCTTTTGCTGCACATTCTGCACTTGTTAGCCCAAAGATAATTCCCCCGCCACTTGTTGCTTTAACAAAGCAAGCTGCATCACCAATTAATAATTTTTTATTCTCATAATAATTAGTTATTGGCTTGGAAACTGGGATCTGTCCTGAGCAATCAAACTTTATATTTGTTAATTTTATATTTCTCTTTGCAATAAAATCATCTAGTGCCTGCTTTGGATTTTGACCTAATGGCACACCAATTCCAATTCTTGCAATTGTGTAACTTTCTGGGACAATCCATGCAAAGAAATTTTTAGAAAAATCCCCAAAATATAATTCAACCATGTCTTTTGTAAAATCACCATTTGCTGTAATCTGGTATGTTGATATAAATTCTTCAGTGCTTGGCTTTTCAGTAAATGCATTTCTGACAATTGAGTTTGGCCCATCTGCACCAATTAGATATGTATAATCCAAATAAATCAATCTATTTTCATCAATAATATTTACTGCAACAGAACCATCTTGAACACTAACTACTTGATGACCAAGCAATATTTCCACTCCAACGTTTCTTGCAAGCTTTTCTATTTCTCTATCAAATATCACTCTGTCTACAACTACCGTTTGGAATTTTTTAGTTCTAAATTGCAGTTCTGCTTTGCTTGGACCATGTATGTTTGCTCCTCTTATCCTATTAACAACCAATTTATCAATATCTAAAAAAGGAGTTAATTTTAATTTCTTTAAACCAAAAATAGAGATATGACCTGTACAGGCTTTTGGTATTCCTACTTCTTTATCATTTTCTATAATGGTCACTAAAATATTTGGATTAAATCTTTTTATCAAGTAACCGCAATATAGACCAGCAGGTCCTGCCCCAACAATTATTATTCTTGTTTCTAATCCTCTTATCATTATTTATCTTCTTTTAATTGCAGAAAGAATATATTGGTAATCTTCATTAAATTTATCTGATTCTGATTTTTTCTTTTGTTCTTCTGTTTGATTTTTAGTGTCTTCTATTTTTGAAGGCTCTTGTTTAGTTTCCTTTTTGGTTTCTTTTTCATATTTACCAAAATAATCATACATCATCTTATTTGAATCAGGTTTTATATCTATTTTCCTATTTTTATAATTATTAATTGCACCAATTATTAGCAAAATAATTATTATTAACAAAATAGCAACTACCGCATATATAATTATTTGCAAGTTAATTGGCTTTTTAATATCTAATTGCTCAGAAGAGATATTGCCATCAACAATTAATGGCACTCTTGTATTAAATTCTTTAGTTAAAACATTATACTTTTTATCAACATCAACTGCTGTTACAGGAGTTAGAGACCTATAAATAAGCTCTTCACTACCATTTGGTGGTATCTCAACAGTATATTTTATTACAGGATCTGTTACCAATATTTCTACTTCTTTATTAAATATCAAATTAGAAACATTATTTGCAAATTGTTTTGGGATATTTTCCACAATTGTTATTTCTTTAGATACAGCACTTGTATTTTTAATAATCAACTTTACTGAAAAGAAATTTTGTGTTGCGATTTTTAATGTCTCTATAGTTCTATCTACTTGAATAATATTGCTATCATAAAGTGCTTTTGTTTTTACAGAAACATTTTGATCAAGTATTTCTTCTAAGGACACTGAAGCATTTGCATCATAAACTATTGGAAAAGTTGTTGATTTAATTATTTCTATTTCTGGCAACAAACCAGCAATTGCCTGTATTTCGTTTAAAGTTATTTGATAAGCCTCTTTTGCTAAGACATAATTTTTTTCAGAATACTTGTCATTTCCTTCTGAGCGTTTAGTAAATAATATGTTTTTTTTATCATTTATTGTTTGCTCAAGTGCAGAATCAATAATTTTTATTGCCTTAAACAAATCTATTTTTTCTTCTAGTGCATCTAATTTACTTACAATCTCGCCTCTTAATAGATCACAATCAACTTTGTCTTCATCAATAAGATCAACAACATAAGCAAATGTCTTTGTTGCTTTGTTTAGTGCTTTATCATAAACATTAATATACATTGTATAGTTGCCATCAGGTGTTTCTGAAAAATCATATTTGCTGAAATTATAATCTTTTGCTTGTTTCACAGAATAAACAACATTTAAATCATCTATTGAGTATTCTACTTTAAAAACATCATCTGGCAGATTATATAATCCAATTTCATAAAAGGTAGGTTCTACAAGTTTATATGTGAAATTAAAATCAGGAACTGTGCCATCCATTATAACTTCTAACTCAGAAGTTGCTTTTTCATTTTTCGTGTTAGTTCCTGTTATTCTTATGATGTTGGTTCCTGAAGATACAAAGACTGTTGTTGCTTGCCCTTTCTTAGTAACATTATCATATGTTGATAAAACATCAATAAAATTATTGCTGTTTGCTTTCTTTATGCTTACTTGAGGATTACCTAATAATGTCTCATCACTTAAGAACTCAATTGTTTTTGTTCCAGAATTTACATAAATATCTCCATTAACATCATTTGAAGGATTAACTTTTATTTCAAACCTTGGTCCTGTTTTTCTTATGTTTGCCTGAACTGATGAACTTAATGCTGATTCGTTATTTCTTAAATCTAATGCACTAACTTTAAAATAAAGATTAACATCTTGATTTGATCTGAAGATATAACTATTAGTATTTGATTCTTTATATTCTGCAGCATTAGTTAAATTGCTTGATGTTGAATAATACACCTTATATCTTACGATCTTTGGTTCTAGATTTTCAGTAGATGCTGTCCATGTTAGTTTTACTGAACCATCTGCTTGTGAAGTTGCAGCAAGGTTAGTAGGAACTGTTGGAGCAGTATTATCAAAAATTATGTCTGAAGAACAAACAGAAAATCTTTTGGGGTCGTTTTTGCTTACTACTTTAACATAAATTGTTTTTTCTCCATTTGTTGATGAACAGCCAGTTCCAGTAGTTAAATTAAATGTGGCCTCATCATCTACAGTTATTATTGTTGGATTGCCATTATTACAACTAATCCCCATTCCATTAACATCATCAGGATATTTGATTTTTAATTCTACAACTGGGTTATTAGTATAATCATCTCCTTTATTAATTTCAACAGTACAATTACCAGGCCCTGTTGAAATATACCGAATGTTGGCATCACTTATGTTTCCAACATTATCCACGCCAACTATCCCGTAGTATATCTTTTTCCCAACATCTTCAACATCATTATCTTTACAAGTATATATGTTAGTTCCTGTTGTACACACTAGTGTTTGGTTTGTTATTTCTGTGAAATCAGAATTGCTTTTGTAAACCCTATATTCTTTTAATCCTGAAAGACTATCAGATGATGCGTCCTTTTGCCAAGCAATAGTTACGCTCTTATTATAGTCATCTATTGTTAATTCGTTTTTATTAGGAATTGTTGGTGGCGTTAAATCCACAATAATATTAAAATCTCCTTCATAGACATTATAAACATAATCTGTTGCAAAGATTTTTACCATATATTTTTGACTTGTTTGTACTTGGTAATTAGTTAATCCATCAGATATTATTTCTTTAGATATTAAAAAACCAGAATCATAACCAGCAGATTTCGAGACATTATTAGGTAAAGTTACTGTCATTGTCCCACTAGCAACCCCGGCATCATCACTCATTGTAACTCTTAAATCAAAAACATTTTTGTCAGTGTATAAATATCTTTCTCTTGGTACAAAGTCAACCTTTATATTATCAATCTTAACTTCAGAAATGCTTGCTGGTGTATTATCAAAATAAACATTTACTTTTGTGTTTTTCACATCACTAGGATCAGAATAATTTCCTGCAATATCTTTTGCATCAACAACTATATAATAATTGCCGTCAGGAATTTCAGAGGCAGAATTAATCTCTCTTGTCCTAGTCGTATTTGTATCTTCATATTTTTTTGTATATTCAGAACTATAATTATTCAATTTTGAGACTGGCACTAAATAAACAATGTGCCTATCAACATAAGTTTCATCATCAGAGATTTCTCCTTCAGAAAAATCAACTGTTATTTGTCCAGAATAAAAATTGTCATGTACAGAATCAGGGCCTTCAGGACTTATAGAAATTATAGCAGAATTTGTCGGCCTTACAGCATCAACAGTAAAAGTGTCAGAGATGCTATCACCAACCGCAGATATTGTAACAACATCTATTCTATCATTATACACTGGTATTGTAGGTATCCCTTCACTTGATGTTGATGCAGAACTTGCAGAAAAAGAAATAATCACAAAGCCACTACTGCCATCTACATTAAAATCAATACCTTCTGGATCTTTAAGTGAAGAAACATGCAAAAGAGCAGGATATGAGTCTGCAGCTACATTAAAAGAAACAGACCTTTCGCTATTCACATATTTATTATCGCTACGTATTACAATTTCAAGTACTGTTGCAAAAACAGAAGAACTTACAAATATTAAAATCAATAAAACTAAAGATACTTTTCTTAAAAACATCTATTTACACCACATTTCTCTATTTTTTGATTTTAATATTTTGTTACTATAAATATAATATATTATATATTTAAAATGTTTGCCTTTTATATATTTTTGAAAAGAATATGATTAAAGAATTAGATTTTAATAATAAGCACATCACAATCATTGGCACAGCACATATTTCTGCAAAGAACAGAGATCAGGTTAAAGAGATTATCTTAGACAAAAAACCAACTGCTGTTTGTGTTGAACTTGATGCCAATAGGCTTTATGCACTAATGAACCCAGAAGAACAAAATAAAAAGCCTAAATTTTCAAACATCTTTAAAACAAAACACAAGTCTGTTTTTCTTCTAAGCTACATACTTGGCGGGCTACAAAAAAAGATAGCTAAAAAATACAATATCACTCCAGGAGAAGAAATGCTTTCTGCAATCTCTGGAGCAAAAGTTGTTGGTGCAAGGGTATATCTTGTGGATAGAGACATTAACATAACTCTTTCAAAGCTACTTAAAAGATTAACCTTCAAAGAAAAAATGAATCTCTTGTTTGGTGGCCTATTTATTCCAAAAAAAGAACTTAAAAAAATAGACATAAACAAACTGATGTCAGAAGTAGAAACAGAAGAAGAAAAATCCGAAATTATTGAAGAAATAATGAAATTATTTACAAAAAGACACAAGAAACTAAAAGAAATACTTGTTGATGAAAGAGACGAGTTTATTGCTTATAATCTTCAAAAGATCCCTGAAGAAAACATAGTTGTTGTTGTAGGTGCTGGGCACCTTGACGGGATCATCAATAATCTAAATAAAGAAATAGATATTAAAAAAATACTAACTATTTGAAATTCTTATCCTTTACTATCTTTAGATATGCACCAAGTGTGTGAATCTTTGGAACTAGCCCTGCAAGTTCTCCATTAACAACAACTCTGCCAAGCTTTATTTCTTTTAAAAGTTCTAATTCTGTTTGTGCTTTTGCTATTAGATAGCCATTACCTATCTCGTAAGGCATATGTGCATCAGAGCCTGCTGTTTGTATAAGACCGTGCTTTTGTGCAAATTCTTTTGCTATCTCGTTTGCTCTACTTGTTAATACTCTTGAATTAAATGTCTCCATTGCAGGAACAAACCTTGAGATTGGTCCATTATTCATTAAATAATCAAAGCCCTTAAAATATCTGCCAGTATCAAAAGGGTGAGGGAAGGAAAGAAGGGCAGATTGCGATCTTGCATCATCAACAACATCAAATATGTCTGTAGAAGATATCTTATCATAAGTAAATAATGCTAAGATGTGCCCTAATCTTTTACCTTTAAAAGTAACATCAATCTCTTGGCCAGGCACAAAAACAAGATCATTTTGCTTTGCTAGTCTTGCAAGCTCTGGCCAAGCCCTTATTGTGTTATGATCTGTTATTGCAAAGCCCTTAAGACCTGCAATTTTTGCTCTTTTTACAATTGTTTCTGGTTCACTTACTGCATCTGGTGAAAACTTTGAATGTATGTGCAAATCAAACTTATTAAACTCGCTTGGGTAACTAATTTTGGTTGTTGAAAAATAAGTGTGCGCATCTTTATGTGGCTTTGGCTTTGATTTTGCTTTAGCTTTCTTCTTAACTTCTAATTTTGAAACTTTTTTTGTTGTTTTTGCTTTAACCAAAAAAATCACCTTACACTAAAGATAATAACTGCAAAGATGTTTTTAAATGTTTTGATTTTGAGAGAAATAGTTTAAGACAAGAGAAAACCACACTAATATTCTGTTTCGACCTTCAAGCCAGGTAATAGCATATTTCTCTTGCCTATACCGACCCTGAGTTTTCTTTCAGGGTTAATTCTTCATTCAGCAATCTTATTCGACCCCCCCTGGAAGATACCGTTTAATCCTTTTTGCTCCGTGTCTAGTTATCTAAAAACACTTGGATTTTTTGTATTATCAAATTCCAAAATATATGTGTGTTCATCAGTATATATATACTATCCTTGATTTTATGTAACATTTATAACACAAATGTACTTTAAGATGTACCAACTTTTGAGAGACCCTTAATAACCCTCTCTTAAAGCACATAGTGAAAAATTAACTACAAGAAGTTACCTTTAACTCCATCAAGTTAAAATTAAACTAGAAAAAAACAAGAAAAAGATATATTACAAGATTATAAATAATATGTGCAAAAACATTTGGCCAAAGATTATTATATTTTTTATATGTGCTTGAAAGAAAAACACCTAACACAAAGGCACCAATTATTTCTATAATAGAACCATAAGCAATATGCCCAATAGCAAACAAAGCACTAGATAAAATAACACCAAGCCTTGGGGTTAAAAAACCCCTAAAAAACCACTCTTCTAAAAACACCCTTACCAAGAAAAGATAAACAATAGCAATAGGCGAATACCTTAAAATCTCTTCACTTACAAGATTAAGATCTGAAACCTTAAAAAGCACAGAAAAGAAACTAAGTGTATAGCTTAAAACAAAAAGCAAAAGAAAAATTATTATTGTTTTTTTAAAAAACTCTTTAAAAGAAATTTTTTTTAAACCTTGTAATCTAAAAACCTGAGCAAAGCTATTTGCTCTATTAAATAAAAATATAAAATAAAAAGGTATGAAAAATAGAAAAATATCTAAAATAAATTCTTCAGCAATAAATAACATAATTTATCAAAAGAAACTATTTTAGTCAAAAACATTCATTCCGCATTTGCCACAAGCATATCTTGTTTTTCCTTCTTTTGACTTGTGAAGGCCCATTTTTACGCCAGTTCCGCACTTAGGACAGTCCTTTCCTTTTCTCTCAACAGAGTCACCGGAAACGCTATAGAACTTGCTTACCTTAACATTAACTGTTGGCTTGTGTTTTGTCTTTCCTTTCTTTACTCCGCCGCCTTTCTTTTTTGCCATTTAATATCACTCCTTTTCTTTTTCTTCATTTTTCTCATCAGTAGCTTCTTCTTTCTTAACTACCTTTTTTTCTTCAAGATCTCCAGTTCTTTTGATCTTGTGATTTAATTCTAGTTCCTTTAGGACTTTTGCATTATCATAAAGCTTTAGATAAGCTATTGCTGATTGCTTACCGAACTCTTGAGATATCTTATCAACAACCAAAAGCTTTTCATCAGCTCCAAGCATTGCTGAAACCTTTTTTAAAAGTTCTTTTCTGCCTGGTGTTTTTGCTCCTTTTATTTTGGCAATTATTGCAGTTCTATGCAATAACTCGTTTCTTTGTTTTTCAATTTCTATATTCATATTAATCTCCTTTTTATCTACTTAATCTTAATGCATATCTGCCTGGGGTCTTTACTTCCATTGCTTTTGCTATATCTGAAATTTCAGGATCAACAATTAAGGCATTTCCCTTCCAGAAAGTTGTAAACGTAGTATTCCCACAAACAGGACATTCCTTAATTGAAGATTTATCTTCATCTGCGACATTGTCTTCTACAATTTTTCTACATTTTCTACATGCTTTATATACCATAAATTATCACTTCTTTTTCTTTGATCTTGATTTATTATCTGCTTTGTCTTCTTTTCCTTTTTTTGTTGTTTTCTTAACTGCTTTTTCTTTTTTCTTTTCTACTTTTTGCCATTCTGCTTTGCCAAGCCCAAATTGTCTCATGGTTAATCCTATCTTTGTGTCTGCAATACTTGGCTTTAAACTAACATTAGCAACTCTTGCTATGACCTCATCGCCAACAACAAGTGTTTGCTTACTTTCTTTGCCATTAAAGCCTGGAAGCTCAGCATTATAAGAATTGAAATCCTCCATAACCTGAGAAACATGACAAAGACCTTCAAATGGACCCATCTTGATAAACGCCCCAAAGTCTGTTGCTTGAGAAACATTACCAGAAACTATCTCATGTAGCTTTGGAAGATAACTTACAACTGAAAACTTAACTTTAAAAAACACATTAGGGTCTGCAGGAACAATCTCTCCGATATCATGAGATATTACATCAGTTACTGCAACAATTACTCCAATATTTTTGTCAATTACCCCTTCATAATCATTACATAATTGATCAAGAATTATGTCTTTTAGCTCTCCAGATAATCTCTGCGGAGCAATACTAACTATCCCCTCTATTGTGTATTTTTTATAGCCCATTTTATCTATCTCCTTTAATTTAAAAAAACATCATGTAATCTTAATGTTAAAACTCTATTTCCTTTTTTCTTTATTTTTGATTTTAAAATTTTATCGTTTGTGTATATTATGTATTTATTGCTAAAATATATTAATAAATTATCCACTTTTTTATATTTTTCTAACAAACTTTTATCAACCTCTAAAATCTCAAATTTATTTAATTCTTTTAATTTTTCTATGTACCTTTTTAGATTCAAAAGCTTTCTTGGCTTTTTGCTAAACACTTTTTCTATTTCTTTAAAAGATTCAGAAAGCACAAAAAACTTTGCATTTGGTAAAACTGTTAAAGCAAACTCAAAGATGTCTTTTTTAAGTTCATACATGTATATGAATACATTTGTATCAATAATAACATTTGCTACCCTATCTGATTTGCGCATAACCTGATAATCTCCAACGCCCCGAAACCAATCTACTAATTGCTATTGTTTCATTTTTGTAATATACTGCTACATTCTTTAAAGAAATATTTACTATATCTCCTTTTATCTTCTTTATGTTTCCTAAATGTGCTGCTGTGCCAATAATTAATACCACATTTTCTCCAAGCTTTATACCGTCTTTATTTGAGTCCAATAGTCTTTCTATTTTTGTGTATTTTAATTCTAATTCTTGGCCCATTAACGGCTTAGATTTTTCATCACATATCAATTGCCCAATCATCTTGTCTCCTGCGACATAGAATGGGTCAAGATCTGTTCCAACAGCAATCAACCCTCCTGCATGAACTTGCTTAAAAGGTATACCGTTAGAATTTAATGATTCTATTGTGATTTCAATTGGCTTGTTAATTCCTGGATATAACCAAACCTTTTGTTTTTCAGATAAGGTTCCTTGCATAATTGCGCCACCAAGAACCCCCCCTCTTATCTTCTCTATTGGATATCCTGGTTTATTAATATCAAAGGATCTAACAATTCTCATTTTTAATGGTGCTGATTTTGTATCTGACTCAGGAACAGGAATTGCTGTTATTAATGCATAAACTAATGCATCAATGTTAGCATCAAAATGAGCAGAGGTGGGTATGATTGGAACATGAGAATAACCTTCATCATCTAAAAATTTTCTAATCTTTTTATAATTTTCTTGTGCCTCTTCTTTTGTAACTAAATCAATTTTGTTTTGAGCAACAACCATGTTTTTTATGCCATGCATCTTTAATGCAGAAAAATGTTCAACAGTTCTTGGCTGAGGACAATCTTCATTAGCAGCAACAACAAGTATTGCACCATTTAGTAATGTTGCACCAGATAGCATTACCGCCATCAATGTCTCGTGACCAGGGGCATCAACAAAAGAAACTTTTCTTATAAGTTCTCTTTGACCACCACAAAGATGACATTTATTTGTTGCACCATATGCTTGCAAGCCTTGACAAGTTTTACATTTATAAAAACAAGCATCTGCATACCCTAGCTTAATAGATATTCCTTGCTTGATTTCATCAGAATGCTTATTTGTCCAAGTTCCAGTTATCTTTGAGGTTAATGTTGTCTTTCCGTGGTCAACATGTCCTACCACTCCAATATTAAGAACTGATTGTGTTTTTTCCATTTTTTTATTTCACTTTATTTCTTCTTCTTTTTCTTTGTGCCAGATTCTTCTTTCTTTTGCTTTGGGAATCTTTCAGAAAAGCCTGTTGTGTCTCCTTCTGTTAATTTAATATTTACTTGGGCAGTGCCAGCAACTACAACTCTTCCAGCAACTCTTACTCTTTTTCTCTCACCTGGCCTTTTTGATTTAAAGCCTGTGCCTTTTTTAGTTAGAATCTTTTTAGAAACTTCAGAGTCAAGTTTTATGTGCATTGGAAAGCCCTGCTTATCTGAGCCACCTGTTATTTTTCCTTTTAAACCAGGAGCGATATTTGATAAATCAACCTCATCGTTGATTTTCTTTCCAAGCAAATGAAGCTTTGTCTTTTCATCTGCTTCTGCATTATAACTTTTTTTTGTTTTTGGATCTGATAATATTAATCTCAAAATTCATACACCTCTTTTTCATTGATTTTGTTTTTTATAAATTTCATTTTTAATAACTTCTATCATTGTTTGTTCTTCTGGGCTTAATTCTCCTTCCAGAGCCTCTAGCTTACTAATCATATCAAGGTTAAGAGAAATTTCAAGAACATCTCCTTCCTTAAAGTCTTTAAGATAGGTGGCGTCAGCAATTGACACTGCCACTTCCATATCTTTTTGAGCAATCTCTATTTCTTTTCCTTCTGATTGTATGCCTTCTATTGTCCCTATCTTTTTACCATTTAAACTAACTACTGCTCCAGAAATCAACCTGCCCTCTAATATTCTTACGCCAACAACTGCTGGCTTACTACTTCTAAATATAAAGTTTGGAAGCACCTTAAATTTACAAGGATATATTATTTCCTTTAATAATTTATCATGCTCTGTTTTTTTTGTTTTGCTTAGCCATTCTTGATAATCTTCAATTAATTTATATATAATATTATTTTTAAATATAGGGATTTTTAACTTATTTATCTCATCTTCAAACTCTTGACTGATTTTAACATTAAACAAGAAAAGAACTCCTTGGATCTTGTCTTTTTCGTTTAATATTTTCAATTCTGTTAGGTCTTTGTTTGTGAATTCACCTATATCTGAGCTTGCTATTTTTATACATTCCTTTTCTAATAGCTTATGTAGAGCCTCAAGAGAGCCAAGAGTGTCTGCTTTAATAAACGCCCCTTCTGGGCTATTAATAAAACAATTATATGATTTTGTTTTTAGCCTCTCTATTGCTTCTTTATCATTTGCAGAGATAATTACTGCACCTGGTAGACAAGCATCAATTCCTGGAGCCACAACCTTTATTCCCGAAGCTGCATGAATCACAGAAATGTTTTCAAAACTTCCTTTCTTATCAACTGCAGTCATGAAGTTTGGTTTTAATATCGCCTTTACTTTTGAGTTTTGTAAACCAAATCTTGTTGGAAAAACAATTTCATCCTTTAGCTTTAGACTGCCTTGATAAACAATAACATCAGCAGTCGAGCCCATTCCTTTAAGCTCGCCAACCTCAAGAACAGCCCCGTGCATATGATCGTTTTCATCAATTGTTATTTTTTTTCCTAGAAATTTTTGACTTAAAACCGATAAAAACAAAACTGTTTCTGCTAGTCCCCAGCCATTAACACACGATCCAGGAATTATTGCAATCTGTTTTGTAAAGTCAGTTACTCTATCAAACCTTTCTGCTTGAAAGCCTTTATCATATAGCTGTCCAACAATTCTGTAGATTAATTCATCGATCTTTTCTTCTATTTGTTTTGATTGTGTTGTAAGGTTGTTTGAAATGTCTTTTCCTTCTTGACACCAGCCATGAACCAAATCTAACTTGTTAGCCACAACTAAAAAAGGAACCTTATACATCTTTAGAATATTGAGTGTTTCAATATCCTGCACTTGTAAGCCTTTGTTGATATCCATTACTATTACTACTAGGTCTGCAAGACTTCCGCCTCGCTCTCTTAGATTATCAAAGGCATTATGTCCTGGTGTGTCTATGAATAATAGTCCTGGAATGCTTAATTCAAAATTATATTTTTTAGCTAAGTGCCCGCTAATCTTTTGAATTATATCAATTGTTATTTCTGTTGCGCCAATATGTTGTGTGATTTTGCCTGCTTCTTTATCAACTATACTAGTACCTTTAATCTTGTCTAGAAAGGTTGTCTTTCCAGAGTCAATATGACCCATGACTGTGATTATTGGTTGTCTATATGTTATGTTTATCACACTTTAGAAAATAAAAACAACATCTTGTCAAAAGATAAAAAAACTTATTCTTTAACAAGTTTTTTCTTTTGATGTCTTGTCTTTTCTAGATGATAGGTGTCTGTCCATCTAGTCTTTAGTGGCTTGTATTTTTTAACTAGTTGATTTTTCTTACATTTACTTGAACAAAAATAACTTGTTGTTCCGTCTTTTTTAGCATAGATTATGCCTGTGCCTTTTTTTATTTCTTTACCACAAAATGTACATTTCATTTGCATTCACCTTTAATCTAGCGACCCCTAATGTCCTTTGCTTCAGATTCTGGATTCATTAAGATTAATACATCGCCTTTCTTTACTAGGCCCCTTACATTTCTTTTCTTAATTCTTCCTTTTTCAAAGCCATCTAATATTCTGCAAAGAACTTGAGTTGCTTCGCCTCTAGAGCCTGTTCTGCCAACAATCTCTACGACTTCTGCAGGAACTCCTTCATCTGCCATTATCAATCACCTATTCTTTTTTTTCTTCAGCAACTTCTTCTTTCTTAACTTCTGCTGGCTTTTCTTCTTTTTTATTTTCAGATGGCTTTTCTTTTTTTTCTACTGGCTTTTTCTCTGCTGGTTTTGGTTTACTTTCTGGTTTTGGTTTTCCGCCACTTAACTCTTCAATCTTTGAGATTAATGCAGAGAATTCCTTTTTTAAAACTCCTTCATCAACAACAGCTATAGCACTCGCTTTTGCATTTATTCCTGATATCTTTCCAAGCTCTTCCTTTGTTGAAACATAACTGAATGCAATGTTCTTTTCTTTACAAATTACAGGAAGGTGCATTACTATTTCTGCAGGAGTTATATCTTCTGCAATCAATACTAATTTTGCTGTGTTTCTCTCTACCATTTTTGTTACTTCATTGATTCCCACTTTAACTTTACCTGATTTAGAAATCTTTGAAACAACATCAGCTTGAAGATTCTTTAAATCCTCTGGTACGCTGAACTTAACATAGTCTGCCATTTTAAAACCTCCAAAATGTTTTCTTCATCGGCTTTTTTCTTTAGAAAAAAGTATACTAAGTATAATATATTTAGGCCAAGAAAGCTTTATAAATAGATTCATCTTTTCTTAGTATTTATGAGCCTAAATACCATTAAAAATACACTAATCAGAGAAGAAAAAAAATCGCTTTGTTTAAGAAAAAAGATAGGTGCTGTTGTTGTTAAAAATGGCAGAATTATTGGTAGTGGATATAATGGCAATTCTCCTAGTATTCCGCCATGTTCAGTTATTGGCTGTGCAAAAGATCATTTTAAGTTTAGGCCAGGACAAAGAAACGAGCTATGTACTGGCATGTGTGCTGAGCAAAGGGCTATGATTGATGCGATAAAGAAAGGGTATGACTTGAAAGGGGCAGAATTATATTCCACATATAGTCCTTGTGTTTCTTGTGTAAGATATATGATTGAATTTGGAATCAAAAAGGTCTTTTATAAAATAGATTATAGAGATGCTTTTTCTAGGCAAATACAAAAGTTGGGGAAAATAGAAAGAGAAAAGATTTAGAATGTTTATCTAAACTTTTCAGGTTTATAGTCTGTTTGTATTGGGCAATTAGTAAATATTCCTGACCAATTTGTAACATTTTCTACATCCCATGAGCTAATGTCTTGGTTGAAACTGGATGCATTATTAAACATACCTCCCATATTAGTTACTTTTGAGACATTAAAATCTAAGGGATGATTGAAACTATTAGCTTGGAAAAACATTGCAGACATATCGGTTACATTAGATGTATCAAAAGACAAGGTGGAATTGAAATTAGATGCACTATAAAACATCAAAGACATATCAGTGACATTAGAAGTATTAAAATCTAAAGGTTGATTAAAACTGGAAGCACCTAAAAACATACGACTCATATATCTTACACTAGAAGTATCAAAATCCAATGGATGATTGAAATTTGTTGCATTAAAAAACATAGACCCCATATTAGTTACTTTAGAAGTATCAAAATCTAATGGTTGATTAAAACTGGAAGCGCCATAAAACATACCAGTCATTCCATTAACATTAGAGGTGTTAAAATCTAAAGGGTGATTGAAACTTGATGCACCATAAAACATAAAAGACATATTAGTGACATTAGAGGTATTAAAATCTAAGGGGTGATTGAAACTTGAAGTGTTGTAAAACATGTAGGACATGTCAGTTACATTAGAGGTATCAAAATTTATAGGCGACTTGAAATTTGTAACCCCAAAAAACATGCTACTCATATCGGTTACTTTAGAAGTATCAAAATCTAATGGCTGATTAAAACTGGTTGCATCAGAAAACATACCTGACATATCGGTTACATTAGTTGTATTAAAATCTAAGGGATGATTGAAACTTGATGCATTCCTAAACATCTCAGACATATCGGTTACATTAGAGGTATTAAAAGAAGATAAGGGCTGGTTGAAACTGGAAGCATCTCTAAACATCCAATGCATATCGGTTACATTAGAAGTATCAAAAGAAGATAAAGACTGATTGAAACTACTCGCACCTGAAAACATACCATACATATCAGTTACATTAGAAGTATCAAAAGAAGATAATGGCTGATTGAAACTACGTGCACCAAAAAACATAGCACGCATATTAGTTACTTTAGAAGTATCAAAAGAAGATAAAGACTGGTTGAAATTACTTGCACCTGAAAACATACCACCCATATTAGTTACTTTAGAAGTATCAAAAGAAGATAAAGGCTGGTTGAAACTAGATGCATGGAAAAACATATCCCACATATCGGTCACATTAGAAGTATCGAAATTAGATAAAGACTGGTTGAAACTAGATGCATGATAAAACATATGTTGCATATCAGTTACATTAGAGGTATCGAAATTAGATAAAGACTGGTTGAAACTAGAAGCATAACGAAACATATAAGACATATTGCGTACTTTAGAGGTGTCAAAATTTGATAAGGACTGATTGAAACTCATATCATAAATACATCCAAACATATGATGCATATCAGTTACATTAGAAGTATCAAAAGAAGATAAAGGCTGGTTAAAATCGGTCGCACACTGAAACATCGCAAACATATCTGTTACACTAGAGGTATTAAAATCTAAAGGTTGATTGAAACTAGAAGCAGTAGAAAACATAAAAGACATATTAATTACATTAGATGTATCAAAAGACAATGGTTGATTAAAACTAGAAGCCTTATTAAACATAGACCCCATATTAGTTACTTTAGAGGTATCCCATGAATTTATGCTTTCATTAAATACTAAACTACTACATTTATAAAATAAACCTCTTAAATTTGTTGTGCCATTTAAATCCAATACATCTGTTGCTGTAATATCTAGATTAGAACAACCATAAAAATAATAACCGTTATTACCTAGATTTAGGTTGCCCCAGTTTTTTATTTCTATAAGTTTTAATCTGTCGCCATTATTATTAAAACGAAATCCTTTAATTACTCCAGTTATTTTTATTTCATAAATTCCTGGCTCTGAATAAGTATGTGTTGCTTCTGGCTGGTTCCAAGAAGTAATGTGGCTGTTTGTACCATCATTCCAATCAACATTAAAATTATAAGTCCCTGAAGATTCTAATGGCAACCTGATTTGACTGATGTCAGAAGAAGGGAGATTTCCAGGACCTGAATTGGTAGGGGTTGCTTCTGGTTGGCTCCAAAAAGTGATATTACTATCTGTGTCATCATTCCAATCAACATTAAAATTATAAGTGTCTATTTCTTCTAATAGTGGTTCGTCTTCTAATGGCGACCCGATTTGATTGCCAGTAGAAGAAGGAGAGGGTGACCCAGAAGAACCATCACTTGTATTTCTTGTATCAAATACCAATATTGTTGGAGGGCCAGTTTCATCTGAACCTGGTGGCTCATCCCCATCTTCATCATCGCTATCGCCATCATCTGGAACAATATGGCTACTACCACCATCCATTGATACTTGATCAACACCATCATAGATTATCGCTTTATCATAACTGGTTTTTAATTCAGATTCATTCATGTCTCTAGAAATTCCTGCTGAACCTCTTGATCTCTCACCAATATTTCCAAAATAAAAAGTTCCAAATATTATTACTCCAACAACTAAAACACCCATTATAATCAAAACTTCCATTGTTGCTTGTGCTTTTCTTTTTAAATCGGTTTTTTGTGGTTTGTTGTTTTTAGATAAAGTTTCTCTATTTCTAATTAATTTTTGACCCATTATTTCTCAACCTAGTAATCTAATATAAATATACTATAATAGAATAAGGAACAAAAATATATAAACTTTTGGTTTTTGGTTATAAAAAAATAGACAATGATAATTTTTTAAAATTTAAAAAATAAAAATAGAAAAAAACTACTTCTTCCAATAATCATCAAAATGAGTAAGAAGTGCTTTTGTAAGACTTGGGTTATTCTTTAAAATTGTTAAATGATATGTCTCTTTTGGTGCTGATAAATCATTTAATGACATGACAACCTTGTTCTTATCAATGATAAAAGCATCCATTGTATGTTCTTTCTCTTGTATTGCAAAATTCTTTGGGAAATCAAACTCTTTTGTTATAGGCTTAGAGATTAATTTAACATGAACTTCTGGCATCTCTGAAATTGGCTTAAATGCTTCTACTCTGTCATCCATACTTGTAAAGCCAGTAATTTCTTTTTCTGCATTTTCAAATTCCTGAGACAATAGCTTGTTATAGTCTTTAAGATTTTTAACTTGTAAAATCTTTTCTTGTACCCCAGCAACTTGATTTGACCAGGTTTCTTTACTTAAGATATCTTTTACTTGTTTATCAAGAAGAGATATTTCTTTTTTCTTATTATCTATTAGTTGTTTGAAAATTTCGTTAGGATCAATTACCTTGTATCTCTTTGGTCTACCATAGACTTCTAGAATTAGCCCTTTTTCTTTTAATTTTTCTAAAACATCATAAATTCTTGTTTTTGGAATTTCTGCATTTCTACTGATGTGTGGAGCATCAGCTTCAACAAAATTAAATAAAGTTGTTAATGTTCTGGCCTCATATTCTGTAAGACCAAAGTCCAATAATAAACTTAATATTTTGCTATTGTGCATAAAACCCCTATTCACATTAATTTATTATATTATATATATTAGCGATAGTTAAATAAACCTATTCTTTTTTTTCTTCAGCAACTTCTTCTTTCTTAACATCTGCTTGCTTTTCTTTCTTAATCTCTGTAGGTTTGTCTTCTTTCTTTGCTACCGCTGGCTTGTCTTCTTTTTTCTTTGGTTCCTCTGATAGTTTTTCTTTCTTGGCTACTGCTGGCTTTTCTTTTTTTTCTACTGGCTTTTTCTCTGTTCCATCTGATGGCTTTTCCTCTTTTTTATCTGTTTCTTTTGAAGGAGTGGTTGTGGTTGGTGTTCTTCTAACATAAGGCTTTCTTGGAGCACCACCTGCTGTGCTTGGTCTTCTGCCACCAGCTACTGGTTTTCTAGCTGTTGTTTTAGCTGAGACTTTTCTTGTTCTCTTTCCTGGAAGTGGCTGATCTTCATCTATTTCTTTTTCACCACTTTCGCTATTATATACAAAATCATCAATTGAATATGCATAATCTTTATCTGATCTTATTATCCCATTCTTTAATTCTAACTCTCTTATTAATAACCAAAAGAACAATGCTACTGATTTTCTTCCTTTATTGTTATAAGGAATAATAAAATCTATATTTCTTGTATTACTAGAAGTTGTACAAAGAGCAATTATTGGGATATTTGCTTTTGTGCTTTCTACAATTGCCTGTCTATCCACATTAGGATCTGCAATAAATACCAATTTTGGTTCTATGAAGTGTTCTGATTCTGGATTTGTAAAAGTTCCTGGAATAAATCTGTTTAATTTTGATTTATAGCCAAATGCTTGCTCTAAGATTTTAATGCCAGGAAGAGCATATTTTTTCCTTGAAATAAACACAACATCTGTTGGTTCATATTTAGAAATAAAATCAATTGCAATTTTTATTCTCTTGTCAATTACTTGAACATCCATTACATTGATTTTGTCGTTTCTAGACTTGAATACGAACTTTCTCATTGGCCCATTCTTATATTTTGTTCCAATATGTATTCCGTTCTTAAGATATAAATCAACATTAACAAGAGTTCTGCTCTGTGGTGTTCTGTTTTCTGTTGTTTCAAAATTTTTAGGTTTTGTATTCGCTTTATCCATTTTTATCACATTTAATTATACTTCATAATATCATCAATAACTTCTACATGAGTTAAAAGCATTCTTCTACAGCAATATTTGTTTATGCCCAAGATATCTAATGCCTCCTCAAATGTTTTCTTTTCTTGAGTTATCAATCTAATATACTCATCATATTTGTCAGCTACAACCTGACCACATGAAAAACATCTTACTGGACAAATCATAATTTCACCTTTTAGAATGTTGCTTTTTCTTTCTAGCACCCCTGCCTAATTGTTTCTTTGGTTCTTTTTGTCTGACATCATCAACAAGAAGGTGCCTATCATATTTCATTATCTTTTCTTTTATTTTTTCCTTGTTATTCGCTGCAAGTATTGATTTTGCAATACACGCTCTTGCAGCTTGAACCTGTGACATTACTCCGCCACCTTTTACATTTATAAAATAATCAAGCTTACTTGCTTCTTCATCAAGAAGAATCATTGGTTCTTTTATTAATCCTTGCTTGTAACCAGAATAATATGCTTCTAGAGCATGTCCATTAATACGAACTTTTCCAGTTCCTGCTTTTGACATACATCTAGCAACTGCATTTTTTCTTGAAGCTTTAACAAAATAAT
The DNA here is from genome assembly GCA_035400625.1 of archaeon. Taxonomy (GTDB): domain Archaea; phylum Iainarchaeota; class Iainarchaeia; order Iainarchaeales; family CSSED10-239; genus JAKQTP01. The sequence goes on along the minus strand of DAOMZT010000003.1, from coordinate 23,000 downwards.
TCTTTGCCATTTTTTTCACCTAATAATTATATCTTTATCTTTGCACCTAATAGTACACAAACCTCATTTAGAGTCATGCCTTTTAATTTTGGTTTTTCTGAAACAACTTTTGGAATGTCTTTTTCATAAACTTCAGGAGCATCAATAAACACCTTAAGATTTCTTAAAGCAGCTTGACCTCTAGCGTTTCTTGGAAGCATCCCTCTCACTGCAAACTTTATCATTTTATCTGGATATCTTGGATATTTTGCATTCTTTAATGGATTGCCTTTTCCTTTTCTATGTGTTCTTTCTTTGAATCTTTCCATAATATCTTCTTTTGTTCCAGAAATAAATGCATAGTTAGCATTAACAACAACTATTTTTTCTGAACTTCTTAAAAGCTTTGGAGCGATCTCAGAAGCAAGTCTTCCAAGTATTTTGTTTTTTGCATTTATTATTATCATATATTTTCACCAAAATAAATTTATTTTATCAACTTTACTTTTTTGTAATCTATATTGTCTTTACAAAAATCTTTTAATGTCTTTAGCCCTTTATATTTTGCTTTTGCAGACTCTGAAAAACTTAAAGCATAGATTGTTATCTTCTTATCTAAATTTCCTGTTCCTAAAACTTTTCCAGGAATTACAACTATATCTCCATCTTTAATATAAGACATCTTCTGTAAGTTAAAAAGATTTTTAGAAGGTTGCTTTCTTGAAGATGATTCTAAGATTCTTGCAACACTAGCATATATCTCTTTTTTCTTGTCTTTTGATGACTTATATAGATTCTCAATCAATTTTTGAGTCTGTAAATTTTTTATATCTCTTTTCATAATTGTTCTCTTTTTTAATTTTTTCAAATATCAATTCTTTGGAAAAGGTTATCTGCTGAGGGCAGGATTCGAACCTGCGAAGCACTAAGCACTGGATCTTAAGTCCAGCCCCTTTGACCGCTCGGGAACCCCAGCGCTAAGCTTTGTCCTCTTTACATTACTTAATTTTCTTTTTAAGTAACATCATATACTCTTTAGTATATCTATCAAGCAACTTTACAATTGCTTCAATTGGTAGTTGACCGATTAATTCTATGGTTAATATATAATTATTAGTATCGTTAAGTTTTAAACAATTCTTTGGGCAAGCATCAACACAAGCTTGGCAGTTTGAACATTTATTAACATCATCAATCTTTGGTTTGTTAGAAACCATCTTCATACATTTTACAGGGCAAGCATTAACACAAGCCTGACAACCATCACATCCTCTTAAAGTCTCAAGTTCTGGCAATTGCATATAAGAAACAATTGCAGGAGAGAATTTTACGTGTGTTCTTCCTTGACCTTGAATTGCATAAGCATCAAGTCTTAATCTTTGGTTTTCTTTTAGTTTTGTTAACGGTATAGTGTCATATACTGGCTTAACTTCTTCATCATTTGATTTTAGGTCACCAGAATAGACTGTGCATGGCCCTTCTTTTTCTAAAGTTAATGTTATTTTTTTTCCTGTTGATTCTGTTGGTGTTGTTAATGGAACTAATGCGATTCTGTTTGCAAGCATCTCATCAACAATAACCGAATCATTCTCATAAAAATCAATCTCATCAACTGCATATACTGATAAACAATAACTTATCTTCCTTCTTAAAGTGTTAATATCTATCGGGTCAAAGCCCTCTGCAAGATACTTATAAGTTTTACCAACTGTTTCTAGATAAGTTATTTTAGCCATATTTTTCTGCCTACCATTTTAGTTTTTCTTTCTAAACTTTTTTTGTTTTCTACAACCATCATGTGGGACAGGTGTAGTATTTGATATGCTTAAAATATTTAAGCCTGCTCTTGTTAATGTCTTTAAAGAAGATTCTGCTCCTTGTCCTGGGTTATAATAAAGATTACCACCAGGCGCTCTAATCTTAACATGAACATTCTTTATTCCTTTATCATTTGCTTTTTCTGCAACAACCTGAGCAATCTTAGTTGCAATATAAGGAGATCCTTCTTTATGCTGAGACTTTGTCATTTGACCACCAGAGCATTTTGCAATAACTTCTGAACCAGTCTCATCTGTTAGAACAATTATAGTGTTGTTTCTTGAAGCAAAGATATTAACAATACCTGTTTTTCCTGGACTTGCCATAATCATTCACTCTCCTTTTTTGTCTCTTCTTTATTTTGTTTTACTGGCTTAACAAAAGGCTTTCCTTTTTGTTCTTGTGCTCTGTCTATTGCTGCTTTTATTTTTGTATCAATATAGGCTATTGAATCTCCAGCCATAACAATAGAACTTGGTGCTGTCCTTTTTACCCCATTTACTATTATGTGTCCATGAGTTATTAATTGCCTTGCTTGTTTTGGTGTTAATGCCAGGCCTCTTCTAAAAACTTGTGTTTGAAGTCTTCTTTCAAGTAAATCTGAAGCCTGTAATTTTAAAACATCATCAATTGTGTGATCCTTAGTAAAAATACCTGTTCTTTGTAATTTACCAAGCAACTCTCTTGTTCTTTTCTCGTAGTCATCAATATTACCAGCTAGAAGATTTCTAGCCATCTTTCTGTAATTTCTAACGATTGACTCTGCTTTCCAAATTTCTCTTTTTGTTTTTAAGCCATATTCTCTTTCAAGCTTTCTATCATTAATCATTTTCTGCTTATCGTGAAGCTTTCTTGGAACATCATATTGTCTATTTAATCTTCTTGGTTCACCCATTATTTTTCACCTTTATTTTTTTTAATGTGCCCCCTACTTTTTCTTTTCTACACCAATTGTTGAATGCTTTCTACCAGTTGATTTAGATTTTTGTCCTCTTACTCTTAGGCCCCACTGTAGTCTTAAACCTCTATAGCTTTTTGATTTACCAAGCCTTTGAAGTTCTTTTCTCTCAACTAGTTTTAGATCTGCCATGATATATTGAGCTTGGGTACCATCTCTTTGTTTTGGTCTATTAAGTAACCAAGCAGGCACTCTTTTGTCTAAATTTGCTATTATGTTTTCTATTGTTTCAACATCTTTATCAGTTAAATTTCCTACTTTTGCAATAACCTTACCAGAATCTTTGAAGAATATATCTTCAATTGCTTTTCCTAATCTATAACTTATTCCATAGATTAAGGTTAAACCATCAGAGATTGTCATATACCCTGGTATATCTCTATTTGCAATTCTTACGATGTGTTTGAAGTCAGCACCTTCTTTTGCAGGATTGAAATGACTTGGTTTAGGCTTTGGCTTGACCAATCTCAATCTATCTGTAGATGCACGACCTGAACCTTCTGATCTACCTTTCTTAAGCTTTGCTTCTGGTGATTTTTTACTTTTCTTTTTATCTTTTGCCATTATTAATCACATTTAATTATTCTAAAGGAAACACGTGTTGTATTCCAATCTTTTGTTCTTTGTCTTTTATCTTGTAGTAAATATATTTGGTATCCATCTTATCAATAATTATTTGTTTACCCATATTCCTACCTTGCATTATAATGCATTTTCTTCCCTTCTCTAATAAACCCATAAATCATCACTCTATTTTTTTTAATATCATTTTTATATATTTCATATATCTTAAATCCACTTCATTTTCTGTCTTAAGGTTATGCTTTAACATTACTGCATCAAGGTAAGCCACCTTTCTACACTTTGGGCAAAGAACACTTGATAATAGATTCTCTGGTCTTCTCTCTGTCTTACTTAGTTTTTTAACTTCTAATGCTCTTTTGCCATGTGGCATGCCGTGAAGAATTGCTTTACAAACTGCACACTTGTGTTTTGAGGTCTTCTTCTTTACAACAACTCTTGATTTTCTACCACTTGGGGTAACTATTGTCTTGTGTTTTTTAAATTTTTGATCTGGATTTGGCATATTGTTTTTTCACCATATTACTTTTTCTTATAGTCTGCAGGAACATAGTCTGCATATTTTTTCTCAAATAATTTATCATAAATATTATTTACTATTATTGATAGTATAAAGACCACAAAGATATATGTCCAAAAACCATGAAGATCCCAAGGCTTTGGAAATTTCGCATCTATAAATTTTATAGGACCATAAAACTTATTTATAAAATAAACTGCTGGAAGCCCAATTAACATTAATGGAATCATGGTTTTAAACATTCCTTTAAATTGTCTACTCATAAGGCTGAATGCTTCTTTTTGTTTTTCTTGAACCCCTATGTAGTCATTATTTTTCATTAATTCTTTCATTTCTGCTTGGATTTCTTTGTTTCTTCTTTTTACAAAGAAATATTCTTTTGGATCTGAAAATAAATGTTGTACTGTTTTGTTTATAATTACAAATATCAATGAGAAAATTATCAAATCTAACCAGTATGATCCTGTTATTGGTATATTCATATTTTTATCACTTATTTAACATTGTTTTCAAAAAATTACCTGACTCGAACAATTGGTCTTTTGCTAATTGTTCATAGAACTTATAAACAATCCCCACAGTTAACAGAATTCCTGTTCCTGTTCCTATTGCTCCTGTCATATCTGCAAATACTGCTAAAAGTCCAACAGTAATTGAACCCATAATAACAATTGTCGGTATGTATCTATTAAGTACAGTTACTATAACTCTTTCATCTCTTCTAAACCCTGGTATTGACATTCCTGATCTCTGTAACTGGCTTGCTACTTCTTCTGTACCTTGACCACCAACCTCAACCCAGAACTTACCAAAGATTACACACATTATAACAAACAATACCGAATATCCTAAAACTGAAAGCACCATTCCTAAAGTTGCACCACCAAAGATTGCTGTTTGCAATAGCCCATGTGATGGATTTAAGAAATTTGCAATTGGCGTTAAAAAATTACCAAGTGCCTTACCTTTGGCAAGAGATGCAAATAATGCAATGTTTGCAAATAATGTTCCGGTAAGAATAACTGGCATGTTTGAAACATATAATAATTTCACTGGAAAGTTAGCACCCATTCCACTTCTGCCAACAGTCAAAGGAATATTAACATGTATGCTTTCAATATAAACAACAGCAAAGAAAACCAATAATGTAAATAATATTGGTAATAATACTACTGCTAATAATTCTGTCATTGCACCTGTTGTCGCATAACTAATTCCTTGGAATAATAGTCCTCCTGGATAACTGATTGATGAATTTGGGAAACTAAATATTTTCCAGATAATTGTTTGACAAACACCTCCAGCAATGAATAGCCCAATTCCTGAACCAATTCCATATTTGCTTACAACTTCATCAAGATAAATTACTATTATTGCACCCAATACTATTTGTATAATAACTATCAAAAGCATTCCTGGTGCTGGAACAAGCATACCAAATACTGAGTAAATTATTGCCTCAACTATTGCAAGAACAATAGCAAGAAGCTTTTGAGCTCCAGAAAACCTGGCTCGTTCTTCAGGCTTTGAAAAATCAAAATTAATAATCTTTACACCTGCAAGCAATTGCAAGATGATTGATGCCAACACAATTGGACCGATACCAAGGGTAATTAAGGTGCCTATATCACTTGCAAGTATCATCTGATACATGCTGATGTTTGCTGTTTTACTAGGGTCAAGACCATACAAAGTTATTGTTCCTAATATAAAGTAAACAACAAGAACAACTAATGTCCATAGTAATTTCTGTCTTGTATTTGGAACTTTGCTTGGTTCCTTGACTGAAGGCAACGCCCTCAACAGACCGTCAAAAAAACTCATTGAACCTTTCCCCCGGCTTTTTCAATCTTCTCTTTAGCAACCGCTGTTACTAAAGCATTACTAAAAACAACTGGCTTTGTGATATTCCCTTTACCAAGAATCTTATCATAGCCTAGTTCTTTTAAATTTATTTCTTTTTTATCCTTTATCATATCAGACAATGCCTCAAGAGTAATTGTCTTTAGCTTTGTCTTTGGTTTTAAGAAAACTCTTTTACCAAAATCAACATAATATTTTGTGAACTTGTGTTTTGTTGAGCCAGCTCTACCTTTACCACCAGTACAGCCTGAACCTCTTGCATTCTTTGTGTTACCGTGGCCGTGAGTTCTCTTTCCTCTTAATCTGTCAATCTTTCTTTTACCCATAACTTTTCACAAATTTAAATCATTTTTAATAGAAGAGTATTAATTTGGTCTGCTCTATAACCAAGCACTCCTCCTTCCTTAAATGTCTTTTTGATTCCTTTCCTGTCAAAGCCTTTTGTTGGTGGCTTTAGTCTAAAAACCTTCTTGATCCCAAAATCTTCAAGCTTTGCTTTTCCTGAGATTATTTCTTCAACAATCTTGTCTTGTTTTTTCTCGTCCTTGTAATGTTCTTTAAATTTAATTAATTTTCCTTTCTCATTATAGCAATAACCTCTCTTGTTTAGCATTTTCTTTAAGGTTTCTTTTGATATTTCGCCATAGGTTACCATGTTTCTTAACTTATGAAGCATGCCTTTAACATACTTGTCTTCTGGATAGATTACACAATGATTTACTCTAGTTAAGTTTAATAGCTTCATTGTGTTTTCAATATCTGTATTAACCTTTATTGGTCCTCTTATTCTAATTATTGCAAACATATCTCATTTCACTTTTTCATTCTTTATCTTCTTTATCTTCAGTTTCTATTTCCTTTTCTTTGGTCTTAAAATCTGAAATCTTGTACAATGCATCAATTGTTGCTCTTGCAAAGTTTAGCTTTGTGTCTGTTGCGCCTCTTGTATCTGACCAAAGATCTTTTATTCCTACAAGATCAAAGATTGGCTTAATGCTATCACTTACAGCTAGGCCAACTCCATTAGGTGCAGGCAAAAGCTCAACTCTTAAAGATGAACATTTCCCTGTGACTTTATATGGCACAGAATGTTTCTTTGAACAGTTACATTCCCAAGAACCACATCCTCTTCTTACTGGGATAATATTTAATTTTGCATCTTTGATTGCTTTTTCCTGAGCAACGATTCTTTCAATATTCTTTCCTGTTCCAACACCTATGTGGCCATTACCGTCTCCAATTATTACAGAGACTCTAAAAGAAAAATGCCTTCCTGCTCTTGTTACTCTTGTTGTCTTTTTAACATCAATTATTTTCGTCTTTAGATCAGGAATAAAGTAATCAACAATTTCAGGTTCCATAATCTTTTTACCAAGCTTGAAGACATCATCTAGAGAGGCTATTTCTCCGGACTTAACTCTTCTACCAAGCTCAGTTTTTGGAATCCAAGCATCTTTATCAAATACTTTTTCTTCTCTTTTTTCCCTTCTTGGTCTATTTTCTCTTTCTTTAAATGCACACATAGAATAATCACATCTTTAATATTTTTTCTTTTGTAGCAGTAAACTCCTTATCAATTGGTTTCTTTAAATATTCTGATATTACTTTCCCTTCAATTCTTTCCTCTTTTGGAAAAGCCTTTTCATCATATGGACAATCAAGCCCAGAATCTACTATTGCCTTTAAACCTGCAAAGATCTTATTACCTGACTTGTAGTTTCTTGCACCTAAGTCAAGTATGACTTCTTTAACTCCTTTCTTCTTTGCTTTTTGAGCTAAAAGTAAAGTTGTTAAGTAGACTGCAGGAGTGTTTTTTGTGTTTCCTGAATAGCCTAAAGCCTTTAACTCCTTTGAATCCGCACTTGCAATAGTCTTATCTCCATCTTTATTATATCTTATCAATTGAGCTCTGACAAGAGTATTAGTTACTCTTAATACAACTCTGTCCTTTTTAGACTTAAGTACTGCAAGTCTTTTCTTGTAGTCTGTCTTTTGCTCTCTTCTTCTTTTAAATGCAACTTTATATGTTGGTCCTGATGTCATTTCTTTTCACCACTACTAATATATTCTTCTAAATGTTTCTTTCCTCTAAAGTAGTTACCATTTATCATTAAGTAAACTTGACGATAGTTTTTATCATTTAGTTTGTCTTCTTTTTTTAATTCTCTTAATCTTTTTCTTAAAGCCCTTATCTTGTCATTATATAAGTTTCTATTTTGTCTTGCGCTTGGTGTTCCTCTTCTTTTTCCTTGTCCTCTTCTTCTTTTTAATTGTTTTTTCTTTAGAAGAACTCTTGCTCTTCCTCTTGATTGGCCAGTATCGTTTTTCTTCTTTACTACTCCTTTTGCTATTGCATCTCTAACATCTTGCTTAGTTATTGCCTTATCAACAAACTCTTTATTGGCTTGATATTTCTTCTCATCAATAACTAACTTATGCTTGCTTTTCTTAAGGATAGTTCCTGAAATTGTTTTTAATTTATCTAACTTCATAGGTTTACACCATTTTTTAATTTAATATTTTAAAGCCCTTTTCTTTTGCAACTTTTTTTAGTTCTGTTTTTTTCTTTAGGCCAAGAGTTCCATTAAATCTTATTGCGACCTCTTTTGGGTTAAGTTTGTTTATGTCTGTTGCTGTTCTAACAATACATTCCTTTAAACCACAAGGGTGCTTTTCTTTTTCTGTATTCTTGTGGCCATAACCAATCTTTGGCTGTGGTCCTTTCTTAACAGACATGTGTCTATCGATACCTCTTAGGTATCTCCATTTTTGCACTTTTCTGTTGCGTTTTCTTAGTCTTCCATCAATTGGAAAGTGCCCTCTAAAGTTTGGTGTATCATTACTCATAATCATTCACGTTTTGCTTTTTCAACAATATAACAGCCATCATCAAATATTCTAAAATCTCTTCCAATAACTCTTGTTGCTTTTTCTATGTTTCCTGCTGTTTGGCCAGTAGCATATTTGTCAAAACCTTTTACTACTATGTCTTTTCCTTTAACTTCAACTTTACAGCCAGGAAGGATCTTTGTTTTTCTTGGTTTCTTCTCACCTAAAAAGTTTGAGATAATAACTTCATCGCCTTCCACTTTTACAGTTATTGGAAAGTGAGAATAAACAACTGAAAGCTTGTAAACATAGTCTTTTTCAAAACCCTTTAATGCATTTATTATATGCTTCTCTGTACTGTTAACAACAGCTTTGATTGTTCTTTTCTTACTTTTAGGTGTAAGCTCTATTTCTCCATTCTCAAACTTTGCAGAAATATAAACTGGATTAAATGCAATGTCTATTTTCTTTCCGGACTTTTCAAGAACCAAATCGTGAGATCCAAGATGCACTTTTACATCGCTTGGTATCTTTATCTTTGTTTCTTTAATTTCTTTAATTTCTTTTTTTGTTTGCATAATATTTTCACAATTTATAAAATTAATAAATGTAGCCAATGATTCTTCCACCAAGGCTTTTCTCTTTAGCATCTTTGTGGCTCATTATACCTTGTGTTGTGCTTACAATTAACACGCCGACATCTCTTGAGATAAGATAAGACTTTTCAAACTTTTCATAGTCTTGCTTTTTCACAGGATATCTTGGTTTAACTGCCCTGCATTTGTTTATTCTGCCACCCAGATAAACAACAACTTGCTTACTTGGTTTCTTATCTAAAACCTTGTACATCTTAATATATCCTTCTTTTTTTAGAAGAGTTAACACACTTTCTAAAAACTTAGAATGGTTAAGTGTACATGTTTGTTTAGAAGCCATCTCTGCATTATTTATGTTGTTTAATGCGTTTACTATTGGATCGTTTAAGCTCATCTATTTTCACCTAATAAATATTTAATCTAATTTTTTAAATCCCAACTTGTCTGCATATTCTTTAAAGCATCTTCTACAGATGTAAAGATTATATTTTCTTATAAGTCCTTTGTTAGTTTCACAAAATCTACACTTTCTTGTTCTTTTAAGTTCTTTACTTGTTTTGCCTAATTTTTTATAATCTATTTCACTCATTCAACCACTATTTTTAATTTTTCTTTTGCAAATTCAATTGCCTCATCTTTTGTGATTCTGTGTTTCTTTCCTACTTTTGCGATATTATATTTTCTCTGTTTTACTCTGTATCCCTTTCTTTTCAAAGACACGCAAACATCAAAACCTCTGATTCCAAGATTTGGGTCATATTTTATTCCTGGAACATCTAAATATTCATGTATACCATAAGAGAAAACCCCCTCGTTTGAGAAAGATTTCTTTTTTATCTTGTTATTTTTTGCTTTTAATGTTAGATCTATAAAATCAAGAGCGCCTTTTCCTCTTAAAGTTACCTTGCCACCGATTGGCAGACCAGGCCTTATTCCCCAAGTTGGTAATTTAAAAGTTGAAACTGTCTTTACTGGTTTCTTTTTAGTTACCAATTGTAGAATCTTTAAACCTTTTTCTAGCTCTTCGCCAGCTTCACCAACACCCATGTTCACGGTTACCTTCTCTACAAAGATTTCCCTGTTTGGGTTGTTTTTTTTATCTGTTGTCATAAAATATCACTTTTTAGTTGATTACAAAAACATTTTTTTCTGTAGTCTCAAACTCTTTATCATCAATCTTTAATTTCACTAATTCTTTTTTAATCATATTTCCTTTTGTTACTGAAACAATAGTCCCTGTTTTTCCAACATGTTTACCACCTATCAAGAAAACCTTTCTGCCTTTCTCAAGTGGATAATATTCTTTTATGGTGTTGTTTTCAAGGTCAAGCTTAATAGATGCTTTTGTCTTATAAGCTTGGTTTGTTGTAAAAACACTTCTCCCATCATTTGTTATTAACTGTGTTTGTCCTTTCTTTGATATCATTTTTTTAACTATCTTACAAACCTTATATTTTGTCTCTTCTTGATTTATTTCAATCAAGGTAATTAAGCCATTTTTCTTATATGTTACTTTATAAGCTTTATTTATCTTTGGAAACTCAATAATATCAAATAAGCCAATTGCGTAATTGATTGACTTGACTGGCTTCTTATCAACTAACATTTCTCTATTTCTTATAATAAAAGTTGATTCTCTGTTGTTCTCTGTTAAGTGTAATAGATCTCTTAAGACATACCCTGCACTAACAACCTTTTGAAGAGAGTGCTTTCCAGGATTTGGTCTTAGAACAAATCTTTTTTTCTTATCAATCTTATGAACCTTTCCTGTATTTTGAGTTTTTAAAACTCTTGTACTTCCTTTCTTTGTCATATTATAAGTCACCAATTATTTTTTTGATTTTTTTTCAACAAATCTTTTTTTATCATTTAAAACTAATGATGTGATTACTAGGTTTGAGGCCTTAAAAGGTATTAATTTTTCTTGACCTCTTGAGTTTGTCACCTTGAAATCTTTAAGATAAACTACTCCTTTGTCATAGTTTACCCTGTCTACAACACTTGTTTTTCCTTTATTGTCTCCAACAAGCACTTTAACACCATCTCCTTTTCTCAAAGATGTTCTTTTCTTATTTACTTGTTTTATAAGTGGCTTGTCAATTGGAGCAACTAATAATTTTCTTTTAACATGATAAACACCAGTTAACATTCTTTTTCTGTTCTTTCCTGGTTTTTTTGTTTTATTAATCATTTTTTATTCACCCAAAATAATTATCTTAAATAACTGCACTGGCTAGCCCTGCAATCTTAGGGAATCTCTCTCCAACTTCTTTTGCAACACAACCCTTTATTTCTGAGCCTTTTGGAAAACCTTTAGGGTCTGTTAAGACAACTGCATTATCTTCAAAGCAAATTCTCCAGCCGTTCTTTCTTCTGTATTCTTTTTTAACTCTAATAACAACTGCTCTTTCCATTTTCTTCTTCATTGCTGGCTTTCCTTTTTTAACAACAACATTTAGAAGAGACGCTATTCCTGCTGACTGTACTCCTCTTTTTTTTGTTTTAACACCAATGACTGAAATTATCTCTACTTCTTTAGCGCCGCTATTATCTGAACATAAGCATCTGGAGCCTGCTTGAAGCCCTCTTGTTACATTTGAACTTATTGGTTTCATTCTTCTTCAACCTCTTCTTCCTCTATACCTTCGTATTTATCTTCATCTTTAAGTATTTCTTCCATGTGGCTTAAGGTTCCTAGTTTTTTCATAATAACAAAAGACTTTGTTTTGCTTAGTTTTCTGGTTTCGCCAACAAGCACAATGTCTCCTATATTAATATCCATACATTCTGGGCAGTGTACTGGGATCTTTACTTTCTTTTTCATGTATCTTTCATATTTTCTGATATACTTTGCTTTCTCTATTTGTATTACTGCGGTTTTTAAAGCTTTTTTCTTAACCACAGTACCTTGTAAAGTCTTTCCTCTTACACTTATCTGTCCATGAACTGGGCAGTTTTTATCAAGACATGTTTTGACATCCATAACATTTCACATATTTATTGTTTCTAAATTTATTATTTCATTTTGTTTTATTTCAAATATTTTTTCTTTATCATCTCTAATTTTTAGTAACTCTTTTGTTTGGTAGATTACTATTCCTTTTTTTCCTATCTTTGTTCTGTCTGACGAGTTTTTTATAATTACTTTTTTTCCGATCAGCTCAGAATTTTTGATATTAAGCATCGATTAATTCCTCAAGATATCCTTTTTCTATTAATAGTTTTTTTATTCTTTCTTTTTGCTCGCCTTGTAGTTCAATAACATTGTCCTTTACTGTTCCACCACAAGCTAACTTCTTCTTAAGATACTTGAAAACTTCCTGTTGCTCATTAGCATCTGTAAATCCAGAAATCAATGTTGCATACTTTTTGAATTTCTTTCTTTCAGTTCTAATTTTTATCTGTTGTTGTTCTCTTGTTCTAAGATCACAAGTACAGATTGTTTTTGGTAAATGACATACAGAACAAATCTCAGCCATATTCTAAATTTACACCTCACAAATTATTTCTTTTTTGGAACTTCTTTTTTTGAAGTTGCTTTTTTTGGAACTTCTTTTTGTTTTTTCTTTAGAGCATTTAATTTTGTTAAAAGTCTTGCAATCTGCTTTTTTAGAGCAGCTTTTTTTGTTGGATTAGTGGATTTTGTTTTTGATGCTAGCATTCCTTTTTCTTTTGCTAGTTCAAGTTTTAAATCCTTAACTTTATTTTCAATCTCTGTAATTGAATTTAATGTTACTGCTTTTTTCTTAGTCATCTAATCACTCTTCAATTATTTCTTCTACTATTTCTAATTTTTCTGTTTTGGTTTCTTTTTTTGCTTTTGGCTTCTTTTCTGTTTTTTCTTCTTTTGCAGGTTTTTTTTCTTTTGCTACTTCTTCTTTTGGTTTTTTCTTTTCTTCTATTTTTTCTTTTGCTACTTTTGTTTCTTTTTCAACCTCTTCCTCTCTGTTCTCTAGCTTTTTTTGTTCTCTTAAAAGCTTGTGTCTGTGAGATAACTCCTTAACATCGATCTTGTCTGAAAAGACAGTTTCTGGCTGAACAATTCTAAGTCTTATGCCGATTGTTCCTAGACCAGGAAAGGTTGTTCTTTTTTCAAAAGTAACAAGGTCTTTTTGTGAACCTGCTTTTTTTAAATATCCAAATGCATATCTTGAAGATCTTTTTCTTTGACCTTTACCAGCAGTGTTGCCTTTTGCTACAATTTCAGCACCTACTGCTCCTGCATTTCTCATCTGTGTCATTGCCCTATAAACTGCTGACTTCCAAGCAATTCCTCTGCCGATATCATTTGAAATATTTTCAATTATTACCCTAGGATCAAGATCTTTGTTTTGTAGTTCTCCAATCTCTATATGCACTTTATTTAAACCAAAATCTTTTTCTAGATCCTCAGTTAATGCCTTGATATTATATCCGCTTTTACCAATAACAAAACCTGGCCTTAAAGCATAGATAATAACTCTTGTGGAAATTGGTGACTTAATTACCTCAACATCTATAAATCCTGCTTGCTTTAGTTTCTTTTGTAGATACTGAGCAATTGCCATCTTTTTTAGTTTGTCTTTAACAAAAACATTTTCCTTCATGTTTGATCTTAAGCCTCCACCACTATAACTTCAATATTTGTTGATTTTGATTCTCTTGTCTTTCCACCTATTCTACCTAATGGCTGTATTTTTTGTCTGGTTACCCCTTTTGTTGCAAACATGCTTTCTATCTTTAATTTTTCTGTATCTAGATTTTTATTTTCAGCATTTGCTTTTGCTTCTTCTAGCAATAGCCTTATATATTTTGCACATTTTACTGGGTATCTTCCTATTGTTGTTCCTCTTTTGCTTTGTCCTTTCCTGTTTGGAACTTTCTTAGCATACTTAACAAGTGGAAGATAATCTCTCTTTGCTTCAATATCTGCTAAAATCTTTAAAGCTTTTTTTACAGGCATGTTTCTAAAATAATTTCCAAACTCTACTGAATACTTTACAGAGATTGGAGCATTACGCCTTACAGCTTTTGCTGACTTTTTAGGGTCTAGCTTTTTTTGGTAGTTGTAATTATGATCTGATGACATATTTTCTCACTTTACTTTCTTGCAGCAACAGCAGTACTTGACTTGGTTGCACCAATTCCTGCTTTACCGTGTCTTATTCTCTTTCTTGTAAATGCAAACTCCCCAAGATAATGTGCTAGCATATCTGGAAATATTTCAACAGGTAAAAACTCTTTGCCATTATAGACATAAATGGTTTTACCAACCATCTTTGGTGTAATTATGATGTCTCTTCTGTGTGTTCTTATTTTCTTGTTTGCTTTTTTGTCTTTTTCTATTCTTTCATAGAACGCATCGCTATGGTTTCTTTTTAAGTGTCTCTTTGCTCTGCTTCCAGCGATATTTGCAAAATCAAGTAAAGACATCTTTTTTAGTTCTTCTAGAGTGTATCCTCTAAATTTAAAATCTTCTGCCATTTTGTTTTCACATTTTTATTAGTTTCTTTGCAGAGTGTTTCTTTCTAAGAAAAACTCTATTTACTTTTTCTTTCTACCTGTTCTCTTTGAAGCAATTGCACCAACCTTTCTTCCTGGTGGAGCATGTCTTGAAGTAGATTTAGAGTGACCAACGTGGTGCTGATAACCGCCGAATGGGTGATCAACAGCATTCATTGCAACTCCTCTTACTATTGGGTACTTCTTTCCTTTTGCTTTCATTGCTTTAAACTTTGCACCAGCGGTAACAAATGGTTTTGTTTTTCTTCCGCCTCCTGCAATTACGCCAATTGTTGCTCTTGCATCAAGTGGCAATTGTACTAACTTACCAGATGGTAATTTAATTATTGCTTTTTCTTTTTTGTTAACAAGTATTGCTGATTGGCCACTTGCTCTTACAAACTTTCCACCATCTCCAAAGTTTTTTTCTATATTAAATATTGTGGTTCCAGGGTCTATTTCTCTAAGAGGCAAAACATTACCTGTTTTCTTTTGAGCGCCTGGGCCAAACTCTAGTTTCTGACCAGTAACTAATCCTTCTGCACAAATCACATATTCTTTTTTGCCATCTGTCATTAAGATTTCTGCAACTGGTGATGACCTTATTGGGTCAGTTACTAAATCTATAACTTGGCCAGTCTGTAGTTCTTTAACAGTTCTATAATTAATATCAAACTTAGCATTATTGGTAGCAGTATATACAGGTCCGCCTTTTCCTCTTCTTTGAATCTTTAATCGTCTTCCCATTTTTAATCACGCATTTATAAGATACCTAACTTGTTAGCTAAATCTTGAGCATTAAAGCCTTTCTTTAAAGTTACAAAAGCTTTCTTTCTGTTTTTTCTATCAAATAAAACATTTACTGTTTTTACTTTTACATTATATAGTTTTTCAACAGCATCTTTTATTTCTTTTTTAGTTGATTCTTTGTTTACAACAAAAGTTACTCTGTTGGTTGTTGAAATCATATTTACTGTTTTTTCAGTAATGACTGGATATTCAAGCACTTGATAATATTCAATTTTTTTCATAAAATATCACATTTATTCAAATCTTTTTTTAAGCTCCTCAATTGCGCCTTCACTATAGATTGTTAGTCTTCCAGCATGTGTTCCTGGAGCTAACTCTTTAATTGATAATTGTCTTGCAGAGATGACATCTGCACCTTCAAGGTTACTGAATGCCTTGTGGTTTTTATTGTCTGCTAAGACAAACAAAATGCTTTTTCTTTTCTTGTATCTTCTACCTCTCATCTTTCCTTTTCCTGCTCTTACTGTTTTCTTTTCTTTTGCTTTTATTATGTCTTTGTCTAGGCCTAATTTTTCAAGAGCATCATAGATTTGTGAGGTCTTGTTTAAGCTTTCTATTTTATTATCAAAAATAATTGGTAATGTTATTTTTTCAGGAAGGATATGTCCTCTTTCCTCAACTAAGTTTCTGTTAGCTGTTGCAGAAACTGCTGAGATTATTGCTTTTGTTCTTTCTTTTGAATTTATTTTTCTTGCAATAATTGATGAGACCTTTGGTGGGTGGGATTTTGGACCTCCTACTGCTTGACCAACTCTCATTACTCTTCCTGCCATTAACACTCTTCTGTTTTTTGTTCTTGGTAATCTTGCTTTACCAGTGTTGATAGAGACATTTGCTTTGTTTGCTTTTCTTCTACCTATATAGATAGATGTGTAGTCTCTATTAGAGTAAGGAGAAACACCTGTTGCTTGATAGCCCTTTGACTGACTAGAGATTACTGCTTTCTTGATTAAGTCTGGTCTATAGTCTTGTGCGAAATATTCAGGTAACTCTATCTCTTTGATTGTTTTTCCTTCTAAATCATAAATATTTGCTTTCATAGTAAATCAATACCTTTAATCTTTACTTGTTAATATAACTTATATCTGTCAATTCTAACTTTTGTTTTTGTGGCCTGAATGTGTGTCTTAAAGCCACTACTCTTTTTGTGGTTCCTGGGGTGGTTCCATCAAGAAGAATAAATTTGTTTTTTAAAAGTCCGTAGTTTTTTAGTCCGCCTTTTCTATTGACTTTATTAATATCAGAATCTATCATTACTAGTTTTTTATTGGTTTCTGTCCTGTTATGATAGCCGTATTGTCCTGCTCTTGCAACAGTGTACATGATTGTTGCAGGATGCCATGGGCTTATGCTACCAACATGTCTTTGTGTTTTGTTTGCTTTTCTTCTTTGAATCTTAATATTAAATCTTTCAACAACACCTGTTGTTCCATAACCTGTTGTTATGCTTTTGACGTCTAGGTAATCATCTACCTTAAAGACCTCATCAACAGAAATTGTTTTGTTTAGTTTTTCTTTTAAGTAGGCTATTTGTTCATCATAGCTTCCTGATAATGGAATTTCAACAATTACTGGCTTTTTTTGACCTGTTCCTGTTGCCTTGTAATTGATTGTTGCTATTAAGACTAAAGAATCAGCTTCATCTTTTCTTTTAAGGGCATCTTCAAGAGTTGTTGCTTTTTTTTGTTTTTTTCCTGTAACTCTTTTTTTAAAATCAGTGTCTTGGTTTGTAAATTCAAATATTGCTTTTTTGCCAGCTTTAACTTTGTGGCTTTTATAGAATCTTGCTCCTATTACTTTTAGGTCAGGAGTCTCTAAGATTGTGACTGGAACAGAGATTTCTTGACCATAGGAGGATGCGCCTTTTTTAGCGTTCTTGCCTATCACAAAAGTGTTACCTGCTTTAATTGCGTAAAAACAAAGTGGCTTAGTGCCTTTAATTGTCTTCTCTACTCCTCCAAAGGAGTTAAACTTAGGGATTATGCTACTAGCTCTTACTCTTGGATAAAAACTCATTGAACCAGATCTTGGTGAATTTAGTTTGCCCATAATAATCGTGCTTTTTGTATTATATTTTCATTTTTAATTATTAATATTTTAAAATCCGTAGAAATAGCAAAAAGATAATTTTATCTTTTCTGCATTTATGAGTTGGTTAGTGTCTTTTTCGCCACTGATTTTGGTACCAACAAACAGTCTACAGATTGTGGTTTAAATGCCTAAAAAACAAACAAAACAAGCTTGTTTGTAAATTGAAGGTCAAATAAAGGTCTTTTTCTTTAACATGTCTTAAGCAACCCTTTAGACACATTAAAAATATAATAAATATAGAATATTTATAGAATCAAAATGTTTATAAATAGAAAGGAAAAAAGAAAAAGAGAAAAAGGAGAATTATTGGTAACTTTCATCTCCACCTTGTGGAATTGTTACTTCTCCTTCTTTTTCGCGGTTATGTACTACAATTCCTTCAGCAAGATAGTTGTTTGGTTTGTCTAATGCAAGATTATAAACTTTGCTAAAGCTTGGTAATTCAGTAATTTTGCTTATTTGTACGTTTTCGAATGCATTTTTTGTTACATGGTAGTATAATAGATCATCTCCGATATTAAAGGTTTTCAATTGTTTGTATTTTTTTTCTGTTGGGCTATAAAATGCGTGATTTGATGTAACAAATAACACAATGTTATTTGATAATTCTAACTTCACAGATTTATCTCCTGCATTTACATAATCGTGTATCAATAATGATTTAACATTAGTTTCTACTAACTTTCCATCATCTGAATATGAATACACTTTCTCTCCAGATTTTATTGTTTCTATATTCTTCCAGCCATTTGTGGTATATACTTTTGTTCCTGCTAAGAAACAAGTTCCTGGTGGTTGGCCTCCTTCATTACTTGCTACACAGCTTGCACCAAATGTGTCTGTAGCTGGAGGGAACCAATTATAATTAGGATTTCCAGTGGCTGTTATAGATATATCCTTATCCACAGTATTACATTTTATGTTTTGGACACCATCAATAGTATTAAAAGTGTAATGTGGTGATGGAATTGCACTCCACGCAACAGATGCAACATTATGGGCTGTATATGCTAAAGGATAATATTTTCCAACAATCATGATTACACCTTCATTTAATATTGTGATTGATGGAGCTAAAGATTGATTACTATAACAATTTACATCAACAGTATCACTTACTGCTTGGTATTGAGGATAATAAGGGTTTGCCGAAATTTTAATTTTTAATTGATCAGAAGCATAGGCACTATGTTCATTACATTTAAAATAAACTCTTGCTTTTTCTACTCCCCCTTCGGTAACAATCTCAGGACTCCCAACAATTTCTAATATATTATAATATCCTTGGTTGCCAATTATCTCTGCTTTAGGAGATACAGAATCTTTTTTAATATTGTCTATTATTGCATCTACATGATGAATTGTTTGACCAATCAATGCCTGTATAGAATCTTCAGCAATATTTAATATCGGAGGTTGCTCCTTTAAAGTTGATAATCGTAAATAATACATTGTTGTGGTGCCGTTTTCTGTAATTGGTATCTGTAAATACTTATTAGATGCTTCAAAATCATCTGGATATTCTATAACAGGATCTGCAGTATAAATACTTTTACTAAGTTTAGATCTTATTAATGCTTTAACTGGACCTGACAAATGTGTCCATTGAATAATATCAGAACCTAAATTTTCAGAGCCAATGTATTCCCAATCCATTATTTTATTTATGCCATCCCAAGATAAAACTTTTCCATTATCTGACACACCACTATCTACCACGCTATGTGTGATTAATTTAGAAGGTGTTATGCTTTTATCTCTAATATAATCAGCATATATTCCAATCCCTGAACTTGGATTTAATGTTTTTATATTGGTCTCTAATAAAACTGCAGAATTTGACTGCTTTCTAATTTTTACAATAAAAGTCTGTACATCATTACCCGAATCACTAATCGGACCTACTACGATTCCTAAGTTTAATCCTTCTTTTATTCCTTCTGCACTAAGATTTTTATATTCTTTAATTTTGATTCCTGATGGAGAATAAATTTCTAAATTACATTTTGATGCTGCTTCTGCAAAAAACAATTGATCAAAAAAATCATTTAAGCCAGAAAATTGTGATGCAGGTCTATCATCTGGGATGTATATAGTATCTGAATATAATAATTCTGCCCATGATTTCCCGTTTACACATGCATCATGCAATAAATCATTTATTGTTAAATCTCCTTTTATCATATAATTTTTTTGGGTTATTTGTCCAGCAAATACCACATTTAAAGATATTATCCCTATCACTAAAATTAAAAATATTTTTGAAATTTTCATATTTTCACCTTTTTTTTTGTTTATTCTCCATTTTATTTGTTTATTAATATATTTTTAAATATATGTTTTTATGAAATATATCCTATTATTTTTCCGTAATTATTGGTGTTGGTTTCTGATGCTTGATCAATGTATGATTTTAAAAAGCCATAACTACTATCTCTCCAATAATCATCATTATATCCTAAACCACCAGTAAATGGCATAACACATGATTGCAAAATCCCATACTCTGTTGCTGTAGTATTACAATTTCCTGAATAATAAGCCAAATCATATACTGAGAAAAACTTTGCAGGAGTACTGCCTGCTAAGCTTACAGTGACATCTTTTGGATTGTGTGGTGATGTTTGATCATATGCAGCTCGTAAACAAACTGCAGGATAATCACAAAAATATATTGTGCTAGTTCCTGTTGTGGCATATATCATTGCAGAACCACAAACAGAAGAATTGCTAGTTACTTCACAATTTGTAGTAAATGAGAAATCAGATGTATTTCTTCCTGCATTTTCTACTTGGCTTTGATTAAGGCCATATACTTTTATATTAAAATTATCTCCTACAAAAACTTTTCTAGGTGCAAATAAAATTAATTCGTTAGCTCCTGGCATCTTTATTATTTTTACCTTCACATTAGATTCTGCATTATTTATCATGACTCCATTTGAATATCTGGTTGCAAAAACAGATATTTCATTTTCGCCCAATGTAAAAAGTGGTTCAGACAATGAAATGTTTTCTAAATTACATGTGTTTGGTGTTGATGATCCGGTAATTGGTTTCTCATTAACATACCACATGCAATGATCTGTTTCTCCTGAATTTGGAGAAGGTGTAACACTTGCTTTAAAATTAGAAGTACCTCCTAAAACCAAATAAGTATCGTTTCTTGGTTCTTCGATTTTTACAGCATAAGATGAAAGTCCAGATGTAATTATTTTATCTGGTGTTATATTATCTGTTAAATATTCAGTACCAGGTATTTCTGCAAATACTTTGATTTTATAGGTTCCTGCTGCAGAACATCTAAATTCTAAAGTTTTTAAATTGCTAGAGTTAAATAGGATATTCACTTCATAAGTTCCAGGAGTTGTTGATGTTTCTCCAATCAAAGTACAATTGGTGGCAGTTAATGCCTCTTTATATATCTCAACTTTATTAATTTTCGCTCCCGATATGCCTGTATTGTTATCTAAAGTAACACCCACTCTAAAAGGTTGATTTATAGAACTAGCACTAGGAGGGTCAAGAGCTAAAGTGATTTTAAATATTATATCGGAATCTATATGAGGTTCTTCATTTATATCTGTACTTGTGCCATTGTTAAATGGATCATTAAAAATATCGCTTAATCCAGCATCTAATTTCGTTGAACTATTTATACCATGTGTTATTCTATTTAGATACATTGATGCAAATATTGTTGCACCTAAAACAATTATCCCAACTAAAATTAGTGCTTCTACAGAAACTTGTGCCTTTTTTTTAGACTTGATCATATTTGCCCACTTTTATCTAAATATTATATATTTTTTATTTAGATTATAAAACAAACAATTTATAAAGGCTATCTAGGTCTTTTTTTATTCCCTAAATTATCTTTTATTACTAAATGTAGGCTTGTCTTTTTTGGATCTAATATTGTATTTTTGTAGTAAAATATAATCTTCTATTAAAGTAGTACTACTATGCCAAATAACACCTGTTGGTGTGATGTTTGCTTGTGCCTTTGGGTTTTCATTATTATTTTTTGTAGAGTTTATGATTGGTGCATCTCCAACATACAAAAAGGCCTTTGCTTTTAAGGTTGTTGTTGAGCTGATGGTTAGTGGGCTAGTATATGTTTGACTATCAAGTGTTGGATTGCTACCATCAGTAGTATATTTGATTACAGCACCATTTGTTTGAGTAGTTAATTCTACTGTTATTGGAGTATTAAATTCGCCACCAGAGATATCAGCTATTGGTGCAAACACATATGGATTTTTTATAACATTGACTGTATAAACTCTTTGACCAGATAATGAGCTTACTGTATAAATTACTGGTTCAATAAAATTTTGTGGAATACCATTATCTGGAGAAACTGTACAGCCAGCTTCTACTTGAATTATTGGTATTAGTCCATAGATGTAGGTGCCTGCTGGAACATATGCTGTTATTGTGTTTTGATCATTATCTATTTCTACTTGGCTATCAACCCCTTGAAAACCAAAAGAAAGAATGTGATTGTTTGGGGGTAGACCTGATGAGTAAACATAAGTTGAGGTTGGGCTTGGGGCATAGTTTGGCTTAAAGCCTTTGGCTTTTAAGGTGAAATCATTTAATATCATTATTGGACTAGTATATAATAAACTATTTTCATTTGGCTCACTGCCATCTACTGTATACCTTATCTCTGCATTAGCTGTTTGAGTGTAAAGTTCAAAAGTTGTGCCATAATCGTAGCTACCTGACTCTAAACTAGAGACTGGGGATTGAACAACTAAAACTTGATAATTATAAGTTGATATTTGGCTTGGAAGATATCCAGATTTAAAGGCCTTGGCCTTTAAGGTTAGGCTTTGAGTAATTGTTATTGGAGAGTTATATATTAAACTGCTCTCTGTTGGATCACTGCCATCTACTGTATATCTGATTGTTGCGCCTGTTGTGGTGGTGCTTAAAATAACTTGAGAACCATAATCAATAATACCATTTGGCTGACTTGAGGTTGGGGTTGCAACAGTGCCGGTTATGGTGTAAGTGCTAGACATTACATTACTTACATAATAGCCATCTTTTTTTGCAATCGCTTTTATGGTTTGGGTTGTGCCTTCTGGAATTGCTATTGGATTGGCATATACTTGGCTATCAGTGGTAGGTGTAGAACCATCAAGAGTATAATAGATTGTTGCACCTGTTGTTTGTGTGCTTAAAACAACTTGAGTAGGTTGTGGATAAGTGCCAGATGGTGGAGTTGATTGAGGAGTAGCTGTTTCTTCGCCAACTAGCATCTTGGCAGTCATTACTGGTTGATTAGGTATTGTTAAAGCTTGAAAACGAATAAAAGGATTTTCTACTCCACTATATGCTCTTGTTGTTGAATCATCAATTGCATAAATATGTGTACATATTCTTTTGTTCTCATCAAAGAATCTAAAAGAATCGCAACCCTCCACTGTTGCATTAAAATACATGTCTACTGTGCCATGAC
>DAOMZT010000002.1:202891-207683 GCA_035400625.1 archaeon | reverse complement strand
GTGTTGATGGAACATATAACATTGTTTCTGGGCAAAAAATAGCATTAACTAAAACAGTTTTAACATTTAATAATTTAAATTTTACAAAAACAGCATAAATATAATATAATATATGAAATTAATATTAAAAAAAATTAAGGTGTAAAAAATATGGGATTTAAAAAAGTCTATTATTCAGTAGAAAATAAATGGTATGATTTTGTTGAAAGAACAAGATTATATAAAGTAACGGACAAGATCGACAAATTTATGCCATCTCTTATTTTCTTTATACTTCTTATAATAATGATAATTGCTGGAATATTTTTATTATTGCCTGTGATTAAAGGAACAGGAGATATAGAATTAACCTTTAAAGTAATGGACGAATATGATGATCCTATCCCATTAGCACCTGTATTAGTCACAACGTCTGAAGATAATTATAATCTTAGAACTAATGAAAATGGCCTAACTTCAAAAATCAGATTGCCATATAATACTGAATATATGGTGGATATTGATTACGCAGGAAGTGATTATGAACCATATAGTAAGAATTTTGTTGCAGAAGAAGCTGGTGAAATAAATATTTATTTGTTCAGCATACCTGAAGAAATAACATCAACTTATTATTTTACGGTAGTAGATAGTCAAACAAAAATGCAAATAAACAAATCTGGTAGAATAGAATTTATGTGTAGTAATTCTAATGCTTTGCCACCAGATACCTTGAATTTTACGTCTGGTAATATTAAGGTTACTGCAGATAGTGATTGCCAATTAAAAGCAAAATCAATAATGATAGAAGGCTATGTAACTAGAAACGATGTTTTAATAACACAAGATATAGGAACTATCGAATTCTTGCCTAGTGAACCAATTGAATTTGAGGCAACATATCCTGTTTATATTTCGGTTCTTGGAGAAGATGGAGATCCACTTACAGGAATGAGAGCAGAACTATATAGTAATGGTGTGGCTGTATTTGGAAAAAGCTGTACAACAACAAGTGGGTCTTGTACAATATTAAGTGTTGATGCAGGAAATTATATTTTGAAAATAACAGACACAAGAGCTGTTCCAGAATATGGGTTAGTTGAAGAATCAATTTCTGTTTCAAACATTACTTCAAAAACAATAAATATGACAAAAACAATTGCAGGGTATATTCAAGTAAAAGTTAAGAAAACAAATAACCAAGCAATAGAAAATGCAGAAGTAAAATTAAAATATGGAGATACAATAATTTCAAGTGGGCACACTACAAATTCCAATGGTGTTGTAAATGTCCCTGTTTATGATTTGAGTAAAACTTACAGGGTAGTGGCAACAAAAGAGGGGTATTTGGTTGGTTCTGCAAGTAACATTACAGCTTCAGAAGACATTCCAACAAGCCCAACAGTTACAATTACTTTACAGCAAATAACCCCACAAACAGCAGCGACAGTAAAAGTAAGAGTAGTAGATAGTGTTACTGTAAAAGGCTTTAGTCATGCACAGGTTGTTCTTTATGATTCTACTACTGGATTTTTAACAGACTATGATTCTCAGATTACAAATTCAGATGGTAATTGTACATTTAGAGTAACCTCAGGCACATATTATGCAAAAGCATTTAGGGGCGCTTCTGAAGGAGTAAGTGAGGAATTTGAAGTTGTAATTGATAGCTCAACAGAAGAAGTAAATGTAATAATACCAATAGAAGTGGTTAGGACATCACTTAATATTACTGTTGTTGACCATTATGGCGAACCAGTGCCAAGAGCTAATATTTTGATATTTGATAAATTTAATTCAAGAAGAACAGTTTGGGGTGGAGATTTAGCAAGCCTAGATGGTACATTTTTAATACCAGACTTAGTTTCTGATTCTGAAGTTTATGCTGTAATTTCTGATATTGCAGATAATCTTGGTGCTACTCAATCCGAGTATATATACCTAAAGAGCAATATAACAAACGAGTTAAAAGTAACTTTATATCCTAAATTAACAAGTTTACAAAAACCTGAAATTAAGTTTTTAGGTTTCTTTAATGATGCTGGAGAGAAACTAAAAGGTTATTTAAGATCTGGTGCAGAATACAAAGCCAGATTTTTATTATTAATACCACAAGATAGAGATGGCAGGGACGAATTTGAAGAAGTTGGTGCTGTTATAAGGACTGGCTCTATTAGTTCTGTTGCAAGCCCATATATGGAGAATGATAGCATATATATCAAATCTATAAATTTACCAAATGCAGAAGTCACAAAATACACTCAATATAGCTCAGAAGATGGCTATGACGGCATAGATGATGTTGATACCTTGACTGAAGGAGATTCCAAGTGGGCAAAGATTTTGTTTAATACAATCTATGGCTCTAATTATGCAAATGCTTATACCATAATGGCAAACATAAAGATAAAAGATACTGCAGTTTATGGCGAAGGGGTTGCAATCAATTATTTAGGTTATGGTTATACAGAAAACAACAGATATGAGATTGACCCTATTGATGATACCTCTAGCAATTATATAGAATATAAAACACACAAAACAGAGAATTTCAATATTGGCGAAGAACAAGCATGTTCTGATGATTTCTGTTTTAATCTAAATATCATTAATCTTGATGAGGACTTAAGAGAAGATGTTGTGGACAACTACAATGCTGCTCCAAATCAACATTATAAGTTAAGGTTTGGTTTAATCAATAATGATGAAGAAAAATTATACAATATAAATTCAAGATTATTAATTAAAAATGAAGACAAGGGCCTTAAGTTTAGCAGCATTAAGATTACTCAGCCAAATGGGCAAGTCTTGACAAAGACAGCAGGCGATAATGAGTATGAGCATAATATTTCCATAACCCAATTTAATCCACATACTAAGATATTGGGAGAAGTTGATTTCATACCAATATTAAAAGGAGACAGAATATTTAGCTTAACATTTATTTCTGATCAAAAAGTAATATTTACAAAGCAAGTAGCTATACATGTGCTTTCTGATAAAACATTTGCAGTAAAAATCACACCAAAGACAATACCATCAGGAAAAAACTTTAATCTTCAGGTTGAGGTTAAAGATGCTATCACAAATATAGAGGTTGATAAAAAGGTATTTGTTAAAGTAAAAGACAGATTTAAAAAAGATCTTTTAGCAAATCCTGTTCAAGTAGGAGCATTAGGTATTGCTTCAGTAAATAATATTCCTGGCCAAGAACCAAACAACAAAGTTTATGTTTATGTTGAGGCACAAGAGTATGAAACAAGCATAACTGAATTAAAGATAACTGATGAGATCTTTGATATTACTCCAACTAGACTTGGCATATCCTTAAACATCAATACAAAGAAAACAGAAAATGCAAAGTTTACTATTGAAAACCTAAGCGAAAGTGAATTAATAATTGATTCTATTAACTTTATGGGCAATGATAGCCAGATAGATGTTATTGATGTACAAAGAGTAAATAATTCATTATTAGGCTTTGTAGGAACAGAGATTCCTGGTGTTGATTCTAGTGAAAAGCCAGGTGCTGATAACTACAATAATAAAAAAGAAATAGAAGTAAGTTTCTTTACCAGCCCTAGAGCAAGCACATTAATTTCAACAAGAAACATTAGTTCTAAGTTAGTAATAAAATTAAGAGACAAATATAATAAAGAATATATCTGGGCAACAGAACTACCTGTAACATTAGCTGTAAGTTATGAAGGTCTAATGGACGATTCTCATTGTATGACTCTTTCAGAAGAATCTTGGGAGACTACAGTTGTTGATAAATATGTAGAAAAGCAATTTACTTTCAAGAACAACTGTGGAGTTAATTCTAAGCCAGTTCCATTAAATGGTGGCCTTGCAGCAAAGGTAGAGTTTGATGGCAGTCCATTAGGGGTGTTTAGTGTTAATGTTGGTAATAGGCTTGTGGAGTTATCACATGGCTATTTCAAAAATATTTATGACTCAGTGGATGCAGAGAAGCAACATAATGTTGTTCTGAAATATACGCCTGTTGGCAGGTTTACTGGAGACATAAAAGGAAAGATAATCTTTAGGTCTTTAAACGATACAGGCTCTGGTGCTCAAGAATTGATTAGCGAGTATAAGTTTGTATTGCATGTAATAAGCTTAAAAGATTGTTATTCAGTTTCAAAGAAGGTCTTAACAGCAAAAGACACTGGAGAACCAGACAGCTTTGTTATAGAAAACAAAGGCTGTGGATCTGAGACTACATATCGTTTGTCTTGTGATGATTGTCCAGGACTAATATTAAATCCAAAAGAAAACATAGTAGTTCCAGCAACAGGCACAAGTGAAGAGATAAAAGTAATGTCTGTTGGTGCAATGCCTGGTATCTATCTATTAAATGTATATTCAAAGGTAAGTAATGCCAGAGGCTCAGAAAGAAATATTGGAAAAATAAGAGTAGAAGTAAGGCCAACAACACAATGTATTGATCTTGACAGGTATGAGTATGATTTATACAGATATGAATTTTCAGAAAATACAGGGAACCCAACAAAAGCAAAGAGTTACGATACAGGAAACATAATCAACAAATGTTATGGTCAAGATGTAAATGTTCTAGGAAAGATGGAAAGCTCAGCAGTCTGGAAGATGGCATTATATAATGGCCTAAGAGATGGTATATTCGCAGGAGGAGTTTCTGCTATAGTAAAAGACAAGGGTAAAGGTTTAAGTAGTCTAGCTAATAAGTTTTGGAGTTGGTTAAAAGGATGGGAAATATGGGGAGGAACCAAAGATAATAAAGAATCAGATCCAAATAAAGAGCCAGATCCAAATAAAGAGCCAGATCCAA
>DAOMZT010000002.1:0-202791 GCA_035400625.1 archaeon | reverse complement strand
TAAAGAGCCAGATCCAAATAAAGAATCAGATCCAAATAAAGAGCCAGATCCAAATCCAGCCTCTTACGACAATGATCAATCACCAGGTGGTGGCCTTAATCAACCGCCATATCCAACATATTATCTTGCATCAAGTAATAACGGAACAAGATCATGTAATGAGGCAGGTATTGATATAGGCAAAAAAGGTTGTGTTTGCGTAAGAGATAAATCTGGAAAAAAATGGGTTGTGACTGCAAGATGTGCAACAAATAATAAATTATATTTGTATGCTAGAAGTGTATCAGAAAGAGAATGTACTAGTCAACAAGCAAATGCAGCAACAGTTTGTGGTGATCGTGCAGATTAAATATTTAATAATTAAAGGTGTATGAAAAAATGAAATCAAATCTAAAATCAGTTTTAGTAACAATGATAGTTGTATCGTTGTTGTTTAATATAGGAACAGTCTATGCTGATGAAACTAAAGATGCTGGTACAAGTGGCATATTTAGTGGAGTGCTTAGCAAAGCTACTGCCGAAATAGGCGCGCTGTTGATTGACGTAGTTAAAGGAATAACAAATAACCCTATAATCACAGGTGTTATAGGTGCTGGCGTTTCAGCATACATGACTTATGATTCGTTAAGTGATTTAAGTATAAATAAATCAATGCATGTGGATAGAGTAAATATCTCTGACAGAGAAGAAGATTACTTTAATAAAAAATCAAAAGAAAAACTGGCAATTAATCCAGAAAAAGAAATGATACTAACTGATAGAAATGTTTTAGATGTTGATTTCATAGTAACTGTAAAAGATTTAACAACCTATAAAGACCTAAGCAAAAATCCAAATATGAGATTAGCTGAAAGAACAGAATTAATAAAAGTACTAGATGCTAATAATCAGCCAGTTGCTGGACAAAAAAGAGGAGTGCTATTTGAAGATGCAGAGTCAACAATAAAACAAGCATACGAATATAGAACACTATTAATAAAATATAAAGAAGCAAAATACAATAAACAACCAGTAAAACTAGAAATAGGAACAGGCGACATTCTAAGTTGGGGCTGGTTAATCCAATTCTTTAGTACAGGAGAAAAAGCAGCAAAATCAGAAATTGACGATAGAATATTTAATTATGACATAACAGAAGAACAATATCCAAAAATACCTGTAGAAAAAGTACAAAAATTCCGTTTATTATTCAATTCTAGAGTTGATGAAAACGCAGAACCAATTGATTCAACCTTATTAGATTGTACTACTGAAGGAGGGATGATCCTAGGCACAACAGGAACTGAAGTCCTACCAAAAGTAGCATACAATTGGGATTTTAAAGAAAATAAAATAGTAACACCAATAACAGGAGAAGGAACAGAAGTAAAAAATAGCGAATGGTGTGATGTTGCAAATAATGGCATATATTGTGATGCAACTCAACTATCAATAGAAGTCTTACAAAAAATAAATAAGATAAACGAAATTGTAAGAACAAATAATGCTTCATTTACTTGTCCAACACCAGTTACTGAACAATCATTAGTAAGCGATGTCAATAATGTAGGAATTACATATATCAATGTAGAAAAAATAAGTAGTAGTAGATTAAATTTCACATATAAAGTCAGAGGAAACTATCAATTGTCTATGCCTGTTTCAGATTCAAGATCTTTATTTGACATAGATTATGAAGTTACAAAAAAAGCAGAAAACTCATTTAATTGGGAAAAGATAGCAAGTGGAAAAGTATCAGTGCCAGTAAGCTATCTAAATACTGGAGATTATCTAGATGAAATAAAAATAGAGGAATTTTCATCAACCCCAACAGATACAGATATAATAAAAATAAAGCTAACATTAACAAACTTCCACGAAGCAATCGCACATAACGAAACAGGAAATAACCTAATAGATAATATTTTAACAACACAAACAAACATAACTGGCGGAACAATGGGCTGTAGTCTACCTAAGACTTCAGAAAACTTAAACAAATACTATCCTGGCTTTGATGAAAAACTATATAACTTCAGAGCATATTTAATGAAAGATGGATATAGTGAAGATTTCAAAAAAGACTTTGATGATTATTATAGATCAACTTTCTTAAAAGATACACCACAATGGTATGGATCATCAGAAATCTTAACAACACAATCCAATTATACACCATTATATAAATACTTTACAGATAAAGACAAATTCAAGTTTGTTCTAATGAATTCAGGCTCTGTAACTAATCAAACATTATCAGGACCAGGAAGATATGATGTAAAAATAATAATACATTATGATGATAGTTGGAGATTATTCAATGATGCAGGAAACATGACAGGAAAAATAGAAGTAGTAATAAGTAAAGAACAAAATCCAGAAATTGATTATCCACTATACTATATGCCACTTGATGGTCTTGTTGGAAGTACAGGAGATAAAACAAGAAACGGCTATGGTGTAGATTATCTAAATGACAAAGTTCCAATATATCTAGATTCACAAAGTAATTATTCAGGAGCGATGTTTACTGAAGGCTATGTTTCATCAAATACTGTTTCAACAATTGATACAAAAGAAGTAAAAGATTTTGCAATAATGAATAATGGAAATGAAAGAGGTAAGCTATTGTCTATTAATAGAGAACAAAATAACCTACTAAAGCTAAGATACATACCATCTAGGCCAACACCAGTAGTTATGAAAGTAAAAAATACAGCTGTAAATACTAATGCATGGGCATTCTATAAGCTTGCACTAGGCTTACCATTAGGACAAGGTGGAGAAGTAGCAAGCCCTGGACTAAGTTTAGCATATTGGACAGGCTTTGCTAATTGTAAAGACTTTACTGGCGTTCCATTGCTTGAGAGATTTTTAGCAACTGGCGATCTTGTCTCAACAGAATCAAAGTTAGCACCAGTAACTCAAAGCCAAACCTTTTCTTATGGTATAGAGTGGGAAAAAGATATAATTGTAAGAACAGGAAATGTTTGGATGTACACAATCTTTTACACCCCATCAAACTTCAGAACTGGCAAAAGCACAAGCTACTTACATAAAGATGTAGCAAATGACAGCTTGAAGTTCTATACTTTAGATAATTTGGCAGGCTCTAATGATTATGTTGAATTAACTAACAGATTTAATCACGATATAGTTTCAATAACAGATGTCTTTGACCTAGTAACACAAAAGAAAGCTTGTGTAAATTACGACAACAAATCTTTTGAGGTTTTCTATAATCCTAAAGAGATATCTCAAGAACTAACAGACACAATAAACAGCAAGATAGAAACAACTCCTAGTAATACAGGAGACGAATTTAGTTGTATTAAAAACTAAATTCTTCTTTTTCTTTTCTTCTTAACAGATAAGTAAATAAATATTTATGTTTACTAATTTTATGAATAATAAAATAACTGAAAAAAGGAAACAACTATGGTAAAAACAAAATCTTCATTTTTAAAATCAATTTTTGTAATATTTAGTTTGCTTATGATATCTGCAACTGTTTTTGCGTATAGCACAAATTCGGATGATGTTGCAGATCAAGAAACAACAATTAGCTTATTTGATTGTTCTTCTGAAAAAACACCATTGTCTGAAAGATTAAAATTAAAATATAATAATGATAATGCAATGTATATATCACCAGAAAATGTAGTAACTTTAAATTATTCATCAACTAATATCGATATAACTGTTTCTGACAAATTTTTAAAATACAGACATAATTTCTTACAAACAGGAGACTATGCTACCTCTTGTATAATAATACCAATAGATGCTCAAGAACTTAAAGAAGCAAACAGATATATAAAACAAGGAGATACAGGCACATTAGTTAATGGAAATGTAATTTCTACAATAAATGTTTTGCAAGGAAACAAATTAGAACTTTGTATTAATAGACCAGTAACCACATTAAACGATTCTGAAAGAATTATACAAAACAAATCTTATCTTGATAATAAAAATAAGAAAAAAGTATTTACTATAAAACAAAAAAGAAAATGGTGGTTTGATAAAAAAATCGCAGATTTTACAGTCACTCTAAATGTAAATCTTGAACCATTAGGCTGTATAGACAAAGACGCAGTAACAACGCCTGAAGATACTTCTGAATTTTTACCTAAAACAGAAACAGCAGGCACATGTTATAACCCTCACGGAACAGCAATTACAGGCCTAACAGGAGAAGAAAATTACGAAAAATACGGATTTGATAAGTTATTCTTCACATACGAAGAACAAGGCATAGCCCACAATTCATTTGATTATGGGGAACACTATGTTGACCAGGATCAACTAAAATATGCATTATTCTTAAAAGGCAAATTATTAGAACAAGGCCAAACAATTACCTTAGATGGAATAACATTTACTAAATCTGAAAAGAATGCAATATTACCAAATTATCTATTATATTTTGATAGTAAGAAAATGAATATACAAGCAAATAATTTAATAACTTCTGAATTTACTTATTCTTCAGATCCAGAAATATATTACAACACAATAATTTCTACATTAAATAAAATACCTGAAGAATTAAGAAAGTTTGTAATTATAGATGTTATATTAAATGACAAGGAAGACAGTGTTTTCTTGAGTAATTTAACAGAATCCCAAATAAAAGAAAGAATAAAAATAATAAGTGGAAATAGCAACTATAGTTACTCGCCACAAAAAGAAGAAACAGATAAAGCAAATTATTATGGATATCAAATATCCATGTATTCTTTTTTGAATAATCAAGCTAAATTTAAAGAGTACATAAAATCAAAGCCAAAAGATAATAATTTTAAAGCAACAAATTTAGTGTTCTTAAAACAACTAATGGAAAACATAGATATCTATTATGGAGATTCTGTAACTCCTGTTTTAATAAATACAAAACCATATGGCTCCTTAGAAACAGGGCTAACAAAGGAAATCTTTGAATCTGTTAGATTTATGAGCAATATCGATAAGCAAATAAAATTAGCTACAGACTCAGAAATAAAACAAATAGATTCTCCTGGTTTGTATGTATTTGATTTGAAATTAGATGGAAAGAACATAACATATAATGTGAAAAATGCTGATGATCAAACAAAGAAATTTTTAGATTATTATAATCAGCCAGAAAATGCAGATTATAAGAAAAATGCACTTTTCACCAATACAATAAATGCAATGTATTACGATTATGGAGATTTACCAATAAGATTACATGATGGAAAATATGGAGAAAAATCAAAGAGTGTAACAGTCTATAAAGACTTTAGTGATTGGCCAAAGATACAAAACGGTTATGTAGTTTCATTTAAATTAAATAATAATAAATTAGAAGACATAATATTTAAGGATATTAGACCAATACAAATAACTGCACCATCAGGATACACTTATAAATATATAAATAAAAATGGGAGATATAGTGAACCTGCCAATAGAACAGGTGCTTTTAAAGAAACATTATTTGTGTTTTTGGAAAATAAAGAAAAAGAACCACAACTAATATTAACATCTAGCTCTCCAATATCATTAAATTTGCCAATCTCTCCAAACACATCAGATGGAATCTACACATATAATATTCCAAAAAGCATAAAGTCAGATAATCCACAAGGAAAATTCATCTATTCTGATTTGTTTTCAGGAATAGAAACAAACAACATAGGATTTACCATGAGTCTTGTAACTAAGGATAGAGTCTGCTTTAATATAACAGAGGATTCTATAAACTTTTGGTTAAATCCAGAATATACATTTAAAAAATAATAAAAAAGGGAAAAATAATGAGATTTAAAAAAACAACAATTGTTGCTATAAGCTTAATATTTATATTTTGTTTGCAATTCACTTTTGCATGGTCACCAGGATATTTGCAAGCAGATAATTTTGGAAATATAATGGGCGGTGCACCATGGTTTTCAGGCCAAACTGCTTTTTATGAATGGGATAAATTCGATCCTGCTCAAAAATATGCAGCAAGTATGGTATATAGGGGTCTTGATAATAGGAAAATAATTGCTTGCGAAGAAACAACATCACAATGCTATGTAGTTGAAGGAGATAAAAGAACAGAAACAAACTATAGAAACACCCCACGAGTCAATAACACAACCAATAACACAACCAATAATAGTAGGGGGCCTGTAAATTATACGAGAGTAGATTATTTTACCCAAGATTGTATTGATGTAGGTTTTATTAAAGTTAGTGGTTATCCATTCACTTACAAATGTACAGATGACAAAACAGGTTATTATGTTTGTTATAAAGATCAAAAATCAGGTCATGCTATTGAACCAAACCCATATCCATTTTCAAAACCTTTAGAAACAAACAGATTAAGAAAAGCAATTTGTGATTTGAGAACACCAGATATAGAAGAAACACCTGTAGATACTACGAGAGAAAATACTACAGAAGAAACACTTGACAATAGCAATACAATTTCAGATGCAGTATTAGCTCCAAGTTTAATTGAAAAGGTTGGATTTGTTGCAGTTAATTCAGAAACAGGCACAAGTGTTTTCCCAATCAAGTATGTAGATAAAACAAATATAGAGGTTCCTCATTTTGTAATCAATTCAGAACTTTTAACCGCATATATAGGTAGAGATATAAAAATAGAAATGCAATTAGATGAAAATGGTTTTAATTTTAATGAAAATATTTATATGTTAATAGCAAATGAAGAAAATTATGATAACATAATTCCAGAAATCAATAAATTTGTAAGTACAAACAATTCAGAATACTCTTACTATCAAGGAGAAACTACAGAAGTAATTCCTTATTATAATGTTTCTTGTAATTGTAAATACCGAAAAACAGCAGATTCTGAAATTAAATATTTCCCAATGTCTATAACATTTGCAAACTTAAATTTGATTAATGGAGAATTAGATGCGACTTCAAAAAAATCAGTAAATAATTCTTGTGTTAATGCATGCGAAGTAAATCAAAAAGAAGTTAAAAATAATGCACCTGGTCTTTATGAGTATGATTTAGGGGATTATGAATTGTTCTTGCCAGAGACTAGAGAAACAGTAATAAATTATAAATTAACTCAACCAAAAATGGACAAAATAAAATTTAAATTAAATGGCAATTTAGTTCAGTTTAAAATTGAGCCAAACAGTCCTTACAAGAAATTTGTAGTTGTGTTTTTACAAAAATCAGATAAGAAACTAAATATCGCTTATGCAAACATCTTTATTCTAACTAATGATGAGATTTTAAGTTACAGTCATTGTGAATTAAACAGAAAAGTTCTAAATTATTTTTGCAGACCTGGTTTAGATTCTAGATGTGAAGTAATAAAGAACTGTTATAATGGCTATCATTTAAATTATGAAGATATAGATTTGACCAGCTATGTCAGTTCAGGAACAAGCGGGTCGCCAACCACACCACAATTACCAAACGATAATGAACAACCACAACAAGATGTCCCTAATTTAAATGAGGGCGCTGGCAAATATTATTCTACAAGAAACAATACAAAGGATGCTTGTAGTAATGCAAATCTAACTACAAATCAATGGGGTTGTGTATGTATTATACAACAAAGTGGTGCAAAAAGAGTTGTTCCTGCTAAATGTACATCTAATTATGGATTAGTATTATATGGAACACCAGACAGAGGCAAAGTCCCTACAGCTTACCAGTTTTGCTATAATGAGCCATCTACTAAATGTAGATGATTCTTTTTCTTTTTCATTAACTTTTTAACTTTACAGATACATTTAAATACCTTATTTTCTTTAATATAAATATATTTTAGATATATATTTATAGGATGTGTAAGAAAATGTCATTTGCTTTAAAATACCAGGAATTTTTAGATAAAATAAACAACAGAGTACCAATCAAATGGTTAACAAAGCCAATTGATAAAATACATCCGCTAGCATCTTTTTTTCTTTTTATAATTTTCGTAATTGTTGTGTTGTTGCTTATATTTAAGCCATTTGGATTATCTGGAGAAAGAACACAAGCAATATTCTTCACAATTGGTCTTGCAGATGACGGTGGAGAAATCTTAAGAAATTTTGAGTTTCAATTAAAAGATAAAGATAAGGACGTTACTCAAAATTACAGAACTGGTAATAATGGTCAATTTTCTTTAGAACTAGATAAATATGGTAGCTATTCTGTTGTTGTTGATAAAGCAGGCTATAAGTATTTTGAAGAAGATATTGATTTAAGTAAAACCAGACAAAACTTCACTATATTGATTTTTAATTTACCAAATAAACAATCAAAGACCTTGACATTTGTTGGTGCAAATGGTCAGAAAATTTCTGAAAATCTAAATGTAACAATTACTTGCCAAGATGGAACAACAATTGAGCCAACATCTTCAACAGTAACAAACGGTACTGCTAATTTTGATGTTCCAGTTTCATGTACAAACATGGTTGCAACAGCAATCGGAATAAATTATTCTGGCAGTGGTATTCCAATCAACCAAACAACAGGTGTTGTTAATGTCCCGCCAAAAGCAGCAGTAACAGGAACTGGAAGAGCAACAATAAGAGTTAAGAGTGGTACAAATTATCTTGATGGAATTACTTTGAGGATATATGCTATGGAAGATGGAATTAACCCTGTTGTTTCAGGCCAAACAACAATGGGCGGTAAATCTTTTGCAAATATCGAGATTGGAGAATACAAGGTTATTGCAACAGATGATTCTTTAAGATATGAATCTGCAGAAAGCACATTTACTATAACAAAAGACACGGAAACACAACTGAGTGTTGAGATGTCTGCAATTAATGGAGGAGGCAATCCAGGAGATACTGAAACAAACATAGAGACAAGAGACATAACAGTAATTGCTAAAGATTCTGATACAGGTGTAG
Organism: archaeon; assembly: GCA_035400625.1. Classification (GTDB taxonomy): domain Archaea; phylum Iainarchaeota; class Iainarchaeia; order Iainarchaeales; family CSSED10-239; genus JAKQTP01. The sequence goes on along the minus strand of DAOMZT010000002.1, from coordinate 193,948 downwards.
ATTTTAATTCTAGTGCTTTAGCACAAGTGTTTTTAATTACTGACATAAATGGCAGTTTGCAGACAGTAGACACTAAAAGTTATGAAGGAACAAGCGTTTCTTTTAGAATAGATAAATCAAAAAATTATTCATTAACAGTAAGAGCAACAGGCTATCTTGCAACAACTAAAGATATAACTCCAAACGCAAACAGCTATATTTTCAATTTAGAAAAAGAAACCATAAGTAATGTTTCAGACATTAATGTTACTGTTCTTGATGAAGAAAATCTCCCAGTAATTGGCGCAACATTAATTATCTATAACGGAGATAATGAATTCCAAGATACCAGATATGATTCTTTGGTTACTGACGAGTTTGGAAAGGTTAATTTTGAAAGCATAGCCCAAGGCAAATATTTCATAAAGCTAAGAAAAGCAAATGTTGTTTCTTCATCTCAAAAATTCACTCACACTCCGCCAACAGACACAAACATGTCAATGACAATAAATGTTGGAACTGGAACAATAAGATTTAATATTAAAAATATTAATGAAGAAACAATAAGCTTTGCAAACATCAAACTATATAGCCAAATAGGTGAGGAGATTGGAACCGATCAAGCAACACAGAACGGAGAATATTCAAAAACTATAAAAGCAGACAAGATACTTTATGCAAAGATCTCAAAAGAAGGCTATTATGATTATTATACTGAATTGATACCAATAATTAGCGGAGAAACGATAACAAAAGACATTAAACTAATAAGAGTGGGAACAGTAAGCACTCTAACTGCAGACTTTGTTGGTTTGTTTAATGAGCAAAACCAGAAAGTTGAATATTTGGCTCAAAATTCAAAGTTTTATTTTAAGTTTAGATTAATTAATCCAACAGAAGGGACTGTTGGATTTAGGTTCTTGGCAGGAGATAAAGAAACTGCAGAAGAAGACATTATCCATATCAGAACAATGTATGACACAAAGGCAAATGTTAGCTATTACAGTAATACTAACTTAACAATAGTTACTCCAGATATTCGTGCAAAAGTAATTGATGCAAAGTTTGTAAATGCATCTGTTGGTGTTTATGAACTATTAGTTCCTGTTGGAACTGTTCAAGCTAACAGAGGCCAAGCAGCTCCAATTTATTATTCTGTATTTACAAGCACTCCACCAATACTTGATAATCTTAATAGCCAAAAAGTTTACTATATTGATACAGAAGAAATCTGTTCTGAAACTTTTTGTTTATCAGGACAATATGTTGATGTTTCAGAAGATATTGTTTTTGATTTAGAGGCTGTTAATAATTTAGTAGTAAACAAAACATATAATCTAAAGTATGTTTTAACTAATGCAAAATCAAATGTTTATAATAACAATAGACTATTAATAGCAAATGTTGAAAACACAACAGAGATGTTTGCAAACGCCATTGATATTTTAAGTTATAATATAACAGGTGGAAGGTTTGAAGATTCAGGCTCTGCAGATAACCAGTTAAGAAACAAGATACCATTTACTTCTGATTATCTAAATATCCCACAAATAAACGTTTATGACAAGATAGAAATTAACACAACCATTAAGCCAGCAGTTCTTGGAACTTCCAGATTCCAAAACAAGATTATTTCTAATCAATCTGTTGTTTATAATGAGTTTATGACTTTTAATGTGTCTCAGCAATATCCTTTTACTATAACTTATGAGCCAAAAAATATTGTTCCAAACAAGCCATTTGATCTTACAGTTGTTGCAATTGATGAGTCAGGCTTGCCAGTATCTGGTGCTCTTGTCAATATCTATCAAAGAAGAGCAAACAACCAACAGATAAAGATAACAAGTGGAACAATAAGAACAAATGATTATGGTAAGGCAATAATACCAATGCCAGTTTTAAGAACAGGCGAAAGAATAATCATTAATTTAGAGAAGAGTGGATATTTTGCAGAGTCTGTAGAATTTACTGTTGAAGAAAATATCATTTCCCTTAAACAGGACAACACAAAGATAACAGACAAGGCTCCATTTACGATTAATATAAATAAAACAAATCCAGATGGAACAGAAAGGGTATTAACAATAATAAATAATACTGATTATCCTTTACAATTAAAGCAATTTAAAGATGATAGCTTTAATTTCAGATATTCTAATTATCTGAATATTCCAAAATTACAGCAATATCTAAATAGTCAGGTTGCTAATATTGTAATTCCAGCAAACGGAGAAGAAAATCTAAGAATAAAGATTGCAACTTCTCAAGATGCTGAAGAACTAATTCAAACCCTAAATATTACTGGTAACATTATTGGTTATGTTTCAGTAGATAACTCACAAGCAGAATATCCTTTTAATATTCCAATAAGCCTAAAGGTATCTGTTGGTGAAGGAGTAGAAGAAGATGATTGTTTAGTAATCCAAGGTGCAAACAACCCTTGGAAGCAAGTAGTAAGCAGTAATGATTCTGTATCTTTTAGCTTTGATATACAAAACAATTGTGTAGTCAAAGGCACAGAAGGTCAGAGTTTGCCATTAGATACAATAAGAGCAAAGATTGTTAATTCCAAAGATATGTTTGGAAGTTATAATTTGACTGTTGATGGAAAAACAATAACTCTTTCAGAAGGCAGTTACACAACCATATTAAAGAACTTGTCTCCTGGAGGGCATCATGCTGTTCTTACATATTATTCTCAAGAAAAGAAATTTGGGGATGTAGAAACAAAGATTTACATTAATGGGCAAGTTAAGACTAACGATGGTCTAAAATATGTAAATACCACAAGAGATGTTGCATTTACAACAAACATAGCAATAAGAAAGATACAAGACTGTATTGAGTTCTATGACGGAAGTAAGAAGATAAACGATATGTTTGTTATTACTAAAGAAACAAACACTGGCGAAGTTAAAGAACTCACTGTAAAGAACAACTGTGCAGATCTTGGAAGATTTAGATTAAACTTCTGTGAAGATATTGAAACAAATCCAAATGCCTTTGAAGGTTGTGGAAATATAAAGTATGATAATCTAGAAGGGTTTAATGATAACGAGTTAAGATTTAAATTTGGAGAAAGTTCTCTTGTTGCTGGCATTAAAAAGCCAGAAGTTCCTGGAGGTTATCTAGTGCCTGTAAAAATAGCGATATTAAACAGCAACGACAAGGCGATAACGACAATCTACAAGAACCTAAAGATAAATGTTCATTCATCAAAAGGCCTTTACATGGAAGATCCATTTATTGAGGTAGACAAGAATAGCAGTGGGGCATACAACAGTGCGACAGTAAAATTATTAAACCACGACATCAACACCACCCCTTGGGATTATGCTATGAAGAAAGTCGGGGACACAGGATTTAGTAAATATATGTCAAAGAATTATGATTATCAGAATCCAGGATATGAAAATATAAAATGGAGTAAATTTGATGATTTAGTTAACACAGATGTTAAAGGAATAAATACTGGTCAAAGTATAGCAATAGGAACTAGTGTTTTAGCTGTTGAAACAGGTATAATTGCAATATTTGCTATGTTATCAAAAACCGCGACTTTTGTTGGTATTATAACGGCGGGAGCGGGCCCTTTATCAATCGTAGCATGGACTGCAGTAGGATTAGCATTTATAGGGGGGGCGGTAGCTCACACATTTTATTCTGTTTATAAATATATTCCAGAATATCAATTTGCAAATGTAGATCAAATATACGCAATGCCAAGAATAGAAAGTGATAAAGAAATTATAATTTCTTCAACAGATGAACAATTAGAATATATAAATGTATTTGATATAACAGGCGCAAGATATGTTACTTATTTAAAGGGCAAAGGAGACGGATACGGCAAATTAGTAAAAAATAAAACACTATCTATGGCTGTGCCAAATTGTAATGAATTAGAACATAAACAACAATTTTTTAATTATGGTTATGTTTCAGAGGCAAAAAATTGTAATGTAGATTTTAGCGAGATAAAAAAAGAGTCTGATAAAATAACATATAGTGTAGAATGTCAAGGTGGTTGGCCAAGAAAAAAGATAAAACTGACAACACACACATATTCTTTTTGTAAATATGATGAAATTATTTGGCCAGAACAATCAGGTATCAAGCCATTGTCTTTTACAATAAGTGATGTCAATGATGTAAATAAATTATCTCTTGGAGATAATTTGTATAAAACAATTACTTTCTATCCAACTCTTGATGATCAAATTGAAGGACAAGATCCTGCATTTGAGGGTGCTAAAGAGATTGGTAAATTCAGGTTTGCATTTATCTCTAAACAATATCCTGAGAGATTGCCAATAAGTATTGATCTGGAAGATTGTATTACTGATTCTGGCAGGTCAGGAAAGACAGGAAAAGATGCTCTCCCAAATGTTTCATTTAATTGGGATTGGAAAGATGATAAAGATATAGATAAATGTAGTGATGGAAATTATTGTGATGCTACACAGTTGTCTCAAGTAATTGTAAGTAGATTAATCAATGCAGATGCTTTAATTACAAAAAATAAAAATAATATATCCTGCCCAAGAAGTAATGCACAAGTGATTGATCAAGCAACAGCAGGAACATATAATCTTACTTCATCAATACCACAATGGTCAGGAGAGGTTCCAGCAAACTATACCGGAATTGACCAAGTAAGATTTGGAACAGATGGCAATTTAACAAAAATACAAGTATCTGTTCAAAATAGAACAACTGCTCAACAGACAGGAAGCATAAGAATAAGATTTGGAGAATATGTCCCAAAGTATTATTCAAATTATGATTCTGTTGGTAACTTGGTAGATACAACAATAACTTCAGCAACACCTGAACAAAATATACAGATAATGATACCAACAGGAGAAGACGATTCCATAGATTATACTTTCACATATGGAACAGAAGACCAACCAATAATTGGAAATAACATACCATTAACAGTAATCTATAGTGGCACAAACGCATATTCAGGAGAACCAAGCTACACATATTACCAAACAGACATCAATGCAAGCATATACCAAGCATCTGTAGGCACAGGCTGTCAAGTTCCAGCAACAACAGCACAGTTTAATGGTGTGGACTATATAGATATGTGGTTTGATGCTAATGTTTATCCAAATAATGTTGTAAACTCATGGGATAAAGAAACAATTAACAAGCTAAAGAACTATTTAGAATTTGATGCATATCTGATAACAGACAACTACAATCAACAATTCTTAAATGACTTTGATAAGGCACATGGCGGTAAGGCTTCAGGAAGTAATGTAATAGCAGAAAGCTGGTTTAGTGCTCCAGGTGCATATCAAAACGGAATTTATTCACCATTATTTAGAGATCACACAAGCTTTTCTCAAAAATATACTGCAGACTCACAAAACGGAGTAAATATAATAGTCCCTGGAAAATACAGAGTAAGAATTGATTTAGTATATAATAATGAAAATTGGAGACTAACAAAAGATAATGGAGAGATAGATGCTAAAGTTGTTGTGACATTTACATATATCAGAGGCCCAGAAAATGATAGTGTATTCTACAGAATGCCATTTGATGGCTTTGTAGGTATGCAAAATAGCAATAGCTATTCAAGACAAAACTATGGGCTTGGATATATAGGGGACGTTATTACAATAACTCGCTTAGATAATAAAGAGCTAAAAACAGAATACTTGGGTAGCTCAAATCCAAAGAAATACCTAAATGTACAACATAATAAAGACTTCTTTAAAATAAATAGTAATGTAGAAACAAGAGGAAACTTATTTACTATTAAAGAAAAGACAGACAACCAGATAGAGATGATCTATTCTCCAAGTGTTGCAAATCCAGTGATTATGAAGGTAAAGAAAACAAACCTATATCCATTTTCAGCATACTATCAATTAAAGAACGACAAGACAGGAGAAATAATGTTTGGAGGAAATAGTTTAGGTATATGGACAGGAGTAAGTAAAGAAAATCCAAGAAATCTAGACTTTTCGGGAGACTATGTGTTCTTTAAGTTTAATAACTTCTATGATAGGCAATCAGAACCAGATGAAAGAATGAGTAATTCCTATGCTATTGATTGGGAAGACATAGCAAGAACAGGAACAGTTTATTTAAGAACAATATTCTATACTCCATATGATTCTGATAATAATCCAATAAAATATAATTTAATAAGTAAAACAAGAGGCAATCAAGAAAGCGTATTGTTTATGAATGACTATAATCAAGATATGTCAACCATAACACTAGGAAATAGCAACAATAAAATATATAGCCTAGAAGAGCTATTTAAAAAAGTAGAAAACAAAGAAGTCTGTGTTGTTAATTCAGATAATGGAAAGACAACTGAATTCTATTGGAACCCTAAGACGATATATGAAACCGATGGCAATATGTTTATAGGAGAAGGATTAGTTGAAGGAATTGCAAACTAAAAGTGATAATATGAAAAATATTCAAAAATTAATAATTGTTCTTTCTTTAGTTATATTTCTAAATAATGTTTTTGCAGAAGATACAAATACAGATTGGATAGCTTTCCCTAAAGAGAACATAAAGACCTATCCAATAATATTTGGAAATATTAAAGAACCAGATGGAATAAAAATTGTTTGTGGGGACAACTTCTCTCCAAGTGTATTTAAGCCATCTCAAGAAGACTTAGAGATAGAGCTTACATCTTCGTGTGTTAAAAAAGAAACAAATGTATTTTTTTATATTGGTAATCTAAATCAAAACAAATTTCAATCACTAACTGCAAAAGACATCTTTAGATTTTACTTTATTGAAACAAATCTAAAGATAAATCCAGATCAGAACTTATCATTAACTTTTCCATTTAAGTTATCATAAAATATAAAGTATGAAAAATAACACAAAATAAAAAATGTAAAAAACAACATAAATTTAAAGCAAGAAAAACATGAAAATAAAATATGCAATTATATTTTTAATAATAATATTGGCAACAAATGGAGTGTTTGCTAATTGTAATGTTGAAATTTATAATGATTCTCCATTGACTGGCAAAGTAAGTTGTGACTGTAATCATGATAAATTAGAATGTAATTGTAATATTAATGATTCTGTATTAGTAAAAACCACAGCACCTCCATTTAGTTTAACAAGTTGTAATGATTATAAAATTAATTTTTATACAAATGGATATAATTTCTTATTGAAATCAGATTATTTTAATTTTAATTTTTTTGATTATACAAACATAAATCTTATTGCAAACAATAATTCAAAAATAACGATATATGAAGATGCAAAATCTATAACGTTACCAAATATTATTGTAAATTCTGAAAAAAAACTTGATATTAAAACATATTCCCCATTGCAAGCAACTGATAAATCTCACGATGTAAATATAGAATCAATATTTGTTTATCCTAATGCAAATCTAAATTTAAATTTAAAAAGCAATGATGGCAAAATAGGAAATCGAAGTTTTGGTTATGGAGTAGATGCTTTTGGAAATAATTATTATGCATTCTTAGAATCAAAACATGGAACTCGAAGTGGATATGTAAATTTAAAAATTAATAATATTCAGAATTATGGTTTTATTGATATTGATTTAAAAACAGGGAATGGTGGAGACGGGCAATCTTTTTCAGGGGGGGATACAGGAACTATTCATGATGGTGGTTTTAGTGCGGGTGATGGAGATAATTCGGGAGATTTAAACTTTAGTATTAAACAAATAGAAAATTATAATAATTTAAAAATCAGTTTAGAAACAGGGAAAGGCGGAAAAGGAGGCTATAGTGAAAAAGATGAAGGCCCACAAGATGAAACATATAATGGGGGTAATGGAGGCAACGCAGGGAATATATTTATTTCAAATATAGACAAAATAACTAATTATAAGAGTATAATATTTAATGCAACCGCAGGAGATGGCGGTTCGGGCGGTGTGCAACGTGCAGAAAATTATGATGATCATTGCAAAGATGGACATAATGGAGATGGAGGTCATGGCGGGAATATAAGTGATATTAAAATTAATACTTTTTTAAATAAATTAAATTCCTCCGAATTTAAATTAAATATAAAAAATGGTGCATTAGGAGATGTTGATATTAGTCCAGATGGAACTTGTGCACCAGAGAATTCTGCATCTTTTGGAATACCAGGAAAAATAGGAGATATTACTATTGATTTTTTAGAGAATAAATCAAGTAATGGTTTTGAAATCACATCTAATTTTAATTTTACTAATCATCAATATGATTTGGCTGTTATTGCAACAAGTAATAATGGTTATGATGGAGAAGATAATGGTGGCAATATCTTGCCATTACCTTATTTAAATCTAAAATTATCAGATATAAAAATAAACTATTTAAGTAATGGCTCTTATCTTCCAAAAACTATTTCTGCAGGCACACCAATAGTTGATGATGAATATTTTAATAACAATATTAGCATAAAGGGATGTTATATTAATCCAACAAAAGTTGATTTTGATATTAAAGAATATATAAGGATAGAAGCAACAAACTCAGATGTTATTTCAATGTTAAATTCAGAATTTGATTTAACCTCTAATTATTGCCCACATTGTGAAGTTATGCCTCTTGATGATTCTCAAAACAGATATACAAGAGATTATAGCCTTTTTTCTAATATTGACGGAACAATTAATGTTGGAGATTTAAAAGTTTATTATTCCAATCCTTTAAATCAATCAAAATATTATACAAAAAGAACAGATAATAAACAATTACCTGTTTATACAAATAAAAATCCAATTTCTGGTGTTTTTAACCAAAAGACAAACAATTATGAATATAAAATAAAACCAGAAGATTTAATTTATTATAGCCATACTCCAGAAGATGATATTGATGAACTAAACCAAGAAGATTATCTGTTCTGTTATGGCCAAGAATATATTTTAGATGGAAAGATTACTTCTGATGGTGGTACTATAAAAAATTTTAATTTCCCATTTGTACCATTAAGAGAATTATTTAGTGACTAGAAAAAAGATTAATTATGAGCGAACAAGAAAAACTAATAAACGAAATTAAACAAACAGTAGAACAGAACAATCCTCAGACCACAGAAAAACCAAAAAAGAAATTTACAAAAATAATATTTATTATTATTGCGGTAATTGTCTTGATAATTATCTTAATATTATTATTTAGTGGAAGCAAAAAAACACTAGAAGTATATGTGGTAGATGAACAGAACTTTTCATTAGGTGGAGTAAGCGTAACAATAAATAACGAAATAACACAAAGCACAGATGCCTTTGGCTATACTGAGTTTAAAGATCTAAAATTTAAAGATCTAGAAATAAAAGCAACAAAAGAAAATTATTTTCCTACAACAAAACAAATAAAACTAGATAAAAAACTAAAAGAAGAAACAATAACTCTTGAAATGGACACAACCTCTGGAGAATTTAAGGGGCCCTCTTCTGAGAGACGCAGAGAAATAATATTTAAAAGCTATGATGTGGTTGTTACTGATAATCTTAATGTTACTTTTAAATGTTCTAATTCTGAAAAAATACCAGAACCTAGAACAACAACAGTAACAAACGGAAGAACAAATGTCTTACAGCCTGGCTATTGTGGTTTTTTGTTAGTAAGTGTGGTATCTTCAAATTATGAACTAATAACTGACAGAAATGTTAGCGAAGATAACATAGTTGAACTAACAAGAGTTAATACAAATACAGGCACATTAGAAGTTACTGTAAAAGACATAATCGGACAAGCAGTACCATATGCTAATCTAAGACTACATAATGTAGATGATTTACAAACACCAACAAACGAATCAGATGTCACATATAGCACAGGAACAACAGATGTTTATGGTAAATATAAGTTTAATGCACCTCAATCAAATTATCTTTTATCAATAGATAAAACAGGATATATAAGCCTTCCAAAGCTAGGGCCTTATAATATTGTTAATAATAACATAACAACTGCAAACATTACTTTAATTACAGCATCAGATTTAGCAAACATTAACTGTTCAAACCCAATATATGCTCCTTTTTGTAAAGATGGAAAAATTGATTGTAATAGTCCATTATTAACAGGTTTAGTTACCCCTAATCCTAATGGTAATGGCTGTACCATAGGAAAACTTACAAATCTAATAGTTAAATTAAAAGATCAAAACACTAGTGTTCCAGTTACTGGCAATATCTCAGTTTATAAAAGAGACCAGAATGTCTCAAGTTTAATTACTACTAGAAGAGATGTGAACCAAACAACATTTGCTCTAGTTGCAAATAATAATTATAGAATAATTGTATCAAACACAGAAGATAATGGCTATTTGCCACCAACACCAGTAGATGTCAATAATCTTTCTGCAGACACTAACACAACCATAGAAATACCTTTAGAATATTTGTCCTCATTAAATAGTGGGAGCATAAATGTTAATGTTACAAAAAACGGCTATAAGAGAGCAAATGCATTAGTTTATTTATTTTATGAGTTAGATGATGAATACGTGCTATACAATCCAGAAAATCCAAAAACTACAAATTCAAGCGGAGATGCAAATTTTGATTTAGTAAAAAGCAAAAGAGAATATTACGCTTATGCTATATTAAGAAACGAAAGTGCAGATGGTGATTCTCTGCCAGCACAAGAGCTTGATAGTAATGATGTTTTAGAATTAAATGTGTCTTTAGGTAATCAATCTAAAACCCTTAATCTTAAAATAACACCAAATCAAGATTATAACATTTCTTTTTTTGAAGTCTCTGGAGAGCAAATACCTACAGAAAATGTAATTGCTACAAATGTTACTGAAGATACAAACAAAACCTTTGTGTTTAATTGTGGTGATGATTGTTCAAGAATATATTTGACTATTGAAAAAGACGACCTATTATATCAAACAGACCTTATCTCACTATTTCCTGGACAGGTAGCTTACAAAGAAATAACCTTCCCTACTATATCAGAAATTCAAACAGCCACCTCCTTTTTAGGTCTTTATGATTCCACAGGCACAATAAAGATAGACAATTTAACCTTTTCAGGAAATAACGATTTAACAAAAGAATATAAGTTAAAATTTAAGACTGTATTTGGCTCAGACAGAACAAACGTAATAAAGAAAGCATTTATAAAAGCAGGAAGATATCTAACAGAAAATGCAGACTTTATTTATTTAACAAACACAGACTTGTTTGTTCCAAAAGACACAGAGATAAGAACAGGCTGTAGATATCATGGAGATCTAGAATCTTTTGATAGCAACTATTTTATTACAAACTTTGAATCTGATTATTCTTTTAACAACTGCATAGCAGGAAAATACAAATGGCTAGAGTTTGATTTTAGTGATGTTACTGCAAACATTATAGAATATTCTGTAAATGTAAAATTCAAAAACGAAATTACAACCATTGACAATTACAAAATCTATTACAGATCATTAAATTCAGATTTAGAAACATTTTCCTTTTCTCCAAACCTTTCAAACTGGAATGAATGGTCAATAAGGCCAGAAGGATATTTCTATGCACCAACCCAAGTAGAAGCAATACCTTTTGACAATTCCAATTATTCTTATGTAATTAAGTTATTTGACCGAAATTCAGAACTAACTAAATTTGGTTCAGATTATATACTTTATATTGGAAAGGACTATAATTATAGTTTAAGCTTCATACAGTTCTCTGATACCAACAGAACAGGAGACATAATTACAGACACTCAAAACACAAATAACAACTATGTTTTTACAAACAGTTATTTTAAAGATAAAACATCAACAAATCCAATCATACAAACAATAGATAATAATACTTCTGTTAACATATCTTCAAAGACCACAAGTATTGGTTATTACTTTGTTAACAATTTAATTGGCAAACCAATAGACTTCTTTTCATTAACTGATCAGCCAACATTAAGAACACAATTATTTAAGAAAGACAATTCATCTTTAGCAACAGCCTCAACAAATATTTTATCATATTCTGAGAGCACATATGTTCCAGTTGTTACTTCCAATGCAACAGATGGAAAAATTTATGTTGGTTCTAATGATCTTAATATTAGTTTAAAGAACAAAACAGGCAACTATGAAAATAACATAGCTGTAAAATATATAGTCTCTGGTCAAACAATTGCTACAGAGTTAGGAGAAATAACAAACAACACATTAAATACAGAGATATTTATACCTTTAGAAGACTCAGGAAAAACCATTACCTTTATTTTTACAATACCAGGCTCTAATCTTCCAAATAACGAACTAACCTTTTCTCAAGTTATTGGCACAGGAATAAATATTTATGATCTTGACAATAAATTAATAACAAACAACAACAGATTAAGATATGATATTCTTTTAACAAACATTGGTGGTAAGAAAAAAGCAACAGATTTGGTAAAAGACTATATTATTAAAAATAACACAAATAGAGTAGTAAAACTAGAAGCGGTTTCTGTTTCTGACAACGAGGTGTTTTTAGAAGAAATAATTAATCAGAATTTAATGGCTGTTAATAATTTACCAAAAGACCTAAACCAAAGCAATGTGATTTCTGCAGGGTTACATATTGATCCTGACACAGATATTCAAGATATTAATTTTAGTTATAATAACATATTTACTGTGAAAAATACAGGAGAAATGCCAGACATTACACTTTACAAAGACACAAACTCTTCAGCAAGAATTAAAATATTAGATATACAGGATTTTTCTAAGTTTACAACAACTAATGTTAATGGTTTTTATGAGGGTGAAGAAGGGGCAGGAATAGAGCTAATAAAAGAAGTTATTGATAATATTTCAATAAGTTATGATCTTAATCTTTTATTTACCGACCCAATAAACTATGATATCTTAGATACACAGATTGTTGGAGAAGACATCTCTAATTATATTAACTTTACTCAGGCACACACAAACAATTCTTCTCAAAATAGATTGGTTGGTAATTTTAATTTTACATTTGTTCTTAAGAATATTAATTTTACAGAAATTATAGAAAAAGATGCAAACATAAATATAAAGATTGGTAATCAAACAGAGAATTTTATATATGAGGTTCCAATAAAAATAACATTATATCCAAAAAACAAAAGTTACCAATTGTCTTTGCCAGGAACGCACTTAACCATTGCTTGTAAGGGAGAAGACAATTGTAGTTCAACAATGGTGTATAATATAAAAAACAACACTAAAAGCTATAGTTTAGAATTAACAGGAATAGAGCTTTTAAATTCCAATCCTCTTGCCTATGAATCTGCTTCAATTGATATACCAATGCCTATCACACCTCAAAACCACATAGAGGTGCCAATAAAAATAGACGGGAATTACAGCAATCTAATGACTATTCCAGATTTAGAGGAAACCTATAATAAACAAATGAATTTCTATCTAACTGTAAATAATGTGCAAGTAACAGAGATAAAGCCAATAACAATAATTGTTACATATATACCTGAAACTCCAGTAACTGTATTAAACAATATAGGGGTTACTGGTCATTTTTGTATGGGAGTAGGTGGACAAGCACAAGGGGGCGATTATTTTATTTTAGGTATTTGCGATACTGAAGAACAAGAAGCTTGTAGTGTTGGAGAATCTGCTCTTCCAAAAGTATTATATAATTGGGGAGACCAAACATTAAATTGGAAAACTCTTTGTATAGATGATAAAGAGGAATATGATGCTGATAAAACACATTGTGATTCTGTTCAAGCACTATACTCAATATTTACATTAATTAGCTCTTCTGATTATGACACAAGCAAAGATTATCATATCTATTTGATGTATGATGGCATAGAATCAGAAGACTTGTTAGAGGACTTTAGGGGACATTATGATCAATTTATTACACATAGTATTTCTTCTGCATTTTCAGAAAAATATTTGGATTCTGACCACGATAAAGAAATCACAATAACTAAAAGAACGCCAAACAACAATCCAACAAAAGAAGTCGGAAAATACAAAATTGTTGTTAATGATTTTGATCCTGCTTTTACAAAGGATCTTAATATTAACCTAGAATTGGTTCAAAATATTCCATTAAATAAAAACAATCTGTTTTATTATATTCCAATAGATGGGGACTTTGGAGTAGTAAATGACAAGGCACATAGAGTAGGTTATGGTTCAACAATTGTAGGAAATTATGAATATTCTGATTTGTTAGTAACAGAACCATCTGCAACATCAATAAAATTATATGGGGTTGCAGAAAATTGTACCTCTGATTGTTCAGGAGTAACAAATATTACTGCAAATTATCCAAGCAACTATCTTGTAAATTGGCAAGTAACTGATGTTTTAAATACAAATGGTAATTTATTAGATTTAGCAGTAGATAATACATCTGGTTCAGAAAAGAAAAACATAGTTTTTAACTTTACTCCTTCAAGACCAATAAATGTGTTTGCAAGAGTAAATGGCATAAAAGATAAGAGTTTTAACTATAAATTAATGGTTAATAATCAATTCCCTATAAGCACAAACAATTTATTCAAATGGAAATTATTCTCTGATTCAAATTATAATAATGCAATGGATGATATAGCTGTCTTTGGGTCACATGCAAACTATTTAAGACACGAACTTACAAAAGACAAATTTGGAAACAATTTAGATGAGAAATATCTATTAGAATCAATGATTTATTTGCCTGTAAATGTAGATTATTTAGATATTAAATTAACATTATCAGATTTAGATAATAATGTTGAGTCAAGACTATATGGTTTGAGTAGTTTAGAAGGCACAACAGAACTTGCTCTAGTCTCAAGAGTTCCAGACATTTACTCAATAAATCAAATGTTAGACCAAGTAAAAGATGGGAACGCATGTATCTCAAATACTCTATCAAGTTCAAAGATCAAATGGGTTTCAGATAAGATAAAAATTACACGAAGTAATAGAAACCAAATAGAAACCAATTACAATAATTAAGTAAAAATATAAAATATAGTGAAGGGACAATGACCATTTTAATCTATCTGTTGAAGAAATTGTGTTTTTTAAGTTTCAACATGTAGATTAAGCACAATCGAATGATTATACTTAAAAATCTCATTTTTTATCTATGAAAAGTTATATAAATATATTTAATTAATATATTATATAGTATATAGGGGAAATTACATGAAACTAACTTTAAAATTAATAATAATCATACTTATAATTGAGTTTATTGTTTTATTGTTATTTTGGTGATTGTATAAATGGTGACAAATTAAAATGGAGAATACAAATCACTCAAAAAAAGGAATAATCTTACTATTTATAATACTTATAAGTATATCTATTTCTGGTTTCGTTTTTTCAGATAATGTAGACATAATGGGTTTGTATAATTCTCAAACCGGTATTGCAACCTGTAATTATAATTCACAAACAGGTAATTGTATTTTAAATGGAGGAGACTATAATATTGTTGGGAGTGAAATAAGACCGAGCAGATCTGGAATAAATTTAGTGATAAATCAAAATGCAAATTTTAATGTTTCTTGTGTAACTTTTGATACTACACTCTCTGATTGTTTTATTTTAAACCCTGATATTAATAAAATAAATATAATGTTTTCTGATTTTAATCTTATAAAAATTAATGAATTTACAACAATAAAAATAGATAGAGGCAATTTAACTGATACTCAAATTGATTTTAGAAATGTAAATAATTTAATTTTAGGAAACAAATTAGATGTAAATATTAGTAAAAATGCGTGTTTAGGCGAATATTATATTAATGGATATTTATATTCTTATGTGCCTGAAAGCAATATTTTATTTAATAGAATTGAAATAAAAAATACAGGTACATTAAATATTATAAATAATAAAAATTATGTAGGTTATGAACAAGAATGCAACTATTATTATTCATTAAAGTACTATTTAGAAGAAGATGAAGAAAATGAGGAGCAAACACCTAATCAACAAACATATAATTTAAATACAGATTATTTTGCAGATATTATCTCATTTGAGCAAGTAGATAATAATGGCACAATAAATTTAAATTGTTCAACAAAAGTAGATAATACAATTTATCTGAATAATACATGTAATTTCCATTTTAAATCTATTACCGGAAATTTGCCAACTCAAATAATTAATGCAAATAATTATGGGAATTTATATCTTTCAACATGTGGCCCAATATCTCTGCCAAGTAATATAAATTATAAAATATGTAATTTAAGTTATGTAAGGCCAGAGGGTAATTTAATTGATTTAAATACACAAAATACTGGCGTAACACATATAAATAAAGTAAACAAGAGTTGTTCGCCAATTAGCGTATCTAATCAAATTTCAGAATATCTGTTTACCAGTGATTCAAATATTACATCAACACCAATAATTTTTGGAACAATTAATTCTGCAATTACTTATAATCCACTAGATGTTTCATTAGATACTGCTGGTAATGCAGGGTTATATAACACAAAAAATTTAAATCACATGGTTTCTAATATATTCCAAACCGAAAATATTTTCTTTAAATTATTTTTATATGATCAATCAATAGATACTAACCTTTTAGATTCGTATTTATTTAGATTTAAGTTAAATAGTAATCAAGATATGGGGTATCCTGATATTACTTTAGAATACCCTTTTAAAATACATAAATAATAGAAAGATAAAAAATGTCAAAAATAAAAACAACATTAAAAATTTTAATGATTTTAATATTTATACAAATAGTGATTGTTCCAATTTATGCTGTTGATTGTTTTCAAAATATGCAGAATGTACTACAAGATGTAGAGTATGAAGGAACGTTGGCTTCGCAATCAAATGAATATTTTTTAAAATTGAACAATTCTGAAGAAATAATAAATCCTAATTTTAATTTTGTGAGGATTTCTAATAATGAGCATTGTAACAATAAAAAATTTATATTGTGGATTTCTCAAAATCAGAATTTTAAAATTACTGAGAATAACGAAAAAATAACAATTTCTGGGATAGATGAAATAAGATTTGATTCTGGTAATCCTAACAATTCAATTACTTTGAATTTTATAGTGGATAATGATGAAGAGTTGCTAGTTGGATATAGCCCAATCCCTGGCATACTAAGTATGGATGTTAATGAAACTAAAATATTAACCAACACACTAATAAATATAACAGAAAGACAAAGAAGGGCATTAGATACTGATGGAAATGTGGGTAGTCCTAATAGAGTAGGTCATGGAACAAGACTTAATTTTCAAAATTTAATTATAGAAAAAAATGCCGATTTAAATATTTCACTAATTGCTACAAAACCAAATGATCACAGTACAACATATTCTGATCCTATAGATCATGGAATTCATGGAGGTGTGGCTATATTATCTGCATATAATATAATTAATTATGGAACTGTTGATATTAATTTATTTGCTGCCGATGGAGCAAAAGGTAGTGCAGGATCTAAAGGATATAATAAAAATGGTGGTGTTGGGGGTAATGGTGGGCAATCAGTATTAATAATACAAGAAGGGTTTATCAAAAATTATGGTAAATTTAATGTTTTTTTAAAATCAGGAAATGGAGCAAATGGTGCAAAAGGCAGTGGCGAAAAAGGCAATTGTGGTGGTTCTCCAAAATCAGGTGGTGCAGGAGGAAATGGAGGCCATAGTAATTTTATAGTTTATAATTTAGAAAATTTAAAAGAAGATGAACAGCAACAAGCAGAATTTAATATCACCATAAAATCAGGTAATGGTGGAAGAGGTGGTAATGGTGGCAATAATACATGTGGTGCTGATTCTGCAAATGGCGGTAAAGGGGGTTATGGGGGGCATATAAAATTTATTTATATACCTAATACAAAATACAATATTGTGAATCAAGGGATATTAAGATATGATTTATCTGCAGGAGATGGAGAGATGGGAGGCAACAAAAGCGATGGTGGGGGCAAGTATGGTGAAAGTGGCGTTGGTGGTTCAATAAGTGATTATAATATATCTAATTTTATAAATGAAAAAGATTTCTATTATTATGCATTGAGTGGCAAAGTTAATGTAAATAAAAATCGTGGACAAGGTAAGGCAGGCTCTATTGGTTCAATAAATATTGATAAATTAGAAAATCTATCTCTTAACTTTAACATAACTAATGAATTAAATGAACAAAATGTAGAAAATATAAATAGTCTTTTTTGTCATTGTGATGAAAGTTGCAATAATCAAAACATAGATCCAAAAATAGGTAACATAAATATTAATTATTTAAAATCCGGTAGTTTCTTACCAAAATCTTTAAAATTAATTAAGTATGTTCCAGTAAAAGAAACTGCAATAAATATTAATGGTTGTCATGCAGCATCTTCTGGAAATTCCAGTTTATCATATAAAACAGATAATTTAACATTGCGCCTTGCAAATTTAGGAATAATACAAAATGATTTTGATTCCGAATCAAGTAAGGTTGGGCGTGTTGATGTAGAAGAGATTAATTGCCCTGTATGTGATAGCCTAGAACTTAACAACTTCGCATTAAGAACAGACACAGAATATACAATTTATACTGATAATGCAGGGGTGATTACTGATTTAAATATTTATTATGTTAATCCAGATGGAAGCTTGTTTAAACCACCAGGATATCCAAGTGATGAAAATTATGTGGTTTATAGTCTAAAGACTGGAGAAAATATAATGCCAGATTCAAAACAATTTGCAGGAACAAATATAAAAGAATATAAGATAGCAAAAGACATTTTACATTATAACCCTGAAAACTTTGATTTAACTAATATCCCTGAAGAAAAAGGATATGGTATTGATGATGTAAGATTGTTTTGCCAAGCACAAAGATATCTTTTAAAATTTAAATTACAAAACGATGTAGTAATAAAAGAAATATACTTTACACCATTATTTAATATTAAATGATAGATTATGAATGAAAAAGATGAAGAAGTAGAGAAAATCTACAATATGCTAAAAGGCAGAGAAAATCGCTTCTCAAAAGAGGAATTAGAGAAATTAATTATCTTTGATGGCTATGATAAGGATGTAGCCAAAAGAGTAGTTGATAAATTATATGATAATAAACAAAAAGAAGAAAAAATAATAACAACACCAGAAGAAAAAGAAAAGATTCTTAAAGAAATTTCTAAATCTTTAAAAGAAGACACTAAAGAAAAACCATCACTTGTAGCTCCAAAAAAAGATAAGAAAAATATCTTTTTACCAATAATTACTTTCTTTAAGAAGATATATTTCTTTTTTGAAAATCTTTATTATTCTATGATCGATGGCATAAATAAAGTTATACCAATAGGAAAATTAGTAGATAAAATAGACAAAGTATTTCCTAGCTTTATTTTATTTATAATATTTATATTTGCTTTAATTTGGTTAATATTCTTTTCAGGAATTTTTAGTGGTCTTATGGGATCACCAGTATTGGAAGTTACTGTGACTGATATTTTAGATATGCCAGTTTCTGGAGCAACAGCAATATTATCAATTGGAGATATAAACAAAACATCTCAAACAGGAGTCTTTGGAGAAGCAATCTTTGAAGATTTTGGGAAGAAAAAAAATGTTAAATTAATTGTAGAAAAAGAATCTTATAATACTCAAACAAAAGAACTAAAACTTAAAGGCAGAAATAATTCAGTTTTAGTGAAATTAGAAATAGACACTAATTTAAAATTACATCTAATGAACCCAACAACCAGAAATTTAGTTTTTAAAGAAAATGATATACTTTTAGCAACAAAACCAATAAGAGTAAATTTACGCTGTGCAAATTCAGGCACTACACCAGATCCTAGTTCAAAAAGCACAAGCACAGGACAATTATCTGTTAGTGTTCCAGCTGGTTGTGGAGATTTAAGAGTTGACGTTTATTCTGAATTTTACAATTCTATTCAAAACAGATTGGTTCCTGAAAGTAATGTAATTATGCTAACACCAATAGCACAAAACTATGGAACCTTAGAAATAACAGTAAAGGATCAAAACACACAAGTAGCAATTCCAGATGTGTATTTACAATTATATAGGCCTGATGATCCAACAACGCAAATAAACGAATCAAACATATTTGTTTCTTCAGGAACAACAACCATTTATGGAACTTATGTGTTTACTAACCTAACTCCAGGAGCATATACAGTTTCTGCAAGTAAAGAAGGTTATGTTTCTACATTAGATAGATTTGGACCATACCAAGTATCAATAAATAATAATACAACAGGAAATGTTTTATTAACAACTGGTGGAAAGACATTAAATGTAGTTTTAGTAGATGCTAATGGCAATACTGAAAGAGAAATAAGGGGGGATATCACAATATATACAAAAAGAACAGATACAAATTTAGTTAAAGCTGTAGGCACAAGAGAAGATACTAATAAAGCAACATTTTCTTTGCCAGTTGCTAGTTCAGTAACTTATAGAATTTCTGTAACAAATACAGAAAATTATGGTTATTTTGCCCCTGACATTATAAATTTGAATAGTTTTGATAATAATGCAACAATTACTGTGCCATTAGAATATTCATCTGAACTTAATACTGGTAAAATTGGAGTTAATGTTTCTAGAAGCGCATACAATGTAGTTGGAGCAAGTGTATATATTTTCAGAGATGGTGACGACGATATACCAATTGCTGGTCCACAAATAACAAATAGTTCAGGAGATTGTAATTTCTCATTTATTAGGTCTGGTAGAAAATATTATGCCTATGCAATTAAAAGTCCAGAACAGGGCATTTCACAAACTGAGAGATTAGATGCTAATGAATTTATGGAACTAGATGTGGAATTAGAAGATCAGGCAACAATATTAAATCTTAAAGTAACACCTACAATTGATTATAATATTTATTTCTTTAAATCTAATGGAGACGAAATAACAAACTATGTTGTGGCTGGAACCTCTCAAGATTCTAACAAAGAATATATATTTAATGAATTTTCTCAAAACATATATGCAATAATTACTGCAGATGGCAAATCCACATATCAAACAAGCTTAATTACACTTATTCCTGGACAAAAAGTTTATCGCACCATCGCTCTTTCAAATACCAGAACAGAAGCGTTTTCTAATATTGAATTATTAGGTATATATGATGAAAGTGGAAATATTGATAAAAATATAATCAATCTAGCAACAGAATATTCTAAGACCTTTAAATTAAAGTTTAAATTAACAACTAATAAAAAAGAGAACAGAGATCGTGCATATGCTTATGTCAGGGCAGGGAAAAGAGTTGCTTTACCATCAGATTATTTAAGATTAGAAAAAGTAATAGCATTTAATAGCGAAAACGAATATGGCTGTAACTTCTCTGGAGAAACGGCAGTATGGGATCCTGCCCATTTCTTAGCAAATAACGATATTGATCATTCTCAAACAAATTGTTCAGCATCAACTTCTGGCTTTAAATGGGTAAAAATTGACTTTTCAGACACTCTTGCAGAACAAATAGAATTCTTTGTTGATGTGAAATTCCAAAATGGTATAACAAATCTTTCTGATTATGTAATTTATTATAAGGGGCTAACAGAGACAAAAGATAATGAATATAAGTTGAGCCCTAATTTGAGTACTTCTTGGCAAGAATGTGATATGGTTCCTGACGGGTATTTCTATAGTCCTTATCACAGTCGCGCATTAACATTTAATAATTCTGATTATATGTTCTTATATGATATTTATGATTATAATTTACCCACAAACACAGTTGGTCAAAAATTAACTCCACTTGGTAGCAAATATATATTAGAGATTGGTAAGAACTATTATTATTCTCAGAAATTATTATATTTGAAAAATAATACAATAAATGGGTCGGTTGTTGCAAACTCAGTAAATACATATAATCATCTAATATATAATGCATATAAATTTAAGAAAAGAAATCATTCTAATAATACTCAAACAGACATTAATGCAACAGGTATTAATGCAATAAATTATACAATAAATGATATAGATGCAACCCTAGCAACCCAAATAGATCACAGCTCAGTAATTTCAGCAACAGATTTCTTTATTAATAATACGCCTAGTGGATTTAATCAACATAATAACAACCAAAATAATCATCAAAATAACAATCTTATACACAATGTTGGTATGGCTAGTGCCACATTATACCAGCCAAATAATGATAGTACAAGTTATGATTTAAATACAGATTCTAATATTACTACAGATATACTAAACATTTCTGGTTTAAATCCGTATTCTGTTCCTGTTTTAGCATATTATCCAACAGATGCTAATGTAATAATAGAAATTATTACTGGAGATACAACAGAAAATAATGATATATATGCAGGAGATAATATTATTAGTTTTAGGGTTAGAAATATATCTGGTAGTCCAATATCTGGAGTTAAAATATCAGCTGTTGTTAATTCTCCACAAACAATAGTGTTTGGAACAACAAATTCTAATGGAATGCTAGAAAATAAAAATTTATCTTTGCCACTTACAAAATTAGGACACAATATTTATTTTAGTTTCTTGTTCCCTGCAAATTATGGTCTTTCAAATAACACTGTTACAATATCTAAGCAAGTAAAATCAAATTATAGATTGTTCTTAGAAAATGGAACAGAAATTTCTTCAAGAAACACTATAGTTTATAATATTGGAAAATATACCTACAATGGAAATTTTAAGTTTACAAAGGATCTAAAGAAATATTATATAAAAGGAACAAATCAAGTCTATGGATGGCTGATTGCTGCTGATCCTTATCCTAATCCTACTCAATATTTAGATTATCAGGATATTAACAACTACATATATACAGAGAATAACATCCCATTATATTTGTCAGACTTAAATAAAGAAATAAAAACAAGAATTTCAATATTGGATTTGCCAAATGGAAATGGTTCTACGCCACCACAAGATCCAAAAGGTCCATCAGTTCCTTTAACTGAAGATACCACACAAGATAGTGATATTGCCTCAGTTACAGGTGGTTATCATAATATAATTAATGCAGGAAATTATAATAATCAGCCAATAAGATTAGACCTTAATGCCCCATTTAAAACAAATTTATTTTTTAATCTAAATTTGAACACCTCGTATGTGGATTTGCCAAAACCTGGAATAAAAGTATCAACAGAAGATACAGAAGATTTAATTATTGAACTGATAAAAAATAGAAACTCAAGTGTGAACTTTAATCTAAATATAGAAAATGGCTCTAATAAACCTTTGTTTGCAAATGTTACTCCGATTATTAATGAATCCTTAAATGGTTATATTACAATAACCTCTAATAATTTGAATATTGCTCCAAACACCTCTGAGCAACTGTTTATAACAATTGATTTAAATAATAGCAAGATAATAAATCCAGATTTAAGAAACGAGCCACTAACCATTAATATAAACTATACACTAAATGGCATAACTTTTACAGAAACTATAGAAACCAAAATAAGCCTTTTTGATAGTAATGATGCATTTGTTATTACTCAGCCAACAATAAAAACAATGGACTGTACAAGCAGTAATTGTACATCTGAGATGATTGTTTCTGCAACAAATAAAACTAGAACCTATGATTTTAATTTAACTAGCATTAATATGCAACAAGATGATAACCTATCAATAAATGTTTCATCTCCACAGTTGCCAATTACTATAGATTCACAAAACGTAGATAACACTAAAAAGATAACATTAAATGTAATTGGTAATTATGATTCATTAAAAGGGAGCAATAATTCAAATGAATATATAAGAGTAATAGAAAAAGAAATTAATAAGACTATAAAATATGAATATAAGATAATTGGCATAAATCAAAGTCAAAGCTTTGACACAATCAAAAACACAAAATTCAAAATATCTGTTTGGTTACAAAATCTTCAAGAGTTACTAAGAGAAAATGGCTTGTATGGAAATATTTGTTTAGGGGTTGGTGGTATAAATATTGATGAATCAAATAATTTCTATATATTAGGAAATTGTGATACAGAAAACCTTAATGATTGTAAGAATGGAGAAAATGCAAAACTAAAAATAATATATGATTGGACTGGTTCAACAAATTGGAAAGAAAAATGTATAGAAAATACTTTAGAAGGATATGATGAAACTAAAACGCATTGTGATTCTTTACAGATGTTGTTTAGTGTGTTTAATTTAATTAACACATCAGGAACAAGTATAAACAACAAATATATTTATCTGATGAGCGATGGGGTGACAAAAGACTTATTGTCTGACTTTGTAAATCATGATGAATTTATGGGTGCAGTAAATACTAATTGGGATAATTATGATTTATTATCTGATGCAAACATTAATGCAGATAAATTCACAGTGTCAAAAATAGAAATAGATAGCTCAGGTAATGAGGTAAAAACTCTAAAGCCAGGAAAATATAGAATAACAATAAATGAGGAATTTTCTGTAAGCAAACCAACACCACTACATATAAAATTAGAATTAGTAAGAGAAATGCCATACACTATGAGAAATTTATTATATTATATTCCTATAGATGGAGATTTAGGAATTGTTGGTAATGAGCAAAACAAAAGATCAGCAAGAGTCGGTTATGGCTCTTCTTTAACACAAGATTCACAAACACCTTTGCCTGTACAGATAGGCGATCAAAAAGAATATTTTATATATCCAACAGCCAATGATGAAAACAAAAGTAGGGCAATAATTACTTTGCAAAATGATGCAGACAATTTTAAAAATACGCTAAGATCAGAAGGGAAGTTGTTAGATCTTATTCTTACAAATATAGACCCTGATGATCAATCTTTTAATATTGATATGACATACTCTCCAAGTTATCCAATACCACTTTATGCAAAAGTAGTTAATAGTAATGTTTCTGGGTTTAGTTATAAATTACGGAAAGGAGAAACACAAAATATTACAATAGCATTTGCAAATTTTTTAGTGTGGCAAGATTATAACAATGAGAACAAAACTTTAGCAGATGGACAATATTATAGTAGTGCAGGGAGTTATTTAAAATCAATGATTGATGGTAAGAAATTTGAATCTGTTTATGGCAATAATAACAATATTAAATTAATAAAAACAATGATGTATTGGCCAATGAATTATTATGCAAAAAACATTTCAGATATATATCTTGTATTAAGTGATAGCGGTTCAAATTGTTGTGGTAACAACCCTGGATCAAAAATCTATTATTTAGTAAACTTAGAAGGTTCAACTACAACAGATAATATAAAAAGCATGACAAGGGTTGGAAATTTAACCACTAACACAGTAAGTTTAAATAGTCTTTTAAATTATATAAATAATGATGCATGTATTAGAAGTGGACTTACAGTTACAACTATAAAATGGATTGATGAAAATGTGGGTTTTACACAAGAACAAATAGATCAAATAATTGAAAATTCAGGTGTGTTAGGTAATAGTGATAACCCCACAACAGATATAATAAAATAAGGCAGAATAAAAATGGATTTTACAATATTGGGTTTTTTTAGCGACATGTCATTTTTATTAAAATTAGCATTTATAATATTTATAATCATATTTGTAAGAGAAAGAATAACCAAAAATTGGCTAGCAATTACAGCAATTGTAATTGTTTGTATTGTTTTAGTATTTTTCTACTGGCCAGTATTTGGATCTATATATGTCATATATATATTAATTACAATAGGTATTGGCTCTGTTCTTGTAGATACCTTCTTTGTAACTATGCAAGAGGGTCATGGAGGCGGCACAAGTCCTGAAGATATGCTTGGAAATCAAAGTCAAGGTTATCGAATGAGTGATGAAGGATCAGAAGTAGATATGGAACAATTGTTTGCTGCTAGACGTCAAGCCATGAGTAGAATGAGGAGAAGATAATGAATACTAAAGGATTTTTAAACTTTATTCCATTTTTAAAAAATGCCTCCTTAATTTGGAAGATATTAATTGTAATTTTATTAGTGATTTTTACAGTTCCACTTGCTGTTTCTGCAGTTCCAATACTTAAGTATGTTATTATGATTATTATTGCTTTTGTTGTTTATGGTATGGTCGCACCAGCATTTGGTAATAGTATTTTAACATTTATTGTGTTAGGTGTTATGTTATATTTTATATTTAAATATTTTTATATTGCAACAGGTGCGTTTTTATTATATTTCTTTTTGATTTATGGGTTTACATCTGTACTTATCTGGGGTACTGCAAGGTTTGGGAGATAATATTCTTTTTAAACCATTTAGATTCATATTATTTATAGGGATCTATGGTGTAGCCTGGATAGCATGTAAGCTTGCGGAGCTTGCGACTTGGGTTCAAATCCCAATAGATCCATTTTATTAATTTGTGAAAAATATGCACTGGAAAAGAACAAGTTTTGTATTGTTGATACTCGGATTGTTATTTTTTGTAATATGGAATCAAATTGCTTGTAAAGGCATTTGTGGAGCATATCAAAAGAATATGTCTTTTATTATATTTCTTGTAATTTTTGTTTTTACAGCTATATTTCTATATTATTCTTTGAAGCTATGGGCAGGAGCAAAGAAAAAATATATAGAAAAAGATGGAGAAAAAAAAGAAAAAACTCCTGAAAAAGGCGGAAAATAAGCGATTTTAAAGCAAAAAATGCAGATATATTTAAAAATAGTTAGTATCAAAATAATATATCTTTTATTATATAAAAGGGGGTAAAAAATGAACAAACAAACTTTAATAGAAGAAATCGGAAAGAAATCAGACCTTTCAAAGTCAAAGATTGAGGAGACCTTAAACCTTACACTTGATGCAATAAAGGCTGTAGTTAAGAAACACAAGAAATTACAACTTGTTGGTTTTGGTACATTTGCAGTAAAGAATAGAGCAGCAAGAAAAGGAATAAACCCACAAACAGGAAAGACAATCCAGATAAAAGCAAGTAAAAGCGTTGGATTCAAAGTAAGTAAGGAATTCAAGAAAATGTTATAAGTTTAACAACTATCAAAGAAAAATCTATTGATTTTTCTTGGGTTTCTTTTTCTTTTTTTATTTTTAAATTCTTTTCTCTGTTTTTTTATTTTTAAATTAATTCTGTTTTTTAATGTTCTGTTGGTTTTTCCCAGAAACGCTTTTTAAATGTTCTTAACATTAATATATTTATAGATATTAAAAATGATGAAATATGAACAAGATTTGTAAGATAGACGATTATGGGAGAGTGTTTCTTCCAAAGTTTGCAACAGCAAGCAAGTATAGCGTAAGCTATGATCTAAATTCTGCTCTAGTCATCCTAGAGAAAATAAACTCTTGTTCCCATCATCATTAAATCAATTTCTACAGATAAGAAGAATAGAGTTCTTATACCATCAAGTATTAGAAGATCTATTGGTTTGTATGACTATGTAAATGTAAGTATAACTCCAGACAAGATCGTGATATCTAAAATATGAAATTAATGGTCTATGTAGTGTAGTGGTTAGCATCAAGGCCTGTGAAGCCTTGGGCCCGAGTTCAAATCCCGGCATAGACCTTTTTAAATTGTTTCTATATTTAAATTATTAATGAAATGTGAAAATATATGGCAAAATTAATACTTGAAACTGCAAGAGGAACTAGAGATTTTCCTCCATCAGAAAAGATAATTAGAGATAAGGTTATTAATCAGATTAAAGAAATATTTGAAATATATGGCTTTTCTCCATTGGAGACGCCAACCTTTGAAAAGCTAGAGATACTTGAGGCAAAGTTTGGGGCTGGAGAAAACTCTGATGCAATCTCAGAAATATACAGGTTTAAAGATCAAGGCAATAGAGACCTGGGATTAAGATACGAGTTTACTTTTGCTCTTGCACGATTTGTTGGACAAAACCCACAATTAAAACTACCATTTAAAAGATACCAAATAGGAACTGTCTTTAGAGACGGTCCAATAAAGGCTGGGAGATACAGGGAATTCTATCAGTGTGATATTGATGTTGTTGGTGTTAAGAGTGTTCTTGCAGATGCTGAGGCCTTAGCAGTTGTTAAAGATGTTTTTAATAAACTAATGCTTGATGTTGTCATTGAGGTAAATGACAGAAAATTATTAACAGAAATCATAAAATATTCTGGAATTGAAGAAAATCAAGCAACGCAAGTAATTATCTCTATAGATAAGCTAAAAAAGATTGGCATCAATGGAGTCAAAGCTGAGCTTCTTGAAAAGCAAATACCTAAAGACAAAATTGAAAAGCTCATGAATCTCTTAACAGAGATAGAGAAAGGAACAAACACAGAAAAACTAAAATCTTTAAAAAAGATCTTGGGAGAAACAGAGGGCCTAAAAGAGATTGAAGAACTTTTAGGTTATCTTAAAGACTTTTCTGTAGAGGTTGAGTTTTCGCCATCACTTGCAAGGGGACTTGGCTACTATACTGGTCCGATCTTTGAAGTATTTTTAAAAGATCAAACAATAATGAATAGCTCTATTGCTGGTGGTGGAAGATGGGACAAAATGATTGGAAAGTACATAGGTAATGAAAAATTGAACTATCCTGCAACAGGCCTTTCTTTTGGAATAGAACCGATTATGGACATTATTCTCAAAAGAGATGGAACTGAAAGGCAAACAGTAACAGATTTATTTGTTATTCCAATAAAAACAAAAGAACAAGCAATAAAAATAACTCAAGAACTAAGGAAAAGAGGCCTAAAGGCACAAGTTGATCTTTTAGATAGGTCTGTATCTAAAAATATAGAGTATGCAGACAAGCTAGGCATACCTTATGTTGGCTTTTTAGGCGAAGATGAGATAAAACAAAACAAGATAAAGATCAGAAACCTAAAAACAGGAAAAGAAGAACTAATAGATGTTGATAAAGTAAATCTTTAAAATGTAGCCAAATAATCTAATCTATTTATAAATTGTAGCCACCTAAATATATTTATGTTTGTAGAAGAAAGAAAAACAGATTCTGGTAAAAAATATTATCTTGTGCATTCTTACAGAGAAGGAAAAAAGGTTAAAAAAATTAGAGAGTATCTTGGTAATGATCTAAGCAAAACCAAAATTCATTCTCTTAAAAAACCAGCAAAAGAAAGAATAGAGTATAAGATAGCAAACATAAGAAAAATAAAAGACCCTCTAAAGAATATACTTTCAAAAGAAGAAATAGAAAGAGTAAAAGAGCTACAAAAAGAAATAAAGGTTTTCCATCTTTCAAAAGAACAATGGATACAGTTTACTGAAAATTTCACATATAACACTAATGCTATCGAAGGTTCAAAACTTGATAAAAAAGAAGTTAAAGAAATAATTGAAGATAAGATTTGGCCAAAAGAGAAAAGCAAAGAAGATATTTCAGAAGCCCAAGGTGTTAAAGTTGCAATTGATTTTATAAGAAATACAAAAGAACATATTTCTATAGAACTTATTAAAGAAATACATAGACTTGTTTTTAAAAACTCAAAACCATTTGCTGGGCAAATAAGACCAAAAGGAACAGAGGTTGTAATTTCAAATGGTTTAGGAACCATTGTTCATAGAGGTGCACCATCTGAGAAAATAATTGAGTTACTTGAAGAATTGGTGGCATGGTATAATAAATACAAAGATAAATACCCGCCTATACTTCTTGCAGCTGTTGTTCATAATCAATTTGAAAATATTCACCCTTTCCAAGATGGAAATGGAAGGGTTGGAAGAATTCTTTTAAATAATATTCTTCTAAAAAACAAATTGCCTCCTGTAGATATTACTTTTGAAAATAGACATAAATATTATTTTTGTCTTAGAGAATACCAGAACAATCAAAATATTAGACCAACAATAGAGCTTTTAGTAGAAGAATATAAAGCACTAAAGAAAAAATTAAAGGTGACCACAAAATAAGAAATAGTAGCCACATTTAATTAACGCTTTAAGCAATCAATTTTAAAATAAATCTCTTTCTATATTATATATGATATTTAAGTGAAAAAAACATGATAACAACAATTGAGCTTAAACAAAAATTTTTAGACTTTTTTAAAAGTAAAGACCATAAAGTAATAGAACAGGCATCTTTGATTCCTGAAAATGATAATACTGTTCTTTTTACAACTGCAGGCATGCATCCCTTGGTTCCTTTTCTTCTTGGTCAGCCACATCCTTTAGGTAAAAGACTAGTTAACTATCAATTATGCATTAGAACAACAGATATTGATGAAATTGGAGATGCAACTCATTTTTCAATGTTTGAGATGCTTGGAAATTGGTCTCTTGGCGATTATTTCAAAAAAGAATCAATTGCTTATTCTTATGAGTTTTTAACAAGTAAAGAATGGTTAGGTCTTGACAAGAACAGATTAGCAATAACCGTCTTTTCTGGAAATGATAATGTGCCAATAGACAAAGAAACAATATTCCATTGGCTAGAACAAGGTGTGCCAAAGGAAAGAATAGTCGCTATTGCTGATAACTGGTGGGGACCTGCAGGAGACTCAGGACCTTGTGGACCAGACACAGAAATGTTTTATTGGAAAGATAATTCTAGACCAGCACCATTAATTTTTGATCCTGATGATGAAAATTGGGTAGAGATATGGAACAATGTTTTTTTAGAATATAATAAAACAAAAGATGGCAAATTTGAGGAACTTGAACAAAAAAATATTGATACTGGTCTTGGAACAGAAAGAGTGGCTATGATTCTTAATGGTCTGGATGACGCTTTTAAGGTTGGAAAGATAAAGGAAATTTATGATTATGTTTTAAGTCTTGCAAAAGACAAAGAAAACACAAAGGCAATAAAGATTATAACTGACCATTTGAGAGCTGCAACTTTTATTCTTGCAGATTCTAGAGGCGCAATTCCTAGTAATACTGATCAAGGATATATTCTTAGAAGGTTTATAAGAAGGGCAATAAGGTATGGCAGATTAATAGGCATAGAAAATAATTTCTGTTCAAAAGTTTCAAAAAAGATAATGGATCTATATGATCAAGAATATCCTCATTTAAAATTTAAATATCAATTTGTTTTAAACGAGCTTGAAAAAGAAGAAAACAAATTTAATTTAACTCTAGAAAATGGCTTGAAGGAATTTAACAGAATGATAGAAACTCAAGAAAAACTGTCTGGAAAAGACGCATTTCTTCTTTACCAGTCTTTTGGCTTTCCAATAGAGGTGGTTGAAGAACTTGCTAAGGAGAAAAACATTTCTATAGATGTTTCTGGGTTTATTGAAGAAGAAAAAAAGCACAAAGAAATCTCAAGAGCTGGTGCAGAACATAAATTTAAGGGTGGGCTTGCTGAACAAACAAATATAACCACCAGATATCACACAGCAACACACATACTAAATCAATCTTTAAGAAATATTATAAATAAAGAAATTAGACAGAAAGGCAGTAACATAACTTCTGAAAGGTTAAGATTTGATTTTAATTTTGATAGGAAGTTAACGCCTGAAGAAATACAAGCAGTAGAAGATGAGGTTAACAAAGTAATAGCTAGAGAGCTTGATGTTGTAAAAGAATCTATGCCATTAGCTAAAGCAATAGAAAGTGGAGCACAGGCAGAGTTTGGGGCAAGATATCCTGAAGTTGTGTTTGTATATTCTGTTGGGGACTACTCAAAAGAAATCTGTATGGGGCCACATGTAAATAATACAAAAGAGCTTGGAAGATTTAAGATCATTAAAGAAGAAGGCATAGCTGCTGGTGTTAGAAGAATCAAAGCTGTGCTTGAGGACAATACTGAAAAAGCATGAGAAAGAAAAATTCCAATCTTTTCTTTTTTTTCCTTTTGATTATTCTTTTGATTTTTGTTTTTCTTGTTTTGCTTTATTTTGAAAATAGGCCAGTAGATAATGGCCAAACAAATGAAAGCCAAAACTTATTAATTCTTGGACAGGTTGGCGATTTCCCAGACACCCTATTATATTTTTGCCCAGAAGACGCTTGTAAAGAAGAGATAGTTTCTTTGATTCTCGATTCCAACAAAACCATTGATTGTGCAATTTACGACATTACTTCACGCGAAGTAGCAGATGCCTTAATTTCAGAAAACCAGGAAGGCACAAAAATAAGAATAGTAACAGACAAAGGCAGAAGCCAAACCAAAAGCACTCTTGTCAGTGATCTTAAAGTCTCTGGCATAAATGTTTTGATTTCGCCAACAGAAAACAGCTACATGCACAATAAGTTTTGTGTGTTTGATGATAACATATCAATGATAGCTTCAGCAAACTTTACAGAAAACAGCTTTTCTAAAAGCTACAATAATATTTTGGTTTTTAAAAGCCCAAGGCTTTCAAAAGTCCTAAAAGAAAAGATTGATTCTTTTTATCTTGGTAATTTCTCCAAATCCTCAAATATTCTAGGCAAGACATTTGATGAAAATTTTTCAATTTTCTTTTGCCCAAACAACAATTGTAAGTTTCAGATAATCTCTAACATCGCTTCTGCTAAACAATCTATTGCTTGTATGATGTATAGCTTTACTCTTGATGATTTTGGAGACGAGATGGTAAAGGCCAAAGAAAGAGGAGTAGATGTCAAGATAATTCTTGAGACTCAGCAGAAAAGCCAATACTCAGAGTTTGAAAAGTTTAAAGCCATGGGGGTTTTTGTAATTGATGATAATGATCCTTATCTTATGCATAACAAATATTGTGTGTTTGACAATATGGTAGTTACAACTGGCTCAATGAATTTCTCAAATAATGGCACAAACAACAACGATGAGACTCTAGTTATAATAAAACATCAAAAACTAGCAGAAGACTATCTAGAAAACTTTCAAAGGCATTGGAGTGCTTGGAATAACCAAGTAAATTAGTTTATAAATATTATCTATACTATATTATATATTATGGGGCTGTAGTGTAGCTTGGTCATCATAAGAGCTTTGGGAGCTTTTGACCCCCGTTCAAATCGGGGCAGCCTCACTTTTTAATAAAACGGTGAAAACTATAGCAAAGATTAGAACTTCAAAACGCCCACAACAATTGGAGATTTGGAGTTTAGTTAGAAAAAGAAAAAACCCAAAGCCTACTTCTCAAATGGAAATCTGGAACAGAACTACTCTTAAACCAAAAAAAGCAAAAATACCTGATGTTTTTTTGAAAAATTTAGAAAAAACAAAAACAGCAAAAGCCACTGTAGATAGAACAATAAAAGAACTAAGTAAAAGTCTTGCCACAAAATTAAAACATGTTGACCCAAGATATCCAAACGATTATCTTAATAGAGAGATAGTAAAAGTAAAGGCAAATTTAAGAAGATGGGGTGTTTCTAAAAGAATGCTTAGTAGATTAGATGGCCCAGCTATAGACTTGGGTGCAATAACAACACGACTTAATTTTGGTATTCAAGAAATATTTAAATCTGAAAACACAAAAACATTTAGAAAGACATTGAATACCTTAAATGGTTTAACTGAAAAGTGTAGTTCTAATAGAACCTCAACATTAGAAAAAAGAGAGGCATATCTAGAGATTGTTAGAAATGTTAGAAACTTGCATTCTTATTTGTATGATACACGTGTTTCTAGAAGCAAGCAAATAACTGAATTTAATAGGTTATTGGATAGCTTGTTTGGCAAATAGCCAAATCCTTATTATTTTTAAATTATTGTCCTATTATATATTATAGTTAAATGTGATAATTATGGCATCAAGTGAAGAATTAAAAATAAAAGACTTTAATGAATGGTTTATTGATATTAATCAAAGAGCAGAACTTGCAGATCTAAGATATAATATCAAAGGCGTAGTTGTCTATAGACCTTGGTCAACATTTACAATTAATAAGATGTTTAGATTATTTGAAGATGCTTTTGATGAAACAGCACATCAGCAAGTAATACTTCCTACATTAATCCCAGAAGAGAATTTCTATAAAGAAGCAGAACATGTAGAGGGCTTTACTCCTGAGGTTTTCTGGGTAACAGAACATGGAAACGAAAAGCTTGAACAAAGATATGCTTTGCGTCCAACTTCAGAAACTGCATTCTATTACATGTTTGCATATTGGCTAGAAAGCTACAGAGATCTGCCAATAAAAACATATCAGCGTGCAAATGTCTTTAGATATGACACAAAACAAACAAAGCCTTTCTTTAGAGGAAGAGAATTCTATTGGTTTGAAACACATAATATCTTTGAGACCTATGAAGACTCATATGCCCAAGTGCTTCAAGATATGCAAATAACAGAAGACATAATACATTTAGAGCTTGGCATACCTTTTATTTTCTTTAAACGCCCACAATGGGACAAGTTTGCAGGAGCTGAAGACACCTTTGCAGCAGACACAATGATGCCAAACGGAAAAGCCTGCCAAATAGCAACAACACATCTTCTAGGTCAGAAGTTTACAAAGACCTTTAATGTAAAGTTTAGAGATAAAGACGAAGAAACAAAGATTCCTTATGGCACATGTTATGGCCCAGGAGTTACTAGAATTTATGGTAGTTTGATTGGAATACATGGAGACCAAAATGGTTTGAGATTGCCTTTTGAGCTTGCACCAATACAAATAATCATAGTTCCATTATATTTTTCTGGTGAAGATCCAGAAGCACTAGAACATTTATGTGTTGATTTTGCAAACGATCTTGATAAGTTAGGCTATAGAGTAAAGATTGATGACAATAAAGAAAAAAAGCCAAAAGAAAGATTTTCTTTCTATGAGATGAAAGGAGTTCCAATAAGAATAGAGATTGGCCCAAAAGATCTTGAAGAGTCACAAGTTGTTTTGTTTAGAAGAGATCTAAATACTAAAGAAAAAATATTGTTTACTGATCTTTTTGAAAATGTAAAAAAGATCTCTATGGAGTTTACAGATAACTTAAGAGAGCAAGCAGACAATGATTTTGATGATGCTTTGTCAGTTGCTAACACCAAAGAAGAATTGATCTCTGAAATAAACAAAGGAAAGCTTGTAAGAATCCCTTTCTGTTCCATTGACCCAGATGGCAAAGAATGCTTTGATGAACTAAAGGCCGCAACTGCTGGTGGAGAAGTCAGAGGAACAAGAATGGATATTAAAGAAGTTCCAGATCTTGATGAGCAATGTGTTATCTGTGGCAACAAAGCAAAACATTATGTCTATATTGCTAGAAGCTACTAAAATAAAAAAGTGAAATTTAATTGTATTTTGATGTTATCTCTGAATATTTTGAAAAAATAAGTAAAACTACTAGTCGTTTAGAGATGACTGATATTTTAAAACAACTTTTTTCTGAAACCTCAAAAGAAGATATTCAAGATTTGATTTATTTTTGTCAAGGAACTCTTGGCCCAAAACACAAAACAAAAGAAATAAATATTGGCCAAGCAACCTTGATCTCTTTAGTTTCAGAATATCTTTCTATTCCTCAAGAAGAAATAAAGGAAGAATTCTATAATTTAGGAGACATAGGCCTAGTCATTGAAAAGCACCACTCTAAAAGAAAACAATCTACTCTTTTTTCCAAACGCCTAGTCTTTAGAGATGTCTTTGATACCTTTAAAAAAATCTCAGAAACAACAGGAACTGGTTCAACAGAAAAGAAACAGCAGTTGTTTAAGTTTGTTCTTTTTAACTCAAACCCTGCTTCTGCGAAATATCTTGTAAGGTTTCCAATTTCTTTTAGGCTAGGCTTTGGGGACTCCACAATAATTGATGCATTAGCTAGCCTTTCAATAACAGAAGCAGAAGAGCTAAAGATTGCAAAGGCAGAGATTACTGAAAAATACCAGCTTGTTTCTGATCTTGGACTGATTGGAAAGATAATTAAAGAAAAAGGAATAGAAGGAATAAGTTCTTTAAAGATAACAGCATTTATTCCAATCAAGTCACAGCTTTGTGAAAGAGCAGAAAGTCTTAAAGAGATACATGAAAGACTAAAAGTTGTGGCTGTTGACACAAAGATAGATGGTTTTAGACAGCAGATACATAAGAAAGGAAACGAAGTAAAGATCTTTTCAAGACAAGAAGAAGACATAACAAAGATGTTTCCTGATATTGTTGAGGCTGTTAAAAAAATACAGCATGATTTTATAATTGATTGTGAGTCTATTGCTTATGACCCAATAAACAAGAAATACCATACCTTTCAAATAACAATAACCAGAAAAAGAAAATACGACATAAGCGAAAAATCAAAAGAGCTTCCTCTTCACTTGAAGGTCTTTGATTGTCTGTATCTTGATGGTCAAGATATCTATCATCTTCCTTTTGGTGAGAGGCGTAAATTTGTAGAGAGGTATTTTAATCATGCACCATTTATAACACCAACAAAAATATTAATAACAAGTAAGCTTGAAGAGATAGAGAAATTTTTTAATGAGGCTTTAGAGCAGGGCTTTGAAGGAATTATTGCAAAAGACCTAGAGGCTAGTTACAAAGCAGGCTCTCGCGGTTATTCCTGGATTAAGTTTAAGAAGTCTTATAAGGGCTCCGAAAACCTTGACACTATAGATGCTGTGATTGTTGGTGCTTTCTATGGTCAAGGAAAAAGAACAGACAAAGGCATTGGCGCTCTTCTTGTTGCACTCTATGACCGAAATGAAGACAGATATTTTACGTTGGCAAAGATTGGAACTGGCCTGACTGATGCAACACTTCTTGACTTGGCAGAAAAACTAGAATCTACAAAGCTTGAGACTAAACCAAACAACTTGGTAACAAACATTTCTCCGGACTTTTATGTAACTCCAGAAATTGTTGTAGAAATCAATTATGATGAGATAACAAAAAGCCCAATACACACAGCAAGTTTTGATGCAGAAACAAATCAGGGCTTGGCACTTCGTTTTCCAAGGCTTGTTAAGATAAGGACAGATAAAGGCTCTAAGGACACCACAAGCCAAGAAGAACTAGAAAAGCTATTTAGTATGCAAAATTAGCGTACTCCAATTGATTGGTTATATTCTCTTCTTTTAGATGGATCTAATAATGTTTCTTTAATTAGGTTTAATATAATCATATTTTCAGCAGAACCCCCTTTATCTGGATGAAGCCTTAATGCAAGAGCCTTATATGCTCTTCTAATTTCTTCAGGAGTTGCTGTTGATTTAACGCCTAAAAATTCATAATAATTCATTTTTGGTGGTGCTTCTGTTTGTTGTCTTCTCCCTGTGCTTTGTCTTTCTTGCTGTTCTCTTGTTTTTTCTCCATTCTCTCTACTTTGTTTATCTCTTATATCTTCTCTAAACCATGTTCTTTGTCTTTCTTTAGTTGTGCTTTTAAAATTATTATTTGAAAATATGTTTTCTTTCATTCTTGCATTAAAGCTTTCAGAAAAATTAAAATTTTTATTTGAAAATATATTTTCTTTCATTCTTGCATTAAAGCTTTCAGAAAATTGGTTACTAAAATTAGGATTTTTAATATTAGATCGTTTATTAGTTGTAAAATTAGATTGTTTTCTAAACCCTTTATGAAAATTTTTATTAATTTTATTATTAAATGCAGGTCTAGGCATAATGTTCACTGTTTGCTAAAAATAAGCAACCTGCCTTTTCTTGGCAGAAGTTGCTTTTTTCTAAATTGGTTCTAATATTGCTTAATAGCACTCCACAAGACTTCATCTCTAGGATTAACAATTATACCAGAGCTTGTAATTTCACAAGGATGTACTGATGGAGAGTGCTTTGTTCCTCTAAGCTTTCTAATAAATATAGTTCTGTGTGGTGGTATAAAGTATAAAGCAAAAACACCATCAACAACAAATTCTTCAACACCATAAGCAGAGAAGTCTCTTGCCCCGCCTGTTGTTTCTGTAGTCATCATTGTTGTACAGTTTAAGTCTTTTAAATAATCCCCAAACCTAAACAGAAGATTTCTAAGCCTACCACTATCTGTTATCCACCCACCAAAAGCAGTAGTGGAATCAACAGTAAGTCTTGTTGCTCCTATGTCTTTAACCATAGAAGAAATAATATCCATTTCCTTATCTATTTGTGATTCAACATCTTTTCTTGGGTCAATATGCATTCTATAAATCTTCATAAGATTTTTCTGTTCTAAAGATTTAATGTCCCAGTTAAAGTTTTCCATGTTCCAAACAATGTTTTTAAGATTATCTTCAACAGTAACAAACAACCCTGGTTCTCCAAATCTTCTTGCTCCTTCATAAATATATGTTGTTGCAAAAATAGTTTTTCCAGAACCACAACCACCAGAAACTAAAACTGTTGCTCCTTCTGGCATTCCCCCTTGAATTAATTCATCAAATCCTGTTACACCTGTCGGTACTCTCTTCATCTATCACACCTTTTTAAATTATATTTCTATATTATATTTGATATAATATATTTAAATAACTATTGTTAATATTATTCTATAGTAATCAATTAAATTTGAGGCTTAATTATGTTTGGTAAAAAAGGGCAGGTATCTATAGAGGTATTAATTATATTGGCTCTGCTTATTGTTGGTGGGGTTATCTTTGGAGTATATTATGTTAATCATCTTAACTCAACAATTGCAAGTCAAGATGATGGTTCTGTAAAAGAAACCACAGAAACATTTGTTGATTCTATGAATAGCTTCTCTGTAGAAATTGGTTCTCCTGTTGATGGCCAAACATATTCAAAAAATACAAATATAAGATTTACAGCTGGCTTTGTAAACCAGAAAGTGCCCGATATAGACTGTAACTGGAGTTATGGAACTACATATTTTTTAAACACATGTTCAGGCACACATCCATTTACAAATGCTGGATCATACAACATAACAATAATAGCAAAATCAGGAAATGAGATTGCAACAGATTCTGTAACAATAACAATAATAGAGTAAGAGAAATATGGAAAAACTAATTGATATTATTGATCAACCAAACTGGAAAATCATTCTTTATGATCTTGTCAAGTCTAATGAGATTGATATCTGGAATGTTGATTTGATTAATTTAACAGATTTATATCTAGAAAAGATTAGAAACCTAAAAGAAGAAAACTTGATTGTTCCTGCAAATGCCTTGCTTGCTGCTGCAATTCTTCTTAAGCTTAAAGCATATTCCCTAAAATTAACAGCAACAGACACTAACGAAGAGGAACTAAAATTATTAACCGATGACAACAACTACATATTAAATAACTCTGTTGACCTAAACACTCCAATGCGATTAAAAGAAGGGCAAGTTAGTCTAGATGAATTAATTGATGTTATAGACTTAATGATGAATGCCCCTACTAAGAAAAACATAGAAAGAAAATTTAAAGAAAAAAAAGCAATAGAGTTTATTCTTCCAAAAAGAACAGTTGATTTCTCAGAGAGAAGCGATAGCCTATTAGCAGAAATAAAAGAGAATGCAGACAAATATAATATGGTTCTTTTCTCTAGTTTTACAAAAGCAGAAAAAGACCCTTATCTTGTTGTTGAAAATTACTTTATACCTCTTTTGTTCCTTGTTCAAGATCATAAGATAGATGCTTGGCAAGAAGAGTTCTTCTCAGAGATATTTATTAAAGTTTTATAAAATGATAAAATATGGCAAAAGAAAAACAAGACCTTGAATATATTAAATGTGCTATTGAAGCAATATTATTCATGAGTCCAAGAAGTATACAGATCAAAAAGATTGAAAAGAATTTTCCAGGCACAGATAAAGAAGTCATAAGAATAGTTCTTTCAGATTTAAAAGAAGAATATGAAAGAAAAAAATCAGCAATCAAGATAATCATTGATGGGGATTCAGCAGAGATGCTACTTAGACCAGAATTTTCAAAGTTTAGTGTATTTGCAACAGGTAAGCAATTGACTAAGCCAGAACTAAAAACATTAGCATTAATCGCCCTTAATTCTCCTGTCTATCAGTATAAAATAACAAAAAGGCGCTCAAACGAGCATCTTCCTACTCTAAAAGAACTTGGCCTAATACAGGTATATAAAAAAGGCAGAAGAAATGTTTTAGAAACTACAAAAAAGTTTGATATTTTATATAATAAAAAAGCAAAGCCAGATCTTGAACAAAAAAAATAAAAAATGTGAAAAAATGAATAAAAAAGTATTATTAGTGGTTTTATTTATAATAATGATTTCTACAAATATTTTTGCATATATCCCAAAAGCAGAAATGAAGATTTTTGCAGTAAACAATTCAAATGTAGGAATGGATGCTAATTTAGTTATTGAAATCACACCAGGAACTGGCAAAATTTATTCAAATGTAAATTCCCAAGTCGGATCATTAACTCAAGAATCTGAAAGAAACGCTGTTAATGCTGCAGAAAGGGTAGTAGATGGCACAAAAGGCAAATATAATTATTTATTTGAAATACAAGCAGTAGCAAGCAGTATTGATGGGCCATCAGCAGGCGCTGCAATGTCTTTGCTATTAATTTCTATGCTTAGTGATAAAGATCTTTCAGGAAAAGTAAGTATAACAGGAACCATAACAGAAGATGGCTATGTTGGAGAAGTTGGTGGTATTGGAGCAAAAGCAAAGAAGGCAGCAGATGTTGGTATTAAGTTGTTTATGATACCATTAGGCACAAGAAAACAAGCAATAACTACTGACTCTGGTAATTCTCAAATTGTTGATCTTCCAGAATATGCTTACGACAAGTGGGGTATGAAAATAGTAGAAGTTGAAACAATAGAGGATATTCAAAAGTATGTTTCTATGAATATAGAAGATATTGATATTAATTTAATAAAAGAATCAAAAGACCCAGAATATATTCCTAATGCAATAGAATATTCAAAAGCATTAGAACCTATGAGATTATTAGTAAATAAATATCTAATTGATGCAAACATGGTTTTAGAAAAAACAGAAGGAAATATTAATGTCAGTAAAATAAAAGATAGTTCAACTGTTCAAAGTCTATTATCCTTAGTTGATTATTCAAAAGAATCAATTGCTAATGCTCACAAATATTCTGAAGGCAACTATCTATATACTGCTGCAAACGAAGCATTCCTTGCAAAGATTTACCTTATTGCAATTGATGAAGTAGTAAGTAACCCTTCTATTTTAACTGCAGATTCAACAATCTATAATCTAAGAATAAAAGAGATAGAAGAAAAAATAGAATTAACAGAAAACAGATCAAAGTCTTGTTCTTTGGATAAAATTGAATGGTGTATAAGTGCAAGGCAAAGATTAGTTTGGGGTAAAAACAAAATTAGAGATATTAAAGAAGACAAAAAGGCAGGAACGCCACTTGACAGAATAATGGATTATAGTTATGCTTTGGGTTGGATAGAAATTGCAAATGACTTTTTAGATATAGGAGTTTCTGCAGATAAAGATGATGTGAAGTTTGTAGAAAGTAAAGACTTTAAGGACATAGCACAAAAATACATTGTAAATTTAGAAAATGAGATTGTGTTGTTAAATGAAAGTATTGCCCTAGAAGAGGACATTCAAAGAAGGCTAAAAGCAGCAAAAACAGATTATGAAATGGGATGGTATGTTACTGCACTTTATGATGCAGCTTCTGCTAAGGCAATAATCAATTCTAGAAAAGAAACAAACACAGAGTTCTTTGATGAAAATTTATTTATTTCAAAATATGACTCTATGTCTTTCTTAAGTTCTGAAGTGGGCTTAAGATCTGAAAATAATGTGTGGTCTAAACAATATTATGATCATGCAACATATTTTTATAAAAGATATAATTACTACAAAAACAAAAACATTACAAAAGCCCAAAGCAACATTAAGATAGCAATGTCAATTGTTAGCCTTTCTGTTGAGTTATATGATATTGAAAACCAGGTATTAGACTATTATAATAAAGGAAACATAGTAATAGAGGTTGTAGATCCTGTAAAAAAAGAAACTGCAGAAACAAATAGCACTAGCAGTACTACAAATGTAAATGCCCCACAAGAAAAGGTTTATGTTTATAAGAATAACAATAATGATATGAGTATTTTTTGGGTTATTGTAGTTGGTTTATTTCTAATGATAATAGCAATTGTCTTAGATAATGAGATTCGAAGAAACAACAAACAACAAAAAATACAATCATCTCTTTTAGAACTAGAAAAGAAATTAAGCAATGGAAACATAAGCAAGTTTACTTATGAAGATATGAAAAAAAGCTATTTAAAAGAGCTAAAAGAAATAGAGCAAAAGGCCGTAAGTCCAAGACTTAAAAGACTTGAACAAAAAAAAGAAACATTAACTCCAACGCCTCAAAAAACCAACACAAAAACAAAAACCAAAAAACCAAGAACAAAGCCAAAAGAAACAAAGAAGAAGTAATCTTGTGAGATATAATGTCATTTGAAGAAGAAATAAGAAAAAGAAAAAAGGTAATTGAGGAAATAAAAGAAAATTTAATTAGGCAAAAATTACCTTCTAATTATAAGTTACAATTGCACTCTGCCTGGACTTTTCCTGATGGCTTTATACTTCCTGCCAATAGCCCAGGACATATTGTGTCTTTTAATTATAAATTTCGGGGAGAATATATACCTGTTGGCATTATATCTTTTAGTTATCCACACCAATTAGCTAATAACAAAATTTCTGGAAAATTAAAAATTGATTTTGTACAAGGGGTTAAAAATAACAAAGTAACAGAAGGATTTGTATATCCTAAAAATTGGGCTGAGCAATTAATGACTTTGTTTTTGC
Source organism: archaeon (assembly GCA_035400625.1). Taxonomy (GTDB): domain Archaea; phylum Iainarchaeota; class Iainarchaeia; order Iainarchaeales; family CSSED10-239; genus JAKQTP01. The sequence continues at coordinate 151,464 of DAOMZT010000002.1, read as the reverse complement.
AATCTGCTATTCCTGTTGCTTTAAGACATAAGCGAAGAGTTTTTTATAATAGTATAGATACTATAAAAACAGCTGTAGCAATAGACAAGGCAGAACAAGAGTTACTAAGAAAAGGCAAAATCAAACACTATGATAGGACCTCTAAAGAGCAACTTACAAACAAATTAAAAATAATAAATGGGTTAAGAGATAAATTTTTTGATAAAGAAGGGTATGTAAATTTTAATAAAGAAAGAGTTAAAAGAATATTTAGAAAAACAATGAGGTTTAAGTTAAGAAGAGTAACATCAATTAAGCCACAAAAGATTCCAAGAGTCAAATTACCCAAATATATAAGACCTAAAGTAAAATAATTATTTCTTTAATTTTAAGTCCATAACAATCTGAACAATTGCAGGAGAGTAGCTTCTTATTATTCTTTTGTTAATTATTTCTAGCTTTACTTTATTTGCTTTTGCTATATTTAAAATATCTTTTTCTGTATCTGTGTAGGGGTCATCCTTTGGCACAAACTTATAAATATGGATTATTCCATTGTTCTTTGCAGAAAAAATCGCAGAATCTAAGAAAAGCTCAGAAGACTTTGGAAGAGGCATAACAACCCTATCAAAATAGTTTGGGTATTTTTGTGCTTCTGTTTTTACATCACCTAAGATTGGTTTAATTATTTCTTCAACATGGTTTAGTTTGATATTTTCTTCTAAATATTTAACTGCTATATCATTAAGTTCAATTGCTACAATCTCATTAACATCTTTGCTTTTTGCAATACTTAATGCAAAAGGGCCAGCACCTGCAAAAAACACCCCTACAGTTTCTCCAGGTTTTACTAAAGAAACAATTCTTCTTCTTTCTTCTGATAAACGAGTAGAGCAAAATACCTTTTCAACATCAATCTTTATTCTACAGTTGTTTTCTTTGATGATTGTAACTCTTTTGTCTTCACCAAAAACAAGCTCCATCTCTTGTGTTCTGTAGATGCCTTTATGTTCTCCAATCTTGTTAAGAACGGTTTTTGCATTACTATGTAATTTAAGAAGAGCCTTGCCAATCTCTGCATAATATTTTTTGTATTTCTTGTCTATGCCAATGATTATTATGTCTCCCACAATATCATAAGCACTATTAATTTCAGAAACAATTTCTTTAGAAATTCCATCTTCTAGAAGAATATCTTTAAAGCCTTTTTTTTTGTCTTTTTGTTTTTCTAGTTTTTCTTCAACTTCGTATTTTTTAATGTTGCTTGTAATCTTAAGGACAGGTATAAATACACTTTCAGAATCTCTTTTAATCTTATAGTTATTATTAAGATTATGTTCTTCTTTTAATTTAGCAATTATTTCTTGTGCTTGTTTTTTTGCAACTTTTAGTACCTTCATCTTCATTTTCACAAAATATTTTGCCATGTCATTTTATATATAAATTAAAATCTAAAATAATTTAAATGGAGCATATTTTTAAGTATTTTGTAGGTGGGGGATATAATCTAGTAAATACAACGATTATTACTTTCTTTGTATTTTTAGGTTATTTTAGTTTCTACAAGGTTGTAAAAAAATATGCTTCATTTGTAAAGATTGACAAGCATTTCATTTTTGGAGTGCTTGTCTTTGTTTTCTTTGGTGCGCTTTTAAGAATACTTGAACAGAGCTATACAAGTGTGTGGTTAGTAAAGCCATCTACTTCCCCTTTAGAGATTGGCTTTTACTTTCACACACCTGGCTGGTTGCTTTTGCTTTCTTTTATTTTTATTGTTTGTTTTGTGTTTTCTGTAATAATGTTAAGAGAAAAATATTATAAGCTCTTGATCTCTCTAGGACTTTTTCTTTCAATACCTCTTTTTGTTTATGAAATCATTCATATTAGGCATATTTTGGTTTTAGCAATAGCGGTTATCTCAATAATTGTTATTTTTCTTCTCTTGCAATTCTTTGTTAGATTAAAAAAAACAGAAGACAAGCTAGTAATCCTAAGTCAAATAACAGATTTTTCTGCAACACTTTGTGGTTTTTTCTTTTTTAAAGATATACTTTATGAGCAACATCCTATTTCTAGGGCAATCATACAGGTAAATCCTTTTTTATTCCCGATAGCAAAGCTTTTGTTTGCTTTTCTTTTTCTCTGGCTTGTTGATAAGTTAATAAAAGAGCAAGAAGAAAGAACCTATACTAAGCTTTTAATAATAATACTTGGTTTTTTAACAGGCTTAAGAGATCTTTTAACAATTAGTCTTTTAAGCTAAATAGCATCTAAACTTAACCTATATAAATAAATCGGTTATTCTTTATTTTATTAACATAATAATAAATTCATAATAAAATTTAAAATTATTTGAAAAAAGGAGGTAATAAAATGGCAAAAAAAGAAAACAGATCTTTAATTATTTGGGCACTTATTTGTCTAGCTGTAGGTTTAATAATGGGTTTATTTTTAACAACAGTTGTTACTACTGGCAAAGCAATGAAAGCTTTAGGTGAGAGGGCAAATCTAGAAGAAGCAAGAACAAACCTAACATTAGATACATTAAATGTTAACACAATAAAGAACCGAGAAAATAATCAATTACTTATGCAATCTACAAATGGATTTATGGTAGATTCTCAAAATTCAAGGATTGTTATGTATCCATCACAAACAATTGATAATATGTCTATGCAGATCGCAACAGAGGATAATTTATTTGTACGTTCAGCTGGAGGAGTTATTGGATTGAGATCAGATGGAGAAGGTGTAGGGATTTCTGCACAACACGGAAGGATAGTAAACACAGCGCACGAATTTGTTATAAGTGATGCAGGTTATATAGAAAATCCTTATTTTAAAGTACAAGGGTTACAAAATTCAGATGGTTTACCTGTCGGAATTGGAAATGTAATAGTTGGTCCAGAAAGTAGTTTTTTAGCCTATAATGTAACTTTAGGTAAAAATCAAGGAGATTTCGGAATAAAAATAAGTACGGGTTCAAATGATAATTCGATCAGTCAAGTTCAAATAAATGTACCGACAAAGTATGTAAATTTAACAGGAACAGGCAATGCATATGCTTGTTTAACTTCTGACGGAACACTATATAGAAGTCAAACTCCATGTGAATTAAATAAATAGAAAAAACCAACAAAATCATTTAAGATAGATGATTTTGTTTCTTTTTTTATTTTTTTTAAAATAAGTCTAATTTAGATATATTACAATTTTGATATGGTTAAAAAAGGATATCTAAAGTTCTAATGCTAAAGAGAAATGCTTTATAAACATTTATGTCATAAAATATATTATAAGAACAATCTTTGTTTTTCTAAGCCTTCCTTTTGAAGCATTGCCTCAGTAGCTCAGTGGTTGGAGCAATCGACTGTTAATCGATAGGTCGTAGGTTCAAATCCTACCTGGGGCGTAGCAATTTTCTTTTTCTAATCTTTTACTTTTTTTCTCTTTTTAATATCGTAATTTTATTTGAAATAATTATATTTATAAATATAATTTAGTATATATATAATAGATAAATAATAATTTTAAATCGGGGATTCTTTTGAGAAAAAAATTAACTGTTTTGTTATTATTTATAATTTTAGGTTTTTACTTGCCTAATGTTTTTTCTGCAGCAGTAACCTTTAATGTTTATCAAGATAAAGGTCCGGAATTTACAGTCTCTGGGATTAATGTAGATTGTAATGGCACTGCCTATGACAGAACAAACAAAACAAGTCCTTTTACAATTAATTTTGATGATGATACTTACGAATGTAAATTTACTAACATAAACAAAGATTGGAAAGAAACAACTGTTCAGGTAGATGAAACAACCACAAACCCACAACGAGTAGAAATGGAATTTAAGAACTACCCTGTTGTGTATCAATTTCTTCAAAATGGATCTGCAAGCACAAGAGTGCCTAATAGTTTTCAAACAATTGCAACTTGGACATATGAACCAAATTTTGGCTCTGACACAACTGTTCAGGTAGGTTGTGTACTTGAAGTTGCTAGTGATTTTACAAAAAAAACAAGTGGAGGAGAATGGGAAATTCAATCAAGTGATGATGGTGTAAACTGGACAACACAAGGTACTGTATCGAGGGCATTAACTAGTGATATGATAGGTTCAGTATATATTTCAACAAAAGCTTGGACAGTGTCAGATGGAACAAGATATTTTAGATTAAGACATCAGAGAATAACAAATAATCCTGTGACTGTAACCTCTAGAAAAGCAGTGTGTAATTTGTTTACAAACAAAAGCGATAGCAACTCAACAATAAAAACAGATAATTTTGTTGTTGGAACAACAACAGTAAATAGCACAGAATATAGTGCATTAACAACCAGAGCTTTTAATTCTTCAGCATATAATGGAATGTTATTTATCTTAGGTTCTATAAATTATATGCAAGGACCAACAAGCAGTTCTACAATCAGTTTTAGAATGAATTATAATGGTAATACTGTAAAAGCAGAATATCCGAGATATGTTAATAATGGCACAAATGCCTCTGGTTCTTTTGCAGAATTTGTAGATGTTAATGCAAACCAAAATACAAACCTTGTTTTTGAAGGCAAAAGAGAATTGGCAACTTCTTCAATAAGTATTCCAGGTGTTTTTGTTTATCAACTTTCACAAGATGAAGAGGATTATAATCAAATATCTTTAGCAAATAAAACTGTTTCTTCAGCAAACTATGTTCCAATTGCATCAATGACACTTTCAAAAGACACAAACAGAGGGATATATGTAAGTTCAACAGCACCAGTAACATGTTCTATGGCTAATTGTCAGGTTGATATGCAAATACAAGTTATTGGTGAAACTTATGATAGAAATTCAAATGTTTTTAGTAGAACATTTCCAACTACCTCAACATATGGAACTATAAAAAATCAATTTGTTTTTGAGGATGTTAATGATAAAGATGTAAATGTTATTCTTTGGGCAAAAGCAAGTAGTGGCACTGCAACAATACATGGTGGTAATTTTATTGCATTAACAGTAAATCAACAAAAAAATGTAGAAATAATTGATGTCAATCTTAGTTTGCCTTATATGATTAAGCCAGAAAGTGAAAGTTATCATAGAAGAATAGTAGATTTTAATTGTTATTCTGATAATGTTGGGCCAAATATAAAATATGATGTAAACTTATTAAAAAAATCAGGCGGCTCTTTTGTTGCTACATTAATGACAGATGGCAACGGTGCAGGTAACTTTGATAGTAATAATCAACAATATCCTGACGGCAGATACACTTTTGCTTGTAAAGTTAAAGATATAGTTACTGGCAAATTTGCAGATATGGATGATCCAGGTTATTGGCTTTTTATTGATAATACTGCACCAATAACAACAGATAACTCAGATGATGAGTGGCATGCCACAAATCAAATAATTACTTTGACTGCTACAGATATGGGTGGTTCTGATATAAATCACACAAAATATTGTGTAACTGAAAATAAAGATGAAGAATGTACTCCAAACGAAATAGGAACAATTGCAAATGTTACTTGTTCTTCAAATGATATTTGTGAAAAATATGTAAGATATTATTCTGTGGATAATGTAGGAAACCAAGAAGAAACAAAAACATCTAAACTTGTTAAGATAAACTCTTCTGTTCCAGGGGTTGGTCAAACAAAAACAAGTGGCTTTTCTATCTCAACAAACTATATCAAAGGAACAGGAAAAATAATTGGTGGGACAGTTACAGGAGATGTAAATACAGATTCTTGTGAGTACACGACAAATGGAACAGATTGGAATATTGGAACATATGTCCTAAACCATTGTGAGTCGGAAGAAATAACAATAACAGATGGAACAAGTTATACATTTAACACAAGAATAAAAAATCTAGCAGGAACACCAGGAACAGGAACTCCAACAATAACTTACACAGGAGATTTAAATGCTCCAAGTGTAGGAGAAACTACAGTTTCTGGTTTTACAACATATAACAATTATATAAGTGATTATATTACTGGTAATGGTAATGTAATTGGTGGAGAAGCAATAGACACTGGTTCAGGAATAGATACAACCTCTTGTGAATATACCTTGAATAATGGTTTTAGCTGGCAAATAGGAAGTTGGCTAATAGATCATTGTGTTTCTGAAACAGTTACTATCTCAAATGGTGTAAATTATCAATTCAATACAAGAGTAAAAGACAAGCTTAATAATCAAGGAATTGGAACCGCTACAATACCTTACATAGGAGATGTAGAAAAACCTGTAACAACAATAAGTGGAACAAACTCAAATTATGTAAATTCTAATGTAACTGTTTCTTTATCTTGTTCAGATGTAGGAGCTGGTTGTAAAGAAACATATTATTCATTTGGTGGAAGTGAATATATAAAATATAATAATTCATTTACAATATTAACAGATGGTAAACACACAATAAATTATTATTCTGTGGATTATGTTAATAATGTTGAAACTACAAAGACAGGGTATGTTTATATTGATAAAACACCACCAGTAACAACAGACAATTCTGAATTAAATGTTTGGTATTCTTCAAATGTCAATATTACATTAACAGCGACAGACAATAATAGTGGAGTAGATTACACAAAATATTGTGTTGATGACAGTAACACATGTGATCCAAAAACAGAAGGAACTATAGGAACAGTTGTTAATGTTACTTGTGATGAAGGAAATGCTTGCCAAAAATATGTAAGATATTATTCTGTGGATAATGCTGGAAACCAAGAAACCCCAAAAGCATCTAATCTTATACAAATAGATAAAAGTTACCCAACAGTTGGTCAAACAACAGTTTCTGGATTTTTAACAGCAGGCAGTTATTTTAAAGGAGAAGGTAAAGTGGTTGGTGGTTACACATATGACACAAATGGTTCTGATCTAAACACAGATTCCTGTCAATACACAATTGATGGAAATAATTGGTTACCTGCCGAGTGGAAAACAGATCATTGTGAATCTCCTGATTTTAATGTCTATGATGATGTAACTTATATTTTTAATACAAGAATTGCTAATAATAATGGCCGTATTGGAACAGGAACATCTGTAAATTATACTGGAGATTGCACTCCGCCAGTAATAACAGGAGAAACCACATATTATGATGTAACAATTTATGACTCGTACTTTAAAGGTATTGATGGTTTCGGCAAAGCAAGAAGTGGCACGATAGTTGATGAAGGTGCAGGTATTGATACTACTACTTGTGAATTTACAATAAATAACGGAAGCACTTGGCTACCAGGTATCTGGGAAACAGATCATTGTAGAAGAACAGGAACAATAAAAACAGGTATTCAATATTTTTCTACCTTTAGAGTAAAAGATAAGCTTGGTAATACACAGATTGCACCATATGCTATTGCTTATATTGGAGATGATACTGCACCAACAACCACAATTTTTGGGACAACAACAGATTGGTCAAGAACAGATAAAAATATTACTTTGACTTGTGATGACAATGGCCTTTCAGGTTGTGCATCAACCAATTACAGAATAAACAACGGTGTTTGGCAAACCTATTCATCTTATTTTAATTTGCCTGACGGCAGTTATCAGATTGATTATTATTCTGTAGATAATCTATCAAATATAGAAAACACAAAAACAGATTATTATTATCAAGATCAGGTGGCTCCAGTAACTATTGATAATTCTGATGATTTGTGGCATAGTGGAGTTGTAGATATTACTTTGGTACCAAGCGATGAGACCAGTGGTGTTGCCCAAACATATTATTGTATAGACATAATTGGGGAATGTAATCCAGAAACACCAGGTACTCAAGTTGCTGTTACTTGTGAATCAGAAAGTCAATGCCAGAAATATGTAAGATATTATTCTGTTGATAATGCAGAGAACAAAGAAGATATAAAAACATCAAGACAAATAAAGATAGATACTAGCAACCCAATTGTTGATGAAACTACAACTAGTGGCTTTATAATTTATGAAGAGCATATAAGAGGAACTGGCAGAGTAATTGGTGGTTATGTGTATGATTCTGATGCTGGAATCAATACAGATACTTGTAAATACACAATCGATGGAGTCAATTGGTTACCGGCTAATTGGGTTATAGATCATTGTGAATCTCCAGATTTTAATATCTATGATGATATGACATATATTTTCAACACAAGCATTGAAAATAACTCATCACCTCCAAAGACAGGCTATGGTACTGCAACAATTGCTTATACTGGAGACCTAATTGCTCCAAGTGTTGGTAATACCGGCTTTTCTGGTTTTACAACTTTCTTTAATTCTGATTTTAATAACACATATATCAAAGGCACAGGAAAAGTAGTAGGCGGGAAAGCAACAGATACTGGCTCAGGAATTGATACAACCTCTTGTCAGTACACAACTAATGATGGTAATACTTGGCAACCAGGGATCTGGGTATTAGATCATTGTGAATCTCCTGATTTTAGTATACTGCTGGATACAAATTATATTTTTAATACAAGAGTAAAAGATAATCTTGGAACACCAGGAACAGGAACAGAAACTATCAAGTATCTTGAAGATATTACTGCTCCTGATTCTGTGTTGTATGGGTTGAATAATATTTGGAATAATACAGATGTTAATTTAGATTTAAATTGTGAAGGCCACAAATCTGGCTGTAAAAGCACAACCTACAGAGTAGATAATGGAGAATGGATAACAACTATAGCATTATCTACAAGAATTACTCTAACAACTGATGCTAATCATATAATTGAATATTATTCTACAGATAATCTAGATACCTCTGGAGTAAAACAAACAAGCTATATGGCAGTAGACACAACAAAGCCAAGAACTACTGACAACTCAGACAATAGTTGGCATGCAACAAATGTAAATATTACTTTAAGCCCATATGATGCAACAAGTGGTATCAAACACACAAAATATTGTATAACAGAAGATAAGGACAGCACATGTGATCCGACAACAGGAACTATAGGAACAATAGTAAATGTTACTTGTCCATCAAGCTCTGTTTGTGAAAAATATGTAATGTATTATTCTGTGGATAATGCCGATAATAACGAAACCACAAAAACATCTAATCTTGTTAAGATTGACAAAAGTTATCCTCTTGTAGGTTTAACCACAACATCAGGATTTTCAATATTTGAAAACCACATCAAAGGAGAAGGCAAAGTAATTGGTGGAAAAATAACAGATACTAATGGTTCGGGACTTGATACAAACAGTTGTGAATACACAAAGGACGGATCAAGTTGGGACACTGCAACTTGGAATGCAGAAGAAAATCGTTGTGAGTCAGGAAACATAACAATAGAAAATGGAACAAATTATTCATTTAACACCAGAATAAGAGACGCGCTTGGAAAACAAGGTTCTGGAATTTCAACAATAATTTATACTGGTGATTTGTTGCCTCCTGTATTTTCTGGAGAGATACAACTAAATAATGTAACAGTATATGGCAATTATTTTAAAGGCACAGGAAATATAACAAGCGGAACAATAACAGATGCAGGGGTTGGAGTTGATACTACCTCTTGTGAGTTTACAGATGATGATGGAATTAACTGGACAGATGCTGTTTGGGAAACTGACCATTGTGTGAGGTATGGAACCGCAATTGATGGTAAACATTATAAGTTTGCATTTAGAGTAAAAGACAAACTTGATAATAACAAAACAGGCCTTTGTTCAGAAGAATATATAGGGGACACATCTTCTCCAATAACCACTATTTCTGGGACAACAACAGATTGGTCAAAAACAGATAAAAATATTACTTTAACATGTGATGATAATGGCCTATCAGGTTGTAGAATTACCAAATATAGAATAAACAATGGTGCTTGGTTTACTTATCCAGGAACTTTTACAATATCAAATGATGGCAACCACCATATTGATTATTATTCTGTGGATAATATTGGCAATGAAGAAGCCTTAAAATTAGGAATTGTTGCAGTGGATAAGACGCCACCAGTAACAACAGATAACTCTGATACATCTTGGCATTCAGGAAATGTCAATATAATATTAAATCCAATAGACAATGTAAGTGGAGTAAAGCAAACATATTATTGTATAGACACAAATGGGGAATGTAATCCACAAACTCCTGGGATCGTTGTTCCAGTTACTTGTGAATCAGAAAGCCAATGCCAGAAATATGTAAGATATTATTCTGTGGATAATGCAGGAAACGAAGAAGACCCAAAAACATCTAATCTTGTAAAAATAGATACAAGCTATCCAGTAGTTGATGACACAACAATAAGTGGATTTACTACATATAATAATTACATAAAAGGCACAGGAAAAGTTATTGGTGGTTATGTGCATGACACTGGTTCTGATATAAACACATCTACTTGTGAATACACAATTGATGGTTCAAGCTGGTTTCCTGCCGAGTGGAAAATAGATCATTGTGAATCTCCAGAGAGAACAATAATAAATGCAAAAACATATACTTTTAATACAAGAATAAAAAACAATGCAGGATCAATAGGCACTGGAACTCCAACAATAACTTACATTGGAGATACTCAAGCCCCTGCTGTTGGCGCAACAACAGTAACTGGTTTTTCAATATATAATGATTTCATAAATCATTCAGGAATTGTAGTTTCTGGGACAGCAACAGATAATGGCTCAGGAATAAATACAACTACTTGTTTATATTCTGCTAATGATGGTAATACATGGAAACCAGGAATCTGGACTGATAATCATTGTGAGTCTCCAACCTTTAGTGTAAGTGAAGGTTCAAAAATATTTAAGACAAGAGTATCAGACAATCTGGGCAATGTTGGAACAGGTGAAGGCACACAAAGTTATATTGTTGATAGTAATGCTCCAACAACAACAGCAACAGAAATAAATGATGGTTGGAACACCACAGACATTGATATAAATTTAACATGTGATGATGGTAATGGTTCTGGCTGTAAAAGTAGTCATTATAGAATAAACAATGGCGAAATAAAAGAATATACTCGTACAATTGTATTTTCATCTGATGGCAATCATCTTTTTAAATATCGTTCAGTTGATAATGTTGATAATTATGAAAATATACAGACAGCATATATAGCAATAGATAAGACACCTCCTGAAACTACTGATAACTCAGATAATCAATGGCATGCTACTGATCTAAATATCACTTTAAGTCCATATGATGCAACAAGTGGAATCGATTATACAAGGTATTGTGTTGATGATAGTAACAGCTGTTCTCCAAATAAAGAAGGAACAGTTGTTGAAATCACATGTCTAGAAAATTCAATTTGTGAAAAATATGTGGTATATTATTCTGTGGATAATGCAGGAAACGAAGAAGACCCAAAAACATCTAATCTTGTAAAAATAGATAAAAATTATCCTGCTGTTGGCCAAACAGAAACAATAGACTTTTCAATATCTGAAAACTATATCACAGGCACTGGCAGAGTAATAGGTGGTAAAATAACAGATACTAACGGTGCAGGACTTGATACAAACAGTTGTGAATATACAACAGATGGGTTAAGCTGGTATCCTGCAAATTGGAATGCTGATGAAAATCGTTGTGAGTCTGATGAAATAACAATAATAAATGGAACAAATTATATTTTTAACACAAGAATAGAAGATGATCTTAATAGATTAGCAACAGGAATTCCTACAATCAAATACACAGGAGATACTTTGCCCCCAACAATTAGTAGCACAACACTATCTGAAGACTTTAATGTTTCTGGATTGTTTATTAATGGAACAGGAACAATTTTTGCATATGCTAGCGATGTTGGTTCAGGCATAAGGGATTGTAATTACACGATTGATGGCAATAATTGGCAACCAGCAACATGGAATGCAACAAATGGCATGTGTATTAGTGAATCAATAATAATAACAGATGGCAATAAATATTCTTTTAATCTTAGAGCAACAGATAATCTATCAAATACAAGAAATGCATTAGGAACAGATACTTATACAGGCGATACCAAAAGCCCAACAACAAGCATAGTAAATGACAACCCAAATACTTGGAGAAAAGGACCACTTACACTTTATTTTGATTGTAATGATTTTAATGGCTCTGGATGCGATAAAAGCTATTATGACTTTAATAATGAAACCTACCAATATTATGACTCTATTATCTTATCAAGTGATGGAAATCATGAATTAACTTATTATTCTAAAGACAAGGTGGGAAATTATGAAGTTCAAAAAACAACATATGTTGCAATTGATAATGATGCACCAATAACAATTGATAACTCTGATAATAATTGGCATGCAAACGATAGGACTATAACTTTAACAGCAACTGATGATTGGAGCGGAGTAAAACACACATATTATTGTGTGGATACTCTAAATGCTTGTATTCCAACCGAAATAGGAACAAATGTTTCAGTAAATTGTCCAGAAGGAACATGTGTAAAATATATCAGATATTTCTCTCAAGATAATGCAGACAATAATGAAACCATAAAATTCACAATTGTTAAGATTGACAAAAATGCACCAGAGATAAACTTAACAAAAAGAATTGTACGAAGAACAGCAATTATTTCTGTAGATGCTAATGAACATGTAACTTGTAGAATAGACACAAACACAGAAAATGATAACTTTGATGGTGCTTCAAGCGATAATGAAAAGCAAGGAACAAATTTATCTTGGACATTTGATAATCTTTCTATTGGCAATTACCAATATTTTATTTACTGTAAAGATAGGGCACACAACAACACAAACAAAGACGTTAATTTTGAAATAACCAGTTCTTCATCAGGCGGAGGCAGTAAAAGTAAAAAGATTATATATGTTCCAGAAGAAAACAATGAAGAAACAGAAGATAGTCAATCACAAAACAGCACAGAAATATTAGATGATGATGCCTACACTCTTGTCTATTCAGATTCAAAAATTGGAGAAGACGGAATAATCATAATTAGAACAACAGAAATTACAATAACTAAGAAAAATGGAACAATAAGCAAAGCAAATGCACAATATATAATATCAATATACAACCCAAGCACAAAGATAGTAGAAAATGTACTGATAACTGAATATATCCCTAAAGAAATAGCAAATGACGTTTCAGATATAGACTTTACAACATATCCAACAAGGATAGTTTCTAGAGACCCAATAGTTGAATGGCTAATTCCTTCTATAAGCCCAGGCCAAACCATTGATTTAAATTACACAATTAAAAAAGTAGCTCAAAAAGAAGTGATAGATAACAAATTCATATCAAATGCCAAGATGACAGACATGGCACTATTACGTGATGAAGAAGACTTAAATGAGATATTAGAAGAAAGCGATTGTGTTAATGGAATTTGCAGTAAGGTTAAACATGACTTCTCATGGGTATTTTGGATAATTGGAATAATAATAATTTTATTGGTTTTATTTTTGATTATTGAAAGAAAAAGAAAACCAGATAGCGGATTTCCAAAAATAAAATACGAAAGATAAGAAATAGAATGATTTAAGCAATAATCATTTCCTTCTTTGGTTTTTTAGGAGCAGTCTCTTCAATTATCTTTTCTTTTACCATCGTTACTTCTTTCTGACCTTCAGGACTATAGATTGTTCCTTCATTAAGCTCAGCAATAATTTTAAAAACTATGGTTAATTCCCCATCAGCAACACCCTTGATTAAAACACCACTTACCGTGTGTATTTCATCTCTTGCAATGGAAATATGGAAATCACCCATATACTCGTTTTCTTTAATCTTTGTAAAGTCTCCAGAAACGCTTTTAATAGCACAAGGATCTGCATATTCTCTTTGCCTTAAAGTTCCACTTCTAGTTGTTGCTATTTTTATATTTCTTAATTTTCCTTTTGCTGAGATAAGACTTGCTTTTTTAATATTATTTTGAATAAATGCGTTTTCTACACATTCCACAATTTCATCGCCATCATCTAGAATTATTTCAAGCATTGTGTTATTTGTTTCTGCAGTATCTGCAAATCTACTTTTTATCATATTATCACATTTTAAAATACTATATATAATATATTAGCAATTAGTTTATAAAGCTAATTATGTTCTTTTTTTCAATAACTCTTGAGATAATTTCCTTATAGATCGGGGCATAAGGAATAATCTTAATTTTTGAAGAAAGCTTGCTTTTTGGAGAGGAAAACACATAGATTTCCTTAATTATTGAACCATTTAATCTCTCTACTGCATTTTCACTAAAAAGTCCATGTGTTGCAATTAGATATATATTTTTCGCACCCTTTAAAGCCAAAAAATTAGCAAACCTTATTATTATTTCTCCAGAAGCGATTCTGTTTCCAACAATTAAAACATCTTTGTTGTTTACACTCTTGTTAATTTCAAAGCCATTTTCGTTATTTTCATCAATCTTATTTACATATACAAAATCACAACCAATAACTTTAGAAATTTCTGTTGCTCTTTCTTTTAGTTCATAGTCTACTGTTGTAACAACAAGATTTGGGTTTTTCTTGAATTTTTCTTCTATTATCCCAGAAAATATCTTTTTTATATTTATATTATATACTGGTATCTTAAATGCATTAACAAGCTGTGGAGAAAACATATCAAAAGTATAGATTGAAGTTACTCCAGAGGTCTGGAACAATCTAACAATAAGATTAAAATTAATTTTATTAACTTGCTCATCTGGTATTCTTGTGTATGGCATATATGGTAAAATTAAATGTATACCCTTTGCACCAAGTTTTGTCAGAGCATCAGAAATCAAGAAAATTTGCATTAAAGAGTCATTGACTGGTGGTACAATAGTAAACAACAAAAGTATCTCTTTTTGCTGAACATGGCTTTTTATATCTACCAGTGTTTCAGAATCATTTATTTTCTTAACATCCATGTGTCCTAAAGGTACATTAGTATCAGAAGCAATAACAGTTGCTAGAGACATGTCTCTATTTGTAGCAAATATTAAATAGTCAGTATCCATATATCTATATTATTTTGTAATCCTTTTAAAATTATGTGTTTTTCTGAAAATTTACAAAAAAACTGATAATTGGGCTTTATAAATCACAAAAATCAAAAAATCTATTAGATGTATCTGAAATTAAAAGATTTAAGTAAAGAGGAAGGTCTTTTTAATAATTGTTATCAAAATTTTGATAAAAAAGATGTGACTGTATTTAATTGCAGAAACTGTGAAGATGCCTTTTGTGTTACGGCCTGTAAGCAAGGAGCAATAACAAGAACAGAAAATGGTATAGTGGTTATCAATTCCAAAATCTGCAACAATTGCCTTGAATGTGTAAGTGCCTGTCCAAATAACGCGATTGTTGTGAAAAAAGGAAGCCCAAGAAAATGCGACCTTTGCGTAAACAATTCTTTTCTTATGCCATGTTATTATGCAAACAAAGATGTATTAGAGTTTATTGATGATGTTTCAGTTAGTTCTCTTCAAGCAATTTTGGACAAGTACCTAGGATATATCATTACTACTGAAAAATATCTGCGAGGCCTGTCTTTAGATGGCAAGGTGATGGAAACCTTTGAAAATAAACAGAAATATATTTTAAGATATCAAAGATTATCAAGAGAAGAAATAAAAGTAATCAATGATATTCTTGATTCTTATAAATTTAAAACACTTGAAGAAGCAACAAATGAAATATCAGTAAAAAAGGATTTAGAAGATGAGCTTGTAGATTATTGTTTGAAAAATAATATTGAGCTTGATTCTGATCAATACCAATACCTTATAGACATGGCATACAATAATCTTTATGAGTTTGGGCCACTTTCTCAACTTCTTGCTGATTTTAATCTTGAAGAGATAAGTATTATTGGTATAAACTTGCCTGTGTTTGTTTATCATAGGCATTATGGCTGGCTAGAGACAAACCTAAAATATGTTTCTGAACAGAAGGTAAAGGACCTAATAAACAAGCTTGGCTGGTATTCAAATAAATATATAACTTTAAAAAACCCAATAATGGATGCAACTTTAAAAGATCACACCAGATTGAATGCGTTAATCTCGCCAATAACAGAAAGCGTTTCTCTAACCATAAGAAAGTTTTCTGAAAAACCACTTACAATTTATGATATCTTAAAATTTAACACCATTACAAAAGAAGCACTTTCTTTTCTTAAGCTAGTTTTTCTTACTGATGCTAATGTCTTTGTTGTTGGCAACACAGGTTCTGGCAAAACCACAACACTAAATGCTCTTCTTAATTTCATACCAACAGATCAAAGAATTGTTATTGTTGAAGAAGTTCATGAAATCAATATTAGTCATCCACACAAGGTTCTAACAAGTGTTAATAAAGAGCTTGGGATAAACATGGACAATCTAATAATAAACACGTTAAGAATGCGACCAGACAAAGTGGTAATTGGAGAAGTAAGAACAAGAGAGGAATCTTTTTCTCTTATTGATTCCCTTCTTTCAGGTCAAGCAAAAGGCACTTACACTACTTTTCATGCTCAATCAGCAAATGATGCTGTTTTAAGGTTGCTCTCTTATGGAATTTTAGAATCAGATATTGGTGCGATTGATCTGATAATAACCCAAAGAAGATACAATGAATATTCTAAAGAAAATGAAACAATACAGACAAAAGACAAAAGAAAGGTCTTTGAAATCTCAGAAATTGATTTTAAAGATAATAAAATAAAAATAAACAAAATCTTTGAATATGATTTTAAAACAAAAAAATTAATCTTCAAGAACTTTCCAAAAAAGCTAATGCAGAAATTTCAAGTTTCGTTTAATATTTCATCTACAAAAGAGCTAAAGGAAAGAATAAGGCAAGAAGAGCAAGAGATCTTTTCTATGCCTAAAACAAAAGGTAAAATAAAAGATGTTAAAAAATAAAATAATAAGATATTATGTAATTGTGTTTATATCAATTACCGTAATTTATCTTTTACTTAGTCAGGTAATAGATACCGAAATTGATTATTTGATATTTGCTCAGGTAGGTTTCTTTGTTTTATATTTCTCAACAATTTACTTTATAAAAAAAATAAAAGCACAGGATAATAAAACAAGAATATTAAGAGAGTTACCGTTCTTTCTGAATAATCTGGCAAGCGACATAGAAAAGAACATGCCATTAAAGTTGGCTTTAGAAAACAGGGCTAAACAGGATTCTGCAATTGGCAAGAAAATAAAAAAAGCGATGGATTTAGTAGTAAAGAAAGGCTATAATCTTGAATCTGCTCTTGAAGAAAGCACAAAAGATAATAAAGAACTACAAAAAGTAATATATCAAATAAATGATATTCTGTCAAGTGGCACAACAAACAAAGCAGAAACCTTTAGAATACTTTCAAATAATTTTTCTGAACAACAAAGCATTGCAATCAAAAATTATTCAACAAAATTAAATTTTATTTCCCTGATCTTTGTTGTTGTTTCTGCAATCGTTCCTGCTTTGTTCTTGATGTTTTTTCTTGTGGGCAGTAATTTCTTTGAAATAAGTATTTCTAAAATTGGTGTGATTATGATAACTGTAGTATTTTTTCCAATAATTGATATGTTTATTTTAATGTTTATGAGATCAAATCTGGTGTAAATGACTAAAACAAAAATAATTATTCAAGCAAGTCTAAGCATAGTGCTTCTTTTGATATTATTATTTGTATTAAAAAGCATTTACTTGTGTTTGATAGTTGTTGTTTCTGGTAATCTGGTTTATTATTTATTAGAAGCAATGTTAAAAAAATACTTTTTTAACCAAAGAAGAAAAGCACTAGAAAATGCGTTGATTGATGAGGTTTTGCTTTTATCTAGCCTGCCAAAAGCAAACGACTTAAAGCAGATTTTAAGTAAGCTTTCTGATTCAAAGCACAAAATAATTGAAAAAGAATTTAAGCAAATACAAAGAAAAGTCGAAGCAGGGCATAATATCAGAGAACTATTTTTAGCATTTTCAAAAAAATATAATTCAGAGATACTTGATAGGTTTCTTGAACTTTTACTAAATTCAATAACCACAGGAACAGTTTCTGTAGCAGACTATAGGTCATTTGCAAGCAACTTCATAAAATCCAAGCAGTTGATAGATGAAAGAGCGTCTGCCCTATTGATGCAGAAATATACAATTATCTTTGCAGGCGGTTTAATAGTTCCTGGAATTTTAGGAATAGTTATAAGTTTAGTAAAAAAACTAACAAGCAATCTTGATTTTTCTTTATTGCAATCTATTCAAGGAGAAGCAATAGCAAGTTCTGGTCTTTTTAATGTTTGTTATGTTTGTTGTATTGTTTATATTATTGAATATGTAATTATTTCTTCTATTTATTTAGGAATGTTAGAATCTGATCTGAAAAAATCAATAATCTATCTTTTGTTTTTATTGCCAACAGCAATTGGAATATTCTTTATAAGTCCTGCAATAATTTAAGTTTAAAATATTATTGGTTCTTTATTTTATAAGGGTAAACATGTTTGAATCACTTTTTGCATATTTTCTGAATAACATAAACTATCTTTCTATATTTATACTTATGACTATTGAAAGCTCGTTTATCCCTTTTCCTTCAGAAGTTGTAATGATACCTGCTGGATATCTTGTGTCTACAGGAAAGTTAAATATTTTCATAGTAATATTTTTTGGAATACTTGGTTCTATTGCAGGAGCTGTTGTAAATTATGTGATTGGCAAATATCTAGGAAGAGAAATTATCCTTAAACATAAAAAATTTCTTTTCATAAATGAAAAACACCTAAGCACTACAGAAAATTATTTTAAAAAAAATGGAGTAAAAACCACATTTATTGGAAGATTGATACCTGTTGTTAGGCAATATATATCTTTGCCAGCAGGCTTTGCAAACATGCATTTTGGAAAATTTGTGTTATTTACAGGACTGGGTGCTGGTATTTGGACTACCTTTTTAACAATATTAGGCTATTCTGTAGGGCAATCTGCTGCACAAAGCATAGTGCATACATTAAACATAATACTGGTGTTTATTGTAGTTGTTGTTATTGGTGTTTTTGCGTTCTATAAGATATCAAAAGCAAACAAACATTAATATATATAAATATTTTGTAGACTAAATATATTATATTAAATCGAATTTTAGCCCTAGTAGTCTATCGGTTAGGATGCAACCCTGTCGAGGTTGCGGGACGGGTCCGACTCCCGTCTAGGGCGCTTTATGGTTTCTGATTTTGAATATATTTAAAAGATTTATGTGCTAAAAATAATAATTAGTTGATCACTATGATTACAGGACTTGCGATATTAGATAAAATGATTTGGGGAAATCCAGTATCCACATATCTATTGTTTATTTTGCTGGTTATTTTTGGAATTGTTTTTATTAAGCTTACTGCAAAATCATTTGATTATATTTTTAAGAAATTAGAAGATAAAATAAAGAGATACGCAGTATTGTTTCATATTTTAAGAAACCCAGAACCAATATTATTCATTATTTTTGTTGGGATTTTAAGAAATTCTGCAAAGGTATTTCAGACAAGTACCGCAGTTGCTGTTGTTATTGAAAAACTAACTTTTTCCTTGTATGTGTTGTTTACTGCATGGTTCATAATTAAAGTGTTAATTACTGTTATAGAAAAATATCTTGGGAAATTTGCAGCAGGAAATGATCAAATAAAAAGATACGATTATCTTAAGCCATTGATTAAAACACTTATTAAAATATTTGTTTTGGCAATTGCTATATTACTAATAATTTCAAACTTGGGATATAATGTTAATGGTTTAATTGCTGGTCTTGGAATAGGTGGTATTGCTGTGGCCTTTGCAGCTAAAGAATTACTTGAGAATTTCTTTAGTGGTATTGTCATTTACACAGAAAGGCCATTAAAGGTTGGAGATTTGATTAAGGCAGACGATGGTATTGTTTTTGGCACAGTAAAAGAGATAGGAATAAGAACAACAAAAGTTAGGACCTTTGATGGCACCATACAAACAGTTCCAAACAGTAAGCTTTCAGGAACAACCCTTGAAAATATATCTATGATGCCTGGCAGAAGAATTGTTGCAACATTATCATTATCAAACAAATCAACTGCCGAACAAATAGAGAAGGCAAAAAAAATAATAGAACAAACAATACATAAAAAACAAAAGACAAGAGAACTAATGGAAGAATATCATATTTTCTTTGATAAGTTTTCTGCATTTTCTATGGATATTACTTATGTTATTTGGATAAATAGAAATCTGGATTATTGGGATCAGATGTTGGTTAAAGATGCAGTAAATTCAGAAATATTAAAAGAGCTAAATAAAGCAAAGATTGAACTTGCAAATATTAGGGCATAAAACAATTAATTATGGTAAAAATAATTATGGCAAATAATACTCCAGAAACAGAATTTGAAAATCCAAATGATTTTTATACAAAAGTTGAAGCGAAAAGATATGATTCTAATTCTGGCATGAAAAAAGCACAAACTGAATTAACAAATATTATTTTGAATCTCTTTCTAGAAGAAACAAAAAACTACTCAAAAGATATTTCTATTCTAGATATTGGTTGTGGAACTGGCTTTTCTCTAGAGTTTTTCAAAGCAATTGGCTATAATAATCTAGAAGGTATTGAACCTGCGAAAGAAATGCTTTTGCTTTCTAAAGAAAAAGGCTTTAGCGTTCTTTTAGGTGGTTTTGAAGACATCCCTAAAGTAATAAAAAACCGTAAATATGATTTGATAATATCAATATCTGCTCTTCAATGGATATTAGCCAACAAGCAGGATATGGAGATTAAAAATAAAATAAAGACTTTAGGAAAAGACCTAAAATCAATGCTTAAAGAAAAGGGATGGATTTTCATACAATACTACCCGCCAAGAAAGGAAATGTCTGAAATTCTAATTTCTAGTTTTCAAAGAGTAGGTTTAAATGCAGAAGAATACTTGTACAATAAAGGAAATCCAAAGAAAGAAAAACACATACTTATTCTAAAACACAAATAATCTAAAGGTAAGTTTTAAATAACTAATTGTAATATATTCTATAGTTTAGAAGAACATATAGATGTGATGATTATGAAAAAAATAATATTAAGTGTGTTGGCAATAATCTTAATTTCAGGAGCAGTTTTTGCTCAAGATTATGTGACATTAGAAACTGATAAATATAATGTCAAAATAGAATCGCCTTTATCAATGCGTTTATTAAGTGACTACAAGGTAATTCCAAGTTCAATAAAGATTAGAACAAATGAAGAAATAAGCATTGTAGGTGGACAATCACTGATTTCAAGATATGATTTTACTAATAAACTTGATTATTCTGTTATTGGCAGATATGAGCTAGATACAGGAATAATAGATAAAGAACAACTTAAAAAAATAGGAGTTTTTGTTGCAGATGCTTTGTCAGATTATGATTGTGTTTCTAATAATGGCGAGATTTTAGTATATAATGGCAACAGAATAAAAGTAAATACAGATGAAGAAGAAAAATATTTGTGTTATGTTTTATTAACAACAGGCTATACTTTTAATTCAGGAACATTAACATTAGATATGACACTAAAGCCAGGAACTAATGAGAAATATATATTGTTTGTAACAACACCTACACTTTCATTAGAAAATTCAAATTTAAAGTTTACAGATTCTATAAAGATAAAGGAAACCCAAGAATTACAAGAGATGCCTATAACAACGGCAACAAAACAAAATTCAGAAGATCTTAAAGATTTTGATTCTTTTAATAACCGAGTAACCTACAAAAAAGCAAATTCTAATTACAATACAAGAGACGTGGTGACAGGAGAAAAAGCCACAGAAAATAAAGATCAAGAAAATTTATCAGAAAAAGCAAACAGCTTAAAAAGCAAGGCAACTGCATTACTTACCTTTTCGCCAAGAAATCTAATGATAATTGGAGCTGGAATTTTAGCAGTAGTTGTTTTGGCATTGTTTATGTATTCTAGGAAAAAGAAAGATCTTTCAGATGTGCCATAAATTGTTTATTTACATAAACAATTTCTTTTTATATATTTTTACTCTATTATTTATATATTATATTTTAGAGTGATTATTAATGAGTACTTATGATTTTTCAAAAGCAGAAAAGAAATGGCAAAATGTTTGGGAAGAACAAAAGATAGGCGAGGTTGAGCCAATCTCTGGTAAACCAAAATACTTTATAATTTGGGCATATCTTACTGTTTCTGGATTCCATCATGTTGGGCATATGAGAGGTTTTTCCTATGCTGATGCGATAGCTAGATTTAAGAGAATGAATGGCTATAATGTCTTGCTTCCTGCAGGAGGACACGCATCAGGAAACTCAGCAGTTGCTAAGGCTAAAAAGATTTCTGAAAAAGACAAAGAGACAATAGAATATTATAAAGATGCTGGATTAACAGAAGAAGATATAAAACAAATATCACCTGCAGAAGGCTTTGTAGATTTCTTTTCTAAAAGATATGTAGAGGATTACAAAAATTTTGGGTTTATTGGGGACTGGAGAAGATTTACTGTAACTACTTATCCTGATTATAATAAATTTATTGAGTGGCAATTTAAAAAGCTAAAAGAACTTGGCCTTCTAATACAAGCACCCTATTACGCAACATACTGCCCAAAATGTGGGCCTGTTGCTGTTGACCCTTCTGAAATGGATCTTTCCAAAGGCGGAAATGCAGAAAAGAACGAGTATACAATAATTAAGCTTCAATATCAACAGCCTAATCAGTTTATTGTTGTAGCGACACTAAGACCTGAAACAATGTTTGGGCAAACAAATATCTGGCTAGATCCTAATGTTAATTATGTAAAGGTTGCTGTTGGAAAGGAAATTTGGATAGCAAGCAAGGAATTTGCTGACAAGTTGAAATATCAAAAAGACGAAGATGTACAAATTGTTGGACAGGTGTCTGGAAAAGATCTGCTTGGTAAATATTGTCTTGCCCCATATGTCAATAGAGAGATAATAATCCTTCCATCAAAATTTTGCGATCCAGATGTAGGAACAGGCATTGTTACTTCTGTGCCTTCTGATGCACCAGCAGATTATATAGGTCTTCATGATCTTCAGTCTTCAGAAGAGGAATGTAAAAAATATGGACTTGATTGGGAAACAATCAAAAACATTAAGCCAATACCAATAATCAAATCAAAAGACTTTGGCGAATTTGCTGCTATTGAGATTTGTGAAAAGTTTGGAATCAAGTCACAAGACGATACAGAAAAACTTGAGCTTGCTAAAAAAGAAGTCTACAAGAAAGGCTTTCACACAGGTGTGCTTCTTTCTAGTTGCCAAGAATTCTCTGGCATGAAAGTAGAAGATGCAAAAAACAAAATGAAAGAAGATTTGATAGCAAAAGGCCAAGCTGATATTTTCTATGACTTATCAGAAGAAGTTCTTTGTAGATGTGGTGGCAAGGTGTTTATCAAGAAAGTTCCTGACCAGTGGTTTATAGATTATGATAATGAGAAGTTAACAGAAAAAACAAAGAAATATGTAGAAAAAATGACACTTTTGCCTGAACAATTCAAGCAAAACCTTCCAGGCATTCTTGATTGGTTTGGTCCAAGGGCTTGTGCAAGGCAAGGAAGATGGCTTGGAACAAAATTGCCTTTTGATGAAAGCTACACTATTGAACCAATAGCTGACAGCACGCTTTATCCAATCTATTACTTGGTGAGCAAATATGTTAATGAAGGAAAACTAAAAAGCGAACAATTGACAGAAAGTTTCTTTGACTATGTTTATCTTGGAAAAGGCAAACCTGAAGACACAGGTGTTGATAAGTCTCTTGCTGAACAAATAAGAAAAGATGTAGAATATTGGTATCCGTTAGATATTAATCTTGGAGGAAAAGAACATCAAACAGTTCATTTCCCTGTTTTCTTGATGAACCATGTTGCCGTACTACCTGAGAAATATTACCCTAAAGGAATATTTGTTAATTGGTGGGTAGTCTCAAAAGTAGGGAAAATCTCAAAATCAAAAGGGGGAGTAGGAAGTCTAAGTGATGAAGCAAAAACATATTCAGTAGATGCTATGAGACTGTTCTATGCAAACATTGCAAATCCTTTTGTTGATATTTCTTTTGAAAAAGAAGACTTAATTAACTACAAGCAAAGACTTGATAAAATTTATAACTTAATAGAAGAAATAATTGAAGACAAAGAAAATAACAAAGATACAAGACTTGATTCTTGGCTAGAGTCTATGTGGAACACAAGATTAAAGTCTATAATTGCAAATATGGAAATAATAGAGTTCAAGAACACCACAGATGATATTTATTTTAATTTTTATAATGATCTTTCATGGTATAGAAATAGAGGCGGTTGCAATAAAGATCTTCTAAAGGAAATATTAGGGCAATGGACATTAACATTTGGGTTGTTCACTCCTCATTTAGCAGAAGAACTAAATGAAATGCTTGGTGGAAAAGAACTAGTCTCTTTATCAAGTTTTCCAAAAGCAGACATTAAGAAGATAAATGATCAGATAATAGAAGAAGAAAAAAGGGTAGAAAAAACAATATCTGAAATTAGAAATGTAATGAAGATGTCAGGAGTTGAAAACCCAAAGAAAATCACACTTTTTATTTCAGAAAGTTGGCATTATGATTTTTTCAAGGAACTAAAAAATGAAATAGAGGTTAAACAAAATAGAAATGTAAAAGAGCTAATGCATTATTTCTTGGACAAATATCCAGATCACAAAGAAACAGTAAGTAAAATAATAACTTCTGCAATTAAAAATCCTAGTTTGCTTTTTGCTCCAGATTGTCAAAATAAGGAGTTTTCAATTTATATGTTTGCAAGGGATTTCTTCTCAAAATGCTTAGAATGTAATATTGAGGTTATAAAAGCAGAAGGTAGTAATCACCCAAAGGCCAAAGCCTGCCTTCCAGGGAAAGTTGGTATACTTGTAGAGTAAAGCAAAGTTTATAAATCCATCAACTAACTATATTATTAGAAATGGTGATAATATGGCTGTATTAAAAGCAAGAAGTGTAAGAATAAAACCACAATCTACAAAAATAAAAAGGCAACAACCCTTAAGAAAAATAATAGAGGGGAGGACTAAAAAAAGTATAGATAAAAATGTAGCTACTGTATTAAGAGTTTCAAAGAAAGATTTAAAATATTCAGAATTAACAGGAAACAAACACGCATATTATGATGTAACTTTAGAACCAAACGAATTTAAATCTAAAACAGATTATGGAAAGATTGAACAAATTAAAAAAACAATACATGCAGATGCAAAAAACAAATTTGGAAATTCAACACTTATTCAGATTAAAAATAACCTAGGAGATCCAAGAGCGCCACACATACCAAATTCGCTTCCAAGGAGGAGTAGTGTTTTTGGGATTTTAAATGCAATTAGGCAAAATGGTATTAATAGGTTTGCAATTGCAGTAACAGATGCTAAAACTGGAAAAGTAATGGGTTATACAGTAATTGGAGTTTCTAATGCAGCTATAGAAAGTCATAAAAATAACTACAATTATAAAACAGAAGCAAAGTTTAATTCTTTTATCGATAACTTTATAGGAAAGACAGATCGCCCAGCAATATATTATGAGGCTGCACTAAAAGAGGCATTTGGTTTTAATATTAAACATTTGTCAATGCCTGGTTATGAGCTTGATCCTGTTACTCGTGATTTTAGAAGAAAGACAGTAAAAGACTATGCAACTTCTTTAAAGTCAAAATTAAGTAAAAGAAAAAAATAAAATTAAAAAATAGGATAATATGAAAAGAATTAGAGATTTAAGCGCTAGAGAAATATATTCTATTTTTTTTGATGCATTAAAAAACAGGTCTGGTAAAATCTTTAATACCAAAATAAATGGCGAGAACAAACTAATTTTTATATTTTATAAAAACCCATTTGATAAGAGAGTAATATTAGATTTAGAATCTTTATCAGTTTATCAAATTAAAACATTTCTTGGCAAAATCACTAGTATAGATCAAATATTAGATATAGATGATACTAGAAATAAAAAGGAAGACGACAGACTAAAAGAACAATTAGAAAAAATATCTGATCTTATTTCAGACGATCTTAAAAAGAAATTTATAGAAAGATTAAAAGTAAGAAGACAACAAAAAAAACAAAAAGTTGCACCTAAAAAAGTTGTTAAAAAAGCAAAACCTAGGCCAAAACCAAAGCCAAAAAAACCAATGATGAAAAGACCAATGGTAAGAAGACCTGTAGTTAGATAAACTTATTTTCCAGAAACTATTTCTATAACATCATTATTCTTTAGTTGATGTTCTTTACCAAGAAGCATCTTTGTTTTTACATCAATTGCTTTGATAAAGTTATCACCAAAGTCTGTATGAAGCTTATAAGCAAAGTCAAGTGTTGTTGAATTTGGTGGCATTAAAAAACAATCAGGCAAAACATTTCCGTTCTTGTCCTTTAGGCTTTTGGTTCCACCAGGATATACCGCAATATATTTTAAAATATCAAATGCGCATTTATCTAGAATTTCTTGAACACCAGTTGAGCCGAATTTATCAAGAATGTTTTTTTGAATAAAGTCAAGCCCCGCTTTTTGTTTTTCAGGAATATCTTCTTTTAAGATTTTAAAAGTATTACTGCCTGGCAAATAGTCAATTATTTTGTTTTTGTCTGCATTTTTCAAAGCAAGTTCGCTTTCAGCAGAGCAACCAACAATTAAAAGCTCAGGAAATCTTTCTTTTAAATTTTCAAGTCTTTCTTTAGAGTTTGGCATATCTATTTTGTTTGCGGCAATGATAATTGGTTTTGTGGCTTCTCTAATCTTTCTTGTAAAGTTCCAAAGTTCATCTTCTGTCCAGTTAATGATTTCTTTCTCATTAAGATTTAATTGTTTAAGATTTGTTTCAAGAATTTTTTCAGAGATGCCCATACCGCTCATGAAAGATAAAAGAGTATTAAAGGTTTTAATTTTTCGCAGTTGCTGTTCTCTTCCAAGCTTTTCAAAGTTTTTCTTAAATATGCCATAAAGCCAATTTTCTATTTCCTTTAAAAGAAAAGAAATCTCATTGGCAGGATCATATGCACCAAGGGCAACAGGTCTTCCTTCTTCATCTGTGCTTCCAGAGATATCTATTACTTGTATTAATGCTTCTGCTTGATAAAGGTCTGTTAGAAACTTATTACCAAGGCCTCTTCCTTCGCTTGCACCAGGAACAAGACCTGCAACATCAATAATATCAATTGGTAAAAATCTTGTGTGCTCTTTACAATAGCCATGTCTTGGGTTACATTGGGTATTAAAGAAAGTATCTACACAAGGATTTCTCACAAAACCAATACCTTTATTTGGGTCTATGGTTGTAAATGGATAATTTGCTGCTTCAGCATCCATTAAGGTAAGGGCCTTAAAGAAAGTTGTTTTTCCAACATTAGGTTTTCCTACAATGCCAATAATCATAAAATTCACTTCTATTTTATCTGATATATAATATCTATTACAATATGTTTATTAAATAATATAAATTTTTTTATAACTAGATTATCAAAAAACTATAAAATAAGGATATTGGTTGCTTTTTTTGCCACAAAATTAAATTTAAACACTTTATTTTCTGTAAAAGGGGCTAATCCATCCTCTAAATAAAAATAAGCCAGAATTTTGCTTTATTTTGGAATTAAAGCGAGAATCGGGGAGAACTGACGATCTATTTATAAACCTATGCTAACATATATTAGATATTCCGGCTAAGTTATTTTAGCAGGGAATTCGACCGTTTTAAATTTTTTAGAACAGAATTTGACGAAAAATATTCTATATGGATATCTTTCGCATTTTATGTTTACGGGATGAGAGAGTAGTAATTTGTGCCATGTGTCAAGTTTAAACATAATTTTTGACCTATTATAAATGAGAGAAAAGTATTTTTACAAAAACTTTGGTTTTTTGTAGAGCTAATTAATGGATAACTTGGCTTGTAGACCGATGAAGAGCGTGGCAAGCTGCGATAAGCTTGGGGGAGATGCATGCAATCTTTGATCCCAAGATGCTCGAATTGTCCAAGGCGAAAGCTTTGGGTGGGAACCTAGGGAATTGAAGCATCTTAGTACCTAGAGGAAGAGAAAACAATAGTGATACCGTGAATAAGATCGACCGAAAACGGTAGAGAACAAACCGAATCCTTTATAGTGATATAAAGGAGATGTGGGGTTGTAGACTCATTTACTTCTTGAAAACAAAATCGAAGATAGCTGGAAAGCTATACTATAGAGGGTGATAGTCCCGTAGATATAAGTCTTTTGAGAAGATTTTTGAGTATCAAGAGTACTGCGCGTTGGATATCGCGTAGGAAGCTTTGCAGGCACTTACTGCAAATTCTAAATATTCTACAAGACCGATAGAGAATGAGTACCGTGAGGGAAAGTTGAAAAGTTCTCCTAACGGAGGGTAAAAAGCACTTGAAATTAATTAGCTACAGATCGGGTGTGGCCTGGAAGTGTTGAAGGAGAGACGTGAGCGATTGTGGGTAACTGCAAAAGCGAGTTTTTCTGGAACAGGGTTACACTATCCGTCACGAAGCACGGGCGAGGGAGTATTTCTGAGTGGCAAGGCTTAAGTGAGTCATTCACAGAGCCGAAGGGAAACCGATTTTACGCAGATCTTTAGATTCAGGTAATTGGTGTTAACTGTGCCAATAGTCACTTGGAAATGACCCGAAACCAGATGATAAATTCCTGAGCAGGATGAAGGCAGCCAACTGGTTGCTGGAGGTCCGAAGTGGTGCTAGTCTAACTGTTCACGTGACTTGGGAATAGTACTGAAAGAGTTATCTAATCTGGTGATAGCGGGCTCCTATCGAAATATCCCTAAGGATAGCCTAGCTGGAGATTGATCAATATGGTAGAGATACTGATTAGAAAGTATCGGGAAGAAATTCTCGGCTTTCTTGTCAAACTCCGAATGTATTATCGTCGTTGAAGGCTGGAGTCGGGGTGGTCGGGTAATCTGATCTTCCTAAAGGGGAAAAACCCAGACTATGATTAAGGTCCTTAAGTACTGGCTAAGTGTTAACTGGAAGGGAGTGTTTATCCTAAGACAATTGGGAGGTTGGCTTAGAAGCAGCCACCCTTCAAAGAGTGCGTAATAGCTCACCAATCTAGGATAGATGCCCTGAAAATTAACGGGGCTAAGCTAGTCACCGATATCATAGAGCACATGTTAATGTGATTTGATAGATAGGTGCTTTGGTAGAGTAGAAGTTGGGGCGTAAGTTCCTATGGATCTGCCAAAGATATGGATCCTCGCGATAGTAACATCAAAGAAAAGTGAGAATCTTTTCCGCCGAAGGGGCAAGGGTTTCTTAGCACTAATCTTTAGCTAAGAGTAAGTCGATCCTAAGATCTTTCGTAAGACGACGAGATCGAAAGGGAAACAGGTTCATATTCCTGTACTGATAAAACACGTGTGGTAACGCAAGTATAGTTTTTAACGTTTTTGGCAAGGTAGAGTGTGCTTGTCTTGCACATCTAAATACTACAGATCTGTGGAGAATCATAATGATGAGAAGCAGATTAAAGGTATGAATGGGAGAAATCTTTTATCGAGGCCAAGGACCCCTGAAAAGAAAACTATGCAGTGTTTTGTTAATCGTACCAAGAACTGAGAAAGGTGTCCCTAGCTGAGTAGGCTCAGGCGTAATAGGATAATTAAACTTAGGGAATTCGGCAACATTGGCCCCGTATCTTAGGTATGAGGGGTGCTTACGGTTCAGTAAACTGTAAGTCTTAGTAACAAGGATAGTCCGACTGTTTATCAAAAACACAGGTGACTGCTAGCCGGCAACGGTGTGTATAGTCACTGACCTCTGCTCACTGCTAGTACGTGAATACCAGGTCCAACTGGTCCAAGCGCTGGTAAAGAGCGGGCCTAACTCTGAGGCTCTCATGGTAGCGTAATACCTTGCCGGTTAATTGCCGGCTTGCACCAAGGAAGTAACGAGATTATCGCTGTCCCAAGTTTAAGCCTAGTGAACTTGCACACGTGGTGAATACGCCACGAACTGTCAATGGGAGGATAAGACCCCATGGAGGTTTACTACAGTCTGATGTGGTTGTATTCTTTCTACTATAGAGAGTAGATGGGAGTCGCCGATGTTATCCTCGCTAGGGGGTAAATAGACAACAATGTAACACCATCTAGTAGAAAAAATGCAACTCTACGTTGAATAAACGGACAGCATTTGATCTGGTAGTTTGACTGGGGCGGTACACCCCTGAAAGAATATCAGGGGTGTCCAAAGGTGTGCTCAAGCAGGTCAGAAATCTGCTGTAGAGGACAAGACCAAAAGCACGCTTAACAGTGTTTCTCAAAGCACGAAACGCTGGATAGAAATATGGGTCTAGCGAACGCTAGTGTCCCTATTAGTGGGGGCCTAGTCTGACAGTAAACTTACCCTGGGGGTAACTGAGTCGTCGCGGGCAAGAGTTCACATCGACCCCGCGGTTTGCTACCTCGCTGTCGGCTCACGGCATCCTGGCTGGGCATAATTAGCCAAGGGTGGAGGTGTTCACTCATTAAAGCCGTACGTTAGTTGGGTTAAGAACGATGCGAGTCAGTTTGGTTCCTATCTATTGGCAGCGTAGGTTGTCTGAAGGGAAGATGCGTTTAGTACGAGAGGAACGGCGCGTCGCGGTCTCTGGTGTACCGATTGTCTGACAAGGCACTGTCGGGTAGCTACGCCGTAATTGATAAGAGCTGAAAGCATCTAAGCTCGAAGCAATCCCTAAGACGAGACAGCCATTTCTGTAGAGATACAGGACGAGGACTCCGGAAGAACACCGGTTTGATAGGTCAGTAATGTAAGACGGGAGCAAGCAATTGTGACTGTTTAAGTTTTCTGATACTAAGGGTCCGAGAAAAAACCAAACTAAAATATGATTCGAACAAATATAAAGAGGTCAAATCTTATAGCTAGACAGTTTCGTAGCACAAATTACTTACTTTCTTTATCCGTAATTAAATTTAAAACTTTTAAAACGGATTTCTTTTTTTAAAATTTACAATCTTTTTTTGTCATCACACTATTTTTAAATGTTATTGTTTTTTATTATTATAGAGATAATTAAATAATAATGGAGATGATTAAAATATGCCAGGAGCACCAAAACCAAGACCAATGATAAGAACAAAAACAGGAAGAATATTAAATCCTAATATTGTTAAAAAAACAAGTCCTAAAGGAGTTGTTTCATTAAAGAAAGCACAAGGGAAAAATACAACAAGAGCTTTTAAAAAAAGTATAAGGTCTTTTGATAAAGCAAGAGTTGATGTTGCTCTTAAATTTTCAAAAACTCAACCAAGTAGAAAAATGGCGCTGTTAGAAAGAGGAATTGATGCTAGACAATTAAGAGCAAAGGGAATTCCTGTTAACGAAACTTTAAAGGTATTTGGTTTTGAAGATACTGCAAGAGCGTATGGTACAAAAAGAGTAATAAGTGAAGTCGGAGGTCTTGAAAAAGCTGCTTTATTATTTGGTGATAAAGAATTAGCTCGTTCTGTTGGTGTTGTTGAAAAAGAGCAATCTCGCTCTCGTCGTATAATTGAAAAAGATAATGTTATTAAAGTAGGATTTATGAAAATTGTTGAAAAATATGGTCTTGAAGATGCCTATCGTGTATTTGGGATGAAGACAATTAATGATGCATACGGTGGGAAAAGAAAGATTATGAAAATATTAGGAGCAGAAGAAGTAAATCGTGCTGCACAAGCTGTATTTTCTAAGATAAAAAATTATGATGCATTACAAGATGTAAGAGAATATGCAAAATATAATGGAGTTATAGAAACTGTTCGCCATGTTGGCCTTGACCCAACAAGGCGTGCACTTGGTTTATCTACAGAACAGGTAAAAATATTAGTTCAAGAATTAAAAAAATATAAGAAATAGTAAAAAACTATTTTTTCTTTTTCTTTATATAGCAAGCAACTACTGCTACGCTGTACATTGTTAATATAGTGCTTAATACAGATTCTAATATTAATTCTAAATAATAACTTTTAGTAAATGCCAAATATATTAAATAAGTTAAAGCATAAGAAATTATAAAATTAATTACTGCAAGAAGCAATATCAACAGCACCAGTCCCCAAAATTTCTTTTTTAAAAACAACCAAGCTCTCTCAAAGCTCTCATTTAGTGTTTTAGAAACAGGTAAGAAGATAATTGCTAGTCCAGAAACTAACGAAACAACAAATGCAGATATTGCAATTATAAGTAATAATATTATAAAGATAAATCCAAATTTAAATATCAATGCAATTAAATAAATAAAAAATATAAAAAACAAAAAGATAACAAATAAAAATAAAGTATAAACAAAAACATTAGCTATTGCTTTTTTGTAATTTTTCTTTGATTTCAACATTGTGTGGGCAATAAGATAAGTTACATAATTACTTATAAAAAATGCAACGAAATACCCTAGTACAATAAATAACAAAATATAACCATAATAATTAAATAAGAATGTAGGATATTCTGAAATTGATGGAGAAAATGTAATTGTATCAACAATGTAATTACCTATGTAATTCACTCCAAACATTGAAATTAAAAAAAGAACAATAATTAGTAATGTTTTTTTACTTGCAAAAATTTTAAAGCCTTTAATTAAACTTTCTAACATGTTTTTACCTTCTTTTATTTAACTTTTAAAGTTGCCCTAGTTTCATAATTTTCATTATTAAGTGTATAATGTACATCAAAGTTATACGTTCCTGCTAATATATCTGATTTGCTTAATGTTGGTGCAATTTTAACATCACAACTAACAATTCTAGAACTGTCTTTAGACATCATAGCAATAACAACATTATTGTTTTCCAAATTTGAGGCACCGCAAGTAATAAAGAAAATATCTTCTACTGGAATAATTGTAACCACTGAATCTGTTGCATCAACTTTGCTGTTATTTTTTACAGTAACATTTATTTTTAACTCTTTATCCTTAGAAAGAACATATGGGTTGTTACTAAATTTTACAGAAATATTACTGCCCTTTAATCCTGAACTTAATTTTGACCAATCTATTGAAAAAATTCCAATTGCCAAAAGAATAACAATTACAAAAGCCACAATTCCTATGACTATATATTTTTTGTCTTTTTTTATTATAGAATTAATTTTGTCATCATATAAACCCATATACTTCACATATTTATCCTTATTGTCTTAATAAATATATTAAATAAACATATTTAAATATATTTGATTTATATATTTATGAGCTTTATATAATTAAGAGCAGGTGTAATGCACAAAATGAAAAAAAATCGCAAATTTTCTGGTAAGAATCGCTTAGTAAAAAACCCAGATAATTCTAAACAATTTTATGCAGTAGGAGATAATAACGAAAATGTTTCTTTTATTAATGCTAGAAGAAACACAAGAAATTTTAAAGAACAAGACAATTCTAGTTTTGGGCGTAATGCAAACAGATTTAATAAGCAAATAAATTCTCGTACACACAACCCCAACAGACACAAAAACAATAACAAACAAAACAATAATAGAAATAATTATCAAAACCAAAATAATCAGCAATTCAATTTTCCAAAGAAACATGGTAAGTTTCAAAATCCAGATGTTATAAAATATATTTCAAGTCTTAACTTTAAAGATTGGTCCCAAATATTGCTTGCAATAAATGAACAATTTCAAAATGTAGATCTTCAAAAACTGCATGCCATTGATGAAAAATTATTGGATGAAGCAATTATTTCAAACAATAAGTTAATTGCAGAGATGGCAGTAATTGCTTATTCTTATAGAAAATTAATTTCTAAAAAACACATCTTTTATAGTCCTAACTGGAAGAAATTTAAAGAAAAAACAATAATTGATTTAAAGCTTGCCAGTGAGTTATCCAAAAAACCAGACTTAACTGAATTTACTAAAAAAATAAAAGAGATACAAACTGATATTGAGAATACAGATAAGTTATTGGGGCATTTTATACATGATATTGTGTTTAATGCAAGAGCAAAAATAGCATCAAGCGCTTATGCTTATGGTTTGTCATTATCTCAGGCAACCAATCTGTTATCTGCAGATAAAGATTCCGTTATGGCAGTAATTGGCCAAACAAAGATCCCAGATGAAGATTCTATAATTAAGGGCAAAACACTAAAAGAAAAAGTAAATTTACTTAAAGAAATGACAATGCATAAAAATGTGATTAAGAAATGAAGATAGTTTTTGACACGGGGGTTTTAATAAGTTTTTCACAAACTTGCCTTTTGCCTGTATTTTCTAATATAAGAGACGATATTGGTGAATTCGTAATAACAACAGGAGTTAAGTTTGAATGTATTGATAGGGTCAGAAACAATATGAGATTTAAGCTTAGTTCTTTAAGAATAAACGATCAATTAAATGAATTTATTTTCACAGTATATAAAAGCGACAAAGAACTAGATGATATGACAAAAGAAATACTTAATCTAACAAACAGCATTTTTCTAATAAATGGAACGCCACTTCATATTGTAGATTTTGGAGAAGCAGAGTGTATGGCACTTTTATCTATTAGTAAATCTAACTGTTTAGCTGTAGATGAAAGAACAACAAGGCTTTTGATTGAAGATCCATATGCGCTTTTAGACATTTTAAAAAGAAAGAGATCAAATAAGAGAATAGAATTAGTTCAAGAAAGATATGATAAGTTTAAACAACTGATAGGTAACCCAATAGTAATTCGCTCGGTTGATCTTTTAGCATTCGCTTATGAGAAAAATCTTCTTAAAGGCATAATAACAAATAAAGAATATCTTAGATCTGCTTTGTATTCTTTAAAATTTAATGGCTGTGCAGTTTCTTTTGAAGAGATTGAAGAATATTTAATTAATATAAAATAAAGAAAAAAGAGAAGAAATAATGAAAATAGTAAAAAAGAACAAAACATATTTTTTGAATTTTGATAATGATACAGAAAGCAAAGATATAGATAACTATGTAAATAAACAATTAGAGATAAAAATAATAAATTCTCAGGCAATTGCTTTTTCTGTTATAGATAAAACGCAACTTGTATCTAAAAACGCAACCCAACAACCAGCAGAAACAAATAAAGAACAAATCAAAAATAAGATTATAAAAATACTTTTAGATAAAAACTTTCCTTTCCAAGACAAAGTCGAAGGCAAGTTTGAAACCCTTCTTAAACCAGAAGATCTTTTGGTCTTTAAAGAGATGTTAAAAAACAAAGAAGTTATTACTTACAAACAATCAGAAAAATACAAAAAGGCAATTTATGTTGTTAACCAAGGAAAACCAGCGACCTCGGTTTCAACAACTACGAGTGCAAAAACAGTGGTTGATGAAAATGCAGAAGCAATAATGAAGGAATTTCTAAAAAAGAAATTTGCATTAATTAAGTCTATAACAACTGCTAACAAATTCACAAAAGAATTTTATTCTAAATTTAAGAATAATGAAATAAAAGGCCAGAAATCATTTGATGGTAATTTTTATGTTATTGATGTGTATCTTTATAACAATATAAGAAAACAAATACTTTCTAGTGGCCTTGATAAAAACTTCTCAATCGAAGATCTTTCTAAAAAGCTCAATAAAGAAATAGATCTTCTTAAAATAGCTATAGAGTTTCTAAAAGAAGAAGGAGTAATTATTGAAAAAAGAAAAAATATTTATTGTCTAGTATAAGAAAAGGAGAAATGAAAAACAAGTAAAAATAAAAAAAGGAGAAGAAAAAGATATGGAAACATTAACAACGGTTCTTTTGTTTGCTATTGGAGTGTTTTTAATAGGAAACATACTTTTGTTGGTTCTTGAAAAAAGACAGCAAAAAGCAGTAAAGAGATTGCCACTTGGCTCTGCAAGTCAAGAGATAATAAATTCTAAAGTGGACGTATTAAATAAAAGAGTATCTCGTCTTGAACAAAAAGAAAGAAAAAAAGAGAAGCCAAAAACAGTAAAGGCAATTGTAAAAAAAGAAAAAAAGAAAACCACAAAATACCCAATAACAAAATATAAGAGAAAGAAAAAAGTTTAAGACATCAGCCCGCCCATTTTATCATCACAAATCAGCAGGTGTTCATTTTTCATCATTTGTCTTAAATAACATAAGAAAGGAAATATATTTAAATTAAAATGTATAGAATTAAGTTATAAAAAAGGTAAAATATGAATCTTCCAAAAATTGTAGAAAAGTTTGAAACCTTTATAAAAGAAGGAGCAATCGTTGCCATAGGCACAAGCGAACAGGATTCTGATTTTGTTGATGAATTAGTAAAGATATTACATGCAAAAAATAAAAAAGTAATTTTTGTCGCAACAACAGCAAAACAAGCAGCACAACTATATAATCTTGGACAACAGATTATTTCTTTAAGTGAAAGAGAAATAGATGTGGCTATAGAGTTTTCTAGCCAAGTAGATACCTATAATAATTTTATAAAAAAAGATACTCGTTCTTTTATTAGAGATAAGATGATTGCTCAGTCTGCTTTAAACCTAGTTGTTGTTTCCAAATATCAAGATGTTGTTGAAACAATAGATAAAGATGTCTATGTTGAGATTAGTTCTTTTGCTTGGGAAAGAACAATACTTAATCTTCAAAGCTTTGGTTTTGCTAGGGTTGTTAAAGATACAGATGACAATTTTGTTAAGACAGAAACAGGCCATTTTCTAGCAAGAATAACTTTAGATAAAAATATCTCTCTTGATGATTTTGAGTTTTCTGTTAAAAATATACCTGGAGTTTTGGAAACAGGTGTGTTTATTGGTTTAGCAGATATTTTCTTTATTATTGATGCCCATGACCAAATAAACATAAAAACCACAAGCAATATTAAATAGTGATTTTTTTTGATAGTAAGGACACCTAAGAAAAGACCAATAAGATGGATTAGAAGGTCAAAAACAGCTCAAGTTCAATTAGGTAAAAAAAATGTAGTTCATTTAGGTAATGTTGGAGACGATAGGGCATATCGTTCAAAAATGTTAGCTGAAAGATTTTCTAATTTTAATTTTTATGGAATTGATTTGAAAGGTTTAAGAAGTAAAAGATTTTTACATTTTGATGCAGAAAAAAATCCAAAACTTAAAGTAATAAGAAAAAGCAGATTAAAGAAAAAAAAGCCAAAAAATTTAGAACAGATAAAAGCAGATTTTAATAAAGGTCTTTCTAGGTTTCCAGATAATTCAGTAGATATCATTACAAGTGATTTTGCAGTAGGCTTTTATAAAGAAGAAAAAACTTATAGAAAAGTTAAAAAAAATGCAAAAGCAGCTAAAGACATAAGTCAACAGTATGTTAATATTGGTTCAGAAGAATATACTCAAAAAACATTTGATTTAATTTATAAAAAGCTTAAACCAAAAGGCAAATTTATTGCATATTATTTTGTAGAAAGAAGTGGTAGCAATTTGTATTTTAAAAGAAATTTAGATACTGCTTTAAAAAAAAGCAATTTTTTGTCTTATCGTACAGAGAGGGTAGATGTTTCTAAAATCCCTGCACAATATAGAACCCTTTATACTACTCATTTAGAAATATGTGATATTTATCGAATAGTTGCAGAAAAATAAGCACATTTTATATATATATTTATACTTTAAATATATATAGAAAACTAATTTTTGCTTCGGTGGTTTAGTGGTTAGAACGCCAGACTCATAATCTGGAAATCGGCGGTCCGAATCCGCCTCGAAGCATATACATTTTTGTGTATTTATTAAAAAAGCTTATTTTATTGTGATTTTCCAAAAAAAGTAAACTATGCATTTTAATAATGAGAAAATACAAGATATATATGATCTATTTAAATATGTAATGGTATGAATAAATATGTATAATACATATTTAAAAGGGGGGGAACTAAATTGTACGAATCTTATACAACGGTTGGTGAAAGAGGTCAAATAACATTGCCTAAAATAATTAGAGAAAAAGCAAACATTAAACCCAAATCAAGATTGATAGTAAAAATAGAAAATCAAAACATAGTTATAGAAAAGCCATTATCTAAAAAAGAAAAAGAAAAATTAATGATTGATGGTTATAAAAAAACATCAAAATTAGATTTAGAAACTGCAGAGGATTGGAAATATACTTCTGATTAGAGGGTAAAAAATGTTAATACAGCGTGGAGATGTTGTAATTGTGGATTTAGATCCAATTATTGGTTCTGAACAAGGAAAGACAAGACCT
Organism: archaeon; assembly: GCA_035400625.1. Taxonomy (GTDB): domain Archaea; phylum Iainarchaeota; class Iainarchaeia; order Iainarchaeales; family CSSED10-239; genus JAKQTP01. The sequence goes on along the minus strand of DAOMZT010000002.1, from coordinate 113,339 downwards.
TGTGTAATTATTCAAAACAATATAGGAAATAAGTTTTCAAGCACTACAATTATTGCCACAATTACCTCTAAATTAGATCAAAGTTATCCTTATTTAGTATGTGTCTTAAAAGGAGAAGGGAATTTACTTGAGAATAGTTATATACAACTTAATCAAATTAGGTCAATTTCAATAACTAGAATAAAAAAGAAATTAGGAAGCCTATCTGAAGAAACAATGCATAAAGTTGATAATGCAATAAAGATTAGTTTAGGATTAGATTAAATTCCTATTTTTAAATGTTTTTAGAATTAAAATATATACCTTTGCTCGAATAGTGTAGCCCGGTAATCACATTAGCCTCTCACGCTAATAACGGGGGTCCGAATCCCCCTTCGAGCACTTTCTATTTTTAAACAACCTTTAAAAACACATTCTCTTTCTATTTTATAGAACACTTATGGAATTCAAACAAACTGCTAACCAGCAAAAAAAAGATTTGAAGTATTATCTTACAGACGGTATATTTTGGGCAGGGATGTATTATCTTGGATTAGTATTTTTGGTTCCTTATCTTATATCTTTAAAGGCAAGTACTTTTCAAATTGGCCTGTTAAATGTTTTGCCAATATTTATTGCTTCATTCTTTGGTTTGCTTTCATATGATTTAGTTAAATATTTTAAATCACAAAAGCATTTTGTTATTTTTTTTATTGCCTTACAAGCGTTTTTTTGGATACCCTTGGCCTTGGTCGGTTTTATAATAAAAAGCAAAGTTGTTGTTTGGTTAGTAATTATTTTTTATTGTTTAATAACAATTATGGAGCAGTTGCCTTATCCAGTATATCGAGAATGGATTGGCAAGTTATTTGATACAAGCAAGATAGTACAATATACCTCGAAAAAACAACTAATACAAAGCCTGTTTTCTATTTTGCCATTGTTTTTGGCTGGCGTTGTAATGGATGCGATAAGTAAAAACAATGCAGCTTATGGGTTTAGTATTATCTTTATAGTTGCTGGATTGTTTAGGTTTGGTTCTGTAGTAGTGATGAGTAAAATGAGCGAGACCGAGAACCAAGAACACCTTACCAAAAAATCCCAAGAGATGTCAAAACCTGTTTTTAAGGTTTTTAATAATTTAGTTTTGAAGAACAAGCAATTTCTTTATTTTATAACTATTGTTTCGCTAATATATTTTAGCATGTATATTGCTGCACCATATTATAGATATTATTTTTTGAATATTCTTTTGTTTGATTATAAGCAGTACATCATTTTAGAAATTGGTTCAATTTTAGGACTAGTATTAAGCTTTTATTATTGGGGCAAGATTTGTGATAAGTTTGGGGCAACAAAAGTACTTAAAGCAATAATCTTATTCTTGCCAGTTTATCCATTATTTGTGATTTTGTTTGGAAATAATGTGTTGTTGTTATTTTTACTAAATCTTTTTGATGGTGTTTTGATGGCAGGATTAACTCTTTCTATATATGGGTACTTCTATCAGAATGTAAAATATGACATGATAAACCACGTGTCTTTCTTTATGATATTTCAATCAACAGCAATGTTGTTAGGATCAATTATTGGTGGGATAATATCCACCACTCCTAAATTTTGGTATATGGGTTTAGAAGCCTATGGTCTTTTACTTATTTTTGGAATATCCATTTTGTTTAGATTATTTACAATTGGTTTTGTTAATAAAATAGAAGACAAAAACAAAGACGAAATCAACATTCCAAAAAACATAATTTTACAAAGGCCAATAATTTTTGGAGTAACTCAATTTTTAAATTTTACAAAAGCAGAAGGGGAAGTTATACTTCTTGAAATGTATAGAGAAGTGAAAGATTTAAAGAAAGGGTTAAAAAAGGAAGAAAAAACAATAAATAAAAAAATTGATGAACTTACAAACAAAGAAAAAGAACTGTTTAAAAGCATAAATACACAGAAAACGGAAAAATCACAAGAAACAAAGAAAAAGAGAAAAACCAGATAAAGCAAAGTATTTATAAATCTTTTGTTATTATAAATATAATATGCTCCTGTCTAGTTTATTAGCTATATTTATATTTTTTACAAAAAACATTTATACTATTGACGATTTTTGTAAATATAAGGGCGTTAATTTGAGCCTATCTATCAGCCCATATTAAAGAAACATTGTTTAGCGTGAGCTATCGGCAAACAACTTAAAGACAGAAAAGCAAAAACATTACAATCAAAGGTGTAAGGTCATGCCAAAAATAAAAACAGATATAAGTTTAGAAGATGATTATAATTTTGATGATGATATAGATATTAAAACACCAAACGAAGAAGAAGAGGAAGAAGAAAAAGAAATTAAAGTTACTTTTGATACCTCTGATGATGAAGAAGAAGAAACAAAAGGCAAAGGCAAAAGAAAGAAGGTAAAGAAAAGAGCAAGAAAAATAAAAGAAGAAATAAAACATTCTTATATACCTAAACATGAACTAGTTTCAAGCGAAGAATTAGAAAAACTTATTTCTGAACAAAACATAAATCCGGAAAAACTTCCTTTAATCTATATTACAGATCCTGGCATCGCTCACTTAGAGATAAAAGTTGGAGATGTGATTAAGATTACTAGAGTAAACAGAATAATAGGCGAAGTAATCTATTATAGAAGAGTAATTGCTGTATAACGGTTTTTCTTTTTAAAATAAAAATTATGTTGTATTTAACAGAGTGTGAAAGATTATGAAAAATTTAGATAAATGGTCAGTAATTGAGTCATATTATGAGCTGTATAGTCCAGTTCAACAACAAATAAATTCTTTTAATCAGTTTATTGATGAAAAGATTTCAGAGATTGTTGAAGAAAATGGATTTATTAGTTCTACAAATAATGTAGATGTTACATTGTCAAATGTAGAAATCACAAACCCACAAATTGTTGAAGCAGACAGGACAGCAAAATTTAGATTAATGCCAATGGAAGCAAGACTTAGAAATCTAACATACTCTGGTTCTATTTATTTAGATATTAAGCTTTACAGAAAAGGGGTTCTTCAAGATGAGAAAAGAGCATATGTTGGAGAAATACCGATTCTTGTAAAATCAAATAGATGTAACCTTTATGGTTTGTCTCCAGAAGAACTAATAGAGAATGGAGAAGATCCTATGGATAGAGGAGGTTACATGATTGTTAATGGTTCAGAAAAAGCATTAATAACTCAAGAAGTTCTAGCATTTGATAGAATTCTACTTAATGACACAGAAGACGTGATTAATGCTCAAGTAATTTCTGTTAAAGGAGCATTTAAAGGAAAAGTTAGAATCTCAAGAACACAAGATGGATTATTTTCAGTAACATTTCCTTCATCTCCAAGAAAGCTAATGCTTATCGAATTATTAAATGCAATAGGTTATACAAAACCAAGTCAGATTCTAGATCTTTTCCCAAAGGAGCAAATTATTCAAAATGAAGTTCTTCTTAACCTTGACAAAGTGGAACTACAATCAGAGGAAGAGGCATTAGATAAGATTGGAAGATCTGTTGCACCATCTCAAACAAAAACATACAGACTAAGAAGAGCAAAAGAAGTAATCGATTCTTTCTTATTACCACACTTAGGCCAAGAAAAAGACGCAAGAACAATGAAGGCACACTTTCTTGTGGCAATGGCTGTTAAGATTATTGAAAAAGCCTATAACTTAAGAACACAAGCAGACAAAGATCATTATGCTAACAAAAGACTTGAGCTTTCTGGTAAGTTAATGGAAAACCTTTTCAGATTTTCTTTTAAACATTTTACAAAAGATTTAAAATTCCAGATTGACAGAACAATATCAAGACACAGAAAATTAAATATTAATACAGTAATTAGACCAGATGCTATTACTGAAAGAATTATGTTTGCTGTAAGCACAGGTAATTGGATAGGGCAATTAACGGGCGTTAGTAAATATATGTCAAGAGATAATTTCTTGACATCAATTACTGATTTAAGAAGAGTAAAATCAACTTTAGATTCCTCAAGAGAACTTTATGAAGCAAGAGATGTTCACGGAACACACTGGGGAAGACTTTGTCCTATAGAAACACCAGATGGACCTAATTGTGGTCTTGTTAAGAACCTCTCAATGATGGCAAAGATTACAACAGATACAGATCCAGAAGATGTTAAAGGCATATTAAAGAATGAGGGTGTTACCTCTGACTAGAATTATTTTTAAAAGTGAAACAATATGGCAAAATCAAAAGCAAAAATTTATGTTAATGGCGGAATTGTTGGATTTCATGATGATCCAGAAAAATTAAGAGCAGAGTTACTTAAGAAAAGAAGATCTCTTCAGATCGATCCACAAGTAAACATAGCATATAATGAAACAACAAATGAACTTTACATAAACACAGATGCTGGAAGAGTACAAAGATCAGTAATTGTTGTAGAAAAAGGACAATCAAAATTAACACCTGAAATTGTAGAAGACTTAAAATCAAAGAAATTGTCTTGGCAAGATATTCTTTCTAAAGGAATTGTTGAGTTTTTAGATGCTGAAGAAGAGGAAAATGCATATATTGCTTTAACAGAAGAAGAACTAACCCCTGATCACACACATTTAGAAATATCAGGAACTGCAATCTTCAGTATTGTTTCTTCTATGATTCCATTCATTGAGCACAACATGGCTGGTAAAGCAATTCATGGTGCTAAACTTTATAAACAGGCAATTGGTATTCCTGCTTCTAATTATAATTTAAGGTTTGATACTGAAATGCATTGTTTGTATTACCCACAAAAGCCTTTAGTTTATACTAGAACATCAAAGCTTTTACATATGGAAAAAAGGCCAATGATACAGAATGCAATTGTTGCAATTATGCCTTATAAAGGATTTAATATGCTTGATGCTTTTATTATTAATCAGGGTGCGATACAAAGAGCGATGTCAAGATCATCATATTATAGATCATATTCTCAATCTGAAACAAGATATCCTTCTGGACAAACAGACAAGTTTTGTGTTCCAACAGAAGATGCAAGTGGCTATAGAGGGCTTGATGCATATGCTAATCTTGATGAAAACGGAATTGTTAATGTAGAATCAAAAGTATCTGAAGGTGGGGTAGTTATAGGTATGACATCACCTCCAAGATTTGTAGAAGAGGTTTCTGAGTTTGGCGTTGTTACAGAAGAAAGAAGAGATACTTCTGTTTGTGCAAGAAAACATCTAAAAGGCTATGTTGATAGAGTTATGCTTTCAGAAACAATTTCTGGAACAAAGTTATGTAAGGTAAGAGTAAGAACATATCTTGAACCACAAGTTGGAGATAAATTTACTTCACATCACGCACAGAAAGGCGTTGTTGGTGCAGTAATCAAGGAAGAGGATATGCCATTTACAAGTCAAGGAATAAAGCCAGACTTTATTTTAAATCCACACTCTATTCCTTCAAGAATGACTCTTGGTCATTTGTTTGAAAGTATTGCAGGAAAAACAGTTGCTACAAGTGGAAAATCAATTGATGGAACCCCTTTCTATAATGACAAAGATGAAGTTTTCAAAATGTTACAAGCGTATGGGTTTAGACCAGATGGTAAAGAAACATTTTATGATGGTAAGACAGGAGAGAAAATAGAGATGCCAATATTTGTTGGGCCTCTTGGTTTTGAGAGATTACAAACACACTTAATTGTTAATAGAATACAAGCAAGAGATAAAGGACCTGTACAGTTATTAACAAGACAACCAACTGAAGGAAAGCAAAAAGGTGGAGGACTAAGATTCGGTGAAATGGAAGGCGAAGCTTTGGTTGCTCACGGTGCAGCAATGACTCTTCAGGAAAAATTAATGGATGATGCAGATGAGATGAATATCATGGTGTGTGAAGACTGTGGTATCCCTGCTGTTGATGATAAGATAAGAAACAAGAAATTTTGTCCAATATGTAATGGAACAAATGTACACCAAGTAAAAATAAGTTATGGTTTCAAGCTTTTGCTTGATGAACTAAAAGCAATGGGAGTATATCCAAAGTTAAATATTGGAGATAAAATAGACTAGAGTATTTAAAAGGTAGATAAGATGAATACATCAAAGAAAATTAAAAGCATTGAGTTTGGAGTTTTAAGTCCAGAGATGATCAGAAAGATGTCTGCTGTAGAGATAACAAGAGCAGATACCTATGATAAAGATGGCTATCCAATTGAAAGAGGGCTTATGGATCCTCATCTTGGAATCATTTCCCCTGGACTAAGATGTAAAACCTGTGGCCAAACAATGAAAGGCTGTCCAGGTCACTTTGGTTCTTTAGAACTGATTAGGCCAGTAATCCATCCAAAGTTTGGTGATAAGCTATATAATATTCTTGCTTCAACTTGTCAAGAATGTGGAAGAATACTTCTGGAAGAAGAAGAAATAAACGAGTTAATGCTAATCTCTGAAGATACAGACAAATGTGTAAAAGAAATATTAAATAGAGTAAAGGGAGAAAAGAAATGCCCACATTGTAAAGCTCAAGTAAATAAAATTGTTTTAGATAAACCAACAAATTTTTTCAAAAACGGGGATAGGATATATCCTTCTGAGATTTTAGAATGGTTAGTTAAGATTCCAGATAAGGATCTGTTCTTGTATGGTTATTCAAATAAGCTAAAACCACAATGGTTTATAGTTTCTGTTTTGCCAATATCTCCTGTTTCAATTAGACCATCTTTGTCTTTAGAAAACGTTATAACTTCTGAAGATGATTTGACACATAAATTGCTTGACATTGTAAGAATTAATATTAGGTTACAAGAAAATATTAATGCAGGAGCACCACAAATAATTATTGAAGACCTTTGGGATCTTTTACAATATAATATTACAACATATATTGACAATAACACAGCAGGAGTTCCACCAGCAAAGCAAAGATCAGGAAGACCATTAAAAACAATTGCACAAAGACTAAAAGGAAAGAAAGGAAGATTTAGATTTAATCTTATTGGTAAAAGAGTAAATGCTTCTGCTCGTTCAACAATTACACCTTGTGTTGATATTAAGTTTAATGAACTTGGAATACCTGAACAAGTTGCAAATACTTTGACTGTTCCAGAAAGAGTAACTGCTTGGAATAAAGATAGATTAAAGGACTATATACTTAAAGATAAAGTTTCATACCTTTTAACAGAGAAAGGATTAAGAAAAATTGTTACACCTGAGAACAAAGAAGAAATTGCTGAACAATTAACTGAAGGAATGACAATTAAAAGAAAACTACAAGATGGAGATGTTGTTATCTTTAATAGACAGCCAACACTTCATAGAGTTTCAATGATGGGGCACTATGCTAAGATTCTTCCAGGAAGAACCTTTAGACTAAACCCTATATCTTGTGATCCATATAACGCTGACTTCGATGGTGATGATATGAATCTTCATGTTCCACAAAGTGAAGAGTCATATACTGAAGTCAAGGAGCTTATGATTGCTGATAAACACGTAATTAGCATCAGAACAGGAAAACCAGTTATTGCTCCTGATCATGATCTAATATCTGGTGCTTATCTTTTAACAAGAGAAAAAACAGAATTTACAAAAAAACAAGCAATGGAGTTATTATATGCTATTGGAATAACAGAGCTTCCACCAGCAGATAGAGGAAGGGGTTGTTATTCAGGTAAATTAATATTTAGTCAGATTTTACCAAAAGGTCTAAATGTTGAATATAAGAATAAACTTTGTGGCATAGTCTCTAAAGCAAAAGAATGTAAAAGATGTAAAAAAGAAAAATGTCCTTATGATTGTTATCTAAAGATAGAAAAAGGGAAAATTATTTCCGGAGTTATGGATGAAAAAATGGATATGCACAAAGGTTTGATAGAAACAATCTATAGATATTATGGTGCAGAAGAACTTGCGGATTTCTATTATAAGTTTTCAAAACTTGTATTTTTAAATATTGCAAAACAAGGTTTAACAGTTGCTCTTGATGAGTATAAAGCAAGTGATGAATTACAAAAAGATATAAAAGCAAAAATAAAAGGAATGGTTGCTAGTTCAAATTCAATAGTTAAGAAATTTGAAGACAGAAGCTTACCATTGATACCTGGAAAGAACCTTGAAGAAACTTTTGAAAATGAGATTTTAAGGGTAACAGGAGATATGAAAGATAAGATTTCTGATAAAATATTGGAAATAAAGCTTGATGAATTGTTTTCTAAAGTAAAGGAATCAAACAATAACACCGCACTTGTTGCAAGTATTGGCGGAAGTCGTGGAAGAATATTAAATGTTGTAAATATGCTTGGACTTTGGGGGCAGGTAACTGTTAGAACAGGAAGACCAAAAGCAGGCTTTTCTGAAAGGCTATTAAGTTCAAGTCCAAAAGGCAGTAACCAAGTAATGGATTACGGATTTGTTCAAAGTAATTTCTTTGATGGTATGAGTCCAAGAGAATATTTTTGTCACGCTATAGGTGGTAGACAAGGTGAAATTGACACTGGTGTTGCAACAAAAGTATCTGGTTATCTTTATAGAAGATTGTCAAATGCTTTAAAGGATCTTGTTGTTAATGATGAGTTAAAGGTTACCACTGCTGATGGACAAGTAATACAGTTTATGTATGGAGAAGACGGTTTATCTCCTGAAAAAGCATATCTTGGAAAGAACATTAATTTCTTTAATGAATAAATAATAAAAAAGTGATAATATGAAAGCATTACCAATTGCAATTGTAGAAAAAGTAGAAAAATATTCCTCAATGAAAAAACTAAGCAATGATAAGAAGAAAAAACTTCTTGATGTTGTTACAAAAAAATATAATGATGGCTTAGTTGTTCCAGGAGATGCAGTAGGATTAATTGCTGCACAGTCAATTGGTGAGCCAGGAACGCAGCTAACACTTAGAACAAAGCACTATGCTGGTTCTTTAGAAGTTTCTGTTGGTCAGGGAATACAAAGAGTTATTGAAATTGTTGATGCTAGGTCACAAGCAAGATATCCGTCAATGAAGATATATTTAGATAGAAATATATTAAAGAGAGAAAAAGATGTTGATGATTTTTGTAAAAACCTAGTGGATGTCAAAGTTGGAGATGTTGGTTTTTTTGCAGAAGATTTTAATGAAAGATTAGTTTCATTTAAATTTGATTCTGAGAAGGCAGGCATCTTGGGAGTAAATCAAGAAGATGTAATGGAGAGCATCTATGCGAAAATAGAAGATACTTACGATTCTAAAAGATTTACAAATAATAAACAACAGATAAATTTCCACTTTTCTAATAAAACCCCATTATATAATATTAGAAAAGCAATATTAAAATGGAACAAAATACCAATATATGGTGTTAAAGGAATAGAAAAAGCAGTTGTAATTGAAGAGAATGGAGAAAAACTAATACAAACAAAAGGTTCAAACCTTAAAGAAGTTTTAAAAACAGAAGGAGTAGATACTTTTAGAACAAAGACAAACGATATCTTTGAAATATACAAGGCATTTGGTGTAGAGGCTGCAAGAGAAGCAATAGTTAGAGAATTAAAAAACACATTTGATGTTAATGGTATTGTTGTTAATATTAGACATATTTACATATTAGCAGATTTGATGACTTCTTCAGGTGTAATACAAGGAGTTGTAAGAACTGGAATTACAGGCAAGAAGAAAAGTCCATTTGCTAGAGCTGCATTTGAAGAGACGATTAAACATATTATTTCTGCTGCATTTAATGGCGAAGTTGAAGGCCTTGTTGGTATTACTGAAAACATAATTGTTGGCCAGCCAATTTCAGCAGGAACAGGAAAGGTCAGATTGACTTTAGATGCTAAAGGCCTTGAAAAGATGATAAAAGCTAAGGCAATGCAGGATAAGAAAAAAGAGGAGTAGTTTATAATATTTTTGTAGCTAAAATATATACTGTTTTAGATATTAAAAAGATGCGCAAGACAAAGTAAATTAAAAAGGAAAGTGAACAAAATATGAATTGGACAAGATTCAATCAAGAATTGAGAAATACAATAGATACTGGTAAAATAATTTATGGTAGTAATAAAGCAAAGAAAGAATGTTTAATTGGAGAACCAAAATTAATAATTATTAGTTCTACAATTAATAAATCAGATGAGGACTTATTCAAGTACTATACAAAGCTTTTAAAAATACCAGTAATTGAATATCCTGAAGGAAGCATAGAACTTGGTTCTGTATGTGGAAAACCTTTCTCTATTTCAGTTATTGCAATAATAAATGAAGGAAAATCTTCAATCTTAGAAGTAATTAATGAGAAAGATTCAGGTACAAAGGAAGATAAGAAATTAATTGCAAAGAAAGCAAAGAAAGAAGAGAAAAAATTAGCTAAGAAAGAGAAAAAATCAAAGAAAGACTCTGATGATGACTATTCAGAAGATGAATTAAAATTAAAGAAAAAAAGAGATGCTAAAAAAGCAGCAAAAGGAACAAAAGTCAAATCAGAAACTGAAGAGACAAAAGAAGAAGATGAAATTCCAATCTTAGAGGATAAGATGTTTAAGGATATCATCAAAATAAAGAAAAAATAATTAAGGTGAAATATTATGGCAAATGGAGAATTTTCAGCAAGAAAATTAATAAAGGATAGAAAGAAATGGGTTAAGAAAGATCCTAGAAACAAAAGAAAATTAAAAGTTGATAAAAAGGAAGGGCTAATGAGAGGAGCGCCTCAAGCAAGAGGAATTGTTCTTGATAAAAAAGGGGTTACAGCTAGACAGCCAAACTCTGGTATTAGAAAATGTGTAAGAGTTCAGCTGATAAAAAACGGAAAAGAACTTACTGCATTTGCTCCAAAAGACAAAGCAATCAAGTATATTGATGCTCACGACCAAGTAACGGTTGAAGGAATTGGTGGAAGAAAAGGCGGACCAATTGGTGATCTTTGGGGTGTGAGATATAAGGTTGTTAAGGTAAATGACCAATCACTTGAAATGTTAAGAAAAGGTAAGAAAGAAAAGACTAAGAGATAGATAGGGTGTTAAAAATGAAATTATTTGATAAATGGGAAACAAAAGGAATAAACTTCAAAGATGCAGGTCTTGCTAAATATATGAATTTAGAAGACAAAGTTATACCACATTCATTTGGTGCAACAAACAAAGAAGCTTCTAGAAAAACAAAAATCAATATTGTTGAAAGATTAGTTAACAAGATGATGAGATCTGGACAAGGAAAGAAAAAGCTTTCTGGCAAGTTTGTAAGACACAGAATGGGTTGTGGAAAGAAAGAGCAGATATTAAAAACTGTTGAAGCTGCGTTTGAGCATATTCATAAGGTTACAAAGGAAAATCCTATTCAAGTTCTTGTAACTGCAATTGAATATTCTGCACCAAGAGAAGATATCACAAAGCTTCAGAAAGGAGATATAACTTACACACAATCAGTTGATTTGTCTCCAATCAAAAGACTAGATGAGGCTTTAAAAAATATAGCTCTTGCTGCTTTCAAGAACACATATAAAAGTAAGAAAGATATTGCTACTGCTTTAGCAGAAGAAATAATCGATGCGTCAAAAAATGACCCAAAAAGCTTTTCTGTAAAAAGAAAAGATGAAATTGAAAGAATTGCACAAGGTTCTAGATAAATAAAAAAGAACCTTGCTTTGTTTTTCTTTTTTAATTTAAAAATCAATGATTTATACTTATATAAACTAAAAATGGAGAATTTAATATGGGACGAAAAGAAATTGTTGCAGAACTTGCACAAAAATTAATGAGTAATACAAAGAACATTAGAAATATTGCTATTATTGCTCACATTGATCATGGGAAATCAACTTTAACTGATAATCTTGTAGCAACAGCTGGACTTATTTCTAAAGAGTTAGCTGGTCAACAAGTATATATGGATTCTTATGTTCTAGAACAGGAAAGAGGAATCACAATAAATTCATCAAATGTTTCTGTTCCTTGTGAAATCAATGGAGAGAAATTTCTTGTAAATATTATTGACACGCCTGGACACGTTGACTTTGGTGGAGATGTTATTAGGGCAATGAGGGCTGTTGATGGTGCTGTCTTGGTTGTTGATGCTGTTGAGGGGGTTATGCCACAAACAGAAACTGTTTTAAGACAAGCATTAAGAGAAAGAGTAAAACCTGTTCTATTTATTAATAAAGTTGATAGATTAATAACTGAAATGAATGTTGCACCAGAAGATATGCAAAAAAGATTCATAAAGGTTGTAATGGATATTAATAATCTTATAGCAAAGAATGCACCAAAAGAATTTGCACAAGAATGGCAAGTTAATATCAAAGATGGTTCTGTTTGTTTTGGTTCTGGATATCATAACTGGGCTTTATCAGTTCCAGCAATGACAAAATACAATATGAAGTTTAGTGATATTGTAAATTATTGTAAAAACGAAAAACAAAAAGAACTTGCACAAAAGATTCCTGTAAGCGAAGTATTCTTAGAGATGGTTGCACAACACCTTCCAAACCCTATTCAATCACAAAAATATAGAATTCCAATAATTTGGGGTGGAGATATGGAATCTGTAGAAGGAAAAGCAATGGCTGAATGTAATCACTCAGAAGAAAATATTGCAATGATGGTTACAGATGTTGTTCTTGATAAGCATGCTGGAGACGTTGCATCTGGAAGAGTGTATATGGGGACAATAAAAAAAGGGATGGATTTGAATGTTGTCGGCACAGATAAAACAGCAAAAGTTCAGCAAGTAGGTATATACTTAGGTCCTGAAAGAGTAATATTAGATGAAGTTGTTGCTGGTAATATTGTTTGTGTTATAGGTATGAAAGAAGTTTATGCTGGCCAAACATTATCAAATAAAGAAATAAAAACATTTGAAAGCTTTATGTCTGATGTTGAACCAGTAATGACAGTTTCAATTGAAGCGAAGAATAGTAAAGATCTTCCAAAATTAATTGAAGTTGTTCATAACATAACAAAGGAAGATCCAAATATTAGAGCTGAACTAAATCAAGAAACTGGAGAACACTTAATTTCTGGTATGGGAGAGCTTCACTTGGAAATAACTCAATATAAGATTGAGAAAGATAATAATATTCCAATAACTGTAAGTCCTCCAATTGTTTTATATTATGAAACAATACAAAAGGAATCATTAACAGTAGAAGGAAAATCTCCAAACAAGCATAACAAGTTTAAAATTTCTGTTGAGCCAATTGAACCAGAGATGCTAGCAAAGATTAAAGCAATGAGATTTGATGGCAGAATCAGAATTAATAAGGATGTTGAAATACAAAATAAACTTGTAGATGCAGGGTTTACAAAAGACGAATCTAAAAATATCTGGGCAGTGCATAATAACTGTATCTTGATTAATAGGACAAAAGGTATTCAAAATCTTTTCGAAACTAGAGAACTTATAATTGATGCTTTTATGGATGCAACAAAAGAAGGGCCTGTTGCAAAAGAAAAGGTTTCTGGAATTATTGTTAATCTAGAAGATGCAACTCTTCACGAAGATGCAATACACAGAGGTCCTGCTCAAGTTCTTCCTGCAATTACAAGAGCAATTTGGGCTTGTATTCTTTCAGCAGACTATACATTGTTTGAGCCAAAGCAAAAGCTTTCAGTTTCTGTTCCTCAAGATTTCATGGGCGCAGTAAACAGGGTTTTGTCTAGTAGAAGAGCACAGATAGAAAAAATAGATATGGAAGGCGACTCTTGTATCATTATTGGAATAATTCCTGTTAAGTCATTGATAGGATTAAGTCAAGATATGAGAGGAGAAACTCAAGGTAGGGCAATCTGGACAGCTGAATATGCAGGTTATGAAAAGATACCAAAATCAATTCTTAACTCAACCATAACAGAGATAAGAACAAGAAAAGGCTTAGAACCAGAGCCAAAGCCTGCAGAGTTTTTCATGGATTAAAGTCATTTTTGACTTTAAGATGCAGAGAAATATTTTATTTTTCTTATGGATTAAAGTCATTTTTGACTTTAAGATGCAGAAAAATATTTTATTTTTCTAGTGGATTAAAGCTTTGCTTTATCCTAGAAAAATTTTATTTTATTTTAATTTTTTCTAAACAACGGATTTTCAATTATTCACTATTTCTTGGACAACACACAATTTCTTGGACTATTTGTTTTTCACTAACTCCTGTTAAGCCAAACATCTATTCTTTCAGCAACCCCTGTGAAAAATCAATTCAAAAACACTCTTTAAATCTTGGACAACCCAAAATAATTAGGTTTATAAATCTATTCCATATATAAATAGATAATTTTAATATTAACATTAAAAGGGGGGAAAGAAAATGGCAGCAAAGAAAAAGAAAGCAGCAGCAAAGAAACCTGCAGCAAAAAAGAAGAAATAAATTAATCAACTAGAAAGTAAAAAAGGATGATTTTAATTTTTGCTTTTTTTACTTTCATTTCTATTTTTTTAAAAATCACAAAAACAACTTTTTTAAAAGATTTTTCTTCTAATATATAATTATGATAAAACGAATTTTAGTGCTTGCAAGTCAAAGAAAGAAATCACAAGAGGCAATAGTATTTTTCTCTAAATATCCAAGCAAATATAAAATATCTGGTCTAATGTGTAGTGATGAGAAAAAACTAGATTTTTTTAAAAAACAAATTAAAGAAATAAGGCCAGATATTGTTTTTTTCCCGACAAAAGATGGTGCTGAGCAAATAATTGAAGAATTAAATATTAGGTGTTTTTATGATTACACACAATATAATCAATTTCTAAAAGCAAGCAATTGTGACTTGGTTATTTCTGATCTGGTAGGAATAGATTCAATAAAATTAATTTTAGCAACAATTGGAGAATATAAAGATCTTTGCCTATTAAATCTTGAACCTATAATATACTCAGGGAAAATAATCATTAATGAAGTAAAAAACAAAGGAGTGAAAATACAATTCGTAACTCATCAGTTCTTTTCTTTTGAACAATTTCAAAAACACAATAAAGAATCAATAAACAAAGTGATACTTACAGATTTTGAAAGTAAATATGAAAAGGAAAATCTGGATAATTACACATACCCTTCAGGGCCATTGTCAGAATTTAAGAAAATACTGTATTTTAAGAATAAAATGTGGCTTGCAAGGCACTTAATTGCTTTTAGTTATTTTTACAATCTAGATTTAGAAAAATTTGAATTTTATAAATCAAACACACCCTCATTAAGCTTAATATTTAAATTGAATAATGGATGTACTATTTTTAATATTGCAAACAACAATAAAGAATTAATATACAATCATTATTTTATTGATAATCTCAAAACACAAAATTCAAATTTAGACAAAGTAATAGATATTAAATTACAAAAGATTTTAGACAAAGAAATTAAATCATTAGATTTAGCAACAAAAGCATTGCTTAAAGGTGGCACATATCCGTTACTTTATCAAATGGCTTATGATCTTTCTGCCGAGGCCATATACTATAATAGAACAAAAGACAAAAATTTATTCTTTAAACTATTTGAAGATTTACTTAAAGATAAAACATACTATTCTAAGAACATTAATATTCAGACAATATTTGCCATACATCAGAAATTAAAAACAAAAATAGAAACAGTATATCTTAAGAAAACAAAAGAAAAACCAAAGAAGATTTCTAAAAAGTAATTTCTTTTAGCTTGTCATCTAAAACCAAAAAAGAATTGCTTTTTATTTTTGCAAGTTTCAATAGCTCTTTTAGTTTTTGCTTATCTGTAATTTGCTTTAATGCATAATCAGGAATAACATGTCCAAAGCAATATTTGTTTTTAGAATTTAAAGTCAAGTGATTGAATCTTGTACAATAATGTGAACCACCAAAGCCAACCACTTCTATCCAGTTATTTTCTTGTTTTATTTTTTCTTTATCATATTCAGAAATTATTTTAATTAATTCTTTAGAAACAAACACAGATGCTGTTTTGTCTTGCCAGGCCTTTTCATTTGATCCAATCTCTAAAAATATTGTGCTTTTTTCAAGATATGGTCCGTGATGTGTTGCTTCTTGCTTAATTTCATATTCTAGTGTTTTTGGCTTGTTATTATGTAAATCCAAAAGCAAAGAGCGAATCAAAATTGCATCTGTTTTTACAAGCTTTTCATCAAGACCACCAAGCTCTGCTTTTCCCCAGTTGCCTACTGAATGAGCAGTAATTGAACGAGGTTTTTGATCTCCAAGTGTGGAGTGCCTAGAAAGAAAGATAATCTGTTCAAATATAATGTTTGCTTTTTTTTCGATTTCTAAAATATCTTTGTCACTCATATATAGGTGTGTTTTTTCAGTCAAAGCCAGAAATATTTTGTTTTTTCTATCCAAAACCCAAAGATTATCTTCTAATTTTTCAAATCCAAAGTTTGGTGTGGTTAGAGTTTCAAAGAAATTAATGGCTGCAAGATCGGTTTTTGAACAAATAAGCAAGATATTCATATAAATCAGTATTTTTTGTCTATACATAATTATTTATAGAAACAATTTATAAACATTTTACTAGTTATTATATTTTGTGATCTGAAATGAACAACACGAAATTCTTAGATATTGTTATTTGCGGTCCTGACATGTCTGGAACAAGCACACAAATTTCTGATTTTATAAATTATTTTAAAGAAAAAGGCAAAATAATAAGAGATATTCGCGGAACAGAAATGGACTTGTTGTTTCATGCAGAAGTTTTTGAGAAATACAATAAGAATTTTATGTCTTTAAAGGAGTTTCTAGATTCTGATAACTTTTCAAAAGATGAAAAAAATAATCTTCTTCTAGAGATTTATTCTCTTCTTTCTGGTTATAAAAAGTCATCTGATCTTTTGGTTGCGTCTTTTAAAAAAAATAAGATAACAACATATATAGACCCTAACTCAGCAGATGTCTGGATAATTGAAGAACCAACAAGAAGAGGAGCTGGGCAAGTAAACAGGGTAATTGAGCAGAATAGAAGCCTATTTGATTTTAAAGAAACAATTGATGGGTATTCTGCAGCTCTTGTTCATCAGGCATACAGAATTGACGAGTTTTATAGAATAAGAAAAATTTTAAGAGACAATAATAAAATAATTATTAGAAGCAGAAGCGAAGAATCTGCTTGTTATCAAGTTTATGATAAGAAAAACAACCAGAAAGGAATAAAACTAAAAGAATATCTTTCTCTTCCAGGTCATAAAGTAGCCTTTGGGTTTCCTCCAACACATTTGTTTGTGGTTTGTGGGCCGATATCCTGGAAAAAAGAAAAATATCTTAAATTAAAAGAAGAAAGAAGTAATGGAAGAATACTTGATGATCATGAACTAAATTCAGATTATCAATTGTTTGTTAACAAAAGATATGCTGGTGTTTGGCTTGACAAGCTTTATCAAGAGGGCTGTAGGCTAAATAGTTCAGGGTATTTGCCAGTAATCTATAGATTTAATATTTATGATTCAAAAGAGAAAGTCAGGAAAAAAATGTATGAAAAGCTTGATGAAATACTTAAATAAGATTTATCATGACAACAATTTTAGAGCTTATAAAAAAAGAAAAAAATAGACAGCAAGAAACAGTAGAGATGATTGCTTCAGAAAATATTTGTTCTAAAGAGATAAGAGAAGCATGTGGCTCTGTTCTTACAAACAAATATGCAGAGGGCTATCCTGGTAAAAGATATTATTCTGGTTGTGAGGTAGTTGATGAGATAGAAGACTATGCCAGAGAGAAAGCAAAAGAGCTTTTTAATTGTAAATATTCTAATGTTCAGCCTCATTCTGGATCAAGTGCAAACCTTATTGCTTATTTTTCTCTTCTTGAAAAAGGAGACAATATATTAGGAATGTCTCTTGATAGTGGAGGGCATTTGACACATGGCTTTAAACTAAATTTTTCAGGAAGACTTTTTGAAAGCTATAGCTATGGAACAGATGACAATGGCTTTCTTGATTATGACGAGATTGAAAGACTTGCAAGGACCAAAAAACCAAAAATGATAGTTTGTGGTGCTTCTGCTTATCCTCGTAAGATTGATTTTGAAAGATTTAGAGAAATTTCAGATTCTGTTGGTGCATATCTTATGGCAGACATGGCACACATTGCTGGTCTTGTCGCAACAAAGCTTCACGAATCGCCTTTGCCTTATGCAGATATCGTAACATCAACTACTCACAAGACCTTAAGAGGCCCAAGAGGTGGACTAATTTTAACAGACAATGAGGAAATTGGTGGTAAAATTAGCAAAAATAATTTTCCTGGTTTTCAAGGCGGTCCATTAGAGCACATAATTGCAGGAAAGGCAATTTGTTTTGAAGAGGCCTTAAGACCAGATTTTAAAATTTATCAAGAGCAGGTTCTTAGGAATTCAAAAACTCTGGCAGAAGAGCTTCAAAAATACGGTTTTAAGCTAGTAACAGATGGAACAGATAATCATCTAATCCTTGTAGACCTCAGAAACAAAAACATTACTGGAAAGGTTGCTCAAGAGGTATTAGAAGAAATAAATATTTCAATTAATAAAAATGCAATACCAAAAGACCCGCAAAAGCCATTTATAACATCTGGTATCAGGATAGGAACGCCAGCAATAACAACTCGTGGTTTTAAAGAACAGCAAATAAAAGTAATAGCAGACTATATTAACCAAGTAATCTGTGAGCCAGAAAACCAAAAACTAAAATCAAATCTAAAAGGCAAAATTATAGAGATGTTAAAAGAATATCCAATAGATAATATATAGATAATTAAAAAACAGGTGAAAAATATGGATGAATTTAAAAGAAAAATAAAATTGTTAGATGATATAGTTTATGAAGTTATAGAAAAAGAAAATATCCCTTGTTCTATTTCAACAGAAAACTTTGCAGAAGCTCATTGTAGAACTGTTGCAAGACTTAGCCAAAGTGCAAAGTCTTTTGAGCAGATTGTTAGAGAAATATTAAATGAAGAAGGATTTAACAGAGAAAAGATAGGTAACTTTCATAAAAGCATTACTCTTGGTGTTGCTCACCATTCTATTGAACAACATGGTAATGTTACTCTTTGTTTTGAGAACACAAGCATGATTGCAACAAACAAATATTGTGAAAATAAAAGACTTGCAGCATACTTGGAAAAATCAACAAGATATCAGGACTTTTCTAAACCGTGCTATATTATTCCTAAGGAACTTGATGGCAAGCCTGAACTGAAAAAAGAATATATTGAGACAATGGATTATCTTTTTGAAGTGTATTCCAAGATTCTTCCAAAAATAATAAATGAAATAAAAAATGAATTTTCAAAAAGAAACATTGTTGTAGAAGAAAAACTAATAAAAAAGAAAGCCTTTGATTCTGCAAGATATATTCTACCTGCAAGTGCATATACTAATTTTGCAATGACTACAAATTCTCAAGTTTTTAGATCCTTAATTGTTGATCTTTTTACAAGTAATATTAAGGAATTTAATGAGATTGGAGAAGAAATGCAAAAAAAACTTGAAAAAGTCTATCCAACACTTCTTGAAAAAAGCACATGTATATTTGATAAAAAAAGAGAAGAAATAAAAAACACATCAAACACTATCACTCCTTTGATTTTTGGCAATAAAAAAAACATAAAAATAGATGATCTTATTTTTGAAAATATAGAAAGCCAAGTTAAGATTATTGGACACACAGATAATTCAGATAAGCTATTAGTTTATAACTATCTTCTTGATAATGGACACACCGTAGAATATAAAAACGAAGAAGTTTATCTTAATTCTCAGAAATTAACACAAGAGAAAATAGACAAATATATAAAACAAGCCTTTGAATATGATTGTACAGGCTATCGCCCACACAGAGCAACAGAACTTGCAAATTATAATTTTGAAGGAATTATTGACTTTGGAGCATGGAGAGATCTTCATAGAAACAGGATGCTAACATGGATTAGTAGTTTTATTTCTCCAGAATATGGATTTGCAATTCCTATTTTTTTGCCAAAAGATGCAGAAGGAGAATATATCTCTGGTTTAAATAAAGCATATGGCTTGTGGATTAAACTTCTTAAAAATGGATTTAGTAAAGAATTTTGCCAATGTGTTTGTCCACTTGGAACTAATGCAAAGATATTGTATACAATAAATGCTAGAGAGATGGATCATGTTTCAAAAACAAGAACAACAGAACATGCTCATTTCTCATATAGATTGTTTGTGCATTATTGTGTAGAGGAAATAAAGAAGAAAACACCAAATATTGGAAATAATTTAAAAGATTATTATGACGATCCAATATCTTCAATACATTAAGGATGTGAAAAAATGATAATAGGCATAACTGGTTTTTTAGCTTGTGGAAAAGGGGCAGTTTCTGATATCTTAAAACAAAAAGGATTTATTGTTTATTCTTGTTCTGATGAGATTAGAGAAGAATGCAGAAAAAACAATATAGAGCTAACAAGAGAAAACCTTCAAAAGGTAGGCAATGAGCTTAGAGAAAAGTTTGGGCCAAATGTCCTTGCAAAAAGGCTAGTTGATAGAATAAAAAGAGAAGGTCTTGATAAAAACTATGTGGTTGAATCAATTAGGACATCTGGAGAAATTGAGGAACTAAAGAAACTTCCTAAATTTTCTTTGGTGTTTATAGATGCAGAGGCGATGACAAGGTATGAGCGAGCAAAAAAAAGACTAAGAGAAAAAGAACAGATATCTTCTTTTGATGAGTTTATGGCTTCAGAAAAGAAAGAACTCACAAGTAATGATCCAAATTCTCAAAATTTAGAAAAATGTAAGGTTTTAGCAGAATTTACAATAGACAATAATGGAACTTTAGAAGACTTAGAAAAGAAAGTAGATGATTTGCTTTTAAAGATACAAATAAAAAACAGGAACAAACCATCATGGGATGAATATTTCTTAAAGATTGCAGAAGTTGTTTCTTTAAGAGGGAATTGTTTATCAGCAATGATTGGTTCAGTTATTGTTAAAGACAATGTTATAAAATCAACAGGCTATGCAGGTGCACCAAGGGGTACAAAAGATTGTTTTGAGAAAGGTTATTGTCTTAGACGAAAATTAAACATCCCTTCTGGTCAGCAATATGAACTTTGCGTAAGTGTTCATGGTGAGCAAAACGCAATAATTAATGCAGCAAGAGAAGGAGTTTCCATTGTTGGTGGAACAATATACATATTTGGCAAAAAAACACATCTAGGTATAGAAAAACTCGTTGATGCTTTTCCTTGCTTTATTTGTAAAAAGATGATAATAAATGCAGGACTAAAAAGAGTTGTGTGCTCAACAGCAGATGGTAAATACATGTGTTTTAATGTTGAAGATTGGGTAGAAGATTGGAAGAAAAAAGACATCATAGATGATACTCAAAAATACGGAGCAAAATAAAAATGAAATCAACAAAACTATCAACCACAAAGATAAAACAAGTAATTTTAAAGATAGTAAAAGAACTAGATAAAAATCAGATTGATTATTTTATAACTGGCGGAACTGCCCTTTTACTTAAAGGAATTATTAAAGAAACAAAAGATGTTGATTTTTTTGTAAATTACAAAGACTTTACAAAATTAAAAAAAATATTTGCAGAATATATTGTGCCTTCTGAAAAAAAAGAAAAAAATTATTTAAATTTAATTATTTCAGAAACAGATGTTGAATTTGTAGGAATTAGTCCAATATATAATAAAGAATCCTATTTATTTTTGAAAAATAAAGATTATGACACTATAAAAATACAAAATCACAAAGTAAATATCAGTTCTTTGTTAGCCCTACTAGAATGCTATAAATTTGCATATAATAAATATAAAAAAGAAAAACATCTTAAAAAAATAGAACTTATTAAAAGGTATTTAGAATATGAAAAGATAAGCAAACAATTCAAAAGCAAACAAATAAATAAAAAGATATATAAATAGATGTGTATATAATATACATATGGAATACACACGAAATACACAAGATAATTTTATTCACGCAAGAGTGAAATTAACAGATTATACAAATAGAGTGCTTGGTGTGATTAAGGCAAAATATAATTTAACTGATAAAAGCGAAGCTCTAAATAAGTTTGTAGAAATCTATGGTGTTTCAGAAGTTGAGCCAGAGATTGATTCAAAATATCTAGAAAAGATAAGCAAACTAGAATCAGATCATCTAAAGAAATATGGTCTAAAGAAAATGAGCAAAAAAGAACTAGATAAGCTTTTTAATAAATAATTCGCACTGGACATCTACCCTCAAAAAGCATATAAAGTAGTAAATTCATAATTCTATTGAATTTTATGACATTTACATTCGAATTTACAGACAATTTAAAGAAAATTATTGCAAAGCTTAATAAAAAAGATAAAAAGCTAGCAGAAGAGTTATATAGAAAGATTAGAGAAATAATCAATTCTGATGAAATTAATATAGAACATTATAAAAATTTAAAATATGATTATTCAGATAAAAAAAGAGTGCATATAAGAAACAATTTTGTTCTGTTATTTTCTGTAAAAAAAGAAAAGAATCACATTATATTTCTTGATTTTGAACATAGAGATAATGTTTATAAAAGAAAATAATTTAAGATAACATTTATAATTTCTTTTGTCTATTGTATTATTATAAATGGTGATTTAAAAAGATGATTGGAATAAATACTAGAACTTTCCCGTATAGATTAGATTCTAAAAGTAAAGAGCCTTTAGAATTTTATATAAAATTGACAAATGGCCAGAATAAAAGACTGCTAAGTATTGATATAGTTATAGATGAAGACATAAGTTTTAATTCTGTTAAACCTGTAAATACAGACTACAAAAGAATTGGAGAGTTTGGTCCAGGGCAAGTAAAAGAACTAAGATATCATATTTTTCCTGTGGCAGGCACATACCCAGGAACCAAAAAAATAAAAATAAGAGTTGGAGAACATAATAACGATTATAATGTCATAGATGATAAAACAGAAACAATTGTTACAATAAAAGTCATCTAATCTAAAAAATCATTTTCCTTATTTGAAATCTACAATTTTCTTTTGCTTAGAAGTATAGTCAGAGATATGAAGCTCATAATCAATTACAAAATCTATAAACTCTTCTTTTGCTTTTAGATATATTTTATACATTTTTTCTGTATGTTTCTTTTTAATAGAAATATCAGGGTTTAATAGTGCTTTATAATCATACCCTAATTTTTGATGTTTAGATAGCCTTGCAATTTTAAAAGGAACATTAAGAATAGATAGCTTTGTTTTATATTTTTCTTTTCTGTATCTAGCATTTACTATTTTCTTAATTATAAATCTATTTACTAAATCATAGAAAATTAAGCTGTTTATTGATAATTTAATTCTTTTTTTAAATGTATCATAATCTTTTGGATAATATTTTTTAACACAAGTTCTAATCAGCTTTAAAGGATATCTTGGGGTAGGTATTTTTTGATTTTTAAATTTAGTGTCTAGATAATATTCTGAAACCAGATGTTTTACATTATTCCCTAGTTCAGTACTATTAATATAATCATGAATATGTTTATCAAGAATAAAATGAGATATAAAGCCTATGGCAAAAAGTTTTTCTGGTTTGTTTTTTGCTTTCTCCAGCACTAATTTTGCAAAACTATAATCCTCATCCATAGTTTCATGCACAAATTTACTAAAATTTGGTTTTTTAGTTATGCTTCTAAGGCCAGTAATATAATAGACATCTGGATAAGTAGCACCCTGTAATAGATATCTCAAATCAGATTTTGAGAAAAGTTTTGGATTTTCTTTAACAATATCCCTTACCAATTGCATGTGTGCTAAAATTGCTGCCATATTCTATCAAATTAATCTCAAATAGTTTATAAATTTATTTTTTTTCTAGTTTTATCTTTTTAATTATTAGGTTTCCTGTAAATTCATTTTTCATTATTTTTTGGCTTTCAATTATTGAAATTCTTTTCTTAAAAACAGGAGAATCAAGAACTAAAGTTTCATATTCTCCGCCTTCTCCAGCTATGTTTGTATGGTATTTCTTGTTTAGTTTTTTAAGCTCCTCTAAATCTTTGTAATCAATGACTTTGCCTAGCATTTTTTCAGAAAAGCCAAAAGCTGCAATTTTACATATAACAAACATAAAGTCATTATCTAAAAGCAATCTTATCTCCTCTTCTTCTTTCACATGCCAAAGAGGAGTAATCAGATTTAAATCTAATTCTTTACATATCTTTTCAATTCTGTCTTTCTGATAATTACTATAAAGGGTTCCAGCAACAATTCCTGTTAATCCAAACTTTGCTTTAGCAAAGACAATTGCCTGTTTAAGATCAACAAGTTCTTTTTCCTTTTCGCCTTTTGTTTTTGTAATTAGTAGAGGCATATCTAAAGCAAAAGCCTGCATTTTGAGAAAATTAACTTCTGGTGTTTGAAACATATATGAATCTACATTTTCAGGGATCATAGAGAGAAGACAAGAAATTTCTTTTCCTGCCTTTTGTGCAAGCCATAATGAAAGATTAGAGTCTTTTCCACCTGAGAAAAGCACACCTACTTTTTCTTTTCTAAAAGAAGAAAGATATTCTGTTTTTGTTTTATATTTTTTTTCTTTTGCTAGCTTTTCTAGTATCTTATCAGAATTACTGCCATATTGGCATGCAAGTTTTTTTCTTTTAACAAGCTCTTTGGAGAGCCCTAGGCTTTCTGCAATTTCGCGTAAAATTATTTTGTTTTGTTTTGAAGAAATCAAAAGGCTTGATGGCAAAGACAAAGCAAAATCAATGACTGCTTTATCAAGATATGGGTGTTTAATTGCTAATTTGAAATATTTTGCAATAGCTTTATCTCTATCTAAATTATCCTTTTGAATATTATCAAGGCATTTTTTGGTTTCCTGTTTTTGATTTTGTATAGTAAATCTGCTGTATCCTGCAAATAGCTCATCAGCACCAAGACCAGACAACAAGACATCTGTTTTTTTCTCTTTGGCTTTTTTGCATGAGAGATAGATTGGTATTGCAACACCTACAGAAACTGGACTAGTGTTATCAGTTATGTTAATAATCTCTGGAAGAATGTTAGGTATTTCTTTTTTGTCTATAGAAACTATTTCAAGCTTTAATTTAAGTTCTTTTGCTGCCTTTTTTGCAAAAGCCAAGTCTTTAGGCTCAGTATTGTTTTTTACATATGCAAAAAAGCAAGTAAACTTAACTTTTTGTTTTTTTAGAAGAAGAGCAAGAAGACAAGAATCAATGCCTCCACTAAAAAGTAGACCGTAGTTTTTGGATTTGTCTTTAGTAAGACTTATAATTGATTTTTCAAGAAGCCAAGATAGTTTTTCTTGCTTGTTTTGTAAGGTCATATACTGATTAAAAAAGAAAACAAATATAAAGTGTTTTGTTCTTTTACTTTTAGATTGTAGAAAATTAAAAAAAAGGTAGATAATTATGCCACCAAAATATAGACAAAGAATAAATTTGGGAAAACAAAGATCCAAATTAGGTAATAAAATAAAGAGACCCACAAAATTTGGGAAAAAAGTAGCAACTGCAGCACTTATCGGAACAATAGCAACTACTCCTTATTTTGTAGGTAAGGCTGCGAAATCAGCAGTAAGATCGCATAGCATTAATAGAAATTTAATTTTAGCAAAAGGCAATTATCTTACTGAAATCAAGTCAGTAAGTGAAAGAATTGGAGAGTTAAATGCCAAAGCTAGAAGAGAATATTCACAAAAATTACAAAAAAGTAAAAATAAAGATATTAAAAGAAAGCTACATTATTTGGATGAAAAACAAAATAAAATTATAGTTGTAGAAATGGATGCTAAAAAAGCAATGGAAATTGAGAAAAAACAAATTGCCAATTCTAAAAGAATAGATGGTGTTGTAGAAAAGAAAGTAACAGAATTAAATAAAAAAGCAAGACCTGAAGAAGTGTTTTTTTGGGATGGAAAAGAAATTACTAAGATTGATTTAGGTGTTGCAAAATTAAGAAATGTATATGATAAACTATATGCATCTGAAAAGGCTAAGCTAGATAGTATATACAAAGAAATTATAAAAGATGTTAAAACAAATGATAAATTTTCAGGCGAAGTTGCTATTAAAATGGGGGAACTAAACGATACTGCCAGAGTAAATTATTTAGCTAGTTTATCTGTTGAAGAATTTGCTACTAGATTTGGTAATAATCCTAAAATTATAAGAGGATTAAATGAGGTAATAAAAAGTTTAGAAATCTATAAAGAAGACCCAAAAAACCCAAGAAATTCAAGAGAAGTTCTGAAATTTGTACAGAGAGAATCTGGAATAGATGGCACTATAAATGCAGTTGGTGCAGGTTCAGTAACTGCCATAGGTTTATTATCTCTGTGGGGACAAATTAAGGCCTATTCTAGAAGGAAGAAGAAATAATATAAGAATTATAGGAGAAAAATAAAAACAAAAAAAGAGGTAAATGATTATGCCACCAAAACCAATGCCAAGATATAGACTAAAATCACCAACAAAAATAACTATGGGTGGCAAGGTAGTGGGTGGCAGGGGGATTATTACACGCAAAGCAGGAAATATGAATAGAGTTTCTACAGGTGGTGCTGGAAGAATAGCGACAGGTAGAACAGGAAATGTAAATAGTAGCACAATTGCAGGTAGAACAGGAACTATGAGTAGTAAAAGAACAGCTGCTAGAATGAGAGCTTTGCGTTGGAAAATTAACAAAGCAAAAGGCAATATTAAAAAAGGCGCATCAGCAGCTTTATTTATCGGAGCACTTGCAACATCAGCAGCTCCAATAGATAAAACCGTGCGTTCTGTTACAGAGCCTCATTTTACACAAAAGCATTTGTCTAATGCACAACACCACACTATCCCTGAAGTTAAGTCTGTTAGTAAAAGACTTACAGAGTTAAATGCAAGGGAAAATTCACGATTGAAAACCTTTGGAAATAAAAATAATAAAAAAAAAGTATATTTTTTGGATGAAAAACAAAATAAAATTGTATATGTGGAGATGGATGCGAAAAGAGCAAATATAATTTTAAATAAACAAAAGGCAAATTATGGAAGATTAGAAGAAGTTATTAGAAGAAAAGTAATTGAATTGAATAAAACTGCTGGACCTGGAGAGGTGTTTTTTTGGAATGGAGAGAAAATTTCTAATCAGAAATTCGATAATGTGGAATTAAGATATGTTTATAAAAACCTACGACCTTCTGAAAAAGCACAACTTGACAAAATATATGCAGACTTAGTAAAAAATTTAAGAACAAATAATAAATTTACATTAGAGGTTAGTAAGGCTATGCAAGAAGTAAGCGATTCAGCAAAATTAAGATTTTTGTCACGTTTAACTGTTGATGAATTTGTTACTAGATTTGGTAATAATCCTGAAATTGTAAACGGATTAAATAGATTAACAAAAAGTATAGAAACCCACAATCCAAATATTTTACCATATGTAGAAAAAGGTGCTAAATTTGATGTGAATGCTACAAATGTTCTTTTGCATTTTGGGAGTTTAGGATTTGGTTGGTATTTGTTATCTCTACAGCCAAAGTATGAGTTATATAAAAGAAAGATTTTGGAGATTGCTAGAAAAAAGAAGAGATAGTATCTAAATTATTTTATTCTTTTAATATAGGGAAAAGATGCAAGAAATAAAAGAGTTCTATAATAAATACCAATATCCCAAGGCTAATCAATATACTTCTAATCAGAAAAGAACAAACAAAAAAATAATATTAGGTATATTAAGGATTGCTGGTTTAAAAGAAAAAGACCTGAAAGGCAAGAGAATACTTGATGCAGGTTGTGGCACTGGTGAGAAATCTATTTTTTTTGCAAAAGCAGGAGCAAAAGAAGTTGTTGCTATTGACTTTTCTAAGGGTCAGCTTGAAGAGGCAAGAAAAAAGGTAAATAAAGACAAAGTTAAAAACATAGTTTTTAAAGAAAAAGACATTTTAAAAGATAATCTTTCTGATCTTGGAAAATTTGATATTATTGTTTCTCTTGGTGTGCTTCATCATACAGAAAATCCAAAAAAAGCATTTGCATTAATTCTTGGACAGCTAAAGCAAAACGGCATCATCATTATTGGTTTATATCACAAACACTCCAGAGCCAAATATCGTTTACACAGGTTTTTGCTTCATCATCTAGTTTCCAAGGACCCTGATAAAATAATTGATTTTGTTTACAAGATAAACAAAAATATAAGAGCACCAAAATCCACTCTTTATGATCGTTATGCTGTGCCACATGAAAGCTATCACACATTAAGAGAAGTAAAAGGCTGGTTTAAAGAAAACAATGTTTCTTTACTTGGCTACAAAAACATAAAAAACGAAAAACTAGAAATTGCAAATCTAATCGAAAAGAAGACAATATTCTTTGTTTCTGGAAAAAAGAAAGTTATTTAAACTAAAAGTTACATTAAATTAATATAAATTATAAAAAGGGGGAAATTTATGAAAAAACTAGGAGAGTTATCTTTAAGTCAATATATTGCAAAAATAGTTTCTTTTTCCCATTGGGGGGCAGGAGCAATCTTTGCAATTTTTGGGCTATTATTTTTAATTGCGCCAACAATGCTAAATTCTTTAACATCAGCAAGCCCTTTGTTTTCTGAAATGGGAGAAGCAAATAGCGTTGCAGGTCCAGCGATGGGTTTTGTGGGGATTATGATGCTAGTTTTTGCAATTTATTCATTTATAGTTGCATACGGTTTTGGAAAATATAAAAATTATGCAAGAATTATGGTATTAATTCCTTTATACATCTTTGCAGTATTATTTGTAATTGCAGGAGTGATTCCATCAATTGTTCTTTTATTTACTGCGCCTGTTGCAGGATTAATATCTTTAATTCTGTTTGCTTTCTATGGGTTTATTCTTTTCTTATCAATATACCTATTCCAGAAGCAAAAAGACATGGTTGTTCTTTTTAAAGGGCAATAAAATTATATTTTACCCTGTGAAAACCAGAAAACAAAAAACACAGGGTAATATTTTTTCTTTTTCTAGTATCTGATATTTGTTACTTAGAACATATCATATTTCCAAAGTATCAATACACACAATGTTGAAAGAATAACAGTTAATCCCATGATAATAATAAAAGCATATTTATGATGTTCAAGTGGCAAACTAACATTCATGCCGTAGATGCTTGAAATTACTGTTGGTATTGTAATAACAACTGTAATAGAAGTCAGTAATTTTAAGGTTTTGTTAAGATTATTAGAAATTACAGAATTAAAACGATTAGTTGCATCTTCAATAATGTTATTATATATTTCAGTAACTACAATTGCTTGTTTATTTTCATCAATTACATCATCAATAACATCTTTATCATCTTCTGAATTAACAAAATCTTTATTTCTTTCGATCTTCTCTAGAAGTATTTGATCGCTCTGCAAAGAAGTATTAAAATAAACAAGTGATTTTTTAAGATCTAAAAGATCAGAAATTTCTTTGTTTCTCTGAACGCTTTCAAACTTTTCTTCAATTGCTTTAATCTTTGTATCTATTTCTTTTAGATATTTGATATATGTTTTTGAGGAAACCAAAAGCAGATTAAGAAGAACCATTGCCTTTTCATGTTTAAATTTCTTTGTTTTTAAGATATCCACATTTTCATTTTCTCTAAAGCTTATAGTAATAATGTAATCTTTATTAATCATTATTCCTAAAGGTATTGTAATATATTCAGCAGCAGATTTATATTTACTTTCTGGGTCTGTTGATTTTAGTTTGTGTGGTGTTCTAGTAATTATAAAATATTCTCGTTTGTATTTCTCCATGTATGGTATTTCTTCCATATCTTGTAAGGAATTAATATCATCTTTAAACTCTTGATAATCTACTTCTTTGATTTTCCAGATTTCTGCCAAGTACTTTATTTCGTAGGCATCGGGGTTAACTACATTTATCCATGCATCTTTTTTTGGTTTTTTAAGTCTTTGAATGCCAGATTCTGAAAATTTTAGAATTTCAATCATTGTAGTTTCACCTCTTAGCAAGTTTTAAAACAAGAAAACATATATATGGATATAATATATTTATTGACCGACAAGTTTTAATATCCTTTTTAAGTAAATAAAAAGGGAGTCTTTTAAAAACCAGTCAAATTATCGAATCCATTTAGATATATTTATAAAGGTTATATTCTTATAATATATTACAAAAACTCACAATAACAACAATTAATGTTAAGAAATTAATTTAGATAAAAAAGAAAGTAATCAAATCAAAAAAGATAATTAAAAAAGAATAAATCAAAAAAGGTAATCAAATTAAAAAAAGAAGGAATAAAAATGAATTCAAAAAATATTATGCATATCAATAGATTTAAATTTTTTCTTATAATAATGTTAATAATTTTAATTGCTAATCCATTATTTGCTTGTGAAAATGAAAAAATGTGGAAAACAGTTGTTGATTACGAAAATTTGAATTCAAATGAAGTTGGTTTAAGGGTAAAATCTCTCAGTATAGATAGTGATTATCTAATTTCTGGGATTACAGGGGAATGTACTAAAGATGTCCATTATTATGCAATAGTTTTTTATAATAGCAAAACAGATAGTGAAAATAGAATAACAAATAAGATGTCTGACTTAATGTATGATAAAAGCACTATTAAAAACATAATTAAAAACAAATCTTATTGTATATTAAACTATGGAAGTACAGCATTACAAAGTTCATGTAAAAACAGTAAATTATTTAATGATTCTGACACTGTTGCATTATTTGGTGTATTGTCTGAACCACAATCAGATGATATTTCTTTTAAAATTTCAACTGACAGAATTATATCACAATTATCAATAAACGATCTGTCTAAATATGATAGAGTAGCACTATATATAACAAAATATTCAACAGATAATTTTTCTTCAAAAACTGGGTGGATAGGAAATAAAGCGACCCAAACTATGTCATCAGACAACTCAGGATATGAAAGAGTTGATGATAATGTTTTGAAAAAGATAGGTTTATTTTTTAAAACTGGTTTGAACTTTGTGAGAAATGGATTTGAAAATTTAGTTAAAGAAACTGTTCATTCACATACAAGTGCTCCAAGAATATTTTTGAAAATTACTTTTTTACCTTTAGATGGTCTTATAACAACAGGAAAAGTAATAGTAAATACTACAACAGATACAGTAGATGGGTTTAAAGAAGATGTCACTTTAACTCTTACTAAAAATAATATGTTTAGTGGACCGAACATAGAGGCTGGTTATAAAGTAGCTTCATTAAATATTAAAAATGAAGATTCAATGATAAATAAATGTCCTGATAATTTTGTAGAATCTGATTATGATCCATTATGGTCTGCTTTAACTAAAAAAATAAAATATAATGGAGAAAATAAAGTTCTATATTACTGTGTAGATGATTACACCTATAGGTTATGTTATAAAGAAACAGGCAATATAGAGGAAATTACCTTTTCTGAACTAAAAAACAAAACAAGAGCATTAGAGATATATATAAGCATAGCAAAAGCAAAATTGTATGGTGCGCCATTAAATACAGCAGAATTATTATTGAATTTAAAAATAGATGAGTTGGAAATAACAAAATTCAAAAATGACATTTGTAAAAATCGCAATGATATTGGTCAACAACCACCAAGCATAAATGATGTGCCAAGTGCTCCAAGTGATGTTGGGTCGGATACGACAGAAGAGCAAGTAGAACCTGTTGCTCCACAACAAGTCAACTTGGATTTCACTGTATATTCCTCAATCCCAGATATTAGTTATAGCACAACTACAGCTACACAATATAAGGCAAGAAAAGTAAATGATCAAGAAGCATACCTAATAGATTATAGAAATAACAAAAAAGAAATAAGTGTAAATCTATCAAGCTTAAATTATACTCGACCTGTTTATGCAATTATAGCAACTCCTGATCAATCTGATAAGATATATGGTTATTTGGCAAATATTAAATCAACAGGAGAATTTAAAGACTATACTTTGCAAACAAATTTTACAGTAAATTCTAATACTCTAGCGACAAGCCCTGCTGCTATGAAGTATACAATGGGTTCTGATAAAACTTTCAAGTTTTCAATAGCTCCTAATGTTAATGACAAGTTTGTTTTAATATTTATGCAGTTATCAGATGATGGTTCATTAATTAATTTAACATATACAAATTTATATAATTTAGATTATAATGCTCAATCAATATATCAATTATGTGAGATAAATAGAAACATAGTAAATTTCTATTGTAAAGGATATGATTGTAAAGTTCCAGGAAGTTGTATAGATAGATGGGACTTTGATCCAAGTAAATTAGATGGTGTATCAGGAATACCTGTAGATGCAATACCTGTAGCACCAACATCGCCTAAGCCACCTTTAGAAACTCCACCAGCAACTCCTAAGCCACCTTTAGAAACTCCACCAGCAACACCTACACCTCCAGTAAGTCAAGATACCACATTAGCAAAAGGAGCAGATGGTTGTTATACAACCAATCCAGAAACATTAGCAAAAATAAGACAAGAAGGTGGAATAGGTATTAATAAACAACAATTTGCTGGGAAAAGAACAAAAAGCAGTATTGTCTTTCCAGGCACAAGTAACGGAACAGACGATGATCCTAGTTTAACTGTTGATCAAATAAAGAATGTATTTAATAGACCGTCATTAAATATTCCACAAAAAGTAAAAGATGCTTCGCCAGCATTTTACAATTTGGGTTTATTATATAATGTAGATCCTGTATATTCTTTAGCATTTTTCAGAGCAGAAAAATCTTTATATAACCAAAATTCAGGAAGTGTTACTCAAACATTGATATCTCATAATGATATTTCTGGAGTTACAAGGGTTTGTAGATGTGGGGGTAAAAAAGTTGTGGGTTCTAAATATTGTTCTTATCCAACACTTGAACAAGGAATAGAGGCATTTTATTTAAATTTAGATAAAGGCACAACAAATAGTCCAAACATATATAAAAACAAATCATTTGCACAAGTTGCAAAAACATGGAATGGACACGATAGTTATGTAACAAGCATAACAAGATATCTTGCAGATACCTATGTTTGGGCAGGAAAATAAAATAAAAAACCATCATTCTCTTAAGGAAAAAATATGAATAAAAGAAATATAATTTTTGTTTTATTTTCTTTATTATTCTTATTGCAACAAGTTAATGCCAGCGAAACTATTTATTCTCAGTATAACTACAATTTATTAGAAATTAAAGATGTATCTTATAAAATAGATAATGTCTGGCATAAAGCAAAAACAATAGATTCTCCAGAATCATACATTATTGATTACAAGAATAAAACCAAAACCATACAAGTTCATTTATCAGGGTTTAATAAAGATCAGCCAATATTTGCAATAATTACTACTCCTGAAAAACTATATGATATAGATACTGAACTAAATGATATTTTAGATGAAATTAATAATTTTTATTTAAACAATCCTGCTAGCAATATTAAAGAATCTGCAAAAACTCATTCTTTTAAAAATTATGCAAATCAATCAAATTATATAATAAATAATACTTTTAAAATAGACTATTGGGATTTGATAAATTTTATTTTTGGTACACAAAATCTGTTTGAATTTAATATAGAAAAAGGCACAGAAAATAATCTGTTTGTTTTAATATTTATGCAGTTCTCTGATGATAGCCAATTAATAAATTTAGCATATGTAAATCTTTATGTTCTAGATAACAAAGAACATTCTATTTTTAATTTATGTAAAATAAATAAAAAAATAGTTGATTTTTATTGTAAAGGAAAAAAATGCAATGTTCAAAAAAGTTGTTTAGATAGGTGGGATTTTGATGCAATTAAATTCACAAGAGCGCCAGTAATAAAAGAAGACCCTGTGCCAATAACGGAAGAAAAGCAATCAGATAAACCAACCATGTATCATTCAACCATAAATTCACAAATTGGTTTAAAAATTTTAAATCAAGCAGAAAAATATCTTGGCAGAAAATATAAATGGGAAGGAAGAAATGGATATACTGTTAAAGGAATAGGAAAATTAAAATCTGATTTTGATTGTGTTGGTTTAAAATATGTAGTATTAAGAGATTTAGGATATTTAGATGATTCTGCAAGTTGTTTGCAGATGTTTAGTAGCGGTTGTGCATTTGCAGATTATTTAGAAAATAACAAAGGACATATAAAAGGGATTGTTGGAAATATAAAAAATAAGTCTGATTTGGATAATTTAAAACCAGGAGATTTCTTGTCTTTAAATACAAAAAGTGCAGGAATTTTTGGACATGCTGCAATATATGTTGGGGTAGAATCTGGGAAACACAAATATATTCACGCCTCAGGTAGTAAAAAAATTGCAGGATCAGTAAAATATGATTATTTAGAAGATAAATTAAGTAAAGGAACACTCAAGTATCCTTTCCAGTATCAAAGGATTACCGGTGTTGATATAAATAATATAGATTGTAGTAAAAATTATATTTCAGTATCTAAAGATTTTAGTGGTTGTTGTAAATATACAAAATATTGTTAATTTCTTTTCTCTTTTTAATTGTTTCGTTGTTTAATTTATAATTATGTGTGGTATAAGTGCATATTTTGGAAAAAAAGATTGTGTTCCTATATTAATTAATGGAATTAAAAGACTAGAATATAGAGGCTATGATTCTTGTGGATTAGCTGTCATTGATAACAAGACTAAAGAGCTTAAAATTATTAAAGCCAAAGGAAAGATAATAAATCTAGAAGAAGAAGTTAAAAAAAACAACCCACAGGCAAATATAGGAATTGCACACACTAGATGGGCAACACATGGAGAGCCCAATGTAGTAAATGCCCATCCTCAAACAGATTGTAAAGGAAATATCGCTCTAGTTCATAATGGCATAATTGAAAACTTTGAAACTTTAAAGAAATTTTTAGAAAAAGAAGGTCACGTTTTCAAGTCAGAAACAGACACTGAAGTTTTAGCACACTTAATTGAAAAGTTCTATTCTGGAGACTTAAAAAAAGCAGTTCAAAAAACCTTAAAAAAAGTAGTTGGAAGTTTTGGTCTTGTGGTTATGGATAAACAAGGTAAAGAACTAATTGTTGCAAGATGTGGTTCTCCAATAATTATTGGAATTGGAGAAGATGAATATTTTGTTGCAAGCGATATTTCTGCAATAATTGAACACACCAAAAAAGTAATCTATTTAGAAGATAACGAGATTGCTTGTATTAATGGAGGTTGTGAGATTACTTCTCTTGATAATATAACTTTGGATAAAGAAACCACAGAGATAGAAATGAATCTAGAAGAGATAGAAAAACAAGGCTATAAGCATTTTATGTTAAAAGAAATACATGAACAACCAGAAACTATTAAGCAAGCAATATTAGGAAGAATTGATTTTGAAAATAATACTGCTAAATTAGGTGGTATAAACCTAACTACAGAGCAAATAAAAAATATTAAAAGAATAATTATTGTTGCTTGTGGCACATCATGGCATTGTGGCCTTGTTGCTAAGTTTTCTATGGAGGGTTTCTTAAGAATACCAGTAGAAGTGGATTATGCTTCTGAGTTTAGATACAGAAACCCAATAATTGACAATAATACTTTGGTTATTGCAATAAGCCAATCAGGAGAAACTGCAGATACCCTGGCAGCTGTTAGGGAAGCAAAGAAAAAAGGAGCAAAGGTAATAGGTATTGTTAATGTTGTTGGTTCCACTATTGCTAGAGAATGTGATGGCGGAATTTACATAAGAGCAGGGCCAGAGATAGGGGTTGCTTCAACAAAAGCATTTACAAGCCAATTGGTGTGTTTGAATCTTTTAACACTTTATATTGGAAGAATAATAGAAAGCATAGATGACAGTGTCGCAAAAAAATTGATAAATAACCTTTTGGAATTGCCACAAATAGTAAGAGGGGAGTTAAAGAAAGATAATGAAAATAAAATAAAAGAAATTGCAAAAGAATATTTTACCTGTAAAAACGCACTATATCTTGGACGAGGCATCAATTACCCTATCGCCCTAGAGGGCGCTTTGAAACTAAAAGAAATATCTTATATCCATGCAGAAGGCTATCCGGCAGCAGAGATGAAACACGGACCCATTGCTTTAATTGATGAAGGCTTGCCAGTAGTGGTTATTGCAAACAGTGATTTAAACTATGAAAAAGTTTTATCTAACATACATGAGGCAAAAGCAAGAGGTGCAAGAATTATTGCGTTAGCTACTCAAGGAGATGAAGAGATAGAAAAATTATGTAATCATGTTATCTTTGTTCCATCAATCTGTACAAATTTAACGCCTTTTGTTAATGTTATTCCTATGCAACTTTTAGCTTATTATATAGCTGACTTAAAAAATTGTCCTATTGATCAACCAAGAAATCTTGCAAAATCAGTAACTGTAGAATAAGAGGGAAAAATGAATAATTTAAAATTAAAAGAACTTGCTGAATTTTTAGTTGAGGCAAAAATAAAGACATATGCAAATATTGATGCAAAAGAGGTAAAAGCACAAAGACCACACTTTAAAGAATTAGAATATAAAAGAGGAAATTGGGAATATAGAGATAGTTATTGTGGTTTTTTCTTTGCCCCTGGTCAAGAGATTGTAAGATTTAATAAACAACCAGTGTGGGCCATGGCTTATTCTGGAGGAATGAGTAAGAAATATCACGGAAATATTGACTTTGCAAAAGAAACATTTGGTTTTCTAAAATTGGCTTTGGCTCAAGTAAACACAAAGGCGCCATATAGGGGACCAAAGAGCTATAGTTTTGAAAATTATAAATATACTAATAATATTAAAGGGAATATAACTGATTTTTCAGGAATAGAAAAAATATTTTTAAAAAAAAAAGAAATTTTTAAACAAGAATATATTGGCGGATTAATAATCCCAAAATAAATACTATTTGTTAGACAAAATTTAACTATTCTTTCAAATTTAGTAGATTAAAAAAAATAGCAAAAATCTATTTAAAATAAGAAGAAAAAGAAGAAAAAAGAAAAATTTCTTTAGTTTTTAGCTATAGAAACTATTTCTTTTAATGCAACTACTATTGCAGTAGGTATGGTAAATATCATAATTGAATGCAAAACTCCTGCTAAGTATGGCCCAATAATCATTAAATTTTGTATTGATGCCCCTCCAAGAGCTGTAACAATTACAAGACATACCGCTGTAAGTAAGTAGTCTTTAACTTCTTTATCTGTTACATTTAAGAATCCTACAATAAGACCCAATATCATTAACACAGATGTTATTATTACTGGATCCATAAAATTCATTAATATTCCAGAAATTATTGCAATTACAATTCCTGCAATGAATATATAGGCTCCTATCTTTGTTTCCTTTTTCGCCATTTATATACCTCCTTAATTTTTTTTGTAATAGAAATGGTTTGAGCTGAAATTAAGCTCACTATATATATTTATAAAAAAAAGAGTATATAAAGCTTTCTTTTGCCTAAAGATTATAAAGCTTTTCATACATAACATATATAACAAATAACTGTATTCAGTTAATAATTCTAGGAGTTAAAAAACATGAAAAAAATAAAAAAAGCAACAGTTAGTTTAACCAAAAAAGAAGTAGTTGATAAACTAAATAAACAACTTAATTCTCCAACTAAATTTATTATTTCACCAATCGATATATCATTATTAAAGAAGAAAAAAATAAACATTAGTAGATATGCTAAAGATTTACAAAAAGTAAATGCTAATCACACCATTTACTTAGGTTTAAAATACACAATAAAAGATTTAAAGAATGCTGGATTTACTAACCCAGAATTAAAAAAACTAGGTTTTACTCTTAATGTGCCAAAAAAACCAAAACAAGCAAAACCTAAAGAAAACAAACCAATAAAAGCAACAGCAAGCCTAACCAAAAAAGAAGTTCTAGAAAAACTAGATAAGCAACTTAATTCTCCAAAAAGATTTATAATTTCACCAATCGATGTATCGTTATTAAAAAAGAGAAAAATAAATATCCACAGATATGCTAAAGATCTACAAAAAGTAAAAGCTAATCGCACTATATTTTTAGGAATGAAATATACTTATAATGATCTTAAAAAAGCAGGATTTACTAATGCAGAACTAAATGCTCTAGGTTTTAAAGAAGAAAAAAAGAAAGAACCTAAAAAATCCAAAATAGTTAAGAAAAAGAAAAAACCATTAAAGCTTTCTGAGTTATTAAGTAAAAAAACGTCTGCAAAGAAATTATTACAATTAGGCTATAACCACACAAGACTAAAGAAAGCAAAATATACAGCTACAAGACTTAAAAAAATGAAATTTAGTTCTAAGTATCTTTTTACTTTAGGCTTTTCTGCTCAAGATTTAAAGAAAGCAAAATACACTTTGGCTGAGCTTAAAAGAGCAGGCTATTCAGCAAAAGAACTAAAGGATATAGGCTACTCTGCAAAAGACTTATTAAAAGCCAAATTTAGTGAAGATGTTGTCGCATATGCACAATATCCTGCAAAAGACCTATATAAACTAAATGTCCCAGTCAAGAAACTAAAAGTTGCTGGCTATAATGCTAAAGAACTAATAGAAGCTGGCTATACTCTTGATGATTTAAAGAAGGCATACACCATTAACGAATTATTACTTGCTGGTTATACTCTTTTAGACCTGATAGATAAAGAAAAAATAAATATTCAAGATCTATTTGATGAAGGAATAACAGTTACTGATCTTCTAAGAGAAGGTTTTAGAATAAAAGATTTAGTGCCATTAGGTGTAACCTTAAAGCAATTAAGAGAGGCGGGAATTTCTGCAAGAGACATGTATAGGGCTGGCTATTCTGTAAGAGATCTAAAAGATGCTGGCTATAAACTAATAGAGATTTTTGAACTAAGAGATCTTTTGACAGCAAAAGAGAAAAAAGAAGAATTTAGTTTAGAAGAATTAAGATATCTTAATTATTCTGCTAAAGACTTGCTGTTGTTTGGCTATTCTCCTGCAGAATTATATTATTCTGGATTTACAACTAGAGAACTATCTCAAGCAGGTCTTTCCTGTGCACAATTAATGGATGCTGGCTGTCCATTATATGAAGTAAAAATTTGTGGTTGTGAGTTAAGCGAATTTATAGCAAAAGGCTGTTCAGTAAAAGAATTAAAGAAAGCAGGTTTTTCTGCTCTGGAGATTCATTTGGCAGGCTATAGTTTGTATGATTTAAGAGATGCAGAATTTGATGCTAAAGAGCTTCTTGGTGTCGGGTATTCTGCAGATCAATTCCATAATCTTGGCTTTACAGCAAGAGAGCTTTATTTTGCTGGCTTTGATCTAAAGGTTATAAAAGATGCAGGATATTTAGCAAAAGAACTTGCAGATCTTGATATCGACGTAACAGAGTTTGCTAAAGCTGGCTATACAGCTAAAGAAATGAGAGCTGCAAGTTATAGTGCTTATGACTTAAAAAAAGCATATTCTGCAAAAGAGCTTAGAGGCGCAGGCTTTGATGCAGCATCTTTAAGAGATGCAGGTTATTCTGCAAAAGAGCTACATGATGTTGGCTTTTATCCTAGAGAACTTTACTATGCTGGCTATCCTGCAAAAGATGTATGGAAATTAGGTTTAGATGCTAGACAACTAAGAGTAATTAGATATT
This sequence comes from archaeon, assembly GCA_035400625.1. Taxonomy (GTDB): domain Archaea; phylum Iainarchaeota; class Iainarchaeia; order Iainarchaeales; family CSSED10-239; genus JAKQTP01. Next base: position 73,849 of record DAOMZT010000002.1, on the reverse strand, counting down.
CTGCAAGAGAATTAAGACCACTTGGCTTTTCTGCAAAAGAATTATATAAGGCAGGATATAGTCCAGATCAACTTATAAAGGCAGGATATGGTTATAATGAACTAGCAGAATTAGGGATTAATCAAAAAAAACTACAAAAATATGTAAGAATTAATTATAAGGGCTTTGTTTTTTGATAGTCTCTTATTTTTTTCTTTTTTTTAACCAATAGAATATATAGTATCTTAATTATTACCACTACTAATGGAATAATTAAAGAATCATAAAATGTTTCTGAAGAAATCACTCCAAAACTAAATAATATTGTAGAACCTAATGCCCACCCTATAATATAAAAGATCCCTTCTTTTAGATATCCTTTAAAAGCCATGTAAACAGACTGTGCAGTTGTTGCAACAAGATAACCATAAGATAAGAAAAGATAAGTTAGCCCTTCTTCCCAAGCATAACCAAAAGAAATTTCAATAAATCTAATTAAAAGAGTAATCAATAAAGAAATTGCAGCGCCAACAGTCAATTTCTTAATAACTTTTTTAAAAGAAACAAACATCCCTTTGGTTAATTTTTTTGTATTGTTCATTTTATTTCTTTTTTGTTTTTTTCTTTTTCTTATTTATTTTCTTTTTAATTTGTTTTGTTTGTTTCTTAACAACAAGATGCCCTGTTTTTAAAAAGTCCTGTAGACTTACAATCCCATATTTTGTTACTATCCAAGAGCCAGTAAACACAATTCCTGCAATCCATGGACTTATTTTTAAAAGTATAGATGCAACTCCTCCAGCAGTAGCTACTTGAAGTTCAGGTTTAGAAAATAGTTCTCCTATTCTTTCAAAAAACATTTTTGATTTCCCACTTTTAGGATTTATCTCTGCTACCATCTCTCCACTTCTAAAGATTCTTACTTTGCCATCTTCTTCTGAAGAGATTATTGACATAACATTTGGAACACTAGAAATTCCCCTTGCTGCAGAATGTCTAGTTCCGTGTCCCAAAAGGATTTTGGTTTTTTTAACCTTTACTCCATAATCTATAATAATACCTGAATTATCAACAACGATTGCACCATCAAGTTCCAGAAGAGCAAGCAAAAGAGTTTGTGTTTCTTTTCTAAAAATACTTATTTTTCTTTTTGAAAATAAATCTGGATATAGTCGTTCATATTTATTTGATATATCTGATTTAGTAATTATAAAAAAAGAGCCTTTTTTTTTGTTTGCCATTTCATTAACCAATTGAGTAACTTGTGAAATGACCTTTTTGTTAAAGTTTCCGTTTCTTTTTTTGCGTAACATGTTTTATTTTTCTCCCAACCTCTATATTATATATTTTTAGTTAAGTTTATAAAATATTTTACTAATATATATCTTATAAAAATTTAAAAATTAATATATTTCGGTGGAATAATGGTCAATCCTTTGCTTTTTTTATTATTAATTTCAGGAATATTTCTTCTTGGCTTTTTTGGAAATATCTTTTTTAAGAAAACAAAGATTTCTGATATTTTAATATTAATTATAGTAGGTATGCTTCTTGGGCCTGTATTTCATTTGATACCAAGTAATATTATCGAATTATTGAAATCTTTTACTCCTATTTTTTCAGCAGTTGCTTTGATTATTTTATTATTTGATGGCGGTTTATGGTTAAATTTTAATAGCGTAATAAACGAGATTAAAAATTCGTTTTTATTTACTTTAATTGTATTCTTGTTAACAGCAGGAATTAGTGGTGTTCTTTTACATTATATCTTTGGGTTTAGTTGGCTTTATGGTTTTTTAACTGGTGCAATAATAGGTGGCACAAGTTCTGCAATTGTTATTCCACTTGCAAGCAAATCAACAGCAACATCAAAGACCCAAATCATATTAACATTAGAATCTGCAGTGACTGATGTTTTTTGTGTTGTTGCTACCATGACTATTGCTGGCTTAATTATTACCCAAACAATTAGTACTACCCAAATTGCACAAGGGATATTTTCCGCATTTGCTATTGCTACAGTAATCGGGGTAGTCGGTGGGTTTATTTGGATAAAGGTATTAAGAGATTACACAGAGGCAAAGCAATTTGATTATCTTTTGACTTTGGCCTTTTTATTTATATTGTATGTTGCAACAGAATATCTAAATGGCAATGGTTCTTTCTGTGCCTTGGTGTTTGGTTTGGTGTTGGGTAATTCTTCAACAATATTAAAGGCATTTAATATGAAAGACTACAGCATAAACAAAACAATGGCACATTTTCAAACTGAAATTTCTTTGCTTATTAAGACTTTTTTCTTTGTGTACATGGGTGTGATTATTGATTTATCTATAATTACCTTAGAAACCACATTAATTGCTCTAGTCATTATTTTGGTTTTGCTTTTAGTAAGATTTTTAACAACTAAATTATTATTTTCTAGGCAACTAAGTAAAGATGATCAAAAGATTATTTGTTCGCTTCATGCTAGAGGACTTGCAGCAGCAGTTTTGGCAACAAGTCTTTTAACTATGGGGCTAGATCCTGTTTTATCAAATAAGATTGTGTCTATTGTTTTTTTAGTAATACTTATTACAAATCTTACAACTACAATTTATCTGTATATAGTTGTAAAAGGTATATTAAAGAGAGAGCTTAAAGAAAGAGATCAAATTAGGTAATAATATGAAATTTACAAGAAAAGGCGTTTCTGAAATTATAACAATTACCATAATCATAGCTATAACTGTAATTCTGACAGGAATGTTTTTGGCTTGGGCAAAAAACTCTTCCAAAAATAAAATGGATGAGATTAGTGCAGAATTAAGATCTGCGAGTGATTTAGAATGTTTGAATGCAGAGTTTTTTGTTGATTCTTGTACTATCTTAAATACAACAAAAACTATAAGATTAACAATAATTAATAATTCTAATTTAAAATTATTTAATCTAAATCTTTCAATAAATGGAGACACTAGTGTAGCAGGTGTTTTTCAAGACAATATTAATCCAGGAGAAATGGCTTTTCTATCAACAGACACAGATTTCAATTTTACAAGAGGAGACCAAAGCACACTTCATGCAATAGATATAGACACAATAGATAACATTACTTTAACAAATGGCACCTGCCCAAAAGAGATTTTGGATATTAGTGGATGTACTGTAGTTAATACATTTTGGCCACCAACTGCAAGTGTTGCTTCTGGAACATATTATGTTGAACAATCTGTTACTCTCTCTGCTGAAAATGGCACAACAATCTACTATACAATAGATGGGTCTACACCAACAACAGCAAGCTCTGTTTATTCTAGTGCTATAACAATTCCAGAAGACAGAACAATGACCCTTAAAGCCATAGCTAGTGCAGAGGGTTTTTTAGCAAGCGATGTAAACACCTGGGTCTATAATGTTACACATAAATTAAATCCTCCAACTGCAACACCACCAGCAGGAACATATTCTGGCGCAACAGAAATTACATTAGGCTCTAGTGAAGATGCAAATATTTATTATATTGTTACACAAGGTCCCTCAGCAACGCCACCCCTTCCTAATACTCCTTATACTGGACCAATAAAATTATCTCCAAGTGAAAATACCCAAAGGGTGATAGCAAGGTGTGTAAAATCAGGTTATGGAGATAGCACAATTTCTTCTTTTGAGTATACTATAAATGATAGCAGTGAAAGTAGAAATTCTGTAGATTATAATAGGATCAGTGGAGAACTTACAATTACTTTAAATTCTGATATCACTACAGAAGAAGGCATGAAATTTTTAGTTTATGATAATAATGAAAAATATTTTATACAAACAGATCCAAGTACAACTGCTTCAGAAATGAGCAATGCCGCACCAAGTCCTTATGTGTTAGATAGTAAAGCATTATCTACAATACAATTTGATACTGAATTATTTTTAACATATTATTCAAAATCAAATATTTCTCACTTTGATATAGTTGGTGGAAAAGGTAATGTTCTTGCTACAATTCCTGCAAACAACATTTCAGTAATTTCAAAACAATAATGGAGAAATAAATGAATCAAAAAGGAGCATCTGCAATATTAGTAACATCTTTAATAATTGTAGTTGTGGTCATTTTATCTGTTATCTTCTTTGCTTGGAGCAAAAACTATTCTAAAGAGCAAATGGATGTTACTTCTGGCCAACTAAAGCAAGCAAGCGATCTTTCTTGTATTAATGCTAACTTTAAAATTACTTCTTGTAATATTGATTCAGATACAAAAACAATAAATTTTGTTTTTGTAAATAACTCTAATCTGAAGATATTTAATCTTGTTTTAACAATACATGCAAATGAAACTATTATTTCAGGTGCCTTTGAAAAAGTCATAGATTCGGGGGAAATAACAAGTCTTTCAACAGCTACAGATTTCACATATGTCAAAGGAGAAGTAGAACATCAAAGTATAGATGTTGCTACAATAACAGACATAATTTTAACAAACGGAACATGCCCAAAGAAGGTATTTACTTTAGATTGCGAAATTGTATAATTTATAAATATTTTGTTCTTTAATAATTTCAGTGATAAAATGAAAAATAAGTGGTTTTTATTTGGTATATTTGTATTTTTAGCCTCTAATATCTATGCTTATAATACAGATTATAACAATGAGTTTTATTATGGGGAAGTAATAGATATTGGTATTTCTGATATTAGTAATCCTAACATAGAATATATAAATATAAGAATAAATACAGATTTTGAAACCCTTTTAGATAATAATTACACAATAGAAGAAATAACTGAAATTCCTGTATATCTTGATAACCAAATCTCCTCTAATTTAAAAATAAATTATAAGTTTATGGGTGCTAATGATAGCCTAATAGAAGAAAAAGAATTTCAGATAGATATAACAGAAAACACAGATATTGGAGATTTTTATTTATGTAATACAGAAGATTGTAAAAATTCTATACCTGATAATTATGATTTTTGGTTTGATGAAGAAATTTTTGTTTTTTCTGATAAAATAAACTATGATAAATTTACATATAATATAACTACTGAAACAGACAAAACAAGCGACAACATAGTGCTTCTAACAGATAACAACATCACATTTCCATATAAGATTCTAAACACGACAATCGCTGGGTATGAAAGATATAAATTAACCATAGAAATATTAGATAAAGTTAAAGAGAAAAGATATACTCAAAGAATAGATTTTGCTTTATCTGAAATAACAGAAGAAGAAAACAGAAGAATAATGAACCAATTGATAGAAATAAATAGACAAGAAGAAATAAATGCAAATCAAGAAGAAGATAGTGAAATAATAGAGGAACAACCACCTGTAGATGAGCGACCTTCTTCTGTTCCGATAATTGAAGATTCTGAAAAACCACAGAAGATTAATGCTTTTTTAATTATGTTAATTATTATAATTGTTTTAATTATACTAATGATAATCTTTAATAAACCAAAAAAAAATAGACGGACAAGCAGGAAAAAAAGATGAAGCATAAATATCAATATTTTTTGTTTTTATTGTTTGTGTTATTAATTATAGATCAAACATTTGCTAGCCCTATTCAATTTACTGATATTTATAGCGAATCTGAATTTAGAGATATATTAAATAGGTATTATAAAAAAAGCGAAGTTCCTAAATCCGTTTATTTTGTATACACAATTAATGACCAAGGAAAAATGATAACAAAGAATATAAGGTATAGAGATGTTGTTGTTGGTGATATTGCTGAATTAACCCCTGAAGTTATAAATCCAAATACAGAGTCTTTGGCTGTTTCTGCAGAATTTAAAAAGGTCTATTTTTTAAAAAAAAGCATTCTTAATTCTCAAAAGGATACTATAAATAAACTAAGAGAATATTATAATTCTTTGCCATTTAAAAGCAGTGATAATTTTAACAATAAAGACATTTTACTTGACAAGATATTATTACCAATCACTAAAGAAAAGATAATTGACTTTATGCATTCTAAAGGTGTTTCTAATCCAGATGGTGTTTTTGATATTTTAGTAAATAATAAAATTTTGGTAGAATATCCTTTGATATTAGAAATAAATTGTAAGTTTATTGGGAATACAGAGACATTATCACAGAATCTAAATTTTAAGATAAAATTCACTCCTGAGTTTATAAATCCTGTTAAGCCAATAACAGGAAATATTTTATTTAAAAAAGAACCAATAAAAATAACATCTAAATATTCTCTGCCAGATCCTGAATGTAAAACAAATCCAAACTTAAATTCTTGTTATATAACAACAAGAGATGTTTTGCAATTTAATGTAGGAGAATATACTACTCCAGAAATTATTGCAAGAGACAATAAAATTAGGGATTTGCTAAATAATTTCAATGTAGTATCAGATTTTCAAGATCAGTCCTTTGAGGACATAAACACTAAAGAATTATTGGTTGATTTGTCCTTAACCCGCGAACATTTTTGTTTTCGCAAAGACAATGACGAATATACCGACACAATCTTCCGCGTAGCCAAAGCTTATGACCTCTCTTTAGAGCAGGCTTTTCAACTATGGTCGCTAATCTCCGAGCTTTCAAATTGTAATAATAATCTAAATCCGAAATTATATGGTTTTGCTCAAATAGATTTGAGTGGCAGAGATTCTGGTAACTTAATAAATATTGAGCAAGTAACTTCAAAGCAGACAACCACAATTTCAAACACTTTGCCATTACAGCTAGCAGAAGAAGAGCAATTCCAGTATCTTGCATTAGGTGATTTTAAAGAAATCAACACACATTTGCTTAATAATGTATATAATGGCAACAAAAACAAATTTTATAATTTAGGATATAATGGCATAATCAATAACGACAATGGCTACTTTGGGTTCTTAATTAATGCTATAAAGAAGAACAAAGATGATTTTAGTTCTACTGTTTTATTTGCATCAGATTATATTAAAGAACTTAATTATCTTATAAAAAACAGTCGTGAAAAATCTACAAAACCATTTGTTTTTGAAGACTTTATTATTGAAAGCCCAGTAAATATTAATTCTATTTATGTTTTAGCAAGTTTATCTAATAATAACAATGAATATAAAGAGAAAATATATAGTGTGGGAAACCATTCAAAAATATTTGCTTCGACATCTTTTTTCCAAAAAGAAGGTAATTATATAAAGAGCACAAAAGAGGTAAGGGTATTAATTAATTATCTAGCAATAAAGAGGAAATATTTTAGAGACCCACAATATTTTTTAAAATATAATTTAAGTACGGGTCTTTCACCTTCTAAATTAAGTGCCTACGAGAAACTAGATCACAAATACTGGGACACTAAAAAGAATATCTATCTTAAAACTCTGGAAAATAAAAACATAAAATTAATGCTAAAAAAAGATTTAAAGCATTATAATTTTAATGATTTGTATGCTATAAAAGGCACACCAAACTATTGTGCTCGTTATGTCAAGGATTTTGGACAAAAAGCATATCTAAATGGGTTCCAAAATTATCCTAATTCGGGTGCGAATGCTTGGGGGTATGACACAGTGGCTGAAGCAATAAATAATTATACTTTAATTTGGGAAGCATCAGGCATTTGTGATAATAAAAATAAATGCTCTTCAGTTCCAACAAAACGCGACTGTTGTTATGAAACAAAAAAATTACAAACATCTAGTGTTTATAATGATCCTTTGCTTTATATTGATGGAGCGATAATTGGCATTTATAATTCCGGTAGTCGTTATAATACTAGAAATAGAGAATATACTCATGTTGTGATAACTATTGGCAAAAGCGTAATTGGCGTGCCTTTAGTTGCCGAGAGTATTTCAAATGGTCAATCTATTTCTTTATTAAATGATAAATTAAGAAAAAAAATAAAAAGGATTTATGTCCCTAAGACCACAAATATTAAAAACATCAGAGATATTTATTCTTTAAGAAATCAATACCCGCCAACATATGTCATTATGAGCCCAAAAAAATTGTTACAGTTAATTGATCTTAGAACAACAGGAATAGATGAATCACTTTATGAAAATCCTTATTTGCCAGGAGAATTTGATGAAGAAAATCAGGAGAGTCCTGAAGAAATAGAAGATTATGGTAGTGGATAGTGGAAAATAAATTATGCAATCAAAAATTAAAGGTTTTATGATTTTTTTATTTTTAATATTATTATTTAGCCCTATTTATTCTTTTGAGTTGCCCTCCGATTTAGTTGAGATAAATCATGTTCGTGAGTTATTTAATCATTATATTTCAAAACAAAAAGGACCGATATCTGACAATATTTTATCTTATATTATTTCTAATAAAAATAATGAAATCGAAAAAAAAGAAATTGTTTATAAAAATATATTTATTCCAAATCCTGGACAAGTCCCGTATGTTATTAATTCCAAAGCAAAATATATAGATGTTTTTGCAGGTTTTGAAAATGTATATTTTAATTCTTATAATACCAAGTATGGTGTTGATTCATCTTGTTCTAATGCCATTAGAAGCTACTATTCTAAAAAAAATGAGGATTTAATAGCAGTCAATTATATCAACTTAGACAATGTAAATTATGTTATTGAAAAGATAATTGCTCCCAGAACCAAAAGTAGTTTAGTGGCTTATCTTTCAAAAAATAATGTGCACAACCCAGAAAAATGTATTGCTGATTTAGAAGACAATAAAAATTTATATTCTTTTCCGATTTTATTTGTTCTAAAATCAAAACTGATTGGCACAAAAGAAGAAATAGGTAATGGTTTTAATTTTGAAGTAAAATTCGAGCCTGAATTTTTATCACCAATTGAAACCCAAAAATTCATGATATTATTTCGTAAAGACCCAATACAATTAAGTAGTATTTATGCTCTTCCAAAAGGTTGTGAGAATCCTACAATTTCTGGTCAATGTTATATTACTCAAAAAGATATTGATAACTTTAATATTCAAAAAATAAAATCTTCAGAAAGTGTTGTAATTGATGGTGTATTAAATAGTATTCTGAATAATTTCAATGTAGTATCAGATTTTCAAGATCAATCCTTTGAGGACATAAACACTAAAGAATTATTGGTTGATTTGTCCTTAACCCGCGAACATTTTTGTTTTCGCAAAGACAATGACGAATATACCGACACAATCTTCCGCGTAGCCAAAGCTTATGACCTCTCTTTAGAGCAGGCTTTTCAACTATGGTCGCTAATCTCCGAGCTTTCAAATTGTAATAATAATCTAAATCCGAAATTATATGGTTTTGCTCAAATAGATTTGAGTGGCAGAGATTCTGGTAACTTAATAAATATTGAGCAAGTAACTTCAAAGCAGACAACCACAATTTCAAACACTTTGCCATTACAGCTAGCAGAAGAAGAGCAATTCCAGTATCTTGCATTAGGTGATTTTAAAGAAATCAACACACATTTGCTTAATAATGTATATAATGGCAACAAAAACAAATTTTATAATTTAGGATATAATGGCATAATCAATAACGACAATGGCTACTTTGGGTTCTTAATTAATGCTATAAAGAATAATAAAGATGATTTTGGTCCTACAGTTTTATTTACCTCTGATTATATTAAAGAACTTAATTATCTTATAAAAAATAGTCGTGAAAAATCAAGTAATCCATTTTCTTTTGAGGACTTTGTACTTGAAAATGAAAACAGTATTAATTCAATTTATGTTTTAGCAAGTTTGTCTAATAAAGATAATGCTCAGCAAATATATAATGCAGGCAAGTTTTCTGATCTTTTTAAGCCAACTGCTTTTTTTGTAAAAGATGGAGCAAATATAAAGAGCACAAAAGAGGTAAGGGTATTAATTAATTATCTTGTAATAAAGAGGAAATATTTTAGAGACCCTCAATATTTTTTAAAATATAATTTAAGTACAGGTCTTTCATCTTCTAAATTAGGTGCCTACGAGAAACTAGATCACAAATACTGGGACACTAAAAAGAATGTTTATCTTAAAACTCTGGAAGATAAAAACATAAAATTAATGCTAAAAAAGGACTTGGGGCATTATAACTATGATAAACTTTTATTAGTTCCTGCAAAAGCAAATTATCCAGTAAAGTATGTTATGGATTTTGGACAAAACACCTATGTTAATGGATTCCAAAATTACCTAAATCCAGGCGCTCATGCATGGGCTTTCGACACTAAGAAAGGGGCAATAGACAATTACAATTTAATCTGGGAAGCATCAGATGTTTGTGTAGGAAAATCTGTTTGCGAAGAGAATGCATTTACTGGGAAAAATTGCTGTAAAGAAAATAAGGAAGTTCAAGATGGTAAGACATATTATCAATATATAGATATATTAGTTGATGGTGCAATAATAGGGATCTATAATCCCACAAGTAAATATAATGATGAAAATAGAGAATATACTCATTTAGCAATATATATTGGAAAAACAATAACAGGACTACCATTAATTGCTGAAAGTACAGTGGATGGTCAGAAAATAAGTATATTAACTAAGGATATAAGAAATAGAGTAAAAAGAATATATGTGCCTAAAAACACAAATATAAAAAATATAAAAGATGTTATATTAAATCCAGATATATATCCTAAAACATATATAAATCTAACAAATGCGCAATTAATACAACTTGAAAAAATATCACAAGACAGAAAATCAAAAACTGATTATTATGAAGACCCAAATAATATAGGGGAAGGAGATATAGAATATTTAGAACAAAATGAGTTTTCTCAAAAAATTGCGGAAAGAGCAAGGCATTATGCAAATTTAGGAACTAAATATATTTTTGGTGGCAGAAATGGATATAAATTAGATGGGGGTTTTCAACTGAAGAAAGGAATTGATTGTGTGGGGTTATTATATGTAGTAATGAGAGATTTAGGTTACATAGATGGATCTACTTCCTGTAAAGAAATATTCGAAAATGATTGTACAATTGCTGATTTTATAGAGCCAGTTAAGAAAAAAGATTCTGATTTACGTAAAGGACACATTTTAGGTATTGTTGGTACTATAGAAACTAGAGCAGATTTGGATAAACTACAATCAGGAGATTTGTTATTTTTACACACTAAATATTATTTTGGTCACGCAGGTATTTATGACAAAAAGTTACCAAATGGCAATCATCAATATATTCATGCATCAGGTCCTGGTGCCCCTGCAAAAGTAACATATAACACTCTTGAAGAAAAGTTAAATTCTGGGGCTTTAAAATTACCGTTCCACTATGGCAGAATTACTCTGATCGATATGAGTAATGTAGATTGTAGTTCTAATTATATATCTTATTACAAAAGAAAACTAGATTGTTGCCAGGTTACAGATTATTGTAAATTTTATAAATAATTTTTCGTAAATTTAATTTTTTGTTTTTAGTGGCGTTTTTTATTTTTGGTATTTTGTTAAACTTTGGTGTTTGGTGTTTTGTCATTATTTAAGTAATTAATTATTTAAATAATAGATTATTTAAATAGTAAATTAAATAAAACCTTCGTATTTATAAACTCTTTGTTCTTTATAGTTAATTAATATTATATGGAATGAAATGGTGATATAGTGGGGGTTATAACGATATCAATGGATTCAGAATCCGAAAAACTTTTAAGGGAAATGGCAAAAAGAAAGTATGGGACTAGAAAAGACGCGATAAGTAAGACAATTGTTGAGTCTTTAAAATCTCAAGAGAATAAGAAAGATGAAGCGATCAATAGGTTGCGTGCACAATTGGTAAAACCAAAGAAAGGTGGTAAAAAATGACACAAATTAGTTCTTTTGTAATTTCTGCAGATGTTTTAATTGCTGCATTTTCAGGAAATAATAAAAACAAGAGAGCGGCGACTCTGATTCTTGATAAAGGTATGAATAATAGTGCCTATATAACAGAACCTGATTTAATCGCCTTTATTTCACACATGGCTAAGAAAAAACCAGCTAATGAGTTAAAATGCCTAGTGGAAGATATTCAATTAGTGTACAAAATACTTGTGCCTTCAACTAATGCAATAGTGGGGGCTATTTCTTTGATGATAAACAAAAAAATAGCTTATAATGAGGCATTGCTTGTAGAAATAATGAAGGAAAATAACTTATTTGTTGTTTATTCATTTAATCTTAGACCTTTGGCTGGTTTAAAGGTTAAACGCAAATATACTGGCAAGTAACAAACATCTGTAATTGTGTTTTGTCAATGTGTGTTCTTGCCAATTATGATATTGAAAAAAGATTTTAGCACAAATACTTGGACAGGTGTTTTTTGTTTTATGTAATGTATATTTATAAACATTTCCTTCTTCTTTTTTTAATAGAAATATTTGTTTAACTTAAAAAAGTTTACATATAAAGGAGAGATGAAAACATGAAAAAAGATCAAACAAAATTAATTATTTGGGGTCTTGTGGCTTTAGTGGTTGGTGTGTTAATAGGCACTTTCTTAGTTAGCCCAATGACTTCAGGAAATGCAAAAAGAGCACTATCTTCAATAAATGATAAGGCAGTTACAAAAACAAAAATATTCAAAGTGACAAATGAATTTGGGGAATCAACAATACATGTAATAAAAGAAAAAGTTGTCAACGAAAGTGGTGTGATGCCACAACTAGACGATTGTTGTTATTTTGGGGTAAAAACAAGCAATCACGCATCAGGAGTAGATCCAGACGGTGACCCTTATGAATATTGGGAGTGTGCAGGTCCAAAGTGTTCTGCAGAAAAATAGGTTGCTTTGATATTTAATTATTTCTAAAAATAGTGCCTGAAAATAGGCGCTTTTTATTTTTTTAAAAATAGGCCTATTTAAATTATTATTTTATTTAATTTGTGAGTGTTATGAAGGCCAGAATAAATATTAATGTTGCAAAAAAAGCAAGAGTAGCAAAAACAAGTATAGCAAAAAAAGCAGGTCTTTTAGTTTTGGGTGGAACCCTTGCATTTTCAGGATTACAAGCAAAAGCAGAACGCAAAGTTAATGCACGCATTACTAAAACCAAACCAAAAATAGAACGTGTGCAATTAGTTGATAAAAAATATAATAAAAAAAATATTAAAAAACTAAAAATTAACAAATTGCTTTTATCTGATCACATAAACCAATTTTTAACTGATTATCCTAATTCAATTATTGTTGTGGGTTCAGAAGTGTGTGCTCCTTGTTTACAGTCAAAGAAAACAATTAATAATTGGCTAGACCTTATTAAAAATCAAAAAATTAAAAATACGCATACATACAATCTATATTTTGGGGAGGCGAATTTTAATGAATTTATCGAATATAATCTTATGAAAAGAGACTTGCCAAATTCATTAAAAGGCATTCCTGCTATTTTATATTATAGAAATGGAAAATTAGTACGTGTAAATTACGGGTATTCTAATGGGGGCCAATTTATAGAGCAACTAAATAAAAATATATTAGATATTTATTTTAATAGGCAAAGGTAAATATCATAAAAGAAAACCTTATACATAAAGGCGCGTTCCTTGTTAATAACTTTCTTATCTTCCGTATAAGAGCTATTAAGCCGACCGATAGTTAGAGAAAAGTGCTTTTTTCCGTTATTTTATTTGGTTTTTGGGTGTTTTGGCTAGTTAAAACTTGCCAAAAACCAGAAATTTTCTATTTTTTGTGTTTTTTATCGCTTTTTGATGTTTTGTTATCGCCTCCTTTTTTTCTTTAGACTTTTCTTTACATTTAGGGGTAGATCATTTGGCAAAGGTTTTCTTCTATCTTCAGATTTCTTTTAAGGGGAAAGAAAATGTTATGTAGAAGTGCGCTTTGGCAAAAAATCAATATCTAGTAAAGTATCTCCTTTTTGTGTCTGCGTAATTGGAAATTTTAGTTCTTCCTATCAAACTTCTATTTCTTTGTATAAGATCATCAACAGATTTATACATAACGCAGATGTTGTCCTTGTATCTATTTCTATTCCTAAACATATTACATCACCAGATATATATGCTCCTTAAAACGGGGGGTATTTTCGGGGGGGTAGGTGTCCAGTGCGAAATATGAAATAAAATAAGTTGGATTTGCACAAAAAATAGAGAAAATGAGATAATTATGTGTTTTCTTTAAAAAATAAAAAAAGAAATAGCTAAAAGCTATTTAGTTAGTTTCTGACATTATTCTTTTAAAATCAGCATTACATTCTTCTTGATTATATGCATCTTCTGTACATTTATTTGTTATATATCCTGTGTATTTTTCATCCATTAAAATACAACAAGCAGAAGAGATGCCGTATGTGTAAGTTGATCCATTAGAATTTAATCCGTAACAACATTCTGAAATTGGAGATGAATCAGTTAAAGTAGCTGTGGATTTTCCTAAGGTTTTTAAATTGCTAATAACTGCACCTATTAGCACACCAATAATTAAAGCGGCTATTGCAATAACATATAACTTTTCAGAATATCTTTTTGATCTAGTGCTTTTTGTTCTAGTACTGGTAGCATTCTTTTTCTTCATTTAATCCCTCCTTATAATTATAACAAATAATATAATATATAAAATACATTATCTGCGATATCTTTTTAAAAAGATGCTTTGCATTATGTCCAACTATTTGTGTTAATAATTTATATAACTATAAAAAAACATTTATATAAATAATGGTAAAATACATTATTATAAATATAACCTAAAAATTCAGAAAAAATATGAGACCAATGAGAATGAGAAGACAAGTAACCTCTTTTAGACAAGACGTGGCTAGAAAAATAGGCACACAGTTTCGTTTAAGAGGAGATGTTAAAAAGAACAGATTTAAGACAAACAAACCTGCTTTTGTTGAAAACATAGATATCCCTGCATATCTTATTCAACCAAAATACAAAATGACATCAAAAGAATGGATTGAAAGAACGCATTCTACAGTTCATGCAGCAATTTTTAGGTCTATAAGAAATGGATTACAAATAAGATTAAATAACCCAGAGAAAGAAAACCCAAATAATCTTCCAATTATTCAAGTTTTTAGAACAAGAGCAGGGATAACATCTAAAGATACAAGATTTAATCAAGAATTTAATCAACATAGAGAGGTTTACGAAGAAGGGAATGTTCACGGAAGAAAAAGGAAAACATTTAAAGAAAGCAATTTAGATAAAAATCGATTTTTTGCTGATGTCAAGTTATTCGATGTATCTTTAACGAAAAAAGAATATATTGATATCGTTAATAAAATTAAAAGAAATTTAAAAAACGAGAAATCTCCTTTTTCCTTAGAGGAACTTAGTAGAACTTCTTTCTTTGATAAAAGAGACCCCAAACTAAAAGAAAAGATTGCTTTATTTTATAAAATTTCAAAACTAAGGCCAATTGAATATACTTTAGAAACCACTCCTACAACAATAGGGGAATATATGTTTTATCTTGAGCTTTCAAAGGTTATGACAAACAAGCTTGTAAGAAAAGCAATTGAATATACAAACAAAAGATGAAGTTAATTCTTTTTCTTAAGATAGTCTTTTCTAAAAAGGGTATAGTATGCTTCATCATAATATTTCCCAAAATAATATGCTGAATCCTTAAGTATGGCTTCTCTTTTAAATCCACAATTTTCAAGGATTTTACAAGATGCTTTGTTTTTAACAGCAGGTGTAGCCCATATTCTATGTAGGTTAGTTTTTGTAAATGCAAAATTAAGCACTGCTTTTACAAGCTCTGTGCAATAGCCATTTTTCCAGTATTTGGCATCAATTCCGTAGCCAAGTTCTGCAGAGTTGTTGTGTTCTGAGATATTTAGACCTGCTGATCCAATCAGATATTTATTTTCTTTCAAAAGAGCATAGAAAGAAATTTGGGTATCTCCTTGGTTTTTTATTCTTTTTTTCATATTATTTTTGGCTTCTGTAAGTGTTATTTGATTTACAGAATTTAATTTAGTCATTTTGGGGTTTTTCCAAATTTCTAGCATGCGACCAGTGTATTTCATCTCTGGCTTTACAAGTATTAATCTTTCTGTTTCAATCGGACTTGCAAGAAAAGGATATTTTGACATAATAATCTCAAGATGCAGAAAGTTTAAAAATAGTGTTTTGTCCAACTATATGTAAGAACTACCGAGAAATAAAATGTTTTATATTTTTGATTTATTTTATCCCCTTGAAATACTTATATGTTTCTTCAAAACAGTTATGTTTTATTTCTGCAAGATTTTGCGACTTTGGCACAGTAAAGTCATAATGTAGGTAAATAAATTCTTTGCTTGAAATAAGCTTAGGGTCAATTTTATAATCAGGGTATTTCTTTAATAAATTATTCTTTATTTCCTTTATTTTCCCATCAACATCTTTAAGATCCACAGAATTGATTGGCGCTTTTATTATCACAGGAACATTGACGCCCCCACTATATGTTATTACTTTTTTTTCTAAGAAAATTTTATTTGGTATTTTTACTACACCTTTTAAATCAGTATTAATACGTTCAATAAAAACAAAGAAAGTTCCAATATGCCTAACAATGCCTTCTTCATCATCTATTTTTATATAGTCTCCAATCCTAAATAGTTTTTTTGTAAGGAGCACATACCAAACAAAAAAAGATTGAATAACATCTCTGACAGCAAATGCAATACCTGTTGCTAAAAATCCTAAAACTAAAGCGATATTTTCTTGAGTAACACCCATTTTCCAAAGCACAAAGGCGGTTGATAAAAGATAAATAAATGAAATATAAAATTTACTTAATAACAATTTTTGTTCAGGTTCAACACTTTCATCAAAAATCTTGAATACTTGTGTTTGAGTTAATCTAATAAAAATGGTCGCTATAAAATAAGTCCAAAGTATAATAGATGCTGTTTTTAAGGCGGCGATTACTCCTAAATTTATAGAAATCCATCCTTTATCATGTGCCATAACTATTGCAGTAATAGTTAATAAGAACATACCTAAATAAATTATTAATTTGTTTATTGCATGTTCTGATTTGTGGAACCATTTTTTTCGTATTTTTTGTATCTTTGAATTATTCATATTCTTCTTCCTATTTTCAAATCACTCTATATATTTTGTTTGAATATGTTTATATAGCTATTTTATTTTTTCTTTATTAAAATACCCCATTTCTGTGAGTTTTATAAGGACAAGCTGTTTAACAACATCTGCTCTTGAACACCCTATTTTATTTACAAGATCATCAATCAACTTTATTTGCTCTTTAGAAAAATATGGGCTAACCCTGTATTCAGAAACCATTTTTTCACCATTTTATTTTTTAGTAACTCTTAGAGCTTTACAATAGTAACTAATGGCACAAAACATTTATAAATTGCTTGCACTAATCAGTTACTAATAAGCAACAAAGAAAAAAGGTGAGAACTATGAAAAATATAGAAGTAATTGAGAGAAAAGGAATTGGTCATCCTGACACAATAGCAGATGATCTTTCTGAAAGGTTATCTGAAGAGTTGTTCAGAGAATACAATAAGGTCTATGGAAGTCCAAAACATTATAATGTTGATAAAACAATGGTTTGTGCAGGAGAAATCCAAAATAACAAATTTACAAATCCAGTAAAGATAGTTTTTGCAGGGCAATACACTAAGTTAAAAAACATTGATGGCATTTTAGAAAAAACCGTAAAAGACATTTTGTCTTTTGAAATAAAGAAAGGCATGAAATATGAGGTTTATAATTTCTTAAATCAAGGCAGTCCTGATCTTAACGATATCTTTGCATGTCAAAAGGCAAACGACACAAGCTTTGCTGTTGGTCTTCCAGAAAGCAAAAATGAAAAATTAGTAAAGGAAATTGGAAACTATATTGATAATCTTCATAAAACAGACAAGAACATAGGAAGAGATAACAAAGTAATGTTTGTTTTTGATGGTAAAGAAAAGCACATATATATTGCTCTAGCATTTATTAACAACTTTAAGTCTAAAGAAGAATATTTTAAATATAAAAAACAATTAGAAGAGAAATTAAAAGCCAAATTTAAAATAAAGAACATACAAATAAATATTGGAGACACAAAAGAACTGCAATTTTTAACAAAGACAGGCACATCTCTAGAAATGGGAGATAGTGGTGCAACAGGCAGAGGAAACAGAAGAAATGGATTAATAACTCCAACAAGACCAATGACATTAGAAGCCTACTATGGCAAAAACAAAATCACTCACATTGGCAGAACATATCAAGATTTGGCAATTACTATGGCAAGGAAAAAGAAAAAAAATATTCTTTTACTTAATAAAATTGGTGGAGATATAAAAAAGCCAATTGTTTTTGAGATCTGATTTATTTTTCTAATATTTTTTTTGTTTCTTTTATTGCTTTTTTTGTTGTCTTAACTATTTTTTTAGCAGTTTTGTGAAGGTTTTTTTGGAGGTGTGCAGTTGTCTGTCCAACTTTTTGTGTAATCTTCTTTTGATTTACTTCAAATCTTTTTGTTAATGCAATTATGCCATAACGCACAGGTCTAAAGGTAATTATTTCCATAACTATATTTTTTTCACTTTTTGATGATGGCCTCTTATCTTTTATTTTGCTTGTAAATATCGCAGTAATTATTCTAAAGAAAACACCAATTGCAAAAACAATTAAAAGTCCGTGTGCTTCTGTGCCATAATAGTTTGTTGCAATTTTATTTATTAAGGTACCAAAGAGGGCACCAACAGTTAATGCAGCTGCTTGAAATACCATAAAAAAAGTATAGTGGGTTATTAGGTTTTTTTGAAGATTTTGATAGATATAAGTTGTTATTGATAACCCAAGACCAGCAGTAATAAAGGCATCAATAAATATTAGAAATCCTAATATCGCAAGGTTATTTGGAACAGAAATTAATGCTAATGGATAAAGAGGTATGAAAATCATTGTTGCCTTAAGTACTCTTGTTGCCCCAAACCTATCACAGGCTTTTCCCCAATAGAAAAGGCTTAATACAACGCCTATTATTGCAATTATTTCTAAAGTTAGATATTTTGTGTAGCTTAGTTTTATGATTTCAAGTAAATAGAACTTATTGTATGGAATAGTAATGTAAATACTAAAATAGTAAATAAGAATAACAATCATAAAGTAAAGATAGGTCTTGTCTTTTATCATCTCTTCTTTAAATACAGAAAACATTGGCTTTTTTTTGTGTACAGTTTCTTTTATTATCTCTTCTTTGTCTTCTGTTTGACTCATTGTGTTAATAAATAATCCAGAAATAAATCTACAAAATCCTGCAAATATAAAGATTATTGTAAATCCAAGCAAACTATTTTTGTTGTTTATTGCTTGTAATAGATATCCTGCTAGAATTAAAGGTATGATTGAAATCAATTGTAGAATTACACTTTTTCGAGCATTATAGTTTCCAATCTTATTTATGTCAAATAACTTTCCTATCCAGTCGGTATAAACAGGTCCAGTAAATTGGCTAATGATTGTAATTATTGTTGCTATAATTAACACAAACCAAACTTGTGTTTTACCATCAAACAAAACATGCGAAAAGCCTATTGGTATCCATAAGGCCGCATGCACCATTACAAAGAAAAAAACCATTTGTTTTTTGGAATTAAATAGTTTTAAGATATCGTATGAAAAAAAGCAAACAATTGCTGCTATTAATAATGGAGCATAAGATAATAATCCAACCTCAAAACTGTTAGCCCCAAGTTCTAAAAGATAAGGCGTTAAGAAAACTGCCGTAAGATAATACATTATTGCCCAGAAAATTCCATCCAGTACAGAATACTTAAAGTCTCGCTTTTGTTGCGATGGTGTTTGTTTAAAGTTTAAACTCATATGAAGATCAATATAATAATATAACAAAAATCAATTTAAATTATGCTTTTAGGTTTTGTCCTAAGTAAATACTAATATTTAAAAACACAAAGAACCTAAATTGTTTATATGGATGAGAAGATCACTATTGACAAAGATACTTTAAAAGCAATAGCTTCAGATACCCGTTTAAATATACTTAAACAATTAGATAAGAAAAAACACACTCTTTCTGATCTTTCAAAATCCTTAAAACTTAGTGGCCCAACAATCAAGGAACATCTAGATGTTCTTTCAAAGGCAGGCCTAGTTAGAAAAGAAGCTTCTTTAAGAAAATGGAAATATTATTCTTTAACTTTAAAAGGAAAAGGAATATTAAGGCCTAACGAAACTAAGCTTTTCTTAACCTTGTTAATCTGTGTTGTTGTTGGTCTAGGTTTACTTGTTATGTTAGGGTTGTTTATGAATTTGGGTTCTGCAACAGGGAAAGGTTCAACTCAGCTAAATTCAGTAGACATGATGACAACATCTGCAGAGAACTCCACATTGGTTGCAAGAGATTCTACAAATGTAACAACAGAAGCAGTAGTAGTAACCGGCATGACTGATCAAAATATTACAAAACCAATTAAGAAACCATTATTCAATTCAAATTATCTTATATTAACTATATTGATTTTGATAATATTTTTGGTTTTTGTATGGTTTATAAATGAAAAACAGAAATATAAATAACCTACCTCTTTTTAATCTTTTTATATTTTATTTATTTATAAATAATAAAGCGAAATAAATATGAAAACACTAATTTTTTATCATAATGATGTTGATGGGTTAACTTCTGCTTTAGGTTTTACTTATAACGATTATATGCAAAATCACGACAACAAAATTCCAAGCTATGAAGATCTTAGAAAAGATTATTTCTTTTTTGAAGTGCATTATGGTATAAAGAATATTTTTGAATATTTCTCTGATTGTGGTTTTGATTGGGATAGATTTGATAGGGTTGTTGTTTTAGATTTCTGTTTTAATAAAAACATTATGCTTCAGCTTTTAGAGAAATATAAAGAAAACTTCATATGGTTTGATCATCACAAAAACACAATAGATGAGCTTTCTAAATATGATATACCTGGCATGAGACACGATTTGATGGCAACATCAACAATCGTTTGGAGATATTTTGATAAAAAGCCTTGTCTTTTTTCAAGATATGTTGAGGATATGGATATCTGGAAATGGGAATTGCCAAATTCTAATGAAATATTACAATATGTAGATTTTTTATATATGCAAATTAATGACAAAGACAATCCAGAAAAAGAATTTGAAATTATAAATCTTTTCTTGAAATATTTCAATGATGAATATTTTAATTCTCAAATAGCAGAAATCGCTAATCAAGGAAAACTAATAGATGTTTATATAAAAACAAAAGTAAAAGATGACATAAATAAAGGCAAGAAAACAACCTTTGAAGGATATAATGCTTTTGTTTTAAATTCTCAGTTTAAGCCTGGTTTTGTTTCTGATTATATTTTTAATAATAAAGATTACGATGATATTGAGTTGGTTATTGTTTGGTATAAGAGTTATGCAAAATCAGGAGAAAAACAAAATTTTGATAAAGTAAGTTTAAGATCTAAATCAATTGATTGTTCCGAAATTGCAAGAAAATATGGTGGCAATGGCCACCCTAAAGCAAGTGGTTTTGTTATTTCTGATATAGATGATATCATACAATAGAGATTTCTTTTAGTTTTGTCATTTTTACCTACACAAACAATTTGATATACAATTATATTTAAATTATTTTAGGTTTATAATTATTTAATGACAAACAATTACGACATTATTATTATAGGTGCAGGACCTGCTGGTATTTTTTCAGCATACGAATTAACAAAATCAGTTTCTACTAAAGATCTTAAAATATTATTGATAGATAAAGGGCAATTGGTAGAAAACAGGCAAAAAACAGATGTTATGACTGGCTTTGGTGGTTCTGGGACTTTTTCTGATGGTAAGCTTCATTTTACTCCTGTCTTAAGCCACGAAAAGATGTTTCATCTTTATTCTATATCTGAATATCAAGAATATCTAGATTATGTTGAAAAACTATTTATTGATTTTGGAGTGCCTCCAGAATATTATCCTAAAGATTTAAAGAAAACACAGGAAATTGTTGATATTGCTCAAAAAAATAATATTAAACTATTTATTCGTAAAACAATACATGTTGGAACAGATAGACTTCCTGCTGTTATTCAAAATATAGAAAATCACCTTAAGAAACATAACATAGAGTTATTGCCAAACACAGAAGTTGTTGATTTGCTTGTTAAGGATAATGTGATTTATGGAGTAAAATTAATTGATGGCACTGAACTTAATGCAAAATATGTAATTTGTGCACCAGGCAGATACAATTCTTCTTGGGTTGAAAAACTCTCACAAAAATATAATCTTGAAAAGCTCTATGATAAGATAGAAGTTGGAGTAAGAGTAGAATTCCCTGCTGCACTGATTGCAAAGCACGCAGAATTAATGTATGAAACAGTATACCTAATGTATTCTAAAACATATGATGATGTGGTTAGAACTTTTTGTCCGTGTCCTAATGGCTATGTAGCTACTGAAGAGTATGATGATTTTGTTTGCGTTAATGGCTATAGTAATCATAACCTAGATGGTAAAAACTCTAACTTTGCATTAGTCACAGAAGTCAAGTTAACAGAGCCACTTGAAAACACAAGACTTTATGCAAACTTTGTAGCACAAGGTGCGACATTAGTTGGTGGAGGAAAGCCAATTGTTCAAAGATTTAAAGATTTACAGGCTGGCAGAAGAAGCACATATAGAAGATTACAACATGCTCATATTTCTCCATCTTTAAAGGAGGCAATACCTGGAGATATTGGGTTAGCTTTACCTTACAGAATTACAAAAAATCTAATTGAAGGAATAGAAATGCTTGATAAGATTCTTCCTGGCTTAAAAGGAGATTCCACTTTTCTTTATGCTCCAGAAGTAAAATTCAGATCTACAAAGATAAAAACAAATAAATATCTTGAAACACAAATTAAAAATTTATTTATGGTTGGAGACGGTGCAGGAGTTTCTGGTAACATTGTTGGTGCAGCAATAACCGGAATTATCGCAGCTCAAGGAATTATAGATAAAGAAAAGCAAAAATTAATTTCTAATTATTCTATATAAAACCTCTTACAATAACAACAGGTGTGTTTGCATCTGCACTACCAGAAACTAAATCAGCAAGACTTGCTACAAGGTTTTTAACTTTTCTTGGTGTAGTTCCTTCACAAGCAATTTCCCCTTTGTCTGTTCCACTCATTATTCTTTTCTTTTCTCTTTCTATTGCTTTTATTATTTCTTCTTTGCTTTTGCCTTCGCTATAGAGTTTTTGCATTAGATATTTGGTTTTTACACCCACTCTTCTTGTATTTTGAATTCCTTGTGTTACTCCAAATGCACATACAGGGTCTGCAAGTTCATAAATTCCAGTATCTGGATCTTTATATGCCCCATCGCCATACACCATAACTTCTATATTTTTTTTAAATTCTTTTTTGACCATTTTTTGAATTTCAAGACAAACCTTGTCTGCATCTCTTGGTGGCAATTTTAATAGCCCTTTGTCAGGATCAAGTATGTTTGAACCTAAAAGCCCATATTCAGAGTGTGCCTTTTCATTTTTGTCAGAGCAGATGTCCTGAAGTGTGATTGTGTTTTTAAATTTCGGTTTTATTTTTTTAAGCAAATTATTTCTATCATGTACATTTGAAATTATTAACCCATCAATTTTTGATTTAATAATATCTTCTGGGTTATTAGACAGAAAAATTTCTGCTTTTGCCCCTTTTTCCTTAATAATATCCTCATAGAATTTTATATAGTCCATTCCAGTTTCTGGATGTAAAAATCTGTTTTTTCCAATCATTTGTAAAGTAATCTTATCTTCTGATTTTAATTTTTTCTTTCTTAAGAAATCTTCAGAAATTATTTGATTTCCTTGTTCATCAGCAGGAAAAGACAATTGCACTATTACTTTTCCATTAGGTACTGAACTTGCAATTGCTTGAAGTATTAAAGAAAATCTGTTTCTTGAAGTTATTGGAAACAACACTCCTATTTTTGAATTTTTTTTGAGTTTTAATTTGTTATTAATGTCTTTACTTATATCTGAAAGATTTACGAAATTGTTTTGTGTGATTGCAACAACAGCTTCTTTTACACACAAAATATCTTCATTTTTTAAAAGTTCTGGGTTTTTCTTAAATGTTGTTTTTATAATTTCTACAATTTTATCTTTTGGGGTAATGATCCCTGTCTTTACTCCATATGCGATTACGCCTGTATTTTTGTTATTGATCATTTTGTTTTACACTCCTTTCTGTTATGTTATATTATAGATTAAATAAAAAATATGCTTTTAAACATTTGTATTTATCATATTAATTAAAAAAATAAAAAGGTGAATTTAAAATGGTATTATATAAATATTGTCCAAAATGTTATTCTTTGAATGTAGGATTAGATTATGCAAGTGGTAGCCAAAAATGTAGGCAATGTGGTTATATTGGGGCTATGTCTCAAGACAGCATAGATAAAATAAATGTTATGAAGAAATCAAAAGATAGTCAAAGATATGCAGCAGCAACAAGCAGTGCAAAACCAACTTTAAAAGCAGCAGGCCCAGAAAGTGATTGTGAGGTTATTAGAAAAGATGACCCTTATAATGACGATATTGAAAAGATAGAGGTTGCAGAAAAAGAATATGTGGCTGAAGAAAATGATAAAGACATTGATGATTTAGAAGCAAGACAATCAAATATTATGAAAAGATCTGCTCAGCAACCAATTCCACAAAGACACGGTATTTCTCCAAAAAATACTCTTTCAGCAAAAGAAAGATTAAAAGGAAAGAGTGATGGAAAAGATTGGGATTTATTATAATTTTATTTTATCTTTTCATATTCTTTTTTTAGAAGTAGGGCATCTTTGTGAGGTATTGGGCTTTCTGAAATTATAACACCGTTTGCTTTACTCTCTACCAATTTTTCAAGGATCTTTTTGTAAGGAAAATCATTTACTTTATCTTCAAGCATAACATGGTTTCTCTCGCCTTTTGGTGAATATTCAATTCCTGACATATGGCAATGCATTTGCTTAACATAATCTGGATAACTATTTAGTTTTTCAAAAAAAGAGTTTATATTTTTTTGCTCTTTAAAATATCCGTTTTTTCTGGCGTGCTGGTGAGAAAAGTCAATTACTGGTAAAACCCTTTCTTCTTTGTATTTATCATAGAAATAAAAGATGTCTTCAAGAGAACCGACTTGCGTTTCTTTTCCTGTAAGCTCTAAGCCAATATTTATTTTTTCTTTATTTCCACGCTTGTCAAGTTCTGAGATTATCTTCTCTAGGCCAAGAGATATTTTTTCAAGAACAATTGCCCTTTCTTGGTTTTGAAAATAGCCAGGGTGAAACAATGCGATTTTGGAACCGATTTCTTGTCCAACTAATAGTGAGTTTGTAATATAACCTATGCTATTTCTAATAATCTCTGGATCAAAAGAACTAAGGTTGATATAATAAGGACAATGAATACTAAGAAGAATGTTTTTTTCTTCTGCGGTCTTTCTTATCTCTTGTAGTTTTTCTTTGTTATTAAGCTTAAGATAAACTCCTCTAACAAACTCAATCTCTAAAGCATCAAGATCAAAAGAAGCAACTTCTAATATTCCTTTGGTGGTTTGATCTTTTACCTTTGGTATTACTCCATTTGATATACCTGGAATTCCCGCAGTTCCAAAATATAACTTATTCATTCTTTTTCAATCTTTATACAAGAAACCGGGCAACTATCTGCAGCAACCTGGTTACAGCCTATTTCTGTAATTTTTACTTTTTTTGGTACGGGTTTATCGCCTTGGTGTACCCAATTATCTGGGCAAACAGCAACACAAGCTCCACAACCCACACATTTGTTTTTATCTTGTATGATTTTAAATCCCATTGAATCGCTCCTTAATTTTTATTACATTAATAAAATATAAAATAAACATGTATTTAAATGTTTCTTTCCTCTATAAATATATTTTATTATTAAAAAATAGATGTATAATGTCTGATAAATATAAAAAATTCAAGGCTTCTGTAGAGAACCCTGGCGAAATTTATAGTTCCATATCAGTAGATTCCAGGGATTTTTCTAAACCATCAGATAAGCTTACAAAAAGAACATCTAATAAATATGTAACTTTATGTAAAAAGGTTCATCAAAAGTTTCCAAGCCTTGGAGTTAATGGGAAATACAATGAAGAATATCAAAAGGCAATTGATTTTCTTGATTGGGATTTAACAGCAGAAGAATATACAGCAACAACAAAGTTTGTTTTGTTTGCAGGGTTGTTTCTTGCTTTGTTAATTTCTGGTTTATCTTATTTTTTTCTATATAGTATATTATCTGAAGCCTTTGGTAGTTCAATGATGGCTTTATTCTTGATTTTTGGAATACCTTTTGGTCTTTTTATTTTTGCTTTTATTTCTGTTCAAAGATATCCTTTAAAGAAAGTTTCTGATGAGAAGATTAAGGCACTAACTTTTGTTCCTGAGATATTAGGTTATATGATAATGTCTATGAAACTAGTTCCTAATCTAGAAAAAGCAATAGAGTTTGCTTCAGAACATGGACATGGAAAGATTGCAGAAGATCTTAAAAAATTATTGTGGGAAGTAAAGGTTGGAATAAAAAACAGTGTTGCTGAAGGTTTAGATGATTTGGCTTATCGTTGGGGAGATATTTCTATAGAATTAAAGAAAGGATTAATGAAGATTAGAGCATCAATTATTGAATCTTCAGAAAGCAAAAGATATCAGCTTCTTGATCAGACTATGTCTGAAACTCTAGATTCTGTAAAAGGCAAACTTGAAGACTATGCCAGAACTTTAAATCAGCCAGCAACAATTATGTTTTATCTAGGTATATTATTACCATTATTATTGATTATTGTTTTACCTGTCGGCTCAGCATTTTCTGGTTCTGCTCTTGCTCAACCAATTTATTTGATTTTAATTTATAATATTTTTATACCACTTGCTTGTTTTTTATATGCTCGAAATGTTATTAAAAAAAGGCCACCAACCTACCAACCACCAAATATTCCTTCTGATTTTCCTGGACTTCCAAAAAAGAATCATTTAAGAATTAAAAATACTCAAATTAATGTTTTTATAATTATTGCAATACTTCTAGTAGGTTTTACTGCGATTGGCTTTACTTTACAAAAATCTTATGGTATGACCAAAGAAAAGATTCTAGAAAGGGAACATGGCACAGCCACCCCAAACTGGGACTGTACAAGAGAAGAAAGGCAACAACAATTAGCAGACCCTACATTTATGTGTGCTGATGAAGTAAGGTTTTGGCAAGACCCTAAAAATTCAATAACTCCTTATTATCTGATTTTTTCCATATTATTGGCAGTTGCTGCTTCAATTTCTTTATGGGCGTACACTACAAGTGTCTATAAGAGAAAAATACAACTTGCAACCGAAACTCAAGAAAAAGAATTTAAAGACTCACTCTATATTATTGCAAGCAGACTTGGAGAAAACAAGCCAATTGAAGATGCTTTTGATCATACTAGAAGGTTTTTGCCAAAGTCTACTGTAGCAAAGGATATTTTTGGCAAAACTGTTGATAATATCAGAATACTTGGTTTAACTTTACAATCTGCTGTCTTTGATAGAAATTATGGTGCATTAAAGAATAATCCTTCAACAATAATTAATAGTGCTATGCAACTTGTTGTTGATTCTGTGCAGATGGGTGTTAATGTTGCTGCAAAAACCTTAATCTCATATTCTATGCAACTAAGAAATACTGATGAGATTAATCGTTTGCTTTCTGTTCTCATTGCTGAGATTACTGCAACATTAAATAGTATGGCTAAGTTTATTGGTCCGATTATTCTTGGTGTAACAACAACTCTTCATAAAGTTGTTATTTCTACTCTGGCTTCTGTTGCAAGTTCTGGGGCGATACAAGATATGGCAAAATCTTTAGAAAGTACAAATCTTGCAGAATTAGGAATGGATTTAAGTGCTGTATCTTCTTTTGGCACGGCCATTAATGTTGATGTTATTGGCAAGCTTGCAAGTGCAACTTCTTTTACTATTATTGTTGCAATTTATTTGATTGAGATTGTTCTAATAATGACTTATTTTACAACAATGATTGAACAAGAAAATATGACATTAGTAAAATACAGGATATCGCAAACTCTTCCAGTTGCAGTTGTTTTGTTTATATTAACTATAATAATAGCAAATTTGGTATTATGAATTTAAAATTAAATCAAAAAGGAGATGATTCAGCTTCTGAAGCCTATAGGCTACTTATCGGGTTTATTCTTGGTGCAGCAATTCTTGTTATTATTATGAATATGATTAATAGCACCCAAAATCAATTAATAATAGTAAGCAACCAGAAACTAAAAGAAGGTCTTATCTCTGCCGTTAAAAGCACAGGGACAAGCGCGAAAACTCCTTTTGTTATTGAGGACTTAATGCTTAAAGGGAATATTTCAAAGACAACAATTACAAATTATACAGGTTTGCCAGAAGAATGCATGGCTTTTGTTGCTGGCCCAAAGCTTTTTTCAGTAAACGACTATAATGTTTTAAGAATAAAAACAAGGCATCTGAAAATGAATGTTTGGGCATATTGTAATTTTATGCCATCTGGGGAAGGATCACTACTAGATGAATTAGATTCTACCACACAAAGCCAGCTTACTCAAGATACAAGTGTTTGTCCAACATATTGTGTGTTTTTCTTTAATATTAAACCACCAGAGGGTCTTTACACTTCCAATCCATAAGATTAATGTTTATAAACAATTCCAACTATTAATATAGTAATTAAATACATGAAAATGTGAAAAAACATATGAACATCTTCACTAAAATTTTATTTATTTTTTTAGCAATCATTATACTTATACTTGGCTTTGTTGTTGGAACCTTTATCTTGACAATTATATTTGTATTATTAGTTTTGATGACTTTGTTGTTTGTAATCATCTGGTTATTTAATAATCTTGTAAGTTTGTTTAAAAGTAATACAGCAAAGCTTATCTTTAAGTCAGTGTTTTCTATGGCTGCAACATATGGTATAATTAGTCTTTTATGGTTGTTTTTTGGTAAATTTTTATTACAGATAAATAAAACTGTGGCTTTTAGTGTTGTTTGGGTTGTTACTGTTTTAATCTTTGGCATATTATGGTATCTATTACACATAAAGAAACACACAAAGCAACACAGATATCTTTGGGACGATTATAAAAGCACTCCAGATAAATTAAATGGCTGGGATGTTCTTTTAATGGCTGTGTTGCCATCAATATTAGTCTATATATTTAATTTAGCTCATGCTATAATATAGTTTCAAATTAAGAAAAATTATATAGTTTATGAGGGTTTTCATAAATGGAAAATATCAAAAAAAAAGAAGATCAAGAATATATTGATTCTGTATTAGAAAAAGAAAATGTATCTACAAAACACAATACAGATTTTTATAAAAAACTAGATAGTTCTTTTTTAATTGGTAGTTTATTTGTATCTGTATTATATGTTATAACTGTTTTTTTGTTTCCTATTGCTGGTGTTTTTAACAATCACGTAATTAATTTTATTTTTACTGCAACATTTATTTTTGCAGTATCATATATTGTCTTTTATTTATTATTTTGGGTAGTTGGTTTATTTTTTAAAAAAATTAGAAACTATAAATTTAATTTTATTGCAAAATTAGTAATCTCAATTATTTTAGCAATAATAATTACAAATATGATGACTGTAATAGCTTGTAGAAGCACCCCTACAAAGGCCACAAGAATGCTTATAAAAGATCAAATTAACAATCTAGGTGCAGAGGGCTGTACGGATCCTATTCTATTTACAAAATCTAGATCTACACTTATAGAAGAAGGCATAACCATAACTACAGGTTTAGGCCCAGAACAAGTTTATTTTATTAATCCAGAAAATATACCTAATTTTGATACAAAAGACAATATTTTAAAATATGGAGCGAGTAGCTCAAAGAGAGTAATGATGTGTGTTCTTTGCGATAATGGCAAAACAGGGTTAGAAAAAGCTCTTCAGGCACATGACATAAACACCACAATAAATTCAACAACAGATGAAAAAATCCTTTGTGCAGTTTATCCTAGAAAAACAAGTACAAACTAAATACATAACAAGCTTTAAAAAGATTTTGTTAATATTATTTCATTAATATATTTATATTTTATAAAAAAAGAAAAAAGGTGAAAATAAATCATGTTTAAATTAACAAAGAAAGGACAAGCATCTTCAACATTCCAGTTGCTTATTGCTGCAATTGTTGCGCTTGCAATACTTGGTGTTTTGATTTCTGTTATAGGCGGAATAAATACGGTTTCTGGGGATGCAAAAACAGCAGCAACACAAAAATTAAAAACCCAAATGCAAAATCCAGGTTCAGTAGATTGTACTGATGCTGTAACATTTAAAAAGGCCAACACCCTTGCTGCAGAAGGAGTAACTAAAGACACAGGATTAGATCCTGAACAAGTTTTCTTTACAAATGAAATAGATAACATAAGCAATTTTAATGCTACAGGCAATGCAAAAGCAATCTTAAAATATACAGGAACATCTTCTAAAAGAGTAGTTCTTTGTGTTTTGTGTTCCAGTAATGGAAAAGCTGGATTGGATGAAGCAATTAAAGCTAATGAATTAATGGGAAGTTCAAATACTTCTCTTTCAGATGCAGAGTGGCCAAGCCAACCTACTGATGGAAGAAATGGTTTTCCTGAAAGTGGAGAAACAGGTTGTGTAATTTATCCAAAGAAAACAGCATAAAGTGATATAAATGAACTTTAAACAAGAGCTTAAGAGATTATGGCTTGATAAAAGGGCACAGGGAGATGGTGCTTCAACCCTCTATATGCTTATTATCATAGCTATAGTTGCTCTTGTCCTAATTGCTGTCATTAAACCTATGTTTAATAGCAGTATGAAAACTTCAGTTAATGTAGCAGATTTGCCAAACCAAGGAACCTCTTCTACACCAACAGTCAATTCCCCTCCTGCAACAAAATAAACAAAGCTTTTTAAATTCTTTTTCTATATCTATTTCTAAGATGAATAAAAATATATCTTTGATTAGAAGTAATAAGGCTCAAGCAAGCGCACCTTTTGAAGTTCTTGTAGCTGTCATTCTTATGGGCTTTGTAATTATGGCAGGTACCTGGGCATTAATAAATCTTAACCAAAGTGTGTGTATTGGTAATAAACGACAAAGCATGAGCGAAATGAAAGGAGTAATTGAAGATATTATTATGGGTTCAGAACTTGCAGAAAAAAATGTAAAATTTGATATACAGCCTTGCTTTAACGAGAGGTTTGAAAAAATTACCTTAAAGACCTATCATAACGAAACACTTTGTAATTCCTATTGTAATGCAGGAGATACTTGCACCTTAATGGAATATGTCTATGAAGATAAAAAAACAACAAAGCGACCAATAGCTCCAATGTGTCTTAATCTCCCTACCGCTATAAATTATGCTAATTTAGGAGACTGTGGTAATGAATATAATGATGAGGAATGGGATGCTTTAAATTTTGGAGGCAATAACCCAAACGCTATATTAACTAGTGGACATTATAGAATATTTATGAGAAGCCAAGTAGGAACAGATTCTGCAAGACAATTGTGTTTTTTAAAAAAGATTGATTAAAAATGATTGAATTTTCTTTATCAAAATTAAATTTATTAATTTTTGTTACAGCAATTGCAGCAATAGTAATTTTCTTTATTGGCACATTTAATTCTAGTCTGAAAACAAGACAAAGCTATGAACTTGTTTATAAAGTAGGAAAAGAAATAAAGACCGGAATAGAAAACGAAAGCTATTGTACAGTAAAATTCATAACAATACCAAAGACAATACAAACAAATTCTGGCACTTCTGATGCTTTCAATATGAGATATAAACTAAATGTTTCTTCGTATTCTCTAGGTGGCGATGCAAAAAAATTAGTGCTTACTGTAATGGACAGAAAAGAAAAACCAAAAATCTATGCTGCCTACGATATAGATTACAATGGCTCAATTGCTTTATATGAATCAGAAGGCTGTGCTAATTTTCCAGATTGTGAAATAAAGCCTGCAACAAATTATTCAGTTAATTTTGATCCTTCTAGAAGAGATTCAATAGATTCACAAATACTTTTTGCAAAGATTATCTCAAATGGAAAACCTTTAGTTTTCTTAATCCCTTGTCTTGAAAAAAAAGGCATATATACTTGCAGAAATTTTTTAAACGAAACAGGATCAACTGATCAGGTCCCTTTAAAAACATTAATTCCTTGTTTGAATATTGTTCATGATTTAGTAAACTATACAGATTCTGCTACAACATCAACATCAAATAATAGTACACAGGGTACGACATGAAAAATAAAAAAGGATATATTGGTGCAATTGGAGATGATCTCCCAAGTTTAATACCTATATTTGTAGGTCTAACTATCTTCTTTGCTGTTTTCTTAAACACATATAATGTTTACAGAAATAACACAGACCTTTATTCCTTAAGAAACGATGCCATTAATATTTCAGGAATAATTAAAGAAAACCCAATTATCTCAGATCAAAATCAATTTATAAAAACCTGTCAAAGAGTAAAAACAAAATACAATTGGAACGCTTTTGTAACTCCATTAGATCTAAATAGTCATAATTATAAAGGATTAACAGTTGGAGATTTAGATGATGAAAACATTATGAAACATTGGGCAGAAACCGGAACCAACCCTAGAAAACTAATATGTAATTCAGAGGGATTAGAAGAATTAAAAAATGCACTACTAACAAAAGATGTTACTGTCTATAAATACCCAATTACTGTTCAGCAACAATTTTATGTAGAGCCCGCATGGTTATATATTTTAGTTTGGAAATAGATGATAATGAAAATAACAAGAATAAAAACAAGAAAAGGTCAAGCAGCAATAACAGATGCTTTATTTTTCTTAGTTATAATTGTAACTCTTTCAGTATTGATGTTTAGGTATTCTTCTACATATGGAAGCAGAATAGAACAAGCAAGTTCTGATCTATATTATAAAGAATACACAAACTCTGTTCTTAAAACCATTTTTTATGTTTCTGCGCCTTTAGATTTTGATTTAAATTTGGAAAAAACTAAACAAAACGATTATTTGATGGCTCTTGTAAAACAAGACTATTATGCACATGGAAAACTTGGTTTTTCAGATATGAATGATTTAGATGCAGATAATTATTTAGATATTGCAAAATACAATTTGTTCCATACAATTAAAGCAACAATGCGTCCATTAGAATCGCAAGATTATTTATTTTATCTTTATAGAAACAAATCTCCTGAAGGATTTGTATATTTCACAATAAAAAATACAGAGTTTGTAATACAAGAACAAGAAGGATCAAACACTGATAGACAAAGCAGGGTAGATGCTGTTAGAGGCGTTAAAGATTATAGGTTAGCAGAGAATCCTTATCATTATTATCTTTGTGCTCCTGAAAGCTATGAAGATGTAAGATCTGTTGTTTCTAAATCTTCAAAAATCTTCTCTTCTTCAATTCCATTAGCCTTTACACACAATAAAAGCACATATGAGGAATTGAGTATAGAGGAAGACATTGTTATTACTTCTACTTTTGCAATGTGGCCTGCAACTGTTGATATAAATAGTGAATCATTAATCAAATTAAATTGTAAAGAAGTAGTTGCTTCTACTTCTCTAAATGGAATAGAAAACAACCAAACTTAATTAAAACTTCAATCCCAATTCATCAGTATCTGTCTCATCTATTTCAATATCTCCAAAATCTAGTTTAAATTCTTCTTTTTTAGGTTTTGGTGGCTCTTTCTTCTTTATGGGTTTTTCTTTTGAGATTTCTTCTGTTTTTTTAATTGTTACTTCTTCTGTTTTTTTTATAGTTTCTTTTTTTTTCTTGTCTTTTGCTTTTTGATTGTCTTTTGCTTTTTGAATTACTTTTTGAATTAATTTATCTTTTCTAGTTTTTGCTCTAATGTCTTCTTTTTTATTTTCTTCAACAACATCATCTAATACTTTTTCTAGTTCTTTTCTGTCATTTAAGAAATCATAATTTTCTTTAGTTTTGTCTGTATCTTGTGAAGATGTGTTTTTCTTAGTTTTTTTTCTAGAACTCCTATGGTGTGCATTATTTTGAACAACATGTTTTACGCTTTCTTGAGTAACATTGACATCTCTTACAGATAATTGAGCATAAATCATTTCAGCAATTTCGTCAATATCTGGATTTATTGCATTTTTTAATTCTATAAGTATTTTATCTATAATTTGTTGCTTTTCTGTAGCACTCAATTTCTTATTATCTTTTATAGATTTTAATGTTTTTTCAGGTATTTCTCTTGTTACTTTTATTTTTGTTTCTTTTTTTTCAATAATTACATCTTTTGTTTCTTTTTTAGGTTTAGTTATAGGTATATCACTATAAACTATTTTACCATCTACAATTTTCCTATAAAATCTACGTTCTCTTCTCTTTATTTTTTTAATATCCATATTTATTCCTCTTTTGCCTATAAACATAATAGTATATAATATTTAAAAACTATTATGCTAATATATATTTAACTAAAATATATATAAATGGGTACATAATGAGCAAAATATTATTAAGTTTATTAAATTACTTGTGGGTTTTTATTAAGTTATTATTATTTAGTGCTTTATTATCTTTGCCCTTTATTGGCTTAACCTATCTTTTCCAAAAAAAATTTAATTGGCTAAGGAAAGATAAAAAGCTAAGTTTTGCAAAGTCTTTGTTTATTATTATTTTTATTATAACTTATATTGTTCTTATTTTAATTTATTTTATACCAATACTAGATAAGTTTTCAACATTTACTTTCTTTGAAGGAGTATTGTTTGTTTTAATACAATTAGGCAGGTTACTGCTAGTAAATCTTTTATTTACAGGCATGTTATTTATTGTTGCAATGTTCATATCAATGTTATATGATTCCTTTATGGAGAAAAAAGAAAAAAAGAAAAAAACTAGAAAGCAAAAATCAGAAAAGCTGTCTTTTATAGAGCTATGGAAGAGCTTTGCTATGGTTTTGTTTGTTATTTTGTTATTTTTAATGATTATTTTTCCATCATTGATTGCAATGATTATATATTTGATATTTATGTAAGGTGTTATTGAAATGAATGAAACAATCAAAAGAATTTGGATTTTTTTCTTTTTAATGCTTTTCTGTAATAGCATATTTGCATATGGGTATAGTCCTGATAACTATTATTTTGCAGAAAAGGAAATTAGTTCTGATGGCATTATCTTTGACAGGGGCAATGGCTGTATGACTAAAGAGCTATCAAAGGAAGAAGTTAATGCTTTATGGGGAGAAATATTAACAAAGGGATTTTCTGCAGACACCCTTACTTCAGATCAAGAAGAAAATACAAAAAGAGACACATTAGATAAAAACAATTTGATTGTTGCAGACACTGATGCAAAATCAGGAGATGTTGGTGCAAAATTACAAGTTCCATCTAAACAAATGGACGCTATTGAGGTTCCTATGCTTATAGGCAAAACTTGCTATGGCTCTTATGATTTCGGACTTAATCTTAATGAAACACTAAGGATTGGCAGGTGTGATCTTGATAATAACAATAGCGATTGTTATCTTACTATGCCTGGGCAATATAGAAAAAATGACTTAAGTGCTTCAAATGTAGGCGGTTTCTTTAAAGAAGTAACGGTTGTTGGTAAAGATTTAATTGCAGGAATGAAAGAAACAATAATAAATGATGATGCTGATATTCCTGGTAAAGAAGATTTGGGTATGTTCTCAGATATGTCTTCTTACGAGCTAGAAAAAATAGAAGGGGCTATGCAAAATAATGAACTAAATTCAATGGATACTGAAACTTGGCAATCAGTTAGCGATAAAGTTATAAGTAACACTTCTTTAACAAGTAATTTTGCTGTATCTATGCAAACAACATGTAGTGGTGAAAATTGTTATATTAATACTTATTCTTTATTTGATAAGATGTTTAATCAATATTTTTCTGCAGATATGGTGTATAGTTCTGTATCTCCTTTTTTGTTTAATGCTGCATCAAGAATATTTCATGTACCTGGCGTTAAAAATGCATTCTTAAAACCAATTAATACTCTAAAAAAGAAAGGTTGGATTAAAGAGGGTGGTTTTGTAGATATCTTAACAAAAGATCCAGAATTATTAGTTAGAGACCCTTTCGGAAGAATAAGTAAGGCATATAAGGCAAAATTAAATTACAGAAACGATGTAGATAAATTTATAGAATTTAATTTAGCACACGATGAAATTTTGCAAAGAAACATAAACAAATATGATATTGAAGAATTTACTGATGGCATGATCGATGCAACACAAAGTGGTGCGGGGGCAACAAGTAAATTTTCTAAAGAAATGATAACAGATAGTGGTGCAAAACTATCTGCTCCAAAAAAAAGAGCAGCAACAGATGTTACACAAATTTTATCAGACAAATATCAGGCAGCACATGCATTTTTGCAATCAAAGGCTTCAGATCCTGTAACAAAAAAAGTTACAGATAAATATTTAGCTTCAATAACTGCTGGTGAAAATGTTAATGATTTTCTTAGAACCTTAAGTAAACAAGAATATGATGCATTAGAAGATTTAATATACTCAACTACGAGGTTAAGCACTACATTTGAAAATATAAATGCAAAATATAAGTGGAAAGAGGCACTATATAACTCTGGGCCAATAAACAATAGAACTAGAAGTATTGAAATAATTGATGAATTAGGAAATAAAGGTGTAAAGGAATTTGATTTGTCACGCTATAGAACCGCAGATGGCAGAACTTCTAGATTACATGTAGTTGATGTGATAGATGGAAAAGAAAAAATTACAGACCCTTTTAGTAAAGAAATGAAATTATTTGAATTTGAAAAAGGGGAGTTTGGAAATGGCAAAACCGGTTTAAAAATTAAGGGTGCACAAAAAACAGCAGTAGTAAATAATATAGATTTAGTGACAACAGATGGAATAGAAATAACTAGACAAAGATTAAGACCTATTGTTCAAGAAATAGATAGAACAAAAATTATAAATATAATGAATTTAGATGAAATTAAACATTATATATCTGTAGTTCCTAATGCTCAGATTGAATTCATAGAATATGTAAGTGGCAGTCCTGTTTTACACAGTGAAATTTTGGGAAATATAGATCCATCATACTTTGCAAGTGTTGCGGTTACAGATGTGAAAATTTTCCCTTCTAGAAAAGAAATGTTTATTGATGATGTGATTATTGATAGAGTAAATAACAAAACTGTTGCTGAAATTTATGGCAAAGGTTATTTTGATTTAGACCCTTTAGAAGTTGCAACTCCTATTTTAATGTCTCCAGCAGATGGAGTAAGTGCTGTAAAAAAAATAGGGGACACTGCAAATCGTTTAAATAAGGTTCTAGAAACCATGAGTCATCAAGAGTGGGTTTCTGGAAGAGGAAGAGATATAATTAATCAATGGATGAAGAATTATAATGGAGCATCTTATCAAAGATTTTTTACTAAAAACCCCATGGTTTTTGGATTAAACTTTGCATATTGGGAAATAAAGACAGGTGGCGCCACATTATTTGGAGACACCATTGGATTAACTAGATGGTCAATGTATCAGTTACCAGAAACATATACGGCTCTACATATCAAACACAAAGAAACAGAAGAGATATATAAAGATGCATATGTTGATTTCTTTGCAAATACAGGTTCAGATCAAGGAGATCTTTTTATGAAATATCTTAACTCTGTGCTATTTTGGTTTACTACAGTATCTATGAAAGTAACAGAAGAAATAGGGGCTGACTGGTCTGATGCAACAGTTGATTTTTTGAAAGACAGATTCCAAGGTCAAATAAGAAGATCAGAAACTGATGATATCGTATTGATTACAAACAATATTTCTTCGGGTTGTGATAATCGATCTTGTACATTTAATATCGGTTCTAATTATATTGATCAAAAAACAAAGGATGCTTCTTTGTCTGCTATGGAACTAGAGGCCGCAGAAGAGGCTCAAAAAAACAAAGAAAAAGAAACTACTGAAGACAAAGAAGAAACTAAAGAAAAAAACAATGAAAATGAAAAAAATAAAGATAAAGAAACTACTGAAGACAAGGAAGAAACTAAAGAAAATAAGGAAGAAACAGAAGATAAAGAAAATGAAGAAACAGCAGAAAAGAACAAAGACAAGGAAATTGAAGAAGATAAAGGCTTATTAGACTTTATAAAGAAAAAAGAAAGCACGCCAAAACTTAAAAGTCAAGTTGATTATAAATCAATAAGTATTGTTACTAGTACTGCAGACGGAATAAAAACTAATAATTATTTATTAGAAAACACTTCTGAAAAAAATCGAAAAGTAGGACAAACCCTTATATCTTTCTCCCATCATACAGATTATGATGGTACAATCTCTAAACAATCTACAGATAAGGCAATAGATCTTATTGAAGCTAGAGAAAAAGGAGAAACTTGTGGGCAAAAAGTTACAAACCTAAATTTGTTAGGTATGCCAATAGGCAAAGTTATTCCTAAATCATTTAGAAACCACAGATTTGTTACTGGTTCTATAGTTGCACAAAAATTTGCATATATTGTTTTCCCAGGTTCGGGTTATTTAATTTCATTTATTGGTCCAGCAATTGTAAGTGATATCCCTATGCAAACGATGATTATGCCAGAAATACATGGCTGTATCGATGATGAAGAAGGATTATATGCACATTTCTTTGTTTCTGCACAAGAAGAAGAAAGACAATCTAAAGATTCAAAAAATAAAGTAGGAGAAGCCATAATTGATGGAACAAACAAAGTTGAAAATACAATTTCCAAAATAACTTCAGGAACAGAACTTGAAAAAGGAGTAAAGGCAGGTTCAGAAAAAGTAAAAGAATATGTTGAAGAACAAATTATTGAAGACCCAATAGTTCAAGCAACATTCACAACTGGTGGTATATCTAACACATCAGTAGAAGGTAGACTTTTCTTTATAGAAATTGGTCCAAGAACAAAATGTTTGGCAAGCGGTTATAATGACAAAGGTGTTGAGATTCTAAAAGACAAAGACACCAACATAGATGTTACAATTGATAAAGAAAAAGGAATCTTAACAGTTACTGATGAAAATGGAACAAGAACAGTAATTGGCGAAAAGAGTAAAGACTTTGTAAGACTAATAGGAGATAATTTGGGTATCCCTGCTAAAGTTATACCTCGTAGTTTAAGTTATATACCATTACCAAATAACACAGACCCATTATTTGAAATTGATGCTCATGGCAATCTAACAGTTAAAAATGCAGAATTTTTTGATTGTCTAAGGGCTGGCTATGAGGCTCAAACAGGTCTTTCCATGAGTTCTACAAGCAAGAATTTAACTCCATATCTAGGAACCACAAAAGTAACAAATAATATTAATCCAGCAGGAGCATACACCACTAGTTTTTTAGGAAACTCGATTATTGCTCAAGGTGCTGGTCTTCCTAGATTGATTGCTAATGGCAATAGATCTAAATTAACAGTATTAGGAAATAGATCTACAACGATAGGGCCTATTGATGGTAAGGACAATACAATTGGTAAAAATATAAGTGTACAATTTGAGTTTGGTCAGCTAATTTATAGTGAAGAAGCAAAGGCATATATCATGTGGGTAGAAACAACAACAGAAACAAGTGGAAATGATATTAAAAGCCTTAAAGCAGAAGTCACAAAAAGCAAGGCAATAAATGGTTGTGACAATGAAGAGCTAGGTATTAACTTTTCTACAACCCCAATAAAGGATAGTGACCAAGCAGCAGCAAACACAGAAAAGCTAAACAAGGCTTTAGAAAAGGTTGGACCTTTCCAAATGTTTGATACAAAGACAAAAACTTTTATCTTTTATCTAAGTGATCCGCCAGAATGTGAGCAAAGGCTAAAGATAATAGATAAAGAAACTGGTGAGATATATGATGCAAAAATATCCTCTTTTGAACAAACACCAAATGGCATTTCAGTAAAAACAGATGATGGCAAAACACATAATCTAGAGTTTAGTGCAGAAGATGGTGTTCCTAGACTTACCTATAATGGAGATAAAGAAACATTAATGTCAGCTCAAGGAAAGAACGGGTCTTTTTGGTATGATCCTGAGACAGGTAATTGGTATACAACAAATGGCAATCTTATCCCATTAAATGATGCATTTAAAGATGGTGTTTCTTTCGGGGTTGATGGCAATGGCAAAGTCGTAGGAACTCCTGGAACTAATGTGTTTAATATTGGTTCTGGCGGTTCAGGAAAAGGCGGTAGTGGCTTTAATATTCCTTTAACTCCAGAATCAACAGTCATGGCAATTCTTTACATGACAATAATATTAAGTGGATTTGTTTTAATTTATACAGACAGGAGAAAAAGAAAATAAATCCATTTATATTTATTCTTTTTCATAAATATATATTTAGATGTGATTAAATATGGGAAGATTAGAAGAATATCAGGAAAACAGGAAAAATAATTTTAATTATATAGTAAATATGGGTATTGAACCATATCCTTATACTTATGATAGAACACATATTTCTAAGGAAATAAAAGAAAAATACAAGGACTTAGAGAACGACAAATATACCACAGAGATTGCTAGTGTTGCTGGAAGAGTTCTTTCTTTAAGATCTCTAGGTAAGATTTCTTTTATTGATCTGCATGATACTTATGGTAAGATTCAGATAGTTGTTAAAGATGAAACCACAACTCCTGAAAATCTTGAGCTTTTAAAAAAGATAGATGATGGCGACATTATCGGTGTCAAGGGAAAGATATTTAAGACAAAAAGAGGAGAGCTTTCAATTGATGCTCAAGATATTGTGTTTTTAGCTAAGGCCTTTTTGCCTCTTCCTGAGAAGTTCCATGGTATTCAAGATACAGAACTAAAATATAGACAAAGATATCTTGATTTAATGACTAATTTGGAATCAAGAGAAATCTTTATGAAAAGAGCACAAATAATTAAGATTATTAGAGAAATACTTGACAATAAGGGCTTCTTGGAAGTGGAAACGCCTTTGCTTCAACCTCTTTATGGTGGGGCGAATGCCAGACCGTTTATAACTGAAAGCTATGTGTGGAAAAGAAAGCTTTATCTTTCAATTTCTCCTGAACTTTATCTTAAAAGGCTTTTAGTTGGTGGTTTTGACAAGGTATATACGATCTGTAAGAACTTTAGAAATGAAGGGGTAGATAAATCTCATAATCCTGAGTTTACAATGCTTGAATGTTATGAGTGTTATAAAGATTATAATTCTGCTATGGACTTGATAGAAGAAATTTATGAAACTATTGCTTTAAAGCTAAATGGCAGCACAAAGGTCAACTATCTTGAACAAACCTTTGATTTTAAGAGACCATGGAAGAAATTAACCATGGCTGGTGCCCTTAAAGAATATGCAAATATTGATGTTGATAAATTAAGTGATGATGACTTAAAGAATCTGCTTAAAGAAAACAAGCTAGAACTAGAGATTTTCAAAAGGGGGCTAGCTATTGCTGAGCTTTTTGAACATTTCTGCGAAAGCCAACTTCTTGGTCCAATACACATCATTGATCACCCTAAGGAGACCACTCCTCTTTGTAAGCTTCACAGGAAAAATCCAGAACTGATTGAAAGAAATGAGCCATATGTTAATTGTTCTGAAGCAGGAAATATGTATAGTGAGTTAAATGATCCAATGCTTCAAGAAAAGCTAATGTTTGAGCAAGCAGACCAGGGAAGAGGTAAAGGCGAGAACCACCCAATTGACATAGACTTCATTGAATCTTTAAAATATGGTATGCCTCCTGCTTATGGCATAGGTCTTGGTATTGATAGACTTGTTATGATATTTACAAACTCTACAAACATCAGAGAAGTCATATTATTCCCAATGATGAAAGAAGAGGGGGATAGTGAAGAAAATAAAGACAAAAAGTAAAGTATTTAAATGTATTAGATAACCATATTATTACTTACAATATTTAATTAAAATTAAAGGGGATAGAGAAAATGAGTCAAAAATGTATTATTTGCGGAAGATCAATTGGCAATTATGGAATATATTGCCCAAAGTGTCAAGAGGATCTTGAAAGAAAATTAAAAAAAAGAGAGAAATTTGAAGAGGTCTATAGGAGTGCTGATTTCTTTGAAAGAATGAATTTAAAAGAAACTAAAGATGCATTAAAAGCAAGACAAAATAGATACGCAAAAAAACCTGCTTCTAAAAAATAAAATGGAAAGCCAAAGGTTATGGCTTTTCTCTTTTCTCAAGAAAAAAGAAAGGGAATTTCTTGGTATGTAATTTGGTTGTCCAAGAAATTGTGTGTTAATTTAATTGACTATCAAGTGCAGACTTGATTTCTGCAATTGTTTTTTCTGAACCGCAAGATCTTAATATCTGATTACCTTCTTTGTCTAAAACTACATATGCTGGAACATAACTGCATTCGCCCATAATATCTTCATATATGATATTTTCATTTGCTCCTTGTGGCATAGATGTTGGAAAATCGCCATTGCCAATAACTTCTATCCATATGTTTGCTTTATTTGAATAATTTTTCCAGATCTCTTTTTCTAGTTCTGGTATAAGCCTTTGACAGTGCCCACAATAAGTTCCTGCAAACACTATAAAACTTGGTTTGCCTGTTGCATAGAAATCTTCAAGCTTTGAGCTTTCTGTTATTTCTCCAGATATTATTACTGGCGTAGTTTCTAAATTTGGATTATCTGTTTGTTCATTAATTCCAAGTTCTGGCATTGATTCTTGAGTCTTTTCAGTTTTATTATTATTTAGATATTTTAAAGAAAAAGTAATTATTAAAAGAAAACATAGCATTGCTAATATCAAGATGATTACCTTGACCCTATTCTCTTTAGAAAAGAACTTGTTTTTTCCTCCTCCTTTTTTACTATTTTTTGTTTGTAATTTCTTTTTCATATTATTCTTCTTTTTTATTTTTTGTTCCATTTTTTACAATATAAACTTCAAGTGGCGGAAATCCATTGAAATATATAGAGCTATAAC
The DNA here is from genome assembly GCA_035400625.1 of archaeon. GTDB lineage: Archaea > Iainarchaeota > Iainarchaeia > Iainarchaeales > CSSED10-239 > JAKQTP01. Next base: position 30,917 of record DAOMZT010000002.1, on the reverse strand, counting down.
TTCTAGTATATGCTCCAGTTGAAAGAATATACAGTCTATCCCCTTCTTTTAGACTTTTAGGCAAAAAGTACTTGTGTTTTTCATAAAGTGTGTCTGTAGAGTCACAAGTAGGTCCTGCAAGTATTACTTCTCTGCATTCTTTTTCTTTTGGTGGCTTTCTGTAGTTTTCTGTAAAGATTGGATACTTTATGGATTCATCAAGTGTTTCAATAAGCCCTCCAAATTTACCAACATCAAGATACACCCAATCAAACTGATTAGACAAGGATTTTTTAGAAATCATTACAACTTCTGTAACAATAACTCCTGCATCTGCTGCAATTGAACGACCTGGCTCAATTATGATTTCTAATTTCTTAGTAAAATTTTCTCCAAAGTCATCTTCTAAAAATCTAGTTATTTCTTTAGAGTAAGTTTCTAGATTGTGTGTTGGGCTTATATAGTTTGCTGGAAATCCACCACCCATATTTATTAGTTTTAATTCTATTCCTTCTTCTTTAACAGCATCAAATAAATATTTACATTGTGAAATTGCTTGATCCCATTGCCCTATATCTCTTTGTTGTGATCCGACATGGAAAGACACGCCATAAGGTATTAATCCTAACTTCTTTGCTTCAAATATGAGATGATAAATCATGTCAGGGTGTGCACCAAATTTTCTTGATAATGGCCAGTCAGCAGAGCCTCCTTCCATAATTATTCTAAAGAAAACTTTAGAGCCTGGTGCTGCTTTTGCAAGTTTTTTAATGTCGCTTATTGAATCTGTTGCAAATAACCTAATGCCTTTCTTGTAAGCATAAGCTATATCTTCTTCTTTTTTGATTGTGTTGCCAAAAGATATTCTTTTTGGTGAAATCTTTAATCTTAACAACTGATCAAGCTCATAAATTGTTGCAACATCAAAATTAGATCCTTTTCTTGCAAGCAATTTAATGATATCATCTTCTGGATTTGCTTTGACTGCATAGTATATTTTTGCATATGGCATATTTTTAGTTAGCTCATCATATTTTTCTTCAATCTTTTTAAGATCTATAACTAAAAATGGAGTTTTTTTGCCTTTTGCAAATTTTTTTATTTTTATAAAGTCTTTCTTTGTTATATAGTCAAAGAGAGGTCTGCTTGAAAACATGTTTATTCTTTCTCCTACACAGTTATGTTTAACATTAAAAAATAAAATTTGAATTTTTTGTTAATTTTCCAATTATTTTCTATTAAATATTACTCTTGCTAATAAGTAGCTAAGCCCCCAAAGTATTGCAGTAACAGGAATTGTTAGCCATAATGCAGACCTGCCAAGAACAAAAAATATTTCTACAATAATCATGGATATAAACAATGTAGAAAACACCAAGAACATGACTAATGAGAAATAATCCCAGTATATTTCGTGTCTTATGTTATTTTTTCTATTTGTTTGTTTCTTTCTAACTGTTTTTACCTTTTTTTCTGTTTTTGTGTTTTTTTTATTAACTGCTTTAATGTTTTTTTCTGTTTTTATATTTTTCTTTTTTTTAACCATTTTCTCTTCCCCCTTCCTTCCCCTTATTTCTTATTTAAATCTTAATATTTATCTTTTTGGTTTTGAAAATCTTATTAGTACGCAAATAGCAGCAATAGCAATAAGCCCATTTATTATTGCATTTGCTATAAGTCCTGCTTTATAACCGTCTATTACTAATAGGATTGTTCCAATAAAGTATGCGATAATAAACGTAGTTGATATTTCTCTTCTTTTGTTCATAGAAAAGAACTGAAATAACCAAGCAATAAATATTATTGCTAAACCAATAATTGCAAGACTTATACTCATTTTTTTACCTTCTTTTTAGTTTTTACTTTTTTAGTAGTAGTTACTTTCTTTTTAGGTTCTGTTTTCTTGATTTTAGCTACTTTCTTTACCTTCTTTTTTGCTTCTGTTTTTTTGACTTTAGCTACTACTTTTATAGCCCTTTTTTTAACAAACATCTCACAGCCACCTGTAGCAACAACATCTCTGCCAACACAAGTGCCTTTATTTTTATTTGTAACATTTGGTCTAAATCTTATACATTTTGAACAGGTCTTATCTCCTGCTCCTTCACTCCAATATCCTGGAAACATTTTTATTCCTCTTTTTTAAATTTATATTTTTTCTATTTATATATAGATATGTAGTATTTAAATATGTTTTGTTAGGATTTTTCTTGTGTTCTATTGTCCCAACCACAATATTGGTAATTAAAAAAATATAAGTCAATTGCTTTAAAATACTTTCTATAGTATTATCTTTAAATATGAAAACCCCTGATATGCCACCATCACTGAGATATAAGAAATACGATTGGACAGAACTAGATAAAATTGATCATAACACATTAAATGAGATTTCTGGAATTGATGCATTATATAATAGGTCTGTTTCTGGTTTTGAAAGAGATCTAAAAAAGTATAAAACAAATGCTATAAAAACTATAATTTATTTGTGTTATAGAGAAAAAGAACTTGTTGGTGCGATTTTGGGTTCTTTAAAACCAGTTTCTTTTTTTTTAAATAATAAAGATTATAATATTATTGCAAAACCAAACGACAATGCGTTCTATTTAAATGAATTTTTTGTTAAGCCAAAATATCAAGAACAAGGCATAGGAACAAAATTAATGGCAAGAGTAATTGCAGATCAAAGAGCCAATTATAGTTCTAAATTCATGTATATGTTTGCATATACAAAAACACACAGAATAAATGAGAAATTAACTGCTACAAGGCCTTTTATTGTTCCAATTTCAGAAACACAAATTACAAATAAAAAACCAAATGCTAAAAACCCACTTATTGTTTCTATTCAAAAACTTAAAAATATAATTGGAAATTTGGGTAAAAAAAATTTTGGTGAAAAAAAGACAGAGAAAGTATTTCGTAATTTTAAACACTCTAGATACAAATATGATTTAATATCTGGTGTTCGCCAAGGAGGATATTACAATTACATAGTTATTGATAATAACCCTAAATATAAGAAAAAACAAATAAGAAAAAGAAATACTATCAGAAGAAGTGTTGCAAAATAGCTCTACTTCTTTTCTTTGCTTGTTTTTTTATATATAAATATTACAAGTAAAAATTCAGCAATTATTACTAATGGCAATATCTTATTCAATAACTTTATAGCAGAGATTGTTGCAACAAATAATGAAACAAGTGATGCTGAAAGAATAGCATATCTTATGATTTTGTCTCTAATTAATATAAAAGCCATTAACAAAGCCAAAAGAAAAGTAAATATCATTCTTCCTAGATTTACTTTGTTGTTATAGGCATCCATTACTTTGTTAAAATCTCTATAACAATAACTACATTCAACTTGGCAGTTTTTCTTATGAATTATGTTTCCTTCTGTTTTGTAACAGAAATTAATATATTCTTCATCATAAGAGCAATTGTTATCAGGATTTATATTAGTTTCTGGCATATAGCCATAGTTTTCTAAATAACAAGTATCTTTTGGTTTTTCTAAAAATAATTTGTCTATGGTAAAAACAAAGCTAATTACTAATGCAAAAATCAAAGTGAAAATTATGATGTTATATATGGTGTTTTCTAGTTTTTTTGATTTTGTTTTTATATTCATCTTCTTCCTCTTTTTAAGTATTTTTTTTGCCTGATTTTTTTCTTATGTTTTAAGAAACCAATTCTTTTCTTTCTAATATCTTCTTCCGTTAATTCTCCAATCACAAGCTTTCTTTGGTTTTCTTTTCTTCTTTCTTTTTTATTTTTACTAAAATGTTCTTTTCTTTGCTTGTATCTGTTTATTTTTTCAAGTGCTTCTTTTTGTTCTTTTGTTCTTTTTAAAGTTACAGGGACAATAGCAGGTAAGGTTTTTTCTTCTACCGTAAAGCCAAACTTCTCACACATTTTTAAAAAATCCTCTTCTTCTTTTTGAGTAATTATTGATATTGCTTTTCCTTTTTTTCCTGCTCTTGCTGTTCTTCCAATTCTGTGTATATATTGCGTGTTGTCTTTTGGCAAGTCATAATTATAAATATATTCCAGATTATCAATATGTATTCCTCTTGCTGAGACATCTGTAGAAATTAACAAGCCATCAATATCTGCATGATATCTTTCTATTGTTCCTGATCTCTTATTTTGTTCTAGGCCACCATGCAGTTTAAAGCAAGCAATTCTATGTTCTTTTAGGTTATTGTAAATAACATCTACTTCGCTTCTAGTATTGCAAAAAACAATAGCTTTCTTACTATGTTGCTTAACAAGATGCAAAAGCAAAGCAAATTTTTGATTTTGTTTAATTAGATAATATTCTTGTAAAAGGTTTTTTGGATCAACATATGTTTGTACTACTATTCTTTGAGCTTTTGGGATGTATTTTCTCTCAATATTTGAAACGTCGTTTGTTATTGTTGCTGAGAAAAGAAGTGTTTGCCTTTCTTTTGGCAATTGTTCAATAATTCTGGAGATGTCTTCAGAAAAGCCCATGTCGCACATTCTGTCCGCCTCATCTAAAACAAGATATTTAATATTGTTTAGTTTTAGGTTTTTTCTTTCAAATTGGTCAATTATTCTTCCAGGTGTTCCAATAACAATATCTGCTTGCTTTAATTGTCTTGCCTGATTGCTAACAGAGGCACCTCCAAAGATAACACATGCTTGAAGTTCTTTAATCTTTGATATCTTTTTTGTTTCTTCATAAACTTGGTTTGCTAGTTCTCTTGTTGGCACAATAATTAGTGCTTGAATTTTTTTTTGTTTTGTTATTGATGGTAAAATCCCTGCAAGAAATGCAATTGTTTTTCCTGTTCCTGTTGCTGATTGAGCTATTATGTTTTTGCCTTCAAGAATTAATGGTATTGCTTTTTCTTGTATCTCAGTTGGGGTCTTTATTCCAATATTATGTATTGCTTGTAATATTTGCTTATCTTTGACCAGGTCTTCAAAATTTAGTTTGTTATTTTTCATAATTTTATTTCCTTTATTTAATATTATTAAATAGCAATTGATTTATAAATTAAGATTAAACGCATCTAAATTTCATTACAAAACAAAAGCTAACTAGATAATATCGCATTTAATCTTTTAGTTATATCTTCTTTATAATCTCTAAAAGCCATTGTAGCTTTGCCTTCTTTTGTTATATCAATTCTTAGAGATTCTAGTTCTTTTGGCAACTCTTTAAATCTTTTATGATATTTTACACCAGAAAGTCTTTGAAAAAGAGCAGCAATAACCACATCATGTGTAATGTTTTCAAAATTAATTGTTCTGTCTGTCATTTTGTTTACTCTTTTTGGAAGCTTAAATCTGTCTTTTATAATCAGATCAGCCATAGCTTCTGGCTTAGGTATTATTTTTTTAGGGAAATGACCATTTAACCAAATCTTAATAAGCAACGGATCATTTACTATTCCTGCTTTTACCAAGGTGTTTTTACAAAAAGTTAAGAGGTTGTCTTTTTTAGTAGTTTTTATTCTTTCTCCTGCGAAATACTCGTGGCCTCTTAATCCTTTATTTTCTCTTAAGGTGTATTTGGTTTTTGTACTTCTTTTTAAGATTTCTGCTGTTTCAATAGTTCTATTCTCAGTAGAAGTAAAGATTTTTGGTTTATATCCAGGGTTCTCTTTCACTATATTTTCTGCTAAATTTCTAGTTGCCTTTCTACCTCTTTTAGTTATACGTCTACCGCTTGGTATAGTCTTTTGAGCATGTCTTCTAAATGTTATTCCTACTGGTGGCATAAAAGAAATAGATTAATAATATTTAAAAAGGGTTCTTTCCTTTATCTGGCATTTCTAAAGATTAAAATTCGTTTTTTCTCAAATTTGTGATAGTGATTACTTAAAGAAATTACTTACTTTATTAATAATTAAAGAGTTGGTTTTTTCGTTTTTATACCCACCAGTAATCAAAACAGTTTCTTCTTTATTTATCTTTTTGTTCTTTAATAATATTTTTAGCCCATTTAAGATAATCTTAGAAAAACTATTTTCTTTATTTACCATATACCCTTCAACGCCATAAATAATAGATAGTTTTCTTAAAACATCTTTACAGAATACTAAAGAATAGATTTTAGCATTAGGTCTGTATTTTGAAATTAACCTTGCTGAATAACCAGTATTTGTTGGCACAATTACTTTTTCTATATTAAGTTGATTTAATGTATAAACTGTTGATCTTGCTATGTTTTCTGAATAGTTTGAATCTGTTTTATCAAATATTTTATTTTTATAGATATTCTCTTCTACTTCTTTTATAATCTTTGACATGGCCTTTATAGACTCTACAGGATAAGAGCCTTTTGCTGTTTCTCCTGAAAGCATAACACAATCAGCTCTTAATAACACTGCATTTGCTACATCAGTAACTTCTGCTCTTGTTGGTCTTGAGTTTTTTATCATTGATTCAAGCATTTGGGTTGCAACAATTGAGTATTTTCCATTTTCAGTAACTTGTTTTATAATCTCTCTTTGAATTAATGGTATTTTTTCAAAATTATACTCTACTGCTAAATCTCCTCTAGCAATCATTACTCCATCAGCCACAGAAATTATTTCTTTAATATTTTCAATTGCTTTTTTATGTTCTATTTTGGCAATAACTTCTATGTTTTCTGCCTTGTGTTTTTTGAGTATTTTTTTTACCTTATTTATATCATCAGCACTTTTTACAAAAGATACAGCAATAAAATCTATTTTGTTTTTTATTCCAAACTCAATGTCTTCTATGTCTTTTTTTGTTATTGAAGGCATATTTATTTCGCAATCAGGAAGATTAACTCCTTTTCTTGAACTTATATTTCCGGAGTTAATTACTTTACAGATGATGTCTTTATTTTTTATATCTAGAACAACAAGTTCAATAAGCCCATCATCTAGCAATATTCTGTTTCCTTTCTTTACGATGTTATGTAGGTTTTTATAAGTTATTGAAAATTCATTTTCATTTCCAATAATGTCTTTGTTTTTTATAGTGATTTTAGAATTTTGTTTTAGATAATATTCTTTGTCAAAATCCCCTGTTCTAATTTCAGGCCCTTTAGTATCCAGCATTATACCAATTGTCTCATCTATGCTTCTTATTGCTTTTATTTTTTCTAATTTTTCTTGGTAATCTCCATGAGAGCAATTAAGTCTTGCAACATTCATTCCATTCCTTATTAATTCTTTAAGAATTACTGGGTTCTTTGAAGAAGGACCAATTGTACAAATAATCTTTGTTCGTTTCATATTTTCTCGCAATTTTTATTTTTATTTCTTTCAATTACAGATAGTATTATTAATCTTATAATTCAGAAAAAATATTTAAATATTGTTTTTTGAATCTTCTAACTAGTCTTTGTGCCAATGGTTTTCCATTATTAATATAATTACATCTTTCAAGTGCATTAAAATATGCTTGCTTTTCTTTTGTCTTAATGTCAATTAATGCATATTTGTTTTTATGAAGAATAAAATTCATTATTAATCTTGATATTCTTCCGTTCCCATCCTGAAAAGGATGTATCTTTACAAAAGCCCAATGTGCCCATGCTGAAAGTTCTATTGGATGTAGTTTTTTTTTAAGTTTATTATAGTTTTCTATAAATATCTTTAAATCGGTTAAGACCAATTCTTTTGGTGTTGTATCAAACTTAGAACCGATTATTCTATTGTTTAATCTTTTTAATTTTCCTGCAATATCTGGAAAGCTTTCTTTAAAATAAATTTTATGTAATTCTGTAATTAAATCGATAGATAAGTCTCCTTTATATCCTAAAATATAATCAATTGCTTTTTTTGCAGATTTTGTTTCTAATACATCTTCTAAAGGTCTATTTGGAGATATGTTTTCAGATAATAGCAATTCAACTTCTTTTATGGTTAATGTTGAGCCTTCAATAGAATTAGTATTATATACAAAGACATTAATGAAATTATTCCAAAAACCTTTTTTTTCTGTTTTTGTTAAAGCATTATATTTTTTCCAAAAGTTTGCATTTATAGAATCTATTTCTTTAATTTCATCTCTTGTTAAATACTCAAATCCTTGTATTTTCTTTCTTTTAGATTCAATTTCTTTTTCAAATTTAGATAATTGTAAGGATAATTGTTTTTCAGTAGGTTTTGTTGTTCCAATATACTTTCTAATCTGCTTTCTCTTTCCCTTTGAAACAGAAATGTTCTCTACAAGGTAATAATAGGTTTTTCCATTTCTTTTAAGTTTAGATAAATAGCTCATAATATATTTGTATTACTCATAATATTTAAAAAAGTATCGAGTAATACATGGTTGTGAGTAATACAAAAAAAGCACAATATTTTTTAAATCTTATAATTTTAACTTCTACATACAAAGAAATAGCTTCTTTCATATTTGTAATTAATTCTTCTACAGTATCTCCTGTTGAATAACAGCCAGGTAAATTTTAGGGACTATAGAAATAATCAAATTTTAAAGCTTTTTCTAAAAGAAGCTTACTTTATCAAAGCCCCTTTATATTATGTAATATATTTTTAAAGTTCATATAACTATTAAGGTTTTTTTATTTTATATTTATCTAACATTTGTGCACTCATTTGGTCAATAGAAAGTGAATTTGGATCGAAAATGTATATTTGTTTTGTATTGACATCAATGAATGTGTTTCCTGCTTTTAAATCATAAGTTAAATTTAATTTATCAAAACCGTATTTTCGATATTCTTTTTTTAAAGTAGAATTTACCTCTTCAGTTACACCATCTAATAATTTATTAATTTTTTTGTATGTCCTACCACTAATTAATCCCTTTTCTAAAGCATCAGCAACAGTAATAAACGGAACATAATCATAAATAATAAAATTATAGCCTTGCATCGTTATACCAAAATGAGCTGGTATAACATTAAAGTTCTTTTCGGAGATTAATTTTAGCAAACCCATCTCTTGTACAGGCCTTGCAAAATTTAATCTCTCTATTTTACCGTTTATTTCCATAGGCCAAGAATTCCCTACTTTTATAAAAAATTTTCTTTTGTTTTCTTTTAATTCCAAGACCATATTTGCTGCAGTTTCTTCTTGTTTCCAATATTCTGGTATTCTCTCTCTTATTTCTAATCTTATTTCGGGGTCTTCATATTTGGTTCTACCTGATCTCCAAACATTATGAACTTTACGAAATATTTGTTGATTTACAAATATTTTTTTACCTAAATCACTGTAAGCAACAGTAAATAGTTTACCTCTTCTGATAGTTATTTTATTTTCTATTCTTTTTTTAGAATTCGGCTTTGGTCTGTAACTTATATTTTTAAACTTTATTTTTCTTTTAAATATATTTGATATTCTCATATCACATCATAAATAACTAAATTACACAAAAAAATATAAACATATTCAAAAATAGTCTTTTCGCATTTGGAGTTATTGGTTCATTGTTAGAAGTTGATAGATACATCTCCTTCATTCTTATCAACACCTTTAGGTTATACAAATATTTTGATTGATAGCTTTTATAAAAGTGTAACTTATGTAGGGGGTGTATGCTATAATATATAAATCGGCATTAAGAAACCTTTTTTAATATTTGGATATATAGTTATTTTTGAGTAATATAAAATAAAAAATAATGATATTATATGTATTTCGTAGGAATTGACCTTGCTTGGTCTACAAAAAACGGATCTGGTGTAGCCATATTAGAAGGTAATAAAAAACAAGCAAAATTAATTTGTGCTGATAGTTTAATGTCTAATGAAGAAATTATAAATTATATTAAAAAACACACAAAAAATAAACCAGCATTAATTGCAATTGATGCACCACTTATAGTCCCTAATGAAACTGGAAGAAGAATACCAGAAGAATTAACTGGAAAATTATTTAGACAATTTGATGCAGGAGCACATCCATCAAATAGACAAAGATTAAGTCTTTGGACTGGTACAATAAGAGGAGAAGAAATTTCTAAGGTTTTAGAAAAAGAAGGATTTAAACAAGACCCTTATATTAATCAATTTGAAGAATCAAAGAAGTTTTTTGAAGTTTATCCACATCCATCTATGGTAGTTTTATTTAATTTAAAAAAAATATTAAAATATAAATCTAAACCAAAAAGAGATTATGAATTTAGGTATATTGAATTTAGAAAATATATTGATGCATTAAAAAATTTAGAAAAAAGTAATCCATCATTAATCTTATCTAAAGAAATTTTATCAGTAGATTTAAACTCATTAAAAGCACAAAAACTTAAAGATTATGAAGACACATTAGATGGAATATTTTGTGCATATCTTTCTTATTATGTTTGGGCGAAACCAAATAATTGTGAAGTATTAGGCGATTTAAAAAGTGGTTATATTTTAACGCCTGTATTTGATTATCAAAAAAAAGAACTAAAAACAATTTTATCTCAAAAAACTATTTTTGAATATAAGTAGGAGTTAGATTCCCTCCTCCCAGATTCGGACATTGGGGATGTACTGGTTATTGGTTCGTTGTTAGAAGTTGGTGGATACTTCTCCTTCATTCTTACCAACTCCTTTTAGTTTATATAAATATTATGATTAATAGCTTTTATAAAAGTGTAGCTTGTGTAGTGTATGTAGGTTACAGGAAGGTAATACCAAAATATAAAAGTATAATAAACACAAGAAAAAAATAAAATATATTTTAAATCATTTTTTAATTGTATAACTTTCTACAATACATTGTATTCTTTTTGCATTTTGATTTTCTTCAAAGTGCTTTCTTATAGGTTCTAACAATTCATTAATATATTTCGAACTTGATGCTTTTAAATCCATTGGATGAAGCCTTTTCTCTATAAAATCTTTTTCTAAGTTTTCATAGCTATAATACACAATATTTCCCCCAAATTTTTCGGACCTTTCTACTTTAAATTCATTTATTCTTTCGAATATAATATATTTACAATATTCCAAAACAGGGTTATCTTTCACTATTCCCTCAGGACAATAAGCTTTCTTAAATTTCCTATCGATTTCTTCCTTAGTATCAGTCATAAATATTGCAGAATCTGGATTTGATTTGGACATCTTTTTTGCTATTGTTGCTTCTGCTCCATCTAACCCATCTATTTTTGGTTCTGTAAGTCCCATAAGCATATGGTGATGTATAGCTATTGGCTTCTTTAATCCAAGCTTTGGAAATGTTTCTCTTGCAAGAACGTTTACTTTTCTTTGGTCCATCCCAAGTTGAGCAATATCTGCTTTCAAATTCCATATATCTGTAGCTTGCATACACGGATAAAATATTTGTGCAGCATTTAATTCTTCTTTATCTGTTCTACCCATAATCTGAGAACATCTTGTTATTCTTACAACAGAATTTAATCTTGCAATTTTTAAAACCATTAACCAATAATCTTGATTCATATTCTCAGAAGCCCACAAAAACTCAACATTAGTCATATCCATTCCTGATGCTTTCCAAACTTCAATAAAATATTCTCCAACTATTTTTATTTTTTCTAAATCTCCGTCCATTTTATTATTCATTAATGCAAACCAATCTGCTACCAAAAACTTAAAATGAATTCCTGCTTTTGATAGTTTATTTACATTTATTGCTCTCATTAGACCTTGAGCGATATGTATTCTACCAGATGGTTCAAAACCGTCATATGCAATAATAGGTTTATTGGATTTTAGAAGCTCAATTAATTCTTCTTCTCCAATTATTTCTTCTCCAACTTCTTTAATAAGTTTGAGTCTCTCTTCTATTGTTAAGTTCATAATATTCTTTTTTATTATTTTATGTAATAGATATACAAATTCATTTATTTAGAATCGTTATATTTTAATTGTGTTTTAGTTTTTAATTCATCTAAATTATTTAACCATTTCGGGTGTCTCTTTGAAAAATCAATACTTTTTATATAAAAAGAAGATATGTTATTTGGTAAAAATGGATATATTTCTTTTTCAGAAATGTGCATTAAAGAGCAAGCGTTTAAATCTGGTTTAATGAACGAATTAGAAAGCACCTTTGCTTCGCCTCTACACCCCCCTAAACACAATTTAAAATATCTACAATTTATACATTCCTTTAAATCACTATATTTAATTTTATTAAAATCTAATTTAGTTTTTTTAATTAAAATGTCGTTATAACTATTTAAATCTACTTTTCCAATAATAATATCTTGACTTGGTATTGATGGGCATAAAATATATTTTTTATCAGAGGTAATGAAAATACATTTGTCTATTTTATAACTACAAGGGTTCTCATTTATATTAATTGAATAAGCTGTGTTTTTATTTAATTTTGAATTAAATACTTTATATATTTTAAAGTAAAATGGTTTTTTATCCTTATAATATTCAATAATTACTTTTCTTAATGCAATGCCTATTTTTGAATAATCTGCAGCAAAATGGCCTTTATATGCTGCAAGTCGGCCTCTAAGTTGAGGGAAATCTATGTGCCATTCGTCTACACCAACGTCTTTTAATTTTTTATAAAGACAAAGCAAATCATCTATTGATTTTTTATTTAATAAGGTGTTAATTTTTATTAGTACATCACAATTTTTTTTAATCTTTTTTATGTTTTTTAATATTTTAATAGAATTACTATTTGTTCTATAAAAATCGTGAGATTCTAATCCATCAATAGTAACTGTTAATTTAGTAATATATTTATTTATTAATTCTATATTTTTTTTCTTTGCGATTAATGTGCCATTTGAATAAACTTCTACAAAACAGCCACTACATTCTTGTAGAATTAAATTAAAATCTTTCTTAACAAATGGCTCTCCGCCAGTAAAAAGAAAGGATGTACATTTCTTTTTTCTTGCATCACGTATTATTTTAATTATTTCCGTTGTAGAAATTTCAGTGTCTATTTTTTCTTTTTTATTTAAATAACCTCTACAACAATAAAAACAGTGTAAATTACATTTGCCAGTAATCTCAAAAGATACTCTTTTTATATTTGATACCATAATATATCTAATTTTTAGAATTAATCATAGTGGTCTTTTAAACTTTCTACTTTCCCTTTTTTTAAAGGGTCTTTTTTATTTTTTTTCTTCATATATAAATCTCCATTAATTTTAATATATAATATATTATAGTAGTAAAGATTTTAAATATACGTGTATTTAAAACTCGTAACTTATTCCTGCCAACTTGGAGTCGGATTCCCTCCTCCCAGATTCGGACTGGGGATCTTCCGGTCACTGCCTTTCTTTGCTATCTTACAATAACAAAAATAGTGTGTTACTAAAGTCTACAGCCGGACGCACTAACCACTATGCTAAGGAGGGCTTATTCCTTATTTTGCTTGATATTATATTTAAGAAAGAAAAATTATATAAATAGCTACTACTTTGCAATTATATAAAAACTTTATTTCTTCTTCATTAGCTTTTTGTTTGCAGGAAAGACTATGTGATGTGCACCAATTACTATTTTCTTTTCATTTGCATATTTCTCTATGAGATAAACCTTTAGAAGTTCTGTGTAAGCGTCTTTTTCATCCTTCTTTTCAAGATCCTTTGGCATAAAATCTGTGATTATTTTTTTTATAGCCCTAGAGTTGACTTCTTCTAAAAATTGTCCAAGATTAAGTGAATAAAGGTTTTTGGTCTTTTCTTCAAAGCCTTTGATATCTATGATTTTGCCAACATAATCTTTAATCTTTTGAGAAGTAGTAAACTGAATACTTGTAAGAAATTCAATTACTTCCTTGGGCCCCACATCTTTATCTATTGTTAGCTTCTTTATAGAAACAAACTTATCAAAATTTGCAATAAACTGTATAGATTCATCCATATCTTATCTTTTCTCCATTTTATTTTATTTATTGTAAGCTAGATTTATTTATAAATATAATGTTATTTTTTCAATTAATCTCTGCCTTTCCAAATTTTAGCACTATCTGTAAAATACAATTTTATTTCACCAGATGGTAATCTTTCTAAAAAGACATTACCTCTCGTAGATATATCAGTAACATCTAATTTGTTTTCTGCAAACCATCGTGCTTTAGAAAGATTGCGATTTATGTGTTTAATTTCTTGTCTAGTTAATAACCTGTTTCTTAGTGCAGTTTCATAATTTAACAAATTTGTAAAATCATATACTATTATATTGTAAAAAGGGCTATTTAATTTCTTATTTCCTGGTCCCCAAATTGCAAATTGTGGTCTAATTATATTAAATCCTTCTGCTTCTAATATTTTTTGGCTTTCAAATTCATTAATGCTTGGGTAATTTCCAATATCGTATTTTTTACCTAATTTTAAAAAATACTCTCTATGTTTATTTGTTGTTTTATCAAAATAACTCAATTTATATGTTCCAATATTATTCCTACCTGAATTAGAGTCAGGATTTAATCTGCTTAGATGCATCTTATATTTAGAATTCTCAATAACCGGTGTTTTGCTATCAAACAATAAATTTTCAACAACTTTAACAATTTCAGGATATCGTTTCAATTGCCCTCTTGCTTCTTTTGATAAAGCAATTGTGTGTTCACCTTTTTTTAACAAATAATATGCATCTTTATTATATTTATAGTCCACTCTTTTTAATTCAAATTTTTTGGTTTTTCTTGTTCTTACTACTTTTACTCTTTTATTAGCTGGATCTTTGTATTTTATGTTTGGTTTTTGTGGTTTATTCAAACGTAATTTAAATAATTTAAACATAAAATCACAATTATAATTTTACATATTGTCTTATGGCCTTTGATAAATCTTTAAGCCCCTCTAAAGAATAAATAAAGAAAGCAAATATAAATATTATTGTTATATCTTTTAATATGGAAAGAGACACAATACTAATTATTGAAGGCGGAGCAATGAGCGGTGTATTTGCTGCGGGTGTGTTAACTGCCTTCTATAAGAAAGATGTTTACCCAAGAATCCATAGCATCTATGCCGTTTCTGCTGGTGCTCATAATGCTGCTTATTTTTTATCTAAACAAGTTACCTTGGCTTCAGATGTATATACCAGACAATTAGTCTCAAAAAGAGCTAAATTTCTAAACATGGATGTTTTTGAAATGCTCCACAAGGTAAAAAACCTAATATTATATAAAAAAAGCTTACAGCTAATGGATTTAGAAGTACTTAAAGAAATTGAAAGAATAAAACACAAACTTGATGTTGACGAAATTAAAAAAAGCAAGATTAATTTCTATGTTAAGGTCTATGACACTAACCAGCTAAAACCATTATTTATTAATGCTAAAGAAAATACCCTAGATATTGTAGAAGTTTCTTCATATCTGGCTCCTTATATCTCTCTTAAAACCAAATATAAAAATCTTTATGATGGCGAACAAATACCTAACGACAAGTTTCTAGAAGTAGTTAAAGACAACAGAGATAAAAAGATCATCTGGATCATGAATGAGAAAAAAAACTCTTGCTAATAAGATTTTAAGCAGCCCATTTGCTTTGCTTAATCTATTTACTAAATCTCTTTATTTTGGCTTGCCTTTTTTCTTACATTCTATCTATCATGTCTTTGAAGAACCCACAATAGAAGATATACAAAAATATTCAAATGTAACTATAATTTACCCTGAAGGCAATGTTAGAAAACTAACTAAAATTTCATCAAACAGAAAAAATCTACTTAAACTTTATCAAGAAGGGTTATTAAAAGGCAAAAGGGCATTTTAATAAAATTATAGTAGTTGGCTATAAGCCACTTTCTGTACTAAATTGGCAATTTGTCTAAGCGGAAGTTGATTTCCTTGCACTAGAATTATCTTCTGCATCTTTCAGCCTCTCTTTCTGTCCATCAGTTCTACACATCATTTGTTAAGACAAAAAGCCGTTGTATTCTCTATTCAGAAAATAATATTAGCCTAGTGAGTGGACTTTCCTTTTGGAATAAAATTCCAAATGCCAAAACACCAACTACTATATATAAATAAGGAGAAAATGATAATAAAAAGCTTTACTTTTTATCTAATTTTTAAATTAAGCGATGTTTCTTAAAAGCATAAAAATAATAGAAAATCAAAAGAAATATAAATTGTATAATTAAATAAATATTTATGACTACAGCAATATATGCATTCTCTGGAGATCCAATTACTTTTGGACATATAGATATAATAAAAAGAACAGCTAAAGTTTTTGATAAAGTAGTTGTAGGAATTGGGATCAATCCTAGCAAAAACTATTTATTTACTCTTGAAGAAAGGTTTTCTCTTGCCAAAAAAGCATTAGCAAGGCTAGATAATGTAAAGGTTGTGTCTTTTTCAGGACTTTTGGTGGATTTTGCCTATGAAAATGATATAGATGTTATAGTTAAAGGAATAAGAAATTCTGCAGATTTTGATTATGAGAATATTTTACATCAAGTAGGAGATAGTCAAAAATTAGGTATTGATACATTTATTCTTTTTGCCAGGCCTGAACTAGCTCATGTAAGTTCAAGTGCGGTAAAAAGCATTCAAAAAGAACAAGGATTTGTACATGATTATGTGACCTTAGAGGTTAAGCAAGAGATTGAAAGAAAAATATCTAATCAATATATTTTAGGAGTAACTGGAGAAATAGGAAGTGGAAAATCATTTATATGTGAACAAATCCTAAAACTATGTAAGGAAAAAGGGGTAGAAGCACATAACATAGAATTAGATCATATAAGTCATAAGATTCTTTCAGAATTAAAAGATGAAAAATATGAAAAAATTAGAAATCAACTAATTAAAACTTTTGGGATGAAAATAAAGAAACAAGATGGCACAATAGACAGAAAAATTCTTGGAGAGATAGTATTTAATAATAATGAAAAATTAAAACAATTAAATGAAATAATGTATACTCCAATACTTGTAAGACTAAGAAAAGAAATATATGGAAAGAAAGGGCTAATAATAATTAATGCAGCATTAATTGCAGAATCTAATCTTACTTTCCTTAGTAATAATAATACATTAATTATCAAAGTAGATAAAGAAACACAAAAACAAAGATTGCTTTCTAGAGAATTAACTATTGAACAAATAAATAGAAGATTAAATAGTCAATTAAATTATACACAGAAGAAAAAAAGCCTAGAAGAGGCAATTAAAAAATATAATCACGGAAAACTTTGGATTTATGATAATTCTGTTGATTATAATGAAAATAAAGATAACCTAAATAAAATAGTTGACGATATTATAAAAGAATTAAAAATAAAATGAAATCTAAATTTATAAAGTTATGGAAAAAAATAGGTGCAAAAAGCAATCCTTTTACAGAATATAATAAGCTAGATACACTTTATTCTAAGAAAAGACATTATCATAATTTATCACATATAAGAATGTGTTTAAATGAACTAAATTTTATAAAAAAACAAAAAAATACTAAATATGATTTTGATTCAATAGAGCTTGCTATTTGGTATCACGATATTATCTATGATCCAAAAATGGATAATAACGAAGAAAAATCTGCAGAATTTGTGACTAATGTTTTAAAGAACGCAAATTTATCTATAAAGATAATAAATAAAGTTGAAGCACTAGTTCTTTCTACAAAACATAATTGCTTTTCTAGAAAAAAAGATGAAAGATTATTACAAGATATTGATATATGTATTTTTGGTCAATCTAGGAAAATATTTGAAAAATATGAAAAAAATATTATAAAAGAATATTCTTGGGTGCCTTTAAAAAAATATAAAGAAGGTCGACTAAAAGTACTTTGCTATTTTTTAAATAAACCAAATATTTACAACACTAAAATATTCAGAAAAAAATATGAACAAAAAGCCAGAAATAATCTAAAAAGATCTATACAAAAACTAAATATTTGATAGTTTAGACTATAAACTTCTTTTAGTGCCAATTAGAGGAATAAAAAGTTAAGCTTTACTTTTTATCCTGTTGGTAATCTGCAATCAACGAATAATAAGAACAGGTTATTGTGTATATTAAAATCGAAACCAACAAATTTGCAAAGATTGAGGATGCTGTTTCGTTAAATAAAGAAGCAATTATCCATAAGTATCCAACAATTGCAACACCCAATACCCCATATCCTAAACAGAACATTAATATTGTAAAATAATCTTTAGTAAATATTGCTTTAAAGTTTTTAGATATCATAAAATTTTCTGAAAATTTATTTGTTTTAAAGCTTCTGACCATGCCAATAACTTTCATAAATTCCAATATCATTACTATAAAACCAAATAATAAAAACAAAAGTAATATGGTTGCTAATGTGACACTAGATGAACTATAGATTATTGTTTCAAGACTCAAATCAGTAAGCTCTCCAATATTTGCGGTTATAAAAACAGAAATTAATAATGCCCCTAAAACAATTACTGCAATTTCTATAAGCAAATATATAAATGACATTAATAAATAAATACCAGAGTTTTTCAATATTAATTTGTAAGATGTTTTAATATTTTTTAATTTCCCATAGATCTTTATTCCAATCACTCCACCTACAATTATTAATAATAAAAACAAAGAAACAAAAGAGATTGTTGAACTTTGTAAAGCATTTGATATAGAGTATATAATTATAAGTACAAAAATAAATAACAAATAATACCACTTAATTCCATTATATCCATAAAATATTGATTTTTTAAAGTCTATCATTTTATCACATTTTTTTATATATATAGAATTAAATAATTTAAAAAGCTATCTAAATATAGAAATTAGAAATATTATGGACTCCGCGAGATTCGAACTCGCAACCCCTTCCGTGCAAGGGAAGTACTCTACCATTGAGCCAGGAGCCCTCAGCAAAATAAGATGTTTTTTTGCTTGATTACCATAATAATTAACTAAAGAAATAAATATAAACAAATCTATTTCTTAAATATAAGTTAATGGACTTCGCGAGATTCGAACTCGCAACCCCTTCCTTGCTAAGGAAGTGCTCTACCGTTGAGCCAGAAGCCCTCTAATATAATTAACTAAAGAAATAAATATAAACAAATCTAATTGTTGAAATTAAAATCAAAGTTTAAGTTAATATGGACTTCGCGAGACTCGAACTCGCAACCTTCTCCATGCGAAGGAGATATTCTACCATTGAACTAGAAGCCCGACTAATATAATTTACTAAAGAAATAAATATAAATGGTAATTTAAAAATATAGTCTGATAGAAAGAAAATAATTTACGTTTAATTAAAAAAAGAAATAAATATTTCTTTGTGAGGTGTTAGAAGAAATTTTTATATATTTTCAAATAAATCACTTTATTTAAAAATAGGAGGTGATCCGTCCGCAGGTTCCCCTACGGACACCTTGTTACAACTTAGTCCGTCTCGCAAAATATAGAATCACTTTAACCTTTAATAGGCTAGAGTTCATCCACACTCTACTCAACTGGCTTGATGGGCGGTGTGTGCAAGGCGCAGGGACATATTCACCGCGCGATAGTGACACGCGATTACTGGGGATTCCAACTTCATGAGGGTGAGTTGCAACCCTCAATCCGAACTTCGGCTAGGTTTCTGAGATTGCCACTCCCTTTCGGGTTAGAGACTCATTGTCCTAGTCATTGTATGCCGCGTGTTGCCCAGAGCAATCGGGCTATACAGACCTGCCTTCGCCCATTCCTTCCTCATTGTTACCAACGCAGTCCTATTAGAGTGCCTTTCCTTATTACTAAAAAAAGTAGCAACTAATAGCATGGGTCTCGCCCGTTACCTGAGTTAACAGGAAGCTTCACAGTACGAGCTGGCGACGGCCATACAGCACCTCTCAGCGCATCAGGTAAGCCCTTCAGACTGACCATCATCTTGCTGTCTGTTCTGGTAAGATATCTGGCGTTTCATCCAATTAAACCGCAGCATCCACCCCTTGTAGTGCACCCCCGCCAATTCCATTAAGTTTCTGCCTTGCGACTGTACTCCCCAGGCGGTGAATTTAATGGTTTCCCTTCGGCCCTGAATTAACTCGTAGTTAACCCAACACCTAATTCACATCGTTTACAGCTGGGACTAACCGGGTATCTAATCCGGGTTGCGCCCCCAGCTTTCGTGTCTCACTGTCAAATTAGTTCTCGTTTAGCGCCTTCGCCACAGGTGGTCTTCCTAGTATCTTAAGATTCTACTCCTACTCTAGGAATACCCTAAACGTCTCCCTATTTCTAGCCTACCAGTATCTTTTGCCATTCAATGAGTTAGGCTCACTGCTTTCACAAAAGACTTAATAAACCAGCTACACACGCTTTAAGCCAAATAATGCTGGATACCACTCGAGGATTGCGTATTACCGCGGCGGCTGGCACGCATATTACCCCCCCCTTATTCACATAGCTATCTAAGCTATATAAAAGCCAGTTTTTGCTGGCACTTGGAGTCTCTCTATCACGGTTTCCCGCATTGTAAAATTTTCGCGACTGCTGCACCCCGTAGGGCTAGGAACCTTATCTCAGTTTCCTTCTCCGGGCACCCTCTCTCAAGGCCCGTACAGATCTTCGGCTTGGTAGGCAATTACCCTGCCAACGACCTAATCTGACGCAGTCCCATCTTTTTGCATCTTACAAACATGATCGTAAGACCTTTGGAAAAACAATCATTCCAGATTTGTTTTCCTATCAAGCATTATCCTCAGTTTCCCAAGATTAACTTGTCAAAAAGGTAGGTTGACCACGCGTTACTGAGCCGTTTGCCAAAGTCTCTCATAGTTAAGACTTTCAAACTTGCATGTCTTAGTCAAACTCCAATAGCGATATCCACCAGCAGGATCAGCTGGAATTGGTTTTATATCGTTAATGCACACAAAATCATACACAAAGTTTTGCCTTTGCGCACTTGTATGTTTCTCCTAACATCAGACTCAAAACAGCTTGAACCCTCACAAAAAGAATTCCTACAAAAAAACAAAGTCGAAATTTATTCTTTGTAGTTATAGAAATATAGGTAGAGAAATATTTATAAATAGATGCCCAAAGATTAGGCGTTTGGTTCTCTCTAACTCTTATGATTAGAGACCATAATTTTGTAAATTATAAATTAAAGAAAGAACAATTAGTTTATAAATAGATGTTTATGTTTTAGAAATAGAGAAAAATAAAGAAAAGAAATTGCTACATTTATGTAGCTGCTCTCTTTCTTAAATATTTTCTTTGTCTTTGCTTTCTTCTCATTTTCTTTTTTTTCCATTTCCATCTTTCTCTGGATCTGGTTTTTTTAAATCTACTGCTATCTTTTTTTCGTGTTCCCATTTTATCACTTTATTATTTCATTTCTTATTATATTATTTCCAAAACTATTTATTAATTGATTGCTCTGAGCGGGATTCGGACCCGCGTTACTGGCTTGAAAGGCCAGTGTGATTACCGGGCTACACTATCAAAGCACATCTATACATATTTTTCCATTTTTTAAGGTCGGCTAAAAAATAGAACTATATATATTTAAGCACAAAAAGATTTATATATATTCTATTTTTGAGTTTTTTTCTTATGTTCACCATTTATAAAATTATTTGCTAACAATTTTATTGGTGTTAAATATATGCCTATAGTTAAACCAGTAACCAAACCGCTTATATTTCGTAAGAATTTAAGATATACTTTAAGAAGAGCACCAAAAAGAGGTTTGGTTAGATCACAAAATATATCAAAATCAGATTTAAGAAAGATATCTAATGCTAAACTTCGATATCGCATAAATAAACACACCACCTCTAATAATTCTCAAATATCAGTAGCAAAACAATATATGTTTCGTAAAAACTTAAGATATACTTATAGGGCTATCAAAAGCTCGGTTCGTCCACCAATAAATTCTGAACAAATATATAATAGTAAATATCTAATAAATGGTAAGCGCAGGGGTCTACTAGATAGGCATATCCTTTCTAAAGATCCACATTTAGAAAGAACATTTTTACTAGACGGTAAAAATGAAGTGATTTTTGATGTTTCTAAAGAAGGAACAAGAAAACCAGATTCTGTACTTTATGATTTTAAAAAAGTAGATAATGCTCATTATACATATCAAAAAGGCAAAAAAGTAATAACAGATAGTAAATTACTTGCTATCCATACACACCCCGGTATAAATATGACCCAGGTACTACCTTCATTTAATGATATCAGAGGAACATATATAAGATTAATTTATGATCATTTAAATAAAAGTCCTTATCGTAAAAATTCACTTTATTCTGATTACAATATGATTGTGGGTTATGATACAGCAAATAAAAGAATATCTGGAAGAACAATCTATAAAATTTCAGAATCTATGAAAGAAAATTGGTTAAGAAAATATTCGCTTTCTTCTGTAATTAAAGATAGTGTAATGATTAAAGAAAAAAATGGAAAATACAGTTCCATCTCTTTAAATGAATTCCAAAAACAATTAGGAACACATTATGACAATCTAATTAAAAAAATGGAAGCTAAAATAATAGATAAAATAAAAAGATATAGATCAAAAAATAAAAACGCAACATATCCTGAATTATTGGCTTTAAATATGCAAGAACAATTACATTATCTCCAAAGATATTTTGGTGTAGAAATACATTTTCAGGCAGAACCAGGATATAAACTAAATCACGAAACTTTTCATTTTGAAAAAATTGATTAATTAGCCACTTCTTAATTTTTTATGGCTTTTAGATAAGATACTACTATTTATAAAGTTTATTTATCATAAATATTATATAATATTTTTAGAAATTATTAAAGGTGTTAAATAATATGGATGATGCAGCAAAACAAAGAAGATTAAAGAACATGTGGGTTTGTATGGCATGTAATGCAACAATGAGATCGCCTAAAAAACCACTTTTTTGTAGAAAATGTAAATCTGTAAAGATTAGAGTAAAAAAGAAAGGTAAAAGAGCTAAGTAGTATTTCTTATTTTATTTTTTAAAACCAATCATTTAGTGTTTTTTGTTTATCTACTTCGTTTCTTTTTTTCTCAAATTCGTTCAAATAATTTTTGATTCTCTTTTCATCAAAGTTTGCTTTGTCTATTAAAATATGCTCTATCTTTTGCCTATCAAAAATTGGCTTTTCATAGATCGGACTTTTTTCAATATCCGGTTTTAGAAATATATCCATGATTTCTTTGTAATCAAAATTTATTTCTTTGTTTTTTTCTTTTAGTTGTATGATGATGTCTTCAAAGCTACTATTCTCCCGAACAAGCTTTAGAGCAGTCTTTGGGCCAACACCCTCAACCTTGTCATTAAAGTCAGTCCCTATCAACAAAGACATCCAGATAAGTTTTTCTCTTGTGATGTTTAGTTTGGAAAAAATCCGCTCGCTTTCCAAAATATAAGGATAAACATCAACATACACTTTCTTAAAAGGCACTTTTCTTTTCCCACTTACTCCAATGTTTTTTATAAGGTTAGGAGAGCCAAACAAAAAACAATCATAGTCTTGAGAGACAGAATAATCAGTTTGGCCAGTTGAAGTCATAAAAGAAATCTGAGCTTCTGCTTCTCCTGGAGCAGTAAAGCAAGGAACCCCCATTGCATTAAGAAGTTCTTTTGATTCTTCAATTATCTTATTATCAATGGTTGCTGCTTGTCTTGAAAGCTTATTGATATTTTCAAGGTCTTCTTCTGCTATTGCTTTCTCTAGTTTTTCCTTAGCCAATTCTCTTCTTTCTCTTCTCTCTTGCTTGGTCTTTGCCTTTAGTTCATGGCTTTTTCCATCATAAACAAAGATTGGCTTAATACCAAAACTTAAAACATTAGAAATTCTATAGAAAATCCCAGAATAATGGCTAGTTATTTCTCCATTTTCGTTCTTTAGGGGCTCGCCATCTATTCCCCTGATTGTTGTTACAAACTGAAATAGCATATTATAAGCATCAAACCCAAATTTCTTGCCTTTAAAATCAGATAGTTCGATTTTCTTCTTACAATCTTCAATCAAAGAACCTATTGCTACGCCCATTTTTTCCCCTCAACAATTATATTAAATAACATAACAAATATAAATATAATATACTTTAAATATAATATCATTAATAAACATAAAAGGAACGGGATAAATAGTGTCAACTACTTTGTGGATAATTTTGGTTTTTGTTATTGCTGCTTTTTGTGCAACTTTTGCAAGATTAGTGTTTAAGCAAAGAACAACTTTATGGGTTTTTATTTTAGTAGATACAAAATCCCTAATTAAACATGTTAACAGACTAGCAGAGAAATACAAAAAAGCATTAAATACATTGTCTATCTTTGGTATTGCTGTTGGCTTTGGGCCTTTTGGAATAGATTATCTGGTTAAAGAAAAAGTCACAAAGAAAAAAAGAGTTATCATATTTATTTTATCTTTATTGGTTACAACCTATCTTTCTTATTTATTGGCAGGTGGGCTGTTTTTCGGAAATCCTCTAATTCCAAAGTTCATTAGTTATATAATAATTTTCTTAACCGGACTAATGGGATTGTCTGGTTTTATTTTAGGTGCTTTGATTTTTTCAGCATATGATATTATTGCTAAGCTGTTTGTTGGAAAAGTTGGTTGCCCTGGTATTGGTCTTGTTATTCCTGGAGTAAAAGTTCCAAAAACAAACTTTGCTATTCCATGGTATGGCTGGTTGATATTAATTCCTGCTGCATTTATTCATGAGTTTAGCCATGGGATAATGCTTAGGGTTTCAAAAATAAAACTAAAGTCTATTGGAGCAATACTATTTGGTATATTGCCATTAGGCGCGTATGTTGAACCTGATGAAGAAAAATTCAAAAAAATAGATAATAAAAATAAACTAAAAATGTATTCTGCAGGACCAACAAGTAACCTTGTTGTTGCAATTATTTTTGTTATAATCTACTTATTGATTTCCACACCAATTACAAACTACACAACCTCAATTAATAATCAAAGAGAGATTGGCCTTGTTGTAAGCCAAGTAAACCCTACAACAGAGATGTGTGGTTCTTCTTTTGATAACCCTGCCTATGGTAAGCTTGCTAAAAACGATTTACTTATATCTGTTAATGGCAACACCATAAAAACAAGAAACGATCTCACAAAAAACATTAAAAAAGACTATGAAAACGAGTTTGTTGTTAGAAATCTAGACACCAACATAACTAGAACAGAATATATAACAACAAACGAACTAGGAAATATTGGAATATCAGCAGATATAATGGTTGATAAAACCATTGAACTTCCAAAAAAATATACATTTTATAAAATATTATTAAATGTTATTTTATGGATAGTATTATTAAATTTCTTGATTGCAACAACTAACTTCCTTCCAACAATTCCTTTCGATGGTGGGTTTATGGCCCAGATTATATTTTGTAATTATTTAAATAAAAAGAATAATGAAAAGAAGAGAATGAAAAAAGTAAAATGGTTCTTTATATATTTAGTAGTATTTTTAATATTACTAAATATCATTCCTTATTTTCTTTAAATGGTGAAGACAAATGCGTATTAGAAAATTAACAAAACCGATTGGAAGAATTTTTAGAAAAAAACCAACAACTAAACCTGCGAAACCAACTATTACTAGACCAAAAAAATCATCTACAACTGCTAAGCCAGGAAAAGTGCGTAAACTATTAAATGCAATTAGAGAAAAAACAGTATCAAGAAAAAAGAAGCCTTCAACTATGTCAGAAGAAGGTTATAAGACCCTAGCTAAAACACTAAAAGCAAGAGATAAAGCAATTCAAAAAACACTAAAAGCAAGAGATAAAGCAATTCAAAAAAAACAATATGTAATACAAAGACAACTAGAAACAGAAATATCAAGATATGCGTCTAGAGAACCAACCATTTTAAGAAGAACAACAGGGACTGGAGATTACAGATATTATGATATTAGCAAATTAAAAGAATATAAATTACATAAAAATGCAATTCAACAAAAAGGATCAAAATTAGTGCGAGCACACACAACTGCCGAGCCATTAAAAGGAATACCAACTCCTGGAAATATAGCAGTATTATTTTTCGAATATTTAAAATATGATAAAAACTTTTCTGCAATTTCTGTGCTTGATAAAGATAGTGGTCATGAAGCCGGTAAGGTAGGAATAATGTTTACTAAAAGAACAGCAGAATACTTAAATAGATTTAAGTCTAAAGCAAAAAATATGACTCAATTAAGAAGCATGATTTATGAAGATATAATGAGAGTAGAAAGAAATGCACAGATTAAAGCTCAAAAAGTCGCAAATTCAAAACATCCATTATCTATGTCTGATTATTCTAAATCTGCAGATTTTGATTTAGATGAATATGTGCGAATCTTAAATAAAAGACTCAGTGAAAATCATAATTCTAAAAAAAAATATGTTAGAAATACCTTATTAGATTATTATCAAAAAATCGGATTAAAATTTAGGTTTATTCCAAATGCTAAAAAGGGATATAGATTTAATAAAGAAACACTAACTTTTGAAAGCCCACAATTGGATAGTGTAAATCAAATAGTAAGCATACATTAACTTTTAAAAACCCACGTTTGAAAGGTGGTAAAAGCCTTGTTAGTTTGGAGATTTCTGATTAGTTTTTTTTTGAAATAGGACTAAAATCTTTTTATTCAATTATCTCTACTTCAAATCTTTTAAATTTCGTTTCTTTTTCTTTATAGCAATTCCAGTCAAGGCCTGCCTTCTCGCAAAGGCTTGATAGGAATGTTTCTTTGTCTGGCAATTGTTCCCAGACTTGCGGAAGATAAACAGAACTTGCTACTCCTTGTCTTATGATAACACCATCTCCTTTCTTTATATCAGAAAGAGAGCAATCAACAGGTTTTGAGAGAATAGAAATTTCAATATCTACTTTCTCAAATTCCTTTTCTGTTAAACTATCAAATCTTGGATCTTCAAAAGCTGCAAACTTGGCATTATCAATTATCCCCTGAAAGACGGTTTTTGTGCTTGTGATATTTCCAATACAGCCTCTTAGTCTTTTATTTATTGTCAAAGTAACAAAGCTTCCTTTTCTTTCAAGATAACTCTTAGGAACTGATTGTTCTAAACAGGAGAAGTTCTCTGTTCTTGCATCAAAAACATTTTGTATGGTCCTGTGTGCAAGCCTTAATAAAAGATGTTCTTTTTTTTCTGTAAAAGAAATACTCGCATAACCAACTACTGCTTTCTTGTCTAGTGTTACATCTCCTGATGTTGAGTAGTTTAGGAGTTTAGGGCTATTCCAGTTTCTTAATCTTGAAATTTCTTTTAATATTTTTATAGGATTAGAGCCACAGGCGTCAAGGTTTTCATTATTATTTATGTCCAAGATGTTGTGTATAGTTTTGTTATCTGTTTCTTTTGCCTTCTCTTGCGACTTATAATGTGAAAGATCGCTTGAGACAATTATGATTGTGTGTTCTTCAATTTCCTTGTTTATGTCTTTTGCTATGGCCTTTGCCTCTTCAGCACTAATATCTCCTACAATAATTGGAACAATTGTAAATTCTTTGTTTGCTTTCTTAAAGATATATTGTAAAAAAGGAAGCTGAACCTCAATTGCATGTTCTTGCTCATGTGGTGAGTCGTTTATTTCTGCTTTTATCTTTGTGGAATTGACTTTGACATCTCCTAAGGGTGTTCTAAAATAATCATAGTTAGGAATAACAATACCTTCTGTATATTCTGTATGTGCAGGTGCAAGAATTATTACTTTAAAAATATCTTCTTCTCTTAAAATAAGATCCATATAGAGCTCTTTGTAAGCAAACATTGCTGTTTTCCCAGAATAAATGTAGCCAGCATGTGGTGCGATAAAAGCCCTTGTTTTTTCTCCGTCATATTCTATATTTATGTTATTAAAAAAACCTTCAAGTTGAGAGCTTAAAGAAACCGCATTAGCCAAATAAAATGTTCCAGACATTGCTGGTTTTCTTATATTTCCTTTTGATGCTTTATTCATATTTTCTCCTATCCATATCTGTAATGCCAAAACTAAAATTATAGCAATTACCAGAATAATTTCTTTATTTTTTTTCATCATCTTCTATTTTCAAGACTTTTGCTAATTTTTCAAGATCTTCTTTTACATATCCTGTGTTTGGCCACACCTTATAACCATCATCATCAATTCTTGGTATTATATGAAAATGAATATGAAATACTGATTGTTCTGCTGATTTCCCTGAAGCATTCATGATGTTTACTCCTGTACAGCCTAGTTTTTCCTTATAATGTGTTGCTATCTTTTGTGTTGCTTTAATCATTTTTTCTAAAATCTTGTCTTTACAGTCAAATAAATTCTCATGGTGTTTTTTAGGTATTACTAATGTGTGTCCTTTAACCATAGGATTGACATCAAGAAAAGCAATAATTTTCTTATCCTCATATACCTTATAGCAAGGCATTTTTCCTTTTGCAATTTTACAAAAAATACATCCTTTTGTCATTTTCTTTACCCCCTTATTTTTTTAATAAAATTGGATCAAAAATATAAAATCTATTTCTCCCCATACTATAGAAAACATTATCTGTATCTAAATCCCATATTTGTTTATATTCTCCTAATCCATAGGAATGGAAATTACGATTTATTTCTTTTTCTATATCTGCCACTCGTTTTTTTATGTTTCTATATTTTATTGAAGTTATATCTCCGGCTTTATATAGTTCTTCAAGAGTTCTAAGTTGAGTATATTCATAAACAATAAAGCTTTTTTTAGTTATTGGATCAACATAGGATACATGTGCTGGTATTACATCTATTCCTTTTTGCTTAAGTAATTCTATTCCCTTATGTTCGCTTACTCCATCTCTTCCATGTCTATATTTAATATCAAAGCTATAGTCTCTATCTATGCTTGTATCATTAACTTCTTTAATAAAGTATTTTTTCCCTTTTAGATCTAAGACATAAGAAACATTAGTGTTTAGACCTGCTTTTGGTTTTAGTCTTGTAATTTTAAATCTGCCTTTTGGGTCTTTTAAAAACGGCTTTTTACTTTTTGATAACTCATATACTGCTTTTAATAGTCCTGGATTTTCTCTAACTACTTGTTTTCCGTATTTAGAATAGCCAAGTCCTTTACCATATCTTGTTTTAATAAAAACACTATCGCCTACTTTAAGTGGAGATTTTTTATTCTTTGTAACTTGTAGGTTCTTATTTGGTCTTTTAACAATAAAATTTTTTATTTTTTTAACAGATGCGGTATTGCTTACTCTTATTGGCTTTGGTGCTAATCTCCTTCTAATTGAATATCTTCCTTTTAGCATATACAAATAGTAAAAGATAGTTCTTTAAAAGGTTACTTAATAATTATTTTTATAAAAAAAGAATGCAACTACCGGGATTCGAACCCGGCTCATCAGCTTGGAAGGCTGAGATCCTAACCGCTAGACTATAGTTGCAGAGCTGTTTTCGGTATCACAAAACAAACTAGGTTTATTATATAAATATTAGCTATGAAAGGTTATATAAATATTATTTATTTGCCTGAACTTCCAAAGCCTTTATCTCCCCTTTTGCTTTCTTCAAGCTCAAAGACTTCTATTAGGCTATCCTTAAGTATAAGAGTAGGAATCAACTGTGCTATCTTGTCGCCCTTGTTTATTTTAAATTCTTCTTTTGAACTATTAAACATACAAACAACAATTTCTCCTGTGTAGCCCCTGTCAACAACGCCAGCAAAGATATCAATTCCTGACTTTACTGAAAGACCTGAACGAGGAGCAATTCGTAGATATACATCTTTATTGCTTTCAGGTATCTCTGGAAGCTCAATAGCAATTCCAGTGTGTATTGATTCTCGTGACATTGGTTGGATTACTTTATCCTCATCAGCAAAGATATCAAAACCTGCATCGCTATCATGTGCTTTTGTAGGAAGCTTTGCTGTTGTTGTCAAACGTTTTACTTTAATCATCTAAAACCACCTAAATAACATACCAAGTCCAATCAATATCATTATAATTCCTGCAATAAGATGCATATACTTTGTATTTTTCTCTTTCCATTCTGCTACATCGTGTATTTTGCTTACTCCAAAGTAGACAATCAAGGTTATTGCAAGCATTGGAAGTATAAAAATTATGTTGTATAATAGCAATTGTGGAAGAGCTGCTAAAATTGTCTCTGTTGATAATAAATTGCCTAATATAACATATGGCCCAATAGTGCAAGGCATCAAAAACAAAGTAACAAGAGCTCCTATAAAGAACGCACCTTTTGGAGAAGTAATGCCAGTTATTAGTTTTTTAACTTTTGGCCTAAATGACAATGGCATTTCTGTTAAAAATCCGCCTGGTCTATAAAAGAAAAAATCTCTTAGCTGAAATACTCCGATAGTGATTGCAAACACCGCAATTACAGTATAAACAACATTTCTAATAGTGTCAATTGCTGGTATCAACTTAAATATATTAATTAAAAGAATACCATAAATAAAATACAATAAAAATATAGCAACAGTAAATGCAAGACCAGCATGAAGAGTTTTTTTCTTGTTTTTTGGATCTGCTGTCATTATGGCTATAAGAAGCATTATCAAAACAGCAAACTCACAAGGATTAACAGCATCAACAAGAGCTAAAGAAACTACTGTTAACAAAGGTATCTTTTTCTTCTCTGCACAGCCCTGCTCAGTTATTTCTTCTGTGTAAGGGCAGGCAACATATTCAAGTGTGCTGTCTCCATTGTAATATACCTTCCAGCCAGGAAGATGTATTGTGTTATCAAAAATTATTTCTGTTTGCGAAAGCTGTATTTTTGTGTCATCAATTGAATGGTAATCATATTTTTTTGCAATCTCTTCTATTTCTTCTGTTGTTTTTGCATTTAATATTTGATGTAAGACCTTATCATCTATTGGTGTTTCTCCATCAAAATACCTAGAGATTACTTTTCTGTTATACCAAATTGTTGGCTTGCCTTTCAACTTACTAAACTCTATATTTTCAAAGGCAGTTGTTCCTTTTTCATAGACATATGTTGGCAAAGCTATGTTTGTTGTTTTTCCTGCACTTAGATATTCTTCAACTTTTGGTATAATATTGCCTGATGAATAAAAATCATCTT
>DAOMZT010000001.1:0-382003 GCA_035400625.1 archaeon | reverse complement strand
AAAGAATCGCAACCCTCCACTGTTGCATTAAAATACATGTCTACTGTGCCATGACCCCCTCCATTATAATTACTTATATAGTTTTTTTCGTACATTATTCCTGGATGGCTTATTGTGTCATCAAAATAGTTACCATCAGGATCCCAGTTTACCCAATTATTAGGATAATGTGCCTCTATCTTATTCTCATCAACATGATAGATTGCAAAACCTCCTCTTGTAGATGATGAATTACTAAACATACAGTTATCTAGATTGTTTGGGTCGCTTGCATTTCTGTGTCTGTTTTCGATTATGAAAAATTCTCTTGCCGTCATGTTGTTGTTTTTTAGAATTACTGCATCTGGGTAATCATTTACACTTCTTAGACTTATTTCTTTTTGGCTATCCGTTGTCAGAACAATAGGGTCTATCCAGCCAAGGAAATATCTTGACCAAACATCAAGATTGATTGGCTTATTAAGACAATAATCATCATCAAAAATCATCATGGTAAAATTTTTTATTGGGCCACTTCCTGAACCGTTTGGACCTATGCTATAAAGATCCATTAAGCCAAGAACATGTGCAAACTCGTGTGTTGTTACAGGAATCTCAAATTGATTACCAAAATGACCAAGCTCAGGAACTACAGCAATATTACCAAGGTATTTGCCATCTACTGGATTGCCAGTATAGTTTCGCACGATTCTTGCATGTGGCCAAACGGCATTTGGTGCAACGCCTGCTTTTCCAGCATAAATTATTACAAAGCCATCTATTCTTCCACTGCCATCATTATCATATTGACTATAATCTATAGTGGAATTAAAAAGATTAATTGTATCTAATTCCATTTGAAAATTTGTGTTGTTGTTTTGACTATAATATGAATAGGTATGAGGAGCTGTCTGCCAGCCAAAAACATCAAAAGTAACATTTAATGCTCCATAAGATTGCTTAGCGTAGTATTTGCTTACACTTATTCCTTGGCCATTTAAATAATTAGGACTGTTAAATGCAGCATTGATGTCTGTTAAAGATAAAGTGTGTGGCTTATCTGTAAACTCAACAAGTAAAACAGGAATGTGGATGTTACCTGTTAATGGCGATGTGCCATCAATGTTATTAACACTTGAGTTTCGGTTTTTTGGTGCATTGTCTATCAATGATTGCTTGTAACTTTCAAGAGTCATTCCTTGCTTTAGAAGATATTCTTCTGGTGGAAAGAAAACATCTTCTTGATATTTTTCTTGAATATTTTCTTCTAGTTTTATTTCTTTATCATTAATTTCTAAACTTGTTTTTTTTGCAAAAATTTCTTCAGAGTAAACACTACTAGATATGAATAATAATAGAATTATAGATATAACAAAATATTCTCTTGCTCTCATAAATATATTAAGGTAGAATAAGTTTTTAAAGGTTTTGAAAACTATTAACTAAATAGAATTACGAAGTTATGTGCGCTAATGTGGTTGGTTAATTTTTGTATAAAAATATAATTTTCTACTAACAAAGCACTCAACAATAATAATTTCTGTGATTTTTGGATTAGTGGGTCTTGGAATATTGCTTGTATTATGTTTTAGAGATAGTGTTTAATAAAGCTCTTGTACTCTCGTAAATTAATAAGTCTTTAAAATAAACACTATAAGATTCTATCTCGATAGTAGGTAATTTAGGTAACTCTTTTAATTCAACATAATATATATTCATTTTTGATCCTTTGTTTGATACTTTAATTTGTAATTTGATTGGCTTTGAGTATTCAAAAGAGCAAATTTTTTCTTTAATAATTATTTGATCTGAAGTTAATCCCAACTCTTCAAAAATTTCCCTTTCTAAAGCTTTTTTATCAGTTTCATTTTTTTCAATACCTCCGTGCATTATATCAAAAAAAGGGACGTTATTTTTTTTAAATAAAATTTGTTTTCCATTATAATAACACAGACAACCAACAACTGGTCTATGTTTAAAAGAACAGATGCCATTTTTAATAAATGCTAAACGATATTTAGTTGCAACATACTCTGAATTGAATATATTACAAAAAGAACGTTGCTTATTAAAATCATATTCCATTAATGTTTTTCTAATATTAGATATATACCCATATAATGTGTCCCAATTATTATACATCAATATAAAATCTAAATACAATAAATTAAAATGCTCTTTTGCAATAACAGGTAGCCCATAATAAACATAATCAGTTATTGTTGCACTTTCGGTTAATGTACAATGAGTAGAAAATCCGACATCTATTTCATTAAAAAAAGAACAATACGCATCTAAATTTTCATCAATAATTTGAATGCTTATATGACTATCATTAAATCCTTCTATAAATTTTTTATATTCTAATCTGTCAGGTGTTTTTCTATCTCCTCTCATAAAAAATAGAGCTTTAATTAATATATTTTGATTTACAAATAAATCTTTGTATTTTTTAGCAAATTTAAATAAATCTTCATATCCTTTTGCTTTATGTAAAAATCCCACAATGCCTATAATTATTTTTTCTTTATTTTTAAAATCTAAATCTCTAACCTGGTAAAAATTTTCTTTCACAGGCAATAAAGGTGCAAAATGCCCTAAAAATAGTGGGTTGTGAACTATTTTTCGTATATCTGGCTCTTTATTTAAATAATCAATAACTTCACTAAATTTTTTCACATCTTTATTTAAAACCTTCATAGATTGTATAAATGTTTCTGGTGGGTTGTGTATCGATAATGTGTACTCTATATTGTTTTGTTTAAACAAGTTAATTAAATCTACAAAAGGAACACAACCAAAATCAAATCCATAATATCCAAAGTCAAATTCTATGTGTGCTAAATCTATTTTGTTATTTATTATAAAATCAATTAAAGATTTATTCTCAAAATTATAATCATCAATATTTGTAAATTCTTTATATTCCCATTTTGTAAGAATCATATCTGTGTAGTGTTTATTTATAGCAGACATCACATTCTTTGAATGAACATTCATTCCCGCAGGCATGTAGGGGTAAATAAATAATATTCTCATATTATAACCTCCTCCTTGTTGGCTTAATTATTTTTTTAACTAACTTTTTGGGTGCTTTTTTTGAATTGTTTTTATGAACTATATCATATTTTATATTTGTCATTCCCATTTTTGATCTAATGGCATTTACTAATAATGTGCGAATTAAAGCACACCGCCTATCTTTTATATTCTCTCTACGCATTAATCTATTTATTCTTTTATTTAAATCGGCAGTTAAATAAACGGCTTTAAATTCAACAGAACCTTTCTTCCCAAAATATTTTTTTATTGCATCAATTTCTATTTGATTATATGCACTCTCAATACATATAAGATTATTTTTTGCAACAATTGGTTTTAAATTATTTATAATACACGCCAATTTTTTTTCTATTGATCCCTTAAGGTTTTTTTCAACAAAATCTGCAGCTGTTTTTGCACCAACTTTTTTGCCTTCCTCTCGTAAAATGGTACTTATGCTTACCATTGTCGCCCCGTGTTGTTCTTTTAAAATTCTAGAAACGGTGGTTTTACCAACAGCAGTTGGTCCATTTATAAAAACAATCATTTTTTCTGACATCTTGATTCTCCTAAATTTCGTTGCAATATTTCAAAATAGATTTTTTTTGATAGGTCATATAATTTTTTAAACTGTGCATTAGATATTTCTTGTTTGTTAATTTTTAATTTCCAAAACAACTCTAGTTGTTTTGAATCTTGCAAGGATTCTTTTTTAATTATGTTTATTACATCTTCATATTCTTCAACATACAAATTACATTTTAACAAAATATACCTTCGCACCAAATTAAATAATGTAGACACAGATATTTTGGTTTTTTCATATCCAACTACCTTTTTTTGTACATCTCTAATAAAAAAAGATTCATTCAATAATATGAACCGTAATTTATTAAAATAATATCTGCTATCTAAAATTATAGATTCAAGAGGGGGTTTATTACAAATGTGTTTTTCTGACAAATTATTTACCAAAACAGTATATTTGTTTTGGTTGAAATTTGTTATTACAAAATTATTTAGTTCGCCCATTGGGTAATTAATATTTAATTCTCTAATATTATTTATCATAAAATCAATTGATACTTTGTATGCTTGTTTTAATTTGGTTCTCATTGTTTTTAATTTAATAATTGTATCTAATTTTTCTTCATCTAATATAATTATTATGTCCAAATCGCTACATATAGAAAAATATTTTTTGTTATAGGAACCTATTACAAATGCTAATTTTATATCTTTTATTTTTTTTAAATCCCGTTTTAAAACATCTATAATTTTTAAACACTGAGATTTGTGTTTATTTATTAAATTCACTACCATCGCCAATTTCTTTAACAACATCTATAATTCTTTGAGAATACCCATATTCGTTATCATACCACATTAAAAATGCACAATTATTTTCATGAACTTTAAAAAACCTTAAATCAATTACTGCAGAAAATGAAACTTTTACGAAATCGCTAGATATTTTCAAATCTTTATTAAAACACAAGTATTTATTTTTTTTTATTTTTGATTTAACAGTATTAATATTTATTTTTTTCTTTGTAGATAATGTTATAAATGCAGATGTGACTTCAGTAGTTGGTATCCTCAATTGATACGAAAAAACCTTCCCTTTTAAATTCGGACAAACAATTTCAATAATGTTAGCTATTGATGTATCTCTTGGGATTGCACAATTTACAAAACCTCTTATTTTAGCTAAATCTATTGATTTATTAACAAAATACAAATTATCTAGCGGTTTTTGATAAGACAAGACCGGATGAATTGATGCAATGGATAAAAAAAGAATATCAAACTCTAAAAATGTTTTCAACACTGGCAAAATAGCAATTGTATCGCAAGTCAATCCCGAAATAATTTGCGCGTCTTTTTTTATGTTATTGTAACCTAATGCTACTTTTACATCAGAGTCTTTATAAAAATAAGTTGTAATTATTTTTAATTTAGAATTATAATGTAATATTTTTTTCAGATCTATTTTTTCCGAGCACTCGATTAATATATTTATATCCCTTATCTGATTATAAAATTTATTTTCTATGCTTATTATTTTTACTTTGTTGATTTTAAATTTAAATTTATTATAATCTTGACCCAACTCAGATTGTAATAAATAATCGTAGTTAGATTTAGACAATTGGGGGTCATATATAAATATGGTATCGATACATTTTTCTTTTAACAGTGCTTCAAATATTTGCCTACCTATTCTTCCAAATCCACACATCCCAATTTTCATTATTACACCTACTAAATTATATATATATTTAAAAAACCATTTATAAATGCATGAGTTTTTTACTGCACACATTATTATGAAAACCCCGCATCGATAAAATTACCATGATGTAAATGCATATTATCAAAAATCGCAGAGAAATGGACTAATTAATGAAATTGCGAGAAATTTTTGATTTGCTAGATTAATTTACTAAAAAAGGATTTCTACAAAACCAATAACTATTCACTTACTAAATATTTAGTAAATAAATATATGATTAAAAAATCAGAAATAGATGATCTCAATAATTAAGATAATAAAAAAGAAAGAGATTAATAAACTAGTTATTAATCAAATCAGGATCTATTGTTTCTCCATCTTCTGAAATATAAATATATGGGAAAGAAGCAATAATATCCTCTGAATCAGGGATTAAATCCCTGCCTCTTTCCAGACCTACAATATTTAACTTAAGATACGGATAGCCATCATTTGTTTTTTTCATATCGTTTATCCAAATATTTTTAAAATCCCAACCTTCATAGGTTTCTGGGTATTCTGGATAAGTCATATCTTCTGTTGTTCTGCCTAAACCACCGTAGCTTGTAGATTGGCCAGAAGTTTGAGTATCCCAATAACTTGAAGTTGTATTTGCGTCATTATTACCACCAATTAATCCGCCTACTAAGCTATTTTCTCCTGAAATTGCTATATTTCCTGTACTATAACAATTAAGAATTTGAGGCTTTAACGATCCCATTGGATGACCTATTAACCCCCCAATCTCTTCTGCTACTCCATTTATTGTTATATTGCCTCTGGCATAAGAATTACTAACACTTAGTGGAGTTGTAGAAAAACCAGAAGTTGCACCAATTAATCCTCCAATACGGAATGCATTGTTATTTGGTTGTGAAATTAGATTTATATTTCCTGTAGCATAACTATTTTTTACATCTCCTGAAACTTCACCTGCTAAACCACCTATATAATTAGGTAAATGTCCACTCGCATAAATACCACTTGTTATTTCTAACGAATTTATATCTCCTGTAGCATAACTGTTTATTATTGATACACAAGAACCACACAAACCACCTATACTTAAATAGCCTTTTGATATATCAACATCAGAATGACTATTTACAATAACACTTGCACAAGAACCACACAAACCACCTATACACCCTATACTCCCTGATCCATAACTAATAATTCCAGAACTAGATGATTCTTTAATCAAAGATAGATTATCAAAATCTCTAATCACACCAACTAGCCCACCAATCATATATTTGCCAATTATGTTGGCGTTTGCTGTAGACTTATTTATTATAATATTTTTTGCTTCTCCTATTAATCCGCCACCCATACCTTTTATATTTAAATTACCATCAAATGAACAACCACTAAAATTAGAATCTTGCGCATATGATACTATTCCGCCACCAAAATAATAACTTACTACATCTCCATTAACATGTATGTCTTTAAAATTAGAATTGGTTGAATAATAAGCTAATGATCCTGATTGCCAACCATTTAAATCTACACCAGATAAATTTAAATTATTAAAGTTAGCATCACTTACATTTAAAAATAAAGAATTGTAAATATCTCCTGTAAATAATATAGGAGTTATTACCCCATTAACTGGGTCTACATTGTTTCTTCTGGTATATAAATTTCGTATTGTATAGCCTGCACCATCAAATGAACCAGTAAATGGCGCATCCATTGTGCCTATCGGATTCCAACCATATATATCATCATACCAATAATACTCTGAATTGTCAGATAAAAGTTCGTGATTTAAATCTATATCTGCCCCTAATCTAAAATATTTACTTAGATTGTATCTTATACAATCTAAATCACCAGGAGTAGAAATTATATATGGATTTGATTTTGTTCCTTCTCCTGCATTTCTTAAATATAAACAACGATCTTTTATACTTTTAAAAATTGTAGCATTATAATCATAATCTGTGTTTTCATCATTATCATGTAAAGTAAATATAAACTTATATTCGCCTGGTTGATAACAAGCAAAATTATTAGTAAATAAATAATTATAATTATTATTTCTTTTATCAAGTAATAAATCTACACTTTTACCAGAAATAGGTATTCTCTCTTTTTTATAAGAACAAACGTTATTAAGTAAATTGCCTAGCGCATCTGCTACAAATATATTTGTAATACTTATGTTACTACCTGAATTATAACCAAATACGTCTACATTAACTCCAAAATTTTCATCTTGATAATTTCCCCCATCAGGATATAAGCTTAATCTTGCAGATAAACCTTTTATATCAACAACTGTTGAACCAATTGTATCTAATCCCTCACAACCAGGAACTTCAACTAAAACTTCAAATGGATAGCTTCCAGAACGGGTACTTGAAAGATTAGAAATTGTATAATTAAAATAATTTTCTGCGCTTATATTCATTTCGCTATCAATTTCAACACCATCTAATGGTAAATTGTTGTTATTGTAATAAATCGCATTAGTGGCCATTGTATTTTTTATTCTTAATTTTTTAACAATTATTTCTTTATCATCATATCCTGGTTGTCTAATAGCACTTACTTTTAAATCAAAAGTATTATGACCAGGAGCACCTGCTGGTACACCTTCATTTGGTATCATTTTAACAGATATGTTTAATGGGGTTGTTGGACAAAGTGAATTTGGATAACCACAATCATCAGGACAATTTGCGCTGTTTTCTCCTGGACCACAACGACCATTACCACAAATTTCTATTGGCTGTTGTGGATCTTCGCTTAGTAAATTTTTTTCAATATCTGAATAGCTACCCTGAACATTTGAAGAAATGTCTACTTTGCTTCTAATATTAGTTGAATAAAACAATGCAAAAATAACAGCACCGATAACAAGAATTCCAAAAATAACCAATATTTCTAAAGCAACCTGAGCTTTCTTTTTTTTAACCATCATTCAATCACCAAAATAATTAAAATATAATATTAAAGAAATGTTTAAAAACAGAGAAGATTACTTGTCTTTGCTTGTTATTGGTAATTTTCTTGAAATTGAAAAGATATTCTTTACTTTTGTTACTTTTTATTCATGTTATTTTTCTTATAGATGATGCTTCAGAAACAACATCTTCTTGGTTTGTCCCTGTAAAAGTAAGCTTATATTCTCCTGCTTTATTACAATTAAAACTATAACTGCGGTTTATTGGAATTTTAAATCCGCCTAAATCAAATGTATCGTTATATTCACCTGTTGAAACATACTTGCAATTTATTGTTGGCTCATATTCTCCTGTAGTTGTGTTTTTCAAATAAATGGAAGCAACCAAACCAAATTCATCATCATTTTTCCCAGTTACAGAAACAGTTGTTGAAAAGTCTTTGTTTCTTCTTGTTGTTCCTGACGCAGGAGCGACTGTTAATTTTATTTTGGATTTACAATTTCTGGTGTCAATATAACAATATTTTTCATGACATTTTAATTCTCCATCATAATATGAAGAATCATAATCACTACAGGTTTGTGCACCATATTCTCCTAATTCAGTGCCATCACATTGCTCGCTTCCTTCAATTTTGTTATTTCCACATTTTTGATCAGAATATACTATTGAACAAGCATTATCAGAAGAGTATCTCTCTTCTTCTAGTTGTGTCATTGTGCTAAAATAACGCCAGCCAGAAGTTAAAATTGTATTTAAGATAACTTCGTCAGTATCTGATTCTCTAACAGATAGAATAGCACCTGTTGCTACTTGTTTTGTGTCGTAAATTAATTGAACTATTGCATGTTCAGTTCCACTTTCACTGCCTTCTAACATTATTGATCCAGAAGTCCAACCATTTGTCCAAACATGCTTTGGAATAACTACTTCTTCTCGTGAGATATTTCTATCAGGCCACACCCATACTTTTGTCTCATCATCACCAAGAGCAGATATTGTTACATTTGTGTCTTTAAAAAGCTTAAAAGAATTATACAAAAAATAATAATCAGTTATATGAGTACAATCATCTTTTGGGCAAAGCCAAAGTGCATTTTTATCTGGCCAAGTAGACATTCGCCCACTTACATACCAGGTAGGATTATTGGTATCGTATGGTCTCCAGCCCTTGCTACTAAATACTGAACAATTACTATCACCCTCATAACCACAATTTGAATAATCAAACTCACATTCTCGAGAACAAGACAATGTACCAAATTGATAACCTTTGCTTTCACATGTTTCTTTGTTTAAATCATCCCTATCACATTCCTCTGTGCCTTCTCTAATACCGTTGCCACACTCAGATGGCGGTAGATTATAACAAGCACTAGTATTAAAATCACAATTAGAAGTACAAGATAAATTACCACCATCAAAACCTTGAGTAATACATGTTTGGCCATTTAAATCTAGGCCATCACATTCTTCTCCAGAATCTATGGTTTCATTTCCACAATTAGTTTGATTTCCTGAAGATGGTTGACAATCTTGTGGGCAATTGGCAGGGGTTTCTCCTGATTCGCAAATTTGATTTCCACAAACTATCCTAGATGGAGTTGTTACATCAGAATAATTAATAACAGACCTTGCCATACCAGCTTCTGTTACTTCATCTATTTCAGAAATTTGATCAGGGTGTTTGCCTATATAAAATAATCCAAAAATAACCATTCCAATAACTATTATGCCAACTAACACCAACACTTCTATTGCAACTTGCCCTTTCTTACTCATAGCTACACTCACCCTATTTTAAAACTACAAATATATTTAGGCAATACTTTTTTATATGCTTCTTTTTTTAAAAAAACAGTAAAGAAAAAAAGAGAAAATCATCTCTTTCTAAAAATTAAAAATAAAACAATAAGTGCAACAACACCTAAAAGAATAAAGCTTGTGTTTCTTAAAGAAAAGAAAGCACTTAATGGAGCTCTGCCTGAATCTAAGGTTATCTTTTCATTTGCTAGCTCTTTGCCTGTTGCCTTATTTTTTATCTTTATGTCTATTTCCTTGTCTTCTCTTAATCTTGTTGGAGAAACAATCTTGTAGGTTTTTGTAACCTCTTCGTTTGGAAGAAGAGAGATGTTTTTCTCACCATCAATCACATAAGTGTCAGGCAAGCCAAAATCAACTACTCC
The DNA here is from genome assembly GCA_035400625.1 of archaeon. GTDB lineage: Archaea > Iainarchaeota > Iainarchaeia > Iainarchaeales > CSSED10-239 > JAKQTP01. Next base: position 371,606 of record DAOMZT010000001.1, on the reverse strand, counting down.
TTCTTGAATATTATTTGTGTTGTTCTTTATTGTTAAAGTAATTGTGTATGTTCTATCTTGAGATGCTGATTGCTTGGAACTAGAAACTATTGTTATCTCCGATATTGCAGGAGATAGGCTAATTGTTATTGGATATTTATTAACTAAAAGATTGCCAGAATATAACTCAATATATGCTTGATAATCAATTTTTTGAGCATTCTTTGGAATTGATAGTTCCAAATCTACTTGCTTGGTCTCATGTGATGAAATAGTAACTGACTTGGGAGAGGAACTAAAAGTGCTTGGAAGACCTGCAAACTTTATAGTTACTTCTTTAGGAACAGTAAAGCTGTTATTCACATTTACTGAAATCTTTGCATTGCCAGATAATGGACTAATAAAAGTTGGATAGGAAACCAAAGTTATCCTGTCAGATTCAGAAATTTTATTAATGATGTTAGTAAAGGTAGATTTTGAAGAACAGCCATTTAGATAAGCAACATATGTAATGCTTGTTGGGTTATTGAAATTTGAAAGAGCAATGTTTTGTGAGAAATCATCATAACCGCTTAGGAAAATAACACTTGGGTTTGTTGTTAAGCCATTAGAGATTATTTCAACTCTTCCGTTCCTACTTGTATAGTTCTTGAAATAAACATTTATTGATTCTTGTCTGTTGTTTACTGAAACAGTAGATGGAGCAACAATATCAAGATTACAGCTTGTTCCAGAAAAGTTTGAGGTGTTGTTTGTAGGGGTTGTTTGGGTTGTTCCTGTTGAATCGTTTACAACTATATCAAAATATTTTACACCTATCTTTGAAGAACTGCAGGTTGTGCCATCAGAAAATTTACCTGCAACAGATAATGTGCCTCTTGCATATTCTGTTGTGTTTACATTTTTTGTTTTTAAAGTAAAATTTAAGGAGCTGGTGTTTCCTGAAGATATTGTTTTGGAATATTTAAGATTGCTTATATCTACAAAGCTAGAATTATCATTTAAACTTAGGCTTGTTATTGTAAAGGTCCTATTTGAATTATTTAAAATATAGAAACCATTATTTTCAGAAAAATAATTTGTGCTGTTCTCTGCTTGGCTAATGTCTCTTGTGTAAAGAGAAATATCATTACAGCTTGTTTCATTGTTACCAGAATCGTTATCGCCATCATCTTCAATCTTTACAGTTATTGTTGCTTTTCTTGTACATTCTTTTACCTCGTGTGAGCCATCAACAAAAGCACCTTTTACATTTAAAGTCAAGTATTTTGTAATATCGTAATCAAAGTCATCAGCATCAAATTCTATTTCCACATATTCATAATCTCTATAATCAATAACTCTTGGTGCATCTTCTATATATGCATCTAAGCCATCTCTATTGTTTATTGTTATATCATCAATTTCAAAATCATAATCATATGAGTTGTTCTTTAGTTTTACTTTTCTTGTGCTTGTCTCGTCATCATTAATTGTAAAGCTTGTGTTGGAGAAATCTAGGTCTGAACAACTAACATCCTCATAATCCTCATCTTCTTCACTTATGTTATAGTTTACTTTGTAAGTTTTTGTACATATTGAAGAACCTGGATATCTTGCTTTAACAGTAACAGTAAAAGAAGAATCATAATCTCCATTTACTGAGTCAGCTTCTAGATAGATTCTTACTGTTCTTACTGAAAGGTCAGGAACAGTATCAGGATAATCAATATCATCAACATCTAGTTTTGTTGGATTGCTTGTATATACATCAACAACCTCTAAATCTTCGTTTGCTCCGTTTTCAATATAAAGGCTATAAGTCATCTTTTCTCCTTCATCTAGATAGATATTTTGAGAACCAGAAAGGACAATGTCTGAACAACTTGGAGTTGTGCTTTGTGGAAAATCAAAATCATTGTGTGCAGGAGTATCTTCTATAAAGTAATAATAAGGAGCATTATTTATTGGATAAACATAAGCATAGCTGTAAGTGTTATAGTAAAAGCCTGTTGCCTCTGCATAAACCTTAACCACATAGCCATAATAGTCAGGAGTTAGATAGAAGACATTTGGATAGACATACTCATAAGGTGTTGAATAAGCATAATATGTTTGAGTAGGGACAGAATAGAGGTAAGTAAGGTTGCCATAAGAATCAAGACCATAAATCTTTGGAGAAACATAAACTGGCACATTAGAATAGCCATCTGTTGCTTGTAGCCATAATCTTAAACTAACATTATCATAATAGTTTCCATATTGAAGATTAAGATACTCTTGGGAACTATCAGTATTTACATAATAATTAATTGCAAAAGGGTCGGCAGAAACTCCAGAAATAACTATTGCAACTAAAAATAACAAACTAACCAAATATTCTTTTCTCATAATATTTTCTCCATAATTTAGAAATTATAATAGAAAAAAGGAAAGGTGTTCCTTTTTTCAGGTTGGGGGATTAACTCTTTCTAATTAATAAATATCTATTGAGGCAAAAGTTTTAAAAAGCTTATGAATTAAGAAAAACATTGCTTTTTAAATATTTCAAGTATCTAATAAATATATTTAAGCTATAATTTTAAGGTAACTATCATGGTTGAAGAAAGCTCTAAGACTTCTCAGGATATTAAGGCATTACAATCAAGCATATTGGTATTGTCTGAGAAGATAAAATATCTTGTGCATAATGAAAAGATACTTAGTAGAAACATACTTGTTTTAAATAAAAAAGTAGCAGCCAAAGGCGGAGGCCATACTGGAATAAATGCGGCTACAAATGAACAGTTTAAGGAACTACAAGCAGACATTAAAGAACTTAAGACAAAGATTAAGGCAATAGAATCAACTCTTGAGATGATCTCTAGAAGATATGCTAAGGCTGAAGACTTAAAGGAAATGAAATATATTGTAGACAATATTAATCCATTAGAATACACGACAGTTGAGCAAGTAAAGAAACTAATCAAAGAAAATAAATAGCTTAGTCAAAAAACAATTTTTTAAAAATCAGTTTATTTATTATGTCAATTTCTTTTTTAGATAATTCATTTAATATTTCATTAATTGGTTTGTTCCTTGCTTTAATGTAGTCAATAAGCACATCTGCAATTTCTAAATCTAACTTGTTAGTTCTTGCAAGAGCTCTTTGATTTCTGGGGTCTGTTCTTAATTCTTCAAACAACAAATATATTTTCATTTTGTGTTTTTTTTCAATCTTGCCTATATTTAGCCCACGAGAATTTCTGTTTATGCCTTGCTGAATATAATCCGTTATAAAAGAAACATCTTTTTGTTTAAGCAAAGGAATTTTTTGAACATCTAATTTTTTCTTTTCGAGCTTTTCTGTAATTTGTTCTTGTGGCTTCTTCTTTCTAATAACTGTTTTTCTATTATTTTTTCTGCTACCCATATTGTATCACTTAAAAATTATTCTTGGAAAACCCATCTCTGCTAGATATTTAGAAATTGTTCTATTAAGTTCTGCTGATTGTTTGGCAGTCAAGTAAGGTTTGTTGGTTATTAATGATAAGTTATAGTTTATTATTTCGTTTATTTTGTCTCTGTCTTTTTTCTTTAGATCCTCATAGTATTTGATTTTTGAAATTATTTCTTTTTTTACCATTGATTTTTCTTTATGATTTTTAATCGCAGAAATTAATCCACTTGCTTCTTGTTGAATAATCATTTTTTTATAATTTGTTATGCCTTCAAAATATGTTGCAGAAAGTTTAGACTCTATAAACTCAAAAACTTGCTTCTTAACTTTTGGAGTTAGACCATCAAGCACACATTTCCCATCAGATGTTTTCCTTGCCATTAGATTGTTATAGATCTCTTTTGCATGACCTTTAATTTCTGATTTTGCAGAATTTAATTTCAAATATTTTTCTTTGGTTTCAATCTTGCTTTTTGACCTTTGTAATTCTTTTAATTTTGGGATTAGGTCTGTAAAGATATAGCGGTTCTTTTCAGGCAAAGGAGTTATTGGATTTCCTTTTGTGTGTGTTTTTATTCTTCTTGATTTTGGCATTTCTCTTCACTCAGTGTTAGTTCTAAACCAAACATAATAGGTTCCAATAACAATAATTATAAGGAAAAGCCTAAAAAGGAAACCATGTACAAAATTTGCAAAAGAAAGATTGCTATTTATTATTATTAGAGAAGTAACAACTATCCTTGTGAGATTAAAGAAAAATATGATTGGAATTGCAAGAAGAGCGCCAACTATCCTTTTATTTAGAGAAACACCTACTGAAGAAAGAATAGCAGAAATTAAAAGGCAAAATTCTAGGATGCCTGAACAAAGAAAAGAAATCACTATTGGTTCTTTAAGATTGGACACAACAATTGTGGAGGTCTTTGTCAATGAATCAAAAACAAAATTATTGCTTACGCCAAAAACAGACAATACTACACTAGATGAAAAACCAAAAAAATAATTTATATATCCCGAAATTGGAGACTTGGCAAACAACAAATAAGAAAGCGAAAATACAAAAATAAACAAGAACAAGAAAAGAAGAGCTTTTTTGTGCTCATTCTTATTTTTTAAATCTTTTTTAAATCTCTTAACAAAAGAATTGGATTTCATTTAACAAAAACACCAGTTACTTGGCCTGATTGACCAGGTCTTGATGTTACTTTTACTTTTGCATCTTTGCCATCTACATCTACTTTAAGGATTGCACCTTTTGTGATTATCTTTTGTCTTACAAAGTGCTTGTTTGCTGGATTCTCTGTAACATCTATAACTTTTGCTTTTATTGTCTTGTTACCTTCAGAAACCAAGACATACTGAGCATGAGAAATCTTTGTTTTTTTATTGCCACCAACAGCTCTGGTCTTGAATCTCTTATCTGCTTTTGCAATTGTTGTCTTTGAGAATTTACCGCCCTTATCACTTAAGGATTTTGTTTTAGCATTAACAGCATTATTTACTCCGCCTGTTGCTTTTCTTCTTGATACTCTTTTCCATTCAACCATATTTTATTCACATTTTTAATAATTAGAAATATATTATAAATATATGTCTTATATATTAATGATATAGAAAACTATTTAAAAAGAACATACTAACAAGAAATATATGCCTAAATATAATGTAAAAAGAAGAATTGGTAAAAGCGGAATTGCAAGAAAACAGACAAAAGATGTAACCAAAAGGCTAATAAGAAAACAAACTAATATAGATAGAATACTTAACATTGAAAGACAATTTGAACTTGTAAAAAAACTAGAAAAATTAGAAAACAAATATCAAATCACTACAAAAGAAATGAGCAAAGCAAAAAAACATCTTAGAGATCTTATTTTAGAGTATAACATCATGGCAGCAAGAGGAAAAGTTCAAATAAAAGGAACACCATTACAAAGGACAGGAAAACAAAAAAAAACATATAAGCCAGAAATAACCTTTTTAAAGATTAAAAATTGCATTTAAAAAAACTAAGTAAAATCTCTTAAGAAAAGATAAAATCTTATTTGCTTATTGACGACATAAAACCTTTTTATATTTTTTAAGACAAACTCCCATTATTAAGATTATTATAATTGCAATCACAACAAACATATAGAATTTATTGTAATTTGTAGATTTGGTATCACACACTAACACATCATCTAACCATTTATATTCTAAACTTATTGGACAATTTTTATATTCAGTAGATGCTACTGGCAACCAATTTTTTGGCAATTTCTCACAACTATTAATGTCCAAAACAAATGCACATTCTTTTGTAATATTGTTTATAACAAGATTTGTACAATTGCCACTTGCCCCAGAATGATATTCCTCACAGCAAAACTGATTTTGAATAGGCGTACAAATAGAAGGTGCTTGCATATCTTTAATTTCTCTGTATCCTTCTGGGCAAGGTTCTCCGTGTTTTCGTTCAATCCAGGGATCTGATAACGCACAGTCCATGCATTCATCACCTTGAAAATAAGTGGCACACTCTTTAGTTTGATTATTTATTGCTTCACCACGCATTGCTGATGCATAAACAGGAGCGATAATAAATAATATAAAACAAGATATTAACATTATTGATTTCATTTTATTCATGTATGAAAACCTCAAAAATCATATAATTGCAATTATTTAAATAAGTATAGCAAAAACTAAATAAAATCTCTTAAGAAAAGATAATGCATCTTTTCTGCTTTCTTTGGACCCATCTGCTCCACTTCTTGAAGCTCCTTAACTGTAGCATTGGCGATGTTTCTGATATTTTTAAATTTTTTAAGAAGAGCTTTAGCAAGTGTTGGGCCAATATCTGGAAAAGACTCCAAGATAAATAATTGCTGATCAGAAAAGGACATCCTGCTCTTGCTGAAGCGATGTTTGATTTCTGTCTTGACACCAAACTGCTCACGCTTTGCAATCACATAAAGAAAAAGAGCGGTTTCTTTTTGGTTCCTTGTAAAAAAGATCGGGACACGATAGTTAAGACCAATTGCAGTGATAAGGCCAATCAAGGACTTGTTGTTGATTCGAGTGTTACTTTCTGAAAAATTAATAACCCCTTCAATAATTAGGCCTGGCTTATTTACCTTGCTTGAAAGATTATCAAGCTGTGAGAAAATCCTGCCATCAATAATTGAACTTTCAAGATCAGCTATTGTTTTTCTTTCAATCAAGACCTGATCGCTTAGCTGGTAGTCGCCAAGAGATAACTGTTCTACAACAACCTCTACTTCAAAGGAATCGTTTGTTAGAGCTTTTAGCTCTTGATAAATTTGACTAACTCTTTCACGAGTGTCACAAATAATTTTTATTTTTTGAGTCATTAATAATCACTTATAAATTTTATCGTGATGATCAAATTTTACAAAATAGACTGTATTATTCTGCACATCTACTGAAAATAAAAGAACAATAGATTTTCCAACATGCACTCTTTTGTAATCTGAAAGACCGTATCTTAAATTTTTATAATGATTGATAGTTTCTTTATCACAAGAGATAATTAGATTTATCTTTTTTTGTAATTCTAAAAAAAGTTTTTTGTCTTTAGAATACAATTTCTTAATTGTTTCTTTTAATTCATTAGATAGATTAGAAGCAAATGTCATTTTACCACATTACTTTTTAGCATTTTCAAAAAACTTATTTAATTCACTTTTAGACATTGGCTTTTGTTTTTGCATTTTCATTTTTTCAACTTCTGCAATCACTTCTAAAATAACATCTTCTCTAACCTCTTTTTCTACAAACTCTTCCCCATACATATCCATTATTTTATCGAGAGCCTGAGATTTGTCCTTAAAGCCATATTTCTCTTTTACTACTCCTAACACTCTATTAGAATAGTCAGATATTTTGAGATTTACATTTACTGTTTTTTCTAACATTTCCTCACCTTATTTAAACTTATGTTAAATAATACCAGATAAGTTAAGCTTATAAATGGATTTAATAATCACTTAGCTTTTTTTGCACCCTTTTTTTCCTTTCTGGCTTATAGAAATTTTTAAGAATTGATTTCATTTTCTTTTCTTTGTTTTGGGAAACAAAATAATATTTTTCGTCAATGGTGTCTTTGTTAAGAAGCAATATAACTTTGCCAACATTAAAACGGCCGGTTCTTCCACGCCTCTGGATATTTCTTATCTCAGAGGCAACAGCGTCGTAAAATACTACTAAATCAACTGATGGGATATCAAGACCCTCTTCGCCAACAGAAGTACACACCAAAACATTATAGATGCCTTCACGAAAATCAGAAATGATTTTTGATTGATCTTTTTGAGATAATCCTTTATCGGAGAGGCTTTTGGTTGCCTGTCCAACAAATCGTGAGCTTTTTATACCACTTGTTTGATTAAGCACCTCTACAAGATGGTTTGCATTATCCCTATAGTTGTTAAAAACAAGAATTCGCGAGTTTGGGTTTTCCTTCAGAAAGCTTGAAACCATTTCTAGAAGAGCCGTTTCTTTAGCACATCTCTTTGTCTTTGCTTTTTCAAGAAGCTTAAGTACCTCTAAAAACTCAGATGAATTAATAATTGCAGATAGTGCTTTTGATTTCTTTTCAAGATTATCTGTTTTTAATTTTAAAAGATAAGTTTCTGTTGCAAAAAAACCCTGAGTTTCAATTAGTTCTTTGGCATGAAGAAACTTAAGAACAGAGGCGATTGTTGAAATTGCAATAAAACCAGTATTATTCTTTACCTTCTTTACTCTCTCAAAAAGACCAGCTTGAATAGCAATTATTTGTTTTTTGGAATAATTGGTTGGTATTGGACAGCCAAGCTTACGCAAAAGATTTATCTTTTGCAAAATATAAGAATCAATGGTTTTAGATATTTCTTTTGAGATAGGGTCAAGCTCCAAAAACTTTATATCAACTTCAATATCGTTAACATAATCTTTAACATCAAGGTCTTGCTCTGTTCTTATCTCTATATGTGAAATGCCAAGGTTGTCTGCAACCTCTTGAATCTTTGCTTTGCTAGCCCCAGGAGAGGCAGTTAATCCTAATCTTTTAACATCATCTGAAAAATACTGAGAAATAAAAGTATATGAGTAATTGCCAACTGCTCTATGTGCCTCATCAAATATAATAAGATTAAAGTTTTTGGGGTCAAGAAGTTTTTTTTCCAAGTCATGTTGTATAGTTTGGGGTGTTGCACAAATAATTAGGCCTTGTCCATCATAGAAATCTTTTCTTTTCTCTTGGGAAGTTTCGCCAGTCAAAAGAATAATTTTATCTTCTGGAATCTCCAAGAATTTTATAATGCTTTTTTTATGTTGAGATATTAATGGCTTAGTAGGTGATAAGAGAATTACTGATTTCTTTGGGTTGTAGGTATAAGCAATCAACAGAACAGCAATGATTGTTTTACCTAAACCAGTTGGGGCAACAACAAGAGTGCTTTGCTTAATTGCTTGTGCTGTTAAAAGCTCTTGATAAAGTCTTTTTTGAATTGTTTCTTTCTTAACAAATCTGTGTTCTACAAAATCTGACATAAACTATAATATAAATTAAAAAAATAGTTTATAAATGGTTTTGTTAATCAAAAAGTATAAAATGTGTTTTTCTTGAAATTTAAAAAAAGAAAAAGAAAATATTTGGTTAAAATTAACCAAATAATGCACTAAGGCCTTCTGCTGCTGCTTCTTCAGTAACAACATGCTCTTCTTTGACTTCTTTCTTTGTCTCGCTAGTTGCTGTTGCTGCTGGAGCTGCTGCTACAACTGATGCCTTTGCAATTGCATCTTCAATGTTTATGTCCTTTAATGTTGCAACAAGACCTTTTATCTTTGCATCATCAGCTGAAACTCCTGCTGAAGTTAATACTGATTTTATGTTAGCCTCATTTATTTCTTTGTTAGCTTTGTGTAATAACAAAACTGCATATATATAATCCATATTTCACACCTCATTTAATTATGCTTTATTGACTAAAGCATCAAGTGCTTTAGCCTCTCTTTCTGCTTTTGCTATCATTGGCTCAACTGTATCTTTACAGATGTAACCAATCTCAACACCAAGACCTACTGCTTGACGAGCAGCTGTTGCAATCTGCAAGATAATAGTATCCGCATCAATATCAAGCACATCCTTGGAATAAATCATTCCGTCTTCCTTAACTAGAACAACATCTAGAATAAGTTCAACAGGCTTAATATCAAGCTTAGACAAAGTGCTAACAACATCGCCATTAATAACACCACCAGCCTTAACTATGACGGTATCATCAGGAACAAAAATTGTTGCACCTCTTACTTGGGCCTTGATACCTACCTTTTTCAAATCAGATAATGCTGGACCTGGTGGAAGACCTGTGTCTCCTGCTGGAACAACAATATCAATTGGAGATATCATTCCAATCTTTGCTTTTGAACGAGCTTTACTTTTCTTTATTGCACCATACAATTCAAAAGCATTTTTATTTGTTAAGATTAATATTGGTTGATTTGGTAATTTTTCAACAATATCTTTATGGCCTTTGCTTTCCAAAACTTTCTTTAAAACATTCTTTGATGTTACTTTAAAAGTTGCATCATCAATATTTTTCTTAACCTTTTGTAAAAGATTAGATGGAAAGTCTTTAAGATCTGCAATGCCAATAATTTTAAATTGTGAAATTAACTTACTAATCTCATCATATTGTGCAAGTCTCCAAGTTTTTGTGTGATTCATTCGTCATCACCCATTTTTATGCTTTTACTCATTGTTGACTTGATATAGATGTGATTTAGGTTTTGTAAACCTGCAGGCAATCTATCAATCAATGATTTAATTACAACTAAAAAATTATCTGTTAAATCTTTAACACCTTGGCTCTTTTTCCCGATTTTTATTTGCAAAGCCACAGATGATTTACTTTTTTTATTAGAAATTTTTTGTTGTGAAATTGTCGTAGTAATTAAAGTTTTTATTGCATTGACATTTGGTGGAGCAACTAAAGGCATCTTTCCTCTAGGACTAAGAACCTGTCCTAAGTGCTTACCAACGGTTAGCATAACTGGTCCTTCAGCCAAGAAAACCTTATATTCCTCTGCCATTTTCTTTGCATCTTTCTTAGAAATCTTTGCAATTTCATCATCCATAATAACTTTATCAACAACATCTTTTAGTTCTAGAGCAAGGTTTTTATCCTTTACAAAAACTAAAGATTTGACATTATCTAAATAAGGATGAGGCAGATTGACTGAATATTCTATTCTTTGATCTTTGTTTTTAACATTTATGTTCTTTAATGTTACAATCATTTCTATTGCTTCATCAAAGTTTCTTTGTTTTGAAATAGACATTAATTCGTTTAATGCCTTTTCAATTACATGTTTTTCTGTTATACTTTTATCCAAAATCTTAGCACCTCCTGCCTTAAAGCAGTATTAACGGGAAAATATAATATATAATTTATGAATAATACAATTTATAAATGTATTTTAAAAATAAAAAAAGAAAAGTTAAGTTATTTTACTTAACTCATATATTGTATTGTTTTAATTACGATTGCTTTGCTTATTGCTGGATTGAAATTGAAATAAATAACTTTGCCCATTAATAATGGCTCTTCAACAATTCCGGTATAGGTCTTCTTTGTTCTAGAATCCTCTAAATAAGCAATCTCTGTTCCATCTATTGAAACATCAAATGTTTGGGTTCTTATACTTCCTGATGTCTCAACAGCTGGAACTTGTGTTATTCCTTTAACAACTGGATGATCTTCTTTTATTACATATAAAGTTCCTTGAAGATCTCTTTGACTTAAACATGATGGTGTCCCACCAGAATTATAACAATTTACTGGGACAATTCCACCAAAGTTTGCTTGCCAGCCAAGAACTGAAGGATCATCAGGTCTTTTAATTCCTGAATTTAAAACAACAATAAGCCTTCCACCTTTTCTAACATAATTAGTTATTGCTTCGCCAGTCCTTCTGGTTACTGTCTTATCAGCTTGCATTGATTGATCTAGAATAATTATATCATAATTTTTTATTCTTTCTTCAGGATTGTGAGAAATACTATCCAAAGTCATAAATCTAGCTTCTTTGATAATATCTTTATTTTCTTGATCTGTTAATATTGCCCTAAACTCTGGAGATGGCGCTCCAAGTATCAAAATCTTAGCACCTTGCTTGGCACCAAAGATATTTAACCCTGTAGCCAATATATTAGTTCTAAAAACAATTAACAAAATAACTACAATGATTATAATTATTGGTAACAAAGTCTCCCATTTGATCTTTGATCCACCAAATACTTTTTTAGATCCTCCCATATCAAAATCAGAACCGAAATCGTCTCCTAAATCTTTTGCCATAAATAAATCACTTTTTAATTTAATATATATATTATAAATAAGTTTATATAATAATTGTTTTTAAAGGTTTCGTAAATTCTTAACTTTAACAAATTACATGATATTCCCTTCAATTTCTAATAACCTGTTATATTTTGCTGTTCTCTCACTTCTTACTGGAGAACCAAACTTAATAAAGTCCGAACCAAGTCCATAAGACAAGTCAGCAATAAAACTATCTTCTGTCTCTCCTGACCTGTGTGAAACAACAACTTTCCAATTAGCTTTTTTTGCCAAATTAAAGGCCTCAACACTTTCTGTTAATGTTCCAATCTGGTTTACCTTTAAAAGAAGAGAGTTACATTGTTTCTTTTTTATTGCTTCTTTTATCAATTTTGGGTTTGTTACTAAAAGATCATCTCCAATTACTGCAATCTTATTTCCAAACTTTTTTGTAAAGATTGGCCAAGATAATTTATCATCTTCTGACAACGGGTCTTCTATTGATGTAATGTTATAAGATTTAAGAAGAGAAGAATAATAATCCATCATTTCTTCTGAAGAATATTTTTTAGAATTTACAAGATATTTTTTATTATTATAGATTTCACTAGCAGCAACATCAAGGCCAATAGTTATTTCTTTTTTATTGCCTGCTTTTATAATTGCATCTTCCATAAGATCTAAGGCATCTTTAGGATCATTGATATTTGGTGCAAACCCCCCTTCTAAACCTACATTTGTTGAACCAGCACCATATTTTCTTGAAATTATGTCTTTTAGTGTATGGTAGATTTCGCAAGAAACTCTTATATTCTCAGAAAAAGTTTTTTTATGTGGAACTATTTGGAACTCTTGAAAAGCTAGCTCAGTTCCAGCATGTGCACCGCCATTTATTATGTTTAAAAAAGGAATTGGCATTTTGTTTTTTCCTTTTTTGTAATTTAGTTTAGAAATGTAATTGTGTAATGGAACATCAAGCTCTAAAGATGCAGCCTTTGCACAAGCAAGACTTACAGAAAGAATAGCATTTGCCCCAAGATTTGATTTATTTTCTGTATTGTCAAGTTCTAACATTAATTCATCTATTCTTTTCTGGTCAAGAATAAACTCGCCAATTAATTTTTTTGAAATCTTTGAATTAACATTATTGATGGCTTTTGTTACGTCTTTTCCACCAAAAGCCTTGCCACCATCTCTTAACTCTAAGGCTTCTCTTTTGCCACTGCTGGTTCCTGACGGAACACTTGCAACGCCAACAGCATTATCAGTAAACACAAAAGTTCTAATTGTTGGCACACCCCTAGAATCAATTATTCTTATCGCCTTAATTTTTTTAATATTCATTTAATCTTCCCCTCTTACAAACGATTTCTTGTCTTTTTGTCTGTTCCAAAAACTACCGACCTTTTGTTTTGTATTAAATAAACTGCCTCCAACCATTTCCTTATATAGTAATTTTTCTGCATATTTATGGAGTGGTTCATAATTAAATTGTTTTTCTTCCTCAAGATAGCTTTTTATTATTTCAAAATTAGAACCAACAATATGCACATCCTTGATTTCTATTATATTTGGCGCAGAATTATTTGTTAATGTGTCTTTTAACAATATAGTGTCTATTCCTGCATATTTAGATAAATAATATGCATCTGTCCAAATATCGTGTCCAATGAATAACGTTTCTTCTTTTTTGTGTTTGTAAATTGCATTAAAAAAATAGACCTTGTAATATTCATCACAATAATTTAGATCGTTTTGCTTTGCCTGCTCTTTTAATTCCTTATCTATTTCTGACAATGTATCATAATATTTTTCAGAAATATGACAAATGTTTTCTTTTGAAAAATAAGCATCTATTCCATTTTTTTTAATTATTTCTTCGCCTTTGTCTGCATCAAGGCCAGTAATTAAAAAAAGTTTTTTTTTGTTTTCTTTCGAATAATCTACTAGCTCACTCATAAAAGAAGTATCTGGTTTTTTATTTAATTTGCCTTTCACTAAAACATCTAAAAGCCCAAAGCATATTTTTGTTTTCATTATTAATCAGATTATAGTATATATATTTAAAAACAAACTAATATATATTTATTGTATTTATAATAATTAAATTGGTGATAATATGAGTCAAAGTCTTGTAGGCGGTATATTAATAGGTATTGGAATAGGACTATATGTTCCTTCACTTCCTGGTTTTCTTGCTGGTTTTAATTTGTATCTAGGATTAATATTAATAGTTATTGGACTAATACTTTTAATGAAATCAAAATAATAAAACATTATCTTAATTTCTTTTCAATATTTTCAAAAATATCATTAATCTCAGAAACGGAATGATATTTTCTTTTAGGTTTAAAGATATTTTTTATAGACTTAAATAGCCCCTTTTTAGTTGCGGGCTTACTACTCTCCTCTGGATATTTAGAAACAGTTGTTATTTTTTCAAACATTGGTTTTTGGGATTCTTTCTTTATCAAATCTTTTAATGATATAGTTGTTGGCTCAGAAACTTTTATAGAATCTGTAGTTGATTCAAAAAAATCGTCTCGGATTTCTATCTGTGGCTCAAAATTCTCTATCTTAGAAACTTCATTTGGTTTTTCTGGTTCTACTGGTTTAACAATTTTCTCTTTCTCTTGTTTCTCTTTCTCTTGTGCAGCTTTTCTAGATAAATATATTGATTTATCTATTACATCTGGCATCGTGTATTTCTTTGGTTTTTCTTGTTCTTTTTGTCTAATTTTATCTTGCTTATCTAATAATAATTTGTCAACCAGCTCAATACCCTTACGATTCTCAGATATCTCTTTACTATTAAATTTAACACCAATTTTTTCTAATCCTTTTATTATTCCTTCAGCTATGACTTTAGAAAATTTTTCATCTAATATCGCTTGATAAACCTCATTCTTTCTATAGTAAGGGGCAACTGGACCTAAAACTCTTATAAAATAATTAATAATTTCTGCATTCTTTTTTTCTTCTTCTGATAAATTTTTGTCTGGTTGTTCTTGTGTTCTTAAATAGTTTAATTTATATGACTTTAATTTATCTTTGTACTCAGGGAATTGAGAAAGATATTCAATCAAGTGTTCGTACTCTTTAGCATAATGAAATTGAGTAAACGCATAGTTTTCAAAAGAAAGTTTTCGTCTTGCATATAATTCATCTATCTTATCTAATTCTTTTCTTACTATTAAATATCTTTGATAATATTTTTTTGGAGTTTTGTTTATTTTTGGAATAATTAAAAATACCAATAAGGATATAATCAATATAACAAGCATAACAATTAACATAATAATTAGATTGTTATAAGTAAAAATACTAGAGAGTTTAGAATCAGACGCAACGTTCTCTGCTAAATTACTACCAAAATATAAAGCTAAAATTATCTTGTTCATATTTTTTACATCTAATGTTAAAAAAGAAAAAAGGAATTAAGAAGAAATTTATACTGTTACTAATATAACATTATCTCCTCTTAAGAAAACTTCAATATATTTTGCTTTTGGTTTTCCATTTTCTATTTCTTCTGCATCTTCTAACACTATGTTTAGATGCACATCAAATGCTTTTAATTTTCCTCTGACAGTCACATTTCCTTTTAAATTTATTAAAACTTGTTTATTCAAGGAATTGTTTAGCATGTCAAATGGTCGTGATATTTTTGTTTCGCTCATTTTTTTCTCCTTTATATATTAAAACAATTTTCTTTTTGTCCTTTTTTCTTTTTTATTTTTTCTTTTTAAACATGTTTCCTAAAGATTTGAAAAGTCCAGAAAACAGCCCTTTCTTTTTTTCTGTTTTTACAACATCTGTTTCTTTACCTGTTATCTTTCTTGCAATTGCTCTAAATGAATTTGCAGCAGAACAATTAGGGTTGTGTACTAGAAGTGGCTTTATCTTCTTTAACAAGAAGGATTGTCTAATTTCATCAGAATGTGGTATTTTGCCATATGATGGCAACTCTAGCATTTTCATGATTTCGTTTTCTGAAATTTCTCCTTTAGTATTACTATATTTATTTATAATTACTCCAAAAACTCTTTGATTAAGTCTTTGAGCAACAATCTTTGCTTTAAATGCATCTGCAACAGATGGAGCTGTTGGCTCAGTGATTAAAATAATTTGAGTAGATGCAGACATAGCAGCAATAACATTCTTTTCTATCCCTGCTGGAGAATCAATCAATATATAATCGAATTTGGATTTTAATTCATTTGTTACTGCAACTAACCTTTCAATATCTACTCTTGTATAAAAAGAAAGAGAAAGACCTGCTGGCAATATTTTCGTGCCTTTTGGGCCATCATAAATTGCATCTGTGGCTGGCGCAGAACCTAACAACACGTCATGTATTGTTATTGGTGGTGTTTTAAGCCCCATTAACAAACTTAAATTTGCCATCGCTAGATCTGCATCAATTAACAATACAGAATATCCTAACTCTGCTAATGCAATTCCTAAATTTCCAGTCAGGGTGGTTTTACCAACCCCCCCTTTGCCAGAAACTATTGCAAAAACTTCTCCCATTCTTTTCACTCTCTTAATATATTAAAAAACACAATATAATCTTAAACAATACATTTTATAAAATTCTCTATTTCTTTAACTATTGTTAAAACCTCTAGTCTAGACAATTCATCATTTGCTTTTATGAAATAAACCTTTTCTTCATTTTTAAAAATTATCTGCCAGCCATTTGCTTCTATTAAAATGATTGAGAGGTCTTTTATTTCCGAGTTAATATAATTGTATAATGCTGCGCTTTTAAATCCCTCTTTAATATCTTTGTTTGTACTACCTATGACAATTCCATCAGTATCTGTGATAATAATGTCATTGATAAGGTGTTTTAATCTTAACTTTTGTAAAAAATCAGTCAAATCAGAAGAATGTATAAATATTGGCTTGTATACTAATAATGTAGCTATTGGATTTTCTCCTTGCTTATCTTCTAGATTTAGTATTTTTGTTGAAAACTTTGCAAATAATTTTGATAATGAACCCATATTTCTCATTTTTATTCTTTTAATAAATCATCTAAATTAAAATCACTTAATACATCTTTTGATGTTTTGTTTTTTACTATTTTTTCTTTTAATAAATTATAGATTAATGCTTCGTTATATTTTATGTTTCTAAATATTAAAAGGTCTTTGCTTTTTTTGATTGGCCAAGCATATTTTATCTTGTCGTTAAATAACAATATTAATTTTATTTGATCAGAAGTTAATGCAAAAATATTTAATCTTCCGTTTGTTGCGCCATAACAATTTAAACAATAGTCAATTGCCTCTTTGCCAAACATTTCAGTATCATATCCATCTATTATATATATCGCACCTTCTATTTTGCCAGCATTTAAGATTAATATTGATTCTTCAAAACTATATTTACCCTCAATTATTAAATAAACATAGCCAGTAAATTTTTTATCCAACAAATCTAAGAATAGCTTATCAGGAATAATCTTATCTAATGGAGCATTCTTTACAATTGGATTTGTTACTGGCAAATTCATTTTTTAACCTACTTTATAAAAACTACCCTATCAACAGTGTTTTTTAATGCAACTGCAGAGCCTTCCTCTACAAGATATACTACAGTCTTTTTACCTTGTCTTTTTGCTTTTAAAATTGCTGGCAAATAATCAGAATCTCTAGTAATAAAAACAATTGTGTCAATCTCATGATTGAATGCAGCTTCTGTGGCATCCACAGACATTGCAACATCAACATCTCCAACTGTGATTATGCTTTCAAAACCAAGATTTACTACTGCTTCAATCAATTTATCTGTTGCATACTGATCAAGATAAACCCTTGCAATCTTTAATGACCCTTCTTTTAGTAACTGAGATTTAATTTTTGATAAATCTATATTAAACTCTTTTCTTAGCATATTTGGGCCATCAACAAAAACAGCAAGATTGTTTCTGGTATTCTCTTTTGGTACTTTTTTAAACATTTTTTTAAATATCTTAAGCATTATAATCATCTTTTTAGAAAATACATAGTTATGATATAGTATTTGTTAAACAAAACATATTTAAAATATATTTATACTTAATTATATAGTTTAATATATAAAAACACTTTTTTTAAAATAGAAAAATGGTGAAATCAATGGCAAGAGATTATGATATTAAATTTATGGGACTTGGACAAGTTAAAGAAAAGCAGTTCATCTTAATTGACAATGTGATTTGTAAAGTTGACACAATCACTAAATCAAAGCCAGGAAAGCACGGAGCTGCAAAGGTTAGACTAACAGCAACTGCTGTTTTTACTGGACAAAAAATGAACCTATTAAAGCCAAGCTCTGATGATATTGAGGTGCCAATACTTGATAAAGGGAATGCACAAGTTATAGCAGACCTTGGAAACAAATATCAAGTAATGGATACAGCAAACTATCAAACTTATGAAGTGGATAAGGACGAGTTTACTGATCTTGTTGCAGGTAATGAGATAGAATACTTAAAAGCAGGATCTATGATAAAAATATCAAGAAAAAAATAAGGGTTTCTTTCTAAATGGTTTTGATTAATGCCTACTGTTCTTACACATATCGGGTTTGTTGAAAAAATTGCGAAAAAAAAGAAAGCTTTTTTTAAAAACCTAGATATGAGATATCTTCTCTCTGGTTCTTTGTTTCCTGATTATTATGGCTTTTACAGAATACAAACAAAATTTAAACCAGAACTTTTTCATGAGATCAGGAATCAAAAAGGCATAACCTTTGGAAAAAGAATGTATGCTTTAGCAAAGACAAAAGAGGAAAAATCCTTTGCCATTGGCTTTATTAGCCACAATGTCCTAGACAAGCACTTTCATAATTATTTTTATAAACACAAATTATCTGCAGAAAAACATTTAATTCTTGAATTTTATTATGATTGTAAATTTAAAAATATAAGAGTTTCTCCTGTTCTTTATCCTGATGGTATAATAGAAAAGACTCTTAAAAAATATTACAAAAATATAAAATCCAAAAAGTCACATGTTACTAAAATCAAATTACTGGCATATTATCTATTTTTAAAAGAGATACAAAAAAGAATTATTCACAAAAAATATTTGAAAAAAGAAAAATCCTATTTAGATTTTTTAGCAATCTTATTTTATAAAAAACCAGTCGATCTTAAGAAACTACTTAACCCAGATAAAAATCTAAGGAACAAACATATGAAAAATCTAGAAAAAAGATATGCGACTGCAGAAAAAGAAATGTTAAAGATCATTTCTTCTATAAATCATTAACATCTATCTCAAAAGCCACAACTGGAACATTATAATCAAAGCTCTTTAAAACTTCTGGATTAATTTCTCCAATATGTCCAACATCTTTATTGTTTATAATTACTGTTGCTGATCTTCCAGAAATGTAAAATGGATAATCCTTTTTTTCTAATTCTAAACTATAACCAAGAGTATTGCATAAAGTTACAAGAATACTTGCACTCTCTGTAAAACTAACTTTTGAATTTGCTATAGCAATTGCAGTATGAAGAACTGTTTTTGATTTGACATCTTTTTGCTTGTCAGGAATAACAACTTTTTCACAACTAAATATCTTTTGAGGATAACTCATGTGCTGGTTATTCGTTAAAATCTTTAATAGCTTTGGCAAAAGCCAAGGACTAACAATGTCTAAAGACTTGTCTTTGGAATAACCCAGCTCTATCGCCTTGTCTTTGGAATAAGGGATATTAAAGTTTTCAAAAGATTCTTTTTTACTTGAAAGGGACAATGGGCTCACTTCTATTAAACCACATTGCACCAATATCTGTATGATGTTGTCTTGCTTTATTGAATCCTTTAATCTTTCACCAACAGTAAATACTTTAGGCATCTTTAATGGAATGTTGTTAAAGCCATATGCCCTAGCTACGTCATCAATAATATCAACTTCATGTAATATGTCTGTTCTGTAAGGGGGAATGGAAACTTCTATTTTGTCCTTACCATACTTCTTTGTTTTGTAGCACATCTTTTCAAGAAGATGGCAAACCTCATCAATATCAAGATTTAAACCAATCAAAGAATTAACATTTGATAATGTCACTAATCTTTTTTCCTCATTTAGGTTTGGAGTAATCATGTGCTTTTCTAAGTAGGCATTACCAAGATTTATTTCAATTGAATGAAGCTCTCCACCAAAATCACTAAACATACAACACATGATATTTAGAACTTGGTTTAGTCTTACTAAATTAAAACCAGAACACTCAATAAAAATGTCCTTTGTGTTCTCAGTAACTTTTCCAGTAACATCTGAATTAATGATTGGTGGCATGGAAAGTATCTTGCCAGAATTATCTACAAATATTGGATATTTGTCTTTGCCTATTAAAAGATGCGCAAATTCTTTGCCAGTTTCTGTATTTTTTAAAATTTCTTCTCCACTCATTTCTTTGTCTTCGCCAAGAGGCACAAACTTAATATCCTTAGGCGACCTTGCACAAAAAGTTATTGGAAATTCTATCTTGTCAAGTGGATAAACTCCAAGAGCCCCAAGAGTTCTTTTTCTAAAAATTGTAAGGTGGAGCTTTTCTTGAACAGCAATAATTTGTTTTAATCTGTCTTCTGTAAGATTTAGATTTTTGATTATTGCACAAACACTATAAGGCCTAACGGCCTTAACTGAATTGTCAATAAAAAGAGAGTGTGTGGGCTTTTTTGCAGAATAGTTCAAAGGTTTGCCATAGCCACCAAACACCTTTAAAACTCTTAATAACCCTTCTTTTGAAAGAACATCTGTTCTTTCAGCAGTCACTTCTATTCTTAGTTCTTCTGTGGCTTTGTTATAACTATCAATTTCAAAACCATAGTTAAATAGCAGTTCTTCAAAATCTTCAACAGAGATATCTTTATTAAATTCTTTTTTTATGTCAGAAAAATTTAATTCAATTGTTGCCATATTTATAGTTCTCTTTTTGGTATTATGTATGTTTTTAGCCAATCAATGTTTTCTTCATCACCATGAATTTCTTTTATTGGCTTTTGATACAATAACATTGCTAGTCTTTCAACGCCAAGACCCCAAGCAATAACTGTTTTTTCTATGCCATATGGTGCTAAAGACTCTGGTCTAAATACACCCGCATTAATTAACTCAATCCATTTGCCAGTGCTTTCTTGATAACCACTTGCCTCAACACTTGGCTCTGTATATGGATTATAAGTTGGCTTAAATTTCACTTTTTGTATGCCTAGCCTTGAAAAGAACTCCTTAATAAATGCTAAAAGATCAGATAAAGAAAGATCATCTCCTATAATAAATCCCTCTGCTTGATGGAACTCTGGAAGGTGAGTAAAATCAATTGTTTCATTTCTAAAAACCTTATCAATACAGAAATATTTTGAGTTGTCTTTTTCTTCTGGAGTTAAATTAAAGAAAGTTCTATAGGTTGTTGCTGTAGTGTGTGTTCTTAATATTAGTTTTTTAGATTCCTCACTATCCCATTCATATTGATAGCCCTTAGAGCCGGTTTTCCAGCCATTATTGTGGATCTCTGCAATCTGCGAGGTTAGGTTTCCTGTAGGCAAATCCCCAGATATATCCAGATAGAAAGTATCTTGAATATCTCTTGCAGGGTGATTTTGAGAAATAAACATAGAATCCATATTCCAAAAACAGCTTTCAACATATGGCCCTTGCATTTCTTTAAAGCCCATTTGTAAAAAAAGTTCTCTTATCTGATAGATTACTTGTCTTAATGGATTTATTCTGCCCTGCTCTTTTGGTAAAGGCAAAGTAGCAACATCAAACTCTTTGAAAGTGATGTTTTTATATTCTCCAGATTTTAAATGTTCTGATGTCAAATAAAGTTGTTGGTCAGAAATTATATCGTAGCCTATAATCTGTAATAACCTATACTCTTTGTTCTGTTTTTCTTTTTTAAGAATAAAGTTCTTTCGTTTTAAAAGTTCTTGAAAAACAGGAGTTTCTGAGATTGGTTTTTTTAAAGAAATATCTAATAGCATTTCTTTTTGTTTAGAAATAATGTTTTGATTTTCTTTTTTATATTTTATGATATCATTTACAATTTCGATTAGTTCTTTTCTTTTTGCAATGCCAAATGCTAAACTTACATCTTCTTTATTTAAGCCAGGTATTTCTAGATTATTTATTTCTGTAATTTTTATGTTTTTGTTTTTTATAAAATTACAAAATATCTCTTCTATAAATCCATTTTCTAAAGCCAATTTGCCATTAGTGTCCAGCTCATAGATATATGTTATTGTTGTACTTTCATCGATAATTCCGTTTAGTTTAAGGGTTTCGATAGAGCGCCTTATAGAATCTTGATTGTAGTTGGTATTTTTTAATATCTCCTCAAGCTTAGCGGATTTATTTTCTTTTAAATACTCGTAGACTATTGCATCAGATTCTTGAAATTTTAAATTCATAAGGATTCATTATTTCTTTTTACTAACAAAATCAAAATCAACAATATCATTTATCTGTTTTCTTGGTTTTATTACTGAGTGTTTAGTAACAAACTTCTTTATTCCAGAACTTACTTTGTTCTTAAAAACCAATAATATTAAAACAATAATTAATAAAATAAATAAAACTGTAAAATAGGACTTATTAAGGTAATCTTTAGAAAATAAGTTTGAAAAAACAAAAGTCGGCTTTGGAGGTTTTTTTTCTATTGCAAGAAGTCTTATTTCATTTGATGAAGAGCCACCCCACAATATTGTTCGACCTGTAATATTGGCGGTTGGCACAACATCTCCTATCAATAGCGGATCATAAAGAGCAATAGATATTTGCGAACCTGTTGGAATATTAAACACACCTGTTATAATAAATTGATTAAATAAATGATCGTTTAATTCCCAAATTATTTGATCTTGATAATCTAAAAAACTAATTAGGCATTTATCAGTAATAGTATATTCTAATCTTATTTTTTTGGCAAAATCATCAAAAGAAATTGCAAAATTTCTAATATTACTCTCTTCTATAAAAATGTGTGGGTTTAGATCTGGATTTATTTTTCTTAATTCTTCTAGATTTGAACTATTTTTTAAAATCGAATTTTTAAAATTTGATAAGTCTTTTTCAGAACTTACCTCTACATCCCAGAGCTCAATTATTGTTGCTTTTTCTGGTGATGAAATATTAATAGAAATATCAAAATTTTTTAGAGAAACAGCATATACAGGCATTAGCAAAAATAAAAATAACAACCCAACTAATATGTGTTTTTTAGTCATTTTTTTTCTCCAAAAAAATTAATATATTATATTGTAATATATAGTATAAAAATGTTTATAAAAATGCCATTTTATTAACTTTAGACCACCACTTTAAATATATTACCTACTTTAATTTATGTATGGGGATTAAGATTAGATATTTGGGACATTCATCATTCACTATTAACATGAATGGTAAAAATATACTTACTGATCCTTATTTTGATAACAACGATAAATGCAGTTATAAACGACTAATAAATTGTGCAATGCCTATTTCAAGCTTGCCAGAAATTGACACAATTTTAATCAGTCACGAACATTTTGATGCTTTTGATATTGCAAACACAAATCTACTTGTTAAAAAAAATAGCCCAAAAATAATTGCACATCGTAGCGTACTAAATAAAATTGATTGTGGCGAGAACTATAAATATCCTATGCTTGAATACATGACAAAAACAATAAACGATATTTCTTTTACTGCATATCCTGCACATCATCCAACTTCTTTTTATCCATTAAGTTATCTTATTGCAGATAAAAAAAATAGCATTTATTTTTCAGGAGATACATTCATGACAAAAGAGCATGATAAGATAAAGGCAGATATTGCAATCTTACCAATAGGCGGAAAAATAACTTTAGATCTTATAAGTGCAGTTAGTGTTGCAAAAAAAATTAGACCAAAATATTTAATACCTATGAGCTACAACACTTTTTCTCATATTAAGCAAGACCCCTATATTCTAAAAAACAAATTCGAAAATACAAGATACGATATTAAACCAGTAGTTATAGAACCAGGAAAAGAATGGAAATATAAATAACTATATTCTTTTATACATCCATTCAAGCTCAACTGATCTGTTCGGCTTGTCTATAGTGCCTGCTATTGCACTCATATTCAATTCAAAGTTCTTTACAGCCCTATCAAAGTTCTTTAAATTTGCTTCTTTCATGAAAGATAATAAAGCTTTTCCAGTAACCCTTGAATGAAGATCAAAATATTCTGTACCTTTTGTGCGTGCTAAAGTTCTATGTTGAGCAAGAGTTCCCCTAACTGAAGAATCTAAAACAGACATAAACTTTTTTAGATATTCACTACTAATTTGCCCTCGTTCATATCTCTGTGCTAAAACATTTATTGCTTTTGTATGAGCTTCTTTAAAATCACCAACATTTCTGCCAGATAACCATCTTTCTTGTCTTTTAAGAGAGTACAAAAATTCAGCTCTATTTAATTCATTTACTGCAGTTTTGTGTGCTAATCTGTTTCTTCTTAAGAGATCTTTATATTCTTTAAATGAAACTATGTGCCCTTCTTGATAATTTCTTTTTGCCCATTGTTCAGGAGTTTTTGCTTCAGTTAAAAATTTAATAAACACCCCTTTTTCTGGATTAACATTATCTGGATTATATCTTTGATTTTCTAAATGCTTATAAGCATTATCAATTGTTTTTATTCTGTTTCTTAAAGCTTCAATCTTATCTAGAGTTATACTTCTCATAGTTCTTGATCTTTCAGCTTCTGATAAACTAATCTTTGGAGTAAATCTTTCTTTATCTGCAATTTTTGCGAGCTTTTTCTTTTTTAAATTACTTAATTTACTAGATTTTGGTTCTTTAGGTACAACTGGTTTTGCTTGTTTTTTTGTGCTTGGCTTGATAGTTGTTTTTTCTATCTTTGGTTGCCCTGGTTTTTTAATTTTTCTTAAAGGGTTTATTTTCCTTAAAAGGTTTAAATTTCTTAATGGTTTTGCCATATTTAATCACCAATTAATGTTATATTGTATTTAAGTTATCTTTAGTTAAATTTAAAAACATACCTAATAGTCATCAAGTTCTATTTCTTTTATACCATGAACTATATTAATTTTTTGGCCTTTATTTTTCTTTTGTAGCTCTTTTTCTCTTTTTTCTAAGTCATTGTATTTGCTAGAGATGTGCGTTAAATATAGATGCTTTACTTTTGCTTTCTTAGAAAAAATAGGAATTTCTTCAGCTACTGAATGCTTAACTAGTTTTGCTTTTTCTTTATCTTCTTCAAAAAAAGTGCTTTCATGCACAAGTACGTCTGTGCCTACAAGCTCTTTTGGAACATTCTTTAAAACTTGAGTATCACAAAGATAAGCTATTTTTTTACCTGTTTTTTTAAACTTGTAATCCATAACCATCTCTGGCTTGATTGTTTTGCCATTTAATTTAATGGATTTGCCTTTTTGAAGCTGAGAAAAAAGAGGGCCTTCAGGGATCTTTAGCTTTAAGGCTTTTGCTTTATTAAATTTGCCTATCTTGTCTTTTATCTTAAAAATATAACCATTTGTTCTGGTTGTGTGATCAAGAGAAATTGCCTCTACTTGTGTGTCTTTATCTTGGTAGGCAATTTTTCTTTCAACTTCGTTAATATTTATTTTATACTCTGGTGGATATTTATCATATATTGTTAATCTGATTAATTGCTCAAGATTTTTCTTTTCGTTTTTTGGAACATAAATATTCAATGGTGTTGTTCTATTGTTCAATTTAAAAGTTGAAAGCATTCCAAAAAGGCCAAAGAAATGGTCGCCATGCATGTGGGACAAGAAAATATTGTTTATTTTCATAACACTTTGCTTAACTTTCATAATCTGTTGCTGGCAGTTCTCTGGACAATCAAAAAGATAGTTTTGACCATTATAATTTATTAGCATTGCAGAAAGATTTCTATCTGCTGTTGGTAAAGATGCAGAATTACCTAAGAAAAACACTTTAATTTTATTTGACATAATAATATATAGGCATAAATATGTTTTTAAGCAATTTGGAACATATATTATATATTTAAATCAAATATTTGACTAATTTTTACAATAGAAGATTATGGTGAAATAAATGTCAACAAAAACCAAAGATAAAAAAACTAAAACAAAAATAAAAGCAAAAAGCGATGTTAAAGAACTTATTTTTAATGACACAAGCGAGATTGAAGTTCCAACAAAAATGATTGATCAAGTGATTGGACAAGACGCTTCAATCAATCTTATTAAAAAAGTTGCTGGACAGAAAAGGCACATTATGCTTATTGGTGCGCCAGGAACAGGTAAGTCCATGATTGCTTCTGCTCTTGCTGAGATGCTTCCAACCAACAAACTAACAGATATCTTAGTATATCCAAATCTAGAAGATTCTCACACACCTAAAATTACTGAAGTTCCTGCAGGAGAAGGAAAGAAAATTGTCGAAGCAACAAAAATAGAAGCAGCAAAACAAATGGGGGCTGGAAGAATTGTTGGCTTTTTCCTACCAACAATCTGGTTAATCATTTCAATTGTGTTTTGGAGACTTGGTTGGGTTCCAGATGTTGTGTTTGCAGCCATGCTTCTTTTGTCTGGATTTTTAATGGTTTCAACTTCTTTAAGCATGCAGATGATGCAAAAAGAAAGAGCACTTATCCCAAAAATCATTATTGATAATCGCAATAAAAAAGAAGTGCCATTTATTGATGCAACAGGTGCTAAAGCAGGGGCTCTTCTTGGAGATGTTTTGCACGATCCCTTACAATCAGGGGGTCTTGGAACACCAGCACACATGAGAGTTGTTCCTGGAATGATACACAAGGCAAATGGGGGAGTTTTATTTATTGATGAGATTTCCGCACTTTCACCAAAATCACAACAGGACTTACTAACAATATTGCAAGAGAAAAAATTCAGTATTACTGGACAATCAGAAATGTCAAGTGGAGCAATGGTAAGAACAACCCCTGCTCCTTGTGATTTTATACTTGTAGCTGCTGGTAACTATATTGATTTAGAAAAAGTACATCCTGCTATTAGATCAAGAATAAGAGGTTCTGGCTATGAGTGCCACATGAATATTGATATGCCAGACACTGCAGAGAACAGAAACAAGATTGTGCAATTTGTTGCTCAAGAAATAGCAAAAGACAAAAAGATACCACACTTCTCTAAAGAAGCAGTTGATGAGATTATCTTTGAAGCAAGAAAAAGAGCAACAAGAAAAAATAGCTTAACATTAAAACTAAGAGAACTTGGAGGGCTTATAAGAGCTTCAGGAGACATTGCACTTGAAGAAAATAAAAAGCTTGTGACAAGAGAAATAGTGCTTAAGGCCAAAGACACAGCTAGAACTCTTGAAGAACAAATGGTTAGCAAGATGATGGTCATTAAGAAGGATTATGATATCTTTAAGACAACAGGATATTCTATTGGAAGAGTTAATGGCCTTGCTGTAATGAACGAAAGTGATGCTGGGCTTCTTTTACCAATAGAATGTGAGATAACACCAGCATCTTCTAAAAATGAAGGCAAAATCATAGCAACCGGACAACTAGGTAACATTGCTAAAGAATCAGTAGATAATGTTTCTGCAATTATTAAAAAATTAACAGGCAAAGATATTGCAAATTACGACATACATGTTCAGTTTTTACAAACCTATAATGTTGAAGGAGATTCTGCTTCTATATCTATTGCTACAGCAATAATTTCTGTGCTTGAAGATATACCTATTAAGCAAGAGATTGCAATGACTGGTTCTCTATCAATCAGGGGAGATGTTTTACCAATTGGAGGGGTTACTGCAAAAGTCAATGCTGCAAAAAATGCAAAGATAAAAAAAGTTATAATCCCAGAATCAAATAAAGAAGACTTGGTTCTTTCACCAGAGGTTGCAAAAAGCCTAGAGATAATTCCTGTTAAAACAATCTGGGAAGTAATACTTCATGCATTCAAAGACACAAGTAAAAAAGAAACATTAATACAAAGAATAAATAAGACCTATGCTATTAAGTTAGCATAAATTTATTCTAGTAGCTTTGAAATAAAATTCTTCATTCTGGATAACTCAATACCTGCATTATAATGCTCTTGTATTATATTTTTAAATTTTGCTTTAGATTGGAGTGGCCTTATAGAGCTACCATCTGGCTCTTTTATGTGGGTTGGTATTCCCCTGTCTCTTGGTGATTTTACTGCTAAATAGTTTACTTCTTTATTATAAATTTTATTCAAGATTTGCATAATATTTATTTGAACACTGCCTTTCTGAATATAATCAAAGCAAACAAAATATTTATCATGAATATTAAGAGACCTTCTTAAATGGTTCTCTAAATTATTTATAGCTTTTCTTCTAAATTTAGGATCTGCCTCAACTAATGTACTTTTTGGAGTAACTAAAAAAGTAACTCTTGCTTTTGGAAGGGTTTGTTCAAAAAAAGCCTTTAACAAATAACCTTGTGGAGACATGCCTGTCATTGGCAAGAAAACATGGAGTTTTTCACCTTTTGTTTTAAAGATATTAAAACCATATTTATTTTCAAATGCATGTTTAAATTTTATAAGTCTTGTATCGTAATCTGAAAGATATGGCTTATTATATATTACAGGTTTTACTGGTTTTATTTTCTTTCTAGGCATCTTTTTGGTTAGGCTTTTGGAATACTTGCCTTCAAATAATGGTTCTTTTGGTTTGCTTAAAAGTGTTTTACTAAAATTAGAAACTTGTGATTTGTTGATTATTATTGGTTTTGCTGGTTTTATTTTTCTTCTAGATAATTTTGGTTTTAAGATGGCCATAATAAAACATCATATTAGCATAGAACTTAAATAGAACTTTATTATACAATCTTTACTTAGAGTATACTCGATATAGATTGGAACATCTTCTGCAAGTTTGATTAATAGCACTTTGTCATTGTCCATAGACTTAACTATGTTTTTTAAAAAAGATAGAGAAAACTTAGCAGAGAAATTTTTCTTAGTTTTTAATTTTATCTCTGGAAGCGTGGTCTTTATGTTTCCTTTCTCTCCTTTTGCCTCAATAATTAGCTTTCCATCATTTATCTTAAAAAGAATTGTTGATGCCACAAGATTAATGTCTGTTATTATTTCTTTTAGAAGTCCTGCTGTGATATTAAATTCTGCCTCATATTTTATCTCTGGAAGATTAATGTCTTGTTCTGAAAGATCAAGAAAAGACATATAGAATTTTCTTTCTATTTTGCCAAGCAAATGAATATCTAGCCCTTGTTCTTTAAGGTTTAGTTGTAGCTTGTCTTCAGCAAATGAACGAGAAAGCATGTTTTTTAGTTCTTGGATATTAAGACCTATAAGGCTTGGTTCTACAGCATAGGTATCAAATGCCTTTTTTGACATAAAAAAGTCAACTAGAAGAATCTGGGTCTTATCTATTGCTTTGATATAGATTCCTTCATCTTTAAACCTAACATTTGTTTCCTGAATTAACGGAGTAATAGTTTCCAAGCTTTTAGTAAGCATATTTGTGTTTTTTGTAGATATCATAATTATTCACTATATTAGAATAAACAACAATTATTTTAAAAAGGTAATTATAACAATTAAAAAATACAGAGAAAAAAATTATTGACTATATCTTCTAATCCGCTCAGGAAATATTCTTGATAATTCTGATGCTGTGTATGCCTTTGATAATTCAGGGCCATATTCTCTATATAATGCGTTTTTTTGGTTAAGACTTAATCCAGAAAATATATCTTTAAGCTGATATTTTTTTATAACTGCTTTTATTCCTCCTTCTGCTTTAATTACATTATGCCCATAATTCCTTAAGGCTTCATTAAACCCAAATACTTTAACTAAGCCTTTATAGCCATTAAAATAACGAGCAACTTCTGTATGGGAGCCACCTGCAAATCTTATAACAGATTCTAATGAACCTGGTGCAATGCCTCTTGAACCTACTTTGTTAATTTCCATACTTTTTCTAAATCCTTTTAATCCGCCTTTGTTTTTAACTAAATAATCTAACAATGGTTTTGCGCCAAAAACACCAGCGATCTCTTTAGGTGTTCTTTTTTTGATTATTTCTGTCATATTTCCATAAGCATTGATAACTTCTTGTTTGCCATAAACACTCGCCAACTCATTTAAAGGATAATGATCACGCACATCCTTTATTTTTACTACACTCTCTTTGTTTTTATTTTTTATTTTTTTTTAAATCTTTTAAAGTCATTCCTTCTTCTAAAAAATAACCTCTTGGATTATCCACCCATTTTAATATGTTAATTAATTCAGATTTTGTGTAATTTGGTTTTGTTACCTTTTGTGAGGATTTTCTTAATCTTATGCGCCCATCTGGTGTTTTCTCCACCATGCTAGATGCAAATAGTCTTCCTTTATTACTAGCGGTAAATTTCGCATTTTGTGTTTTTACTGTTGGCCTTTTTGGTTTTGGCTTAATTATTCCCATTATAATCATCTCTTTTAATTTTTAATTATTTTTGTTATTTAATATCAAAATATGTGTATAATTATTTATAAATATAACATTAATTAAAATAAATAGATATTTAAAAAAGAAAACACAACAAGTATTTATAATATCTTTTGTTTATCATATTAATAGAAATTGGGAGTTGGATAAATATGGCTTACATTAGCTTGCTTGATCTTGTTACTTCTGAGATTGTTGGTCCTTCTAGTTCTCATACTGCTGGTGTAATGAAAATCGGCCTTAAAGTGCATAGTAAAGTAAAAGATATCAAAGCAATAAAAATTGTTTTATATAACTCACTTGCTGATACAGGGGATGCACACATGACAAAAAGTGCGCTAGTTGCTGGATTATTGGGATTTGAAGAAACAGACCCAAAAATACCTTTTTCTTTTGAATTTGCTTATAAAAAAGGAATAAAGATTGAATGGCATCATCATATTAATGAAAATTATCACCCAAACACTGTGTTTCTTGCTGTAACAAACAAGGAAAACACAACAAGATATTTTAGAGGTAGCTCTGTTGGTGGCGGGAGAATTAAATTTAATGAGGTTGCATCATTATGACAGAGTACATACTTAGAAATATTGTAAAACTCGCAAAAGAAAGAAAAACAACAATTGCAGAAATCGTAAAAGAAGATGAAAGAACTAGCTTTAAAAGAAGCGATAAAGAAATCTCAAATAAGCTAAATAATTCTATAAATACCTTTAAAAGAGGAATAAACTCTGGACTTAAAGGCCATTATAAATTCAAGAACCTGATGTTCTCATCTGATTCCATTAAGATGGCCAACAAGAAAACAAGGATCTTAGGAAACACTCTTCACAAAGCTTGTGTTTTTGCATTAGCAATTACTGAAAATAACCTTAATATGGGAACTGTTATTGCTTGCCCAACAGCAGGCTCTTCGGGAATAGTGCCTGGCTGTATCATTGCTGTTGCTCAGGACTATAATTGTTCTGAGAAAGATATTCAAAATGCACTTCTAACAGCTGCAGCAATAGAGCTATCAATTATTAAAAATGCCTCAATCTCTGGGGCAGTACATGGTTGCCAAGCAGAATGTGGTTCTGCAGTTGCAATGGCAGCAGGAGCAATCATTCATCTTCTTTACAAAGACAACACTAACCCAGAGATGGTTGAAAACGCAGCAGCACTTGCATTAAAAAACATGCTTGGCCTTGTTTGTGATCCTGTAGCAGGTATTGTTTCAGTTCCTTGCAGAAAAAGAAACGCGACAAGTGTAGGTGTTGCTTTTATTGCTGCACAGATGGCATTGTCTGGAATCAAATCTTATATCCCATTTGATGAAGTTGCAAGCGCCATGGATGAGATAGGAAAAAGAATGGATGAAGAACTAAAAGAAACAGCAAGAGGAGGACTTGCAAACACAAGAACAGGAAAGAAATGGGAAACAAAGAAAAATAAATTTCTTGAAATTGCCTCCAAAAATAAACAAAGCTTTGCAGATGTTTTGAAAAACACAAAAAACGAAGATAAAAAAATCTAAGGCTATTTTAATACTTTCTTTAGTTATATTATATTATGAAGAGCTTTTTTGATAAATACACTCCAAAAAGCCTTGATGAAGTTGTTGGAAATAGGCCTGCAATAGAAGCTATAAGACGATGGAGTGAAAATTATGATAAACCTTTATTTATCTATGGGGCTCCGGGTGTTGGAAAAACGCTTGTTGCTAATCTCTTGGCTAAAGAAAAAAAATGGACAACACTGACAACAGATGCTTCTGACTTGAGAGATAAGGAAAGCACAAAAAACTTACTTAATGCTGCTTGCACAACAAATACTCTTTTTGGAACTACAAGGCTTGTGTTAATTGACGAGATTGATTCTGTTTCTGACAAGAGAGGCGGAGAAGACTATGGTTTTTTTACAGAGCTAGACAAAATACTTGATAAATCCAAACAGCCAATCATCATTATTGCTAATGACCCTTATGAAAATAAAAAATTACGACCTATTTTTGAAAAATGTGAAAAAATAAAGTTTGACTTGCCACCAAAACCATCAATTCTAAAATTTGCTAAGGGCATTTGTGATAAAGAAGATATTGATTATGATCTTGTAGCATTAAACAGAATTGTTGAAAATGCAAGTAATGATGTTAGAGCAACAATGATTGATATTTTTACTCTTTCTTTTGATAAGAAGATAACCCTTGAAGATACAGAATCGCTTGGTGATAGGAAGAAAGACGAAGATGTTTTTAAGGTGTTACAGAAAATTTTCTATCCTAAGGACTTTTATGAAACAAGAAATGTTATTGATACCCTAAATATCAACTGGGACTTGTTAATGCTTTGGGTAGAAGAAAACATTCCTAGACAATACAAGAACACAAATAATCTTAATCGCGCATTTGATAATCTAAGCAAAGCAGACATTAATTATGCAAGGATCAGAGGAAGTAACTGGGTTCTTTTAAAGTATGTTTTTGACTACTTGACAGTAGGGGTCGCATATTCCAAGAAAGACAGAGAAATAAGTGGAGGGTATACTCCATTTCAGTTCCCAAGAGTTATGAGGATGTATACTACAAAAAACAAGACATTGCAAAAGTCGGTTGTAGAAAAAATGAAAGAAAAAATACATTGCTCTAAGAGAATTATCTTAAGAGACTATCTGCCATTTTTGTTAATAATTGCAAAAACAAACAAATGCACTACAGACCTTATAAAACACTTTGGTTTCACTCTTGAAGAAATGAAATATCTTGGAGCAAAGATTACTGAAAAACAATATAAGAAAATAATGGAGTAAACATGCCACCAAAACCTAGAACTGTGCGACCTAGGGCCAGAATAAGACCAATTAAGGTTGTAGAAAAAGCAATTAGTGAAAACCCTCATCTAGAACATGCTTTTATAAAAAGAAGCAGATGCCAAATGAAAAATGTTACTCAAAATAAAGGAAATAAATCTGTATATCTTGATATAGAAAAAACTATAAATTATATAAAGAAAACAGAAAGTAAAGGTGGCACAATCTATTTTGCACACACACATCCAAAAACAAACCCTATTTCTTTGATGCCAAGTATTACAGATCTGGTTTTGTCAAAAAACTCAAATGTAATTTATATAAATGAAGGCAAAAAGATTAGTGGGCAAGTGCAATATCATGTACGCCCTAAATATGAAACATCTTTTAAAAATTTTCAAAAAAAGGCAGGTAAAACTTTTAATCAGTTATCAAAAATCTTTGAACAACAAAATTTGACTTATGAACAACAATTTACTTTTCAAGCAAGTATTTCAAAAATTGTTTTTATAAATGAATTATTAAGTAAAGCAGAAGGTAGAAAATATTTAGAAAAAGAAAAACCAATTCTTAATCACACAAAATATAATGTTGAACTTATGGTATTTTGTTTAGAAAATGGCTTGTTCAATCCAATTGAAATATTAAATTTTTTAAAATATAAACATTTATTTAATAGCAATAAAAGCAGAATAGAGATGTATGAGTTATTAGGGATTCAACTTAAATTTGTAGCAAACAAATATAACGGTTACAGATTTGATCCTAACACTATAGAATTTATAAGAAAATGATTAAACATGGCAAAAAACATAAGAATCGCAATTCTGGATAAAGACAAATGTCAACCAAAAAACTGCAATTATCTTTGTAAGAGGCTTTGTCCAGGTGTGCGAATGAACGAAGAAACAATAATTGTTGAGCCACAAAATATCTTTCCAATTATTGATGAGACATTATGTACTGGTTGTGGTATTTGCCAGAACAGGTGCCCAGAAAAAGCAATATCAATAATTAATATTGGAATGGAACTAGACAACCCGCTTCATCAATATGGGAAAAACATGTTTAGGCTTTTTTCTTTACCAACAATAGAGAAAGGGTTTATTACTGGTGTTATTGGAAGAAATGGTGCTGGAAAAACAACAGCCATTAATATTTTGTCAGGAAATCTAGTTCCTAATTTTGGGGATTACTCTAAACAGGGTGATAAAGAAAAAGTGCTTGAGTATTTCAGAGGCAAGGCAATACAACAGCATTTTGAGGATCTAAGAGACAACAAGACAACAATTGCTTACAAGATACAAAAGGTAGAAGACATCCCAAAAGTCTATAACAAAAAAATAGGCGAACTTATAAATGGCATCTCAAAAGATAAAGATTATAAAGCACAAGTAATAAAAGAACTAGAGCTTGAAAAGCTACTTGAAAAAACACCAAAAGAAATTTCTGGTGGGGAACTGCAAAGAGTCGCAATCGCCTCTACTCTGTTAAAAAATGCCAATCTTTATTTTTTTGATGAGTATTCTACGTTTTTAGATATCAAGCAAAGGTTTAGAATTGCAAAAATCCTAAGAGAAAAGATAAATGAAAAAAACTCTATGCTTATGATAGAACACGATCTTGCAATCTTAGATTACCTGAGCGACTTTGTGCATGTGTTCTTTGGACAGAAACAAGCATATGGTATTTCTTCTAACAAAAAAACCACAAAGAAAGGAATAAACGAGTTTTTAGATGGCTTTTTAAAAGAAGAAAATATCAGAATCAGGACTAATGCCATAACCTTTGTCTCCACACAAGACAAAAGCATAACAAAAAGACTTTTGTTTTTTGAATATCCATCATTTACTAAAAAATTAGGAAACTTCAAGCTTGAAGCAACAGGAGCAAGAGTAAACAAAGGCGAAGTAATCGGAATACTTGGTGCAAATGCAATTGGCAAAACCACATTTATCAAAACTCTTGCTGGCCTAGAAAAATCAGAAGAGAATAATATTGATCTAAATCTAAAAATATCATACAAGCCACAATATATTGACTTAGACCAAGAGATGATTGTTAGAGATTTATTTAGCGGAAAAGAAATAGATCAAGAAATCTTTGCTATGGAACTAAAAAGACAATTTGATTTAGAAAGTTTATTTAATCAAAAAATTGGAGAGCTTAGTGGTGGAGAATTACAAAAAGTTGCAATAGCTTATTGTCTATCAAAGAATGCAGACATCTACTTGATAGATGAGCCAAGTGCTTTCTTGGATGTTGAGCTAAGGCTTGTTGTTTCTACAGCCATAAAAAATATTATCACAAAGACAGAAAAATGTGCATTTGTTGTTGATCACGATCTTCTTCTATTAGATTATATCTCTGATAGAATGCTTTTGTTTGATGGTGTTGCAGGGGAGAAGGGCTTTGTAAAAGGCATTACTGACATACAAGATGCTTTTAATAGTTTTTTAAAAAATGAAAACATGACCTTTAGACAAGATCCTGAGACTAAAAGACCAAGAGCAAACAAGCCAGGCTCACAAAAAGACCAAGAACAAAAAAAAGAAAATAAATATTACTTTACTACCTAACGGTAACTTAGATTATAATCTACTTGTGTCTCAGAATGGCTATAAAGGTTATCAGAAACGGTTACATGACAAATACTACCACTAGGCGCAACACTAACTGTTTTATTAAAAGCCATTCTTTTCTTAACATATGTTGTGGTGTTGCCATTGTTCTTAAGGCAAGTAACTTCTGCAGTTCCAGAATATGGATTTAAACCGCCAATACCAGAAACATCAACATTACAATCATTTCCTATTGCTCGATAATCGTTTTGAAGATTATTGACATAATTTTGAACCTGTGAGTTACTTGCTGAACAACTACTGTGAGAGCCATCAGCTAGAGCATCAGCAATCGCTTGATCTGTCAATAACAAAAGATCATTTGCCTGAGCTTGAGCACTATAGGTAACAATAGCTGAATGATGCGTTGTTGCAGGAAGCATCAAAGTAAGCATCACTAAAATAAAAACCAATTCAAATAAACCTTTGCGCGCCATAATCCTCACAATATATTTTTATTTCTCTTGGTGATTGACTTTTATCAGGTTTGTTAGCATCATAAACTATTCTTCTTACACACCATTTATTAGAAACTTCAGGGTTAACATTTATATCTCCTGAAACATATTTTGTTGCCATCTTATCAATCACAGAGGTTGTCTGCTTATAGACTGGACGATGAAAAGTATAATTAATAAGGCCCATAAATAAAACAAACAACATAACAAAATAAAGAGCAGTAACACTAAATATAAATGCTTTTGATTTCATTAACTTGCCCTCCATACATTTAATGTTATTATTGATGATGATGGGTCAGAAGTATTTGTTACATAATCAACATAAGTGTTTTTGTTTAAATCATCTGTACAGGTAACAACAGGAAATTGGATTGTGTAAGATGGGCCGTCAAATCCTGCTGTTTGACAACCAGTAACTGATACCCCTATAACTTGGCAATTATAATCTAAGGGTATTCCAAGATCTGCTTTTGTTATCGTGGTTGTGGTATTAATGGTTCCGGGAATATAAAAAGAATTTTGTGTATCTTTGACTTTACAATTAATTTTTGGATTATTCAAAAACTTTTGATATGCTAAAGATCCGACACTTGTTAACTC
This sequence comes from archaeon, assembly GCA_035400625.1. Classification (GTDB taxonomy): domain Archaea; phylum Iainarchaeota; class Iainarchaeia; order Iainarchaeales; family CSSED10-239; genus JAKQTP01. Next base: position 334,931 of record DAOMZT010000001.1, on the reverse strand, counting down.
TTCTGTCCTACTATCAACATTTGTTTTATAGATGTCAGTTTCTACAAACTTTATTAACAAGAAAAACATAAGTATAATTATAACTACTGCAAATAGCACATCTAATAACATTACTTGTCCTTTTCTTGTATCCATCATATTTGCTTACACTCTATTTTTGTTGAAGGCTTATTGCATATGATTGTCTCCCCACAACTTATTATTCCAGAAATATTAAAATCATCTTTTGGAAGATTAACATCCATATCTGTGTGGATATTTGAATAGTCAGTTTGAACAATCAACATTTGAGTATCTAGGTTTATATCTACAAAACAAGAGGTTATTTTCTTGCTAGCAATTGTAATTGTTGGTAAACGATAGGTTGCATTATAATCTACTATGTTAGTATCTGCCAAAATGTTCTTTTGCGCCTCTAAAAATTCATTAACAGAAAGAGCAATTGTTAGCTCTTGCTCTTTTATCTTGTTTATCTCTAAAGAATAAACTGCTTGTTCTGCTAAATTATTATAAACATAGATAAAGGTAATCAAAAAAATAATAATTATTAGAACCTCTATTGAGAGTTGGCCTTTTTTAGTAAACATATACTAAAAAGAAAGAAAGGAATAGTTTTAAAACCATTCTTTTTTATTAAAAAACTAGATAAGGGTTGTTGCAATAACCTCTATTTCGTTTACTCCAGAAATTCCTTTTAAAAAACTCTCTAGCTTTTCTAAAAGGCCACCTATTTTGTCAGAAAAAACATAAGAAACCTTGACTACTGATAAGCCAAAACCAATAGGTTCTAGGTCAACAGTATTAAGCTTAAACTCTGTTCCAGGAGAGTTGTTTTTAATAAATTCCTGAATTTTTTCTGTGTCTTCTATTTCCTCAGGAAATAGTTTATAGACTGTTAATATATCTCCCATATATTTCACCTTTATGGCCCAATAAACCCACATTCTTTACATCTATAGGTCTTTGATGTAGTTTTACATCTTGTACATCTTATGATTTTGCTTTTATTACAAGATGGGCATTTAAAATGCGTAAAGTTTAATGTAACTTCTTTGTTACAGCATGTACATTTATCCATTTGTTAAACACTCCTTTTTCTATAATTTGTTTAAAATTATTATTTTAAAAAACGAATAATTTAAAGTATTACTTATACTATAAATATTATAGAAAGAATATTTTTATAAATGGGTTTGTAGCATAGTCTGGATAGTGCAGCTGGCTTCGGACCTGCAGACGGGGGTTCAAATCCTCCCAAACCCGCTAAATTACAAAAAGTTCTCTCTTGGATAAAAGAAGTCTGTAAAGTATGGCATAATTTCTGTGTTCTTTGTGTATAACTTTATAATATTCTGTTCTACAAAGACTTCGTATTTTATATCAAAATGAAGATGAGCAAAATCATCAATAACATCTTTTATCTCAATAAATCTTCTTGACTTTATGCAATACCATCTTTCATCTTTTATAAAAGGACCATAGATTGCTTTTGAGTTTTCTATAAATTTCTCTGAGTTAGTTATGTCGCTAACATAAGGCCCTATCGCTTTTTCAAATTTAGGAAGAGTGAGCATATCTGTCATAAGAATAATATAGGCATATTTTGATTTTTCTTCAAAGTAGATATTTGATTTTAAAATAGAAAATTTTTGATTTTCAAGATGAGCAGAAAGCTTTGTTAAATATTTTCTTAGCTTTGACCAAACAATATCCTTGACCAGCCCATCAACATCAAACTCAATTGTTGTTAATGGAGCATTATTAACCCAAGTAACCAACTGATGATAGGTTTGAGCCTTATTCTTGTTAGAGAAAAACTCAGTTGTTGGATTTGTTAAAAATGCTCTAGATGCAGCAATAAACCTTGATAACGTAGTCATGCTTACAGCACTTGCCACATTCCTTTTTTTATCAACAGGGTCAATCATAACAAACGCATCATCAAATGACCCTAGACAATCTATGTCCTCAGAAGCAAGAACTAACCTTACTGGTGTTTGCCAATTAGCCACACGCTCTAAGGTTTTTATGAAATCGCCATAATAAAGAATCAAAAGCTCACAAAGATAGCCGGAAAAACCTTGATATTGAGGATCTGCGCCATAACAACCAATATATCTTAAAAAATACTTTAAAAGTCTAACTTCATCTTTCTTTGTCTCTTTCATGTTTTTAAGAATATACGCTTGATGGAAAGGAGTCCTATCAACTGAAGAAATCATCTCATCTGTTGAGTCAATCTTATATGCAGGAACTAAATCTATCTTGTAGCCATCAATAACTCCTCTAACATATGGGTGCTCAGAATAGACCTTCTCTGAGAAATAGCCTTTAAAGAAATTTTGGCCAATCTCTAATGCCTCTTTTGTGAATTCTTCTTTAGATATATCTTTTGGATATAAGACAAAAATATCAAAATCCTTTGTTTCTTTTAGATTAGTATTTCTTGCTGCAGAACCTGCAAGAATAACATCTAGGTGTTTGCCTGGCAGGCCTTTTGCTCTCTTTATTAATTTGTCTGTAAATGTCTTTTCTTTAAGTATTTGTGTGTCTGTTGGCTTTATTAGGCTTAATATTTTTTTCTTTGTGTCTTTATAAGTGCTTATCTTTGACTTGTCTATCCCTACATACATAAAAATCAGTTTTTTTCCTTTTTTATTAACATATAAATTAACAACAAAGATATTATAAATCTAATCTAGGCCTTGTGTTTTTAAGTATTATGTAGTATAGTATATTTATGTCACTTAAAGAAATAATTATTAGAGAAATAAGAAAAATAAAAACAGAAATTGTCTCGCCATTGGCTATACAGATACCTGAAGGACTAAAACAATTCTCTACTCTTATACTTGAAGAACTAAAAGACTACTCCCCTGCTCTTTTTGTTGATCCTTGCTATGGTGCTTGCGATATCAAGTTTAAAGAAGCAAAAGAATTAGGATATAAAACACTTATTCATTTTGGGCACAGACAATTGCCAGGCCTAAAAACAACAAGGGCATTAAAGATTATTTATGTGCCATTAGACTTTGAATATTCTAAGGAACAAATAGATTTTATTGTTTCAGAAATAAAAAAACAAGAACTTAAGAAAATCTCGCTTGTTACAACTGTGCAATATCTTTCAAATATCCCTTTAATCAAAGAAAAACTAAAAAAAGAAAACATAGATGTACTGGAATCTAAGAAAACAAAAAGACTGCAAGAGCATCAGATACTTGGTTGCGATTGTTCTAATCTTTGTGATTTTGTAAATCCTATTGTTTTTGTTGGAGATGGAAGGTTTCATATAAACAACGTCTCTTACAATCACAGAAAACAAGATGTATACCTAATCAACCCACTTATTGGGCAATCTGAAAAAATAATATATGATGAGTTGTTTTTAAGACAAAGATATGCTGCAATTGCTAGGGCTCTTGAATGCAGGTCTTTTGGAATACTTGTAAGTAGCAAACCTGGACAAAACAGACTAAAGCTTGCAAAGAAAATAAAAGCACAACTAGAAAAACAAGGAAAAATCGCAAACATACTAGTAAGCGACTATATTTCAGAGAATTATCTTCTTGGCATAGATGTTGATTGTTACGTTAATACTGCTTGTCCTAGAATAGCATATGATGACTTTAATAGCTTTAAAAAGCCGATCCTTTCTGCTACAGAAATTGAACAAATATTTAATATAAAAAAAGAAATAAAAATAGACCAAATAAACTAGTTATTTGAATCTTCTAAATTGCTATCAGAGTAATTAGAGTCAGGTGAGTTTGGGTCTTTTTCAGAATTGCTAATCAAGAAATCAGCTAATTTGCTTTTTAGGTTTTCAACCTTTGATAGCACATTTTCTAGATCCGGATAATTTGCACTTAATAAAAGATAGGTTGAAACTAATAAATCGTTTTCAGATCTAGAATTGATTATTATTTTCTTTTCTAAAGGATAAATGTCAACTCTTGATTCCTTAAGATTAGAGTTTGGAGTGTTGATTACTAGCTTTGATTCTATTTGTGAAAATAGAGCCTCACACTCTGAAGCATTTAGATCAACACTTGTAAGGTTATCCCCGTAATTTGTTGAGCATTTTATTATTGAAGAATCGTTATCAATACGGTTGTTAATGTTGATTGTATTTTTATCTTTAAAAACAAAGACTGTGGTTGCTAGAATTGATGACTCTAGAACAGGGTTTGTCTCACCTTGATAGGTATCAATTAAATTTGTGGATATTGCAACTTGATTAGAATCTAAAATAACTTGCAAGGCCTCTTTAATTGGCATATCTTTAGAATAAAAATTAATGCCATTCTCTGTTTCTTTGAAATCAAATTTTGTGTTTTGGTAATATGCGTAGGCTTTAAAAGCTATAAACCCAACAATAAGGGCAATGAAAAAAGCCACTACAAAAACAGATAATTTCTTGTTTGCTTTTTTTATATTTGCTTTTTTTTGAATCTCTCTAACACTTTGTGTTCTGGCTTCAGATAACGCTCTTACCATATTTTTTCACTTATTTTTTTTATATTGTCTTTTAAATTATCGTTTATTTTTACTTTTGTATATTTGATGTTTTTAGAATCAAAGATTTCAGAGATATAGCCATGTTCTTGACAAAAGATGTTTTCTTCTATCTTAACAGGACCATAGCCCCTTTTCTTTAGTCTTTCATAGATCAGCTTTTTATTTGCTGTTAGTAATATTATTTTATCAAAACATTTTAGATTGCTTTTAGAAAGCTCACACCATAAGTGACCTTCAAAGATAAGATTGTCTTTTGATTTTAGATAATTTGAAATTGATTTATTTAGGTCACCAATACTTACTACATATTCCTTGTTGCCTTCTATTACTTCAAAATTACCAAGATTGTTTTTTTTACAATAATCTTTATCATTTATTACTTTGTATTTTTTTTGTTTGCCAAGTTCTTTGGAAATCTCTGACTTGCCAACACCAGGAATTCCAGAAATTAAAATTTTCATAATAATCTATCTTAATCTTATGCTTTCTAAATCTTGAATTGCCTTTGCATCAACATTGTGTTTTCTGCCAATATAATTTGCAAACTCTTGACAAGAATCTCCATGATTAACCAAAATGGTTTTTGGCATAGGCTTTAACATATTTAAGAAATTTAATAGCTCTGCTCTATAAGAGTGACCACTAAAAGAATCAACAGTTTCTATTCTCATATTGATTTCTAGATTTTTATTTTTTCCATCTTCAACAACAGGCATAGATTTTAGGCCTTTTTGTATCTTGTAACCAAGGGTGTTTCTTGCTTGATAACCTACAAACACCAAGGTGTTGTTAGGGTCACTTGCAAACCTCTGGAAATATTTCAGAGATGGCCCGCCTGTTAGCATTCCAGAAGATGCCAAAATAACTGTGCCAGGAGTTATCAACTCTTCGCCTTCCTTTGCGTCATCAACAGTTACAAAAATATCTGAAAGGAATGGAGAATTGTTTTGTAGAACTCTTGTCTTAATATTTTTCTTTAAATATTCTGGGTAAACTGTGTGAATTGCAGAAGCTTGTCTTGTCATTCCATCTACTAGAATCTTTGAGGCCTTTAGTTTACCTTGTCTGTAGTATTCTTCAAGAATAATCATTGCCTCTTGTGCTCTACCAACAGAGAAGACAGGAATCAAAGTTATTCCTCCTTTTTCTGTAGTCTCATTAATCACATCGATAAGGTTTGCCTCAGAATGCATTCTCGATGGTGTAACGTCCTTGCCACCATATGTGCTTTCCATAATCATAGATTCTAGTCTTGGGTAGTTAATGTCCATATTGTTGAATAACCTTGTAAAGCCAAACTTGAAATCACCTGTATAAACTAGATTTTGTTTGCCTTCACCAATATGTAAATGAACAGAAGCAGAACCTAATATGTGTGCTGCATCATGGAAAGTTAATCTAATTCCAGGAGCAATATCTGTTACTTCTCTATAGTCTCTAGTTATTGTGTGCTTGATTACTTCTTTAACATGCTCTTCCAAGTAAGGAGGTTCTCTTCCACTTTTAACAGCAACATCAATCAAATCAAATTGAAGTAATGCCATCAAGTCCCTTGTTGGCTCTGTACAATAGACTGGGCCACTATAGCCTGCTTTAAAAAGATATGGTAGAAAACCACAATGATCAATATGAGCATGACCTATAATTACAGCATCAAGCTCATCTAAAGGAAATCTTAAAACGTCAAGGTATGGTGCTTCTTCATTTTTATCAGAAGCATTAACCCCGCAATCTAAAAGGATCTTTGTGTCTGGAGTTTCTAAAAGAATACAGCTTCTTCCAACCTCTCTAAAACCACCAAGAGCAGTTACTCTTATCCAATCATTATTGCTTACAGGTGGGCTATAGATGGTGTTTGCCACAGACTTTAAGAAGGCCTTTCTTTCTGAGCTACTTTTTAACAAAGTTAATCTTACTCTTTTTAGAATTTCAGAAGGCTCTGTTGGTGCTCTTATTATTCTTGGTATCCAGCCTGTTTTTTTAATGATTTCTCTTGATATTGCACCTTGCTTACCAATAACAACACCTGGTTTTATTGCCTCAATTACTACTTCGCTAAAATATGAATCAAAAAATGTGCTTTTAACATCAGCATCGTCAGGAACAATCTCTTTAATTATTTTTAGTGCTTCTGCGGGATCCAGCAATATGCTTTTCTCAGACCTGATATTTATTCTTTTTTTTAAGCTTTCAGCAAGCTCTCCAATTATTGATTTCTCTTCAAAAAAAATAAGTGGAGTATCTGTGTAGATACCTATTTCTGGGCCTTCGGCTTCTATCTTAGATACATTTATTTTTTTCTTGGCTAGAAATTTTTCTATATAGTCTTTGATAGTTTTGAATTCGTCTTCCATAATATTTTCCTGTTTTTAAAACTAGTTTTTAAATTAAAAAAAAGAAATTAATTGTATTTGACAATTGGTAATTCTTCTATATGGTCTTTTTTTACAACAACAATCTTTATTCCTTGCCCGCCTGTGTAAATATCCCTTTTCTTTGCTGAAGAGATTGCTTCTTTTGCAAGCTTTATTGCTTCATCGGTTGTTAATCCTTTTTTAAAGTTTCTATCAAGAGCACTTAATGCCAGTTCTGAGCCAGAGCCAGAATATGAGAAATCCTTTTCTTCAACTATTCCTCCTGCTATATCTATGTTGTAAAGCGCCAAGCCACCAACAGAACCAGCAAGAATAAACTGAGTAACATATGGAACCATCTTATTAGCATTTAGGATGTTTGAAAGAAGAGTTGCACAAGCCTTTGTTGTCATAGGCGTCTTGCGTTCTAACTCAAAAAGATTTGCTTGAACTTTTAGAAACCTTACTAAGACTAATGCATCACCAACAGAACCTGCAATCGTTACTGCAAGTTGATCATTAATGTTGTAGATTTTTGTCATCTCAGTATTTGATTGCAGATTACCCATAGTTGCTTGCATGTCAGCAGCAAGAACTATTGAATCCTTTGCAACAATAGCTACTGTTGTTGTACCGGTCTTATATGTTTCCAAAATCTCTCTGCCCCCTTTATTGTTTTTTCTTCTCATAGTTTTCTATAAAATGCACATTTTCAAAATTACAGGTGTCAAAAACAGACTGTATAAAAATGTATTTTATGTATTCAATTTCCTTAGGCATTGCGCCAGGAATTATTAACTCTAAAATTTTATCTTTTACTTGGACTTTTGTTTTGTCTTTAGGCATAAAGAAAAAATACTTATCAAATAATGCCTTTGATTTCTCTGAATCGTTTACACAAACTTTCTTTAAAGTAATCTTATAATCAAGATCTCTGCCAGCAAACTCGTGGTTAAGATCAATTTGCACTCTTCCTCCAGAAACATTTAAGACCTTTGCTTGGCGATTACCAAGATTGATAAACATTCCAGGCTTTGGGTCTATATTTTCTTTTTTGAAATCTGCTAATGGTAATAATTGTATAAGTTTAGGGTCTCTTTCGCCAAATGCTTTTTCTTTAGTTACGGAAAATTCTTTTGTTTTGCCAATCTCTAAATCCTTGATGTTTTCTTCAACAGCTTTAAGTAGCTCGCCCTTGCCAAAAACCACAACTAATGGTTTATATTGTATTTTTGGATCATAGATGTTTGCTTCTTTTGCTATGTCCTCGTGTGTTGTGTCAAGAACAGAATTAGTGTTTTTATCTTTGATTATTAAATCTAACTCAATTATGTCGTTGTTGTTTATCATTTTTATCTCCTCTTATAAATGCCTTAATAAATTATTATTGCTTTTTTGTTTTTTAAAAGATGCCATTCGCATAATCATTTTTTTAGAAATTCGTGATTTTATTTAAATAGTATATAATATAGGAAACAATTATATTATAAAGCTTATCTTTGCAGGAAATGAAATTATTATTTCTCTCAATGCCAAAGTTAAAAATTCAGGATTTCTCTCACTGACAATGAGAAAAAATAGAGACCCAGTTGTAAGCCATTTACTCTAATAACCATTTCACTCTAAAAAAATCAAAAAAAGTATTCGGAATACATTACGAATTATTATGGAAAGATAGATAAAGGAAAGGAATAATCAAAATGAGACATTGATCATCTTTAAATTTCAAATTTTGTTTCAGCTTCTATAAATAAAAAACCATTGCATTATATTTATTTAATGACAAAGGAACTAATTTCTGAGATTTTAGAAACAAACGGATACCTATCACTAAATCCTGTTCAAAAAAAAGCAAGCGAGCATATTGGAAAAAACCTACTTGTTTGTGCTCCAACAGCTTCAGGAAAAACCACTATCTTTGAAATGTATCTTTTGTATTTTGCAGTAAGTAAAAAACAGAAAGTAATCTACATATCTCCACTTAAAGCATTAACCTTTGAACATTATCAAGATTTTAAAAAGAAATATTCTAAAAAACATGACTTGAGTTTTGGAATATCAACTGGAGACCTTGACAGCTCTTCTAAAAATCTCTCGAGCTATGATGTTTTGTTTTTGACATTTGAGAAGTTTGACTCTGTTTTAAGGCACGAGCCTGAATGGCTAAAAGATATTGGGTGTGTTTGTATTGATGAGATACATGAGCTTGGACAAGACAATCGTGGAACAACCTTAGAAGTTTTAATAACACAAATAAAGGTTAATTTTCCTAAAGTGGTTTTTCTAGGACTATCAGCAACAATCGGCAATTCCCAAAGCCTTGCTAAATGGCTTGATGCAGAACTTGTCACTAGCAGTTACAGGCCAATACCACTAGATATTGGGATTAGCTATGCAAACAATATCTATTTTGATCAAAGAAAAATAGAACTTGCAGAAGTTTGTAAAGAAAATCTTGGTAACATCATCAACGACACACTTAAAATGAATAAACAACTTATTGTGTTTTGCAACTCACGAAGTAACACAATATCTTTTGCTACAAAATATAGAGAACTGGTTAAGAAATATCTTAATGAAAAAGAGACCCTAGAACTAAGAAAGGTTGCCAAGGTTGCAGGAGATACCTTAGAGACACCAACAAAGCAATGCCTTTCTCTATATTCTGATATCTTGTGTGGAACTGCATTCCATAATGCTGGACTTGTTTATAAGCAAAGACAAATAATTGAAGAAGAATTTAGAAACGGAAAAATAAAAGTGATTTTTGCAACCCCAACGTTAGCTGCAGGAATTAATCTTCCTGCTTTTAGAGTTGTTATCACTACAGTTTATCGCTTCTCAAACGGCTCAATGGTTTTAATACCAGTTAATGAGTTTCATCAGATGACTGGAAGAGCAGGAAGGCCAAAATATGACAGTAAAGGCGAAGCAATAGTAATGGTTAATAAAGAAGGAGATATCCAGAGAGTTTATAACTCTTATGTGATTGCTCAACCAACAGACATAGAATCGCAATTATCAAAAATTAATAATCTTAGAACACAGCTTTTGTCTATCATATTAATCAATAACCTAAAATCTATAACAGAAATAAATGCCTATATAGAAAAAACATTCTACCATTTTGTGTTTGGTGGAGATCAAGAGATAAAAGAAAATGTTCTGGAGATTGTTGATGAATTTTCTGACTTTGGGTTTATTGAAAAAAAAAGGGAGGATATCAAGCTAACAGAAATTGGAAAGAGAGTTTGCCTTTTGTATATTGACCCTCTTTCAGCTAACAATATCTTAAAAGACTTAGAGATTAAAGAAAAGCAAAAAGACATTGAAGAACTTGAAAGAGTTTTTGTTATTGCCAATACTAGTGAATGTTATCCTTACTTGAGAGTCAAGAGAGAAAAGGAAGAAGAAGTTTTTGATGTTCTTGAAGAGCTAAAACCTAAGATTTACTTTGATTACGAAGATATTAATCTTTTAGAAAAAATAACATTAGCACAAATGCTGAAGGATTGGTTAAACGAAGTTACAGAAAATGACATTATCGAAAGATATGGCACCACTCCTGGGCAACTACAGGAATTTATAAATAAAGCAATCTGGATAAACCATTGCACACAAGAACTGATAAAAACCACAAAGAAAAGCCTAAAGCTCTATAAGGAATATTCAGATCTTGAACTAAGGCTAAAATATGGAATTAAAAAAGAACTTTTGCCTTTAGTTGAACTTAGAAATATTGGAAGAGTAAGAGCAAGAAAGCTTTTTAATTCTGGAATAACAGGAATTGGAGATATCAAAAAGAACCCAGAAAAGTTTTTACAAATAATTGGAAGGGTTGGTCTTGAGGCTTTAAAAGAATTAAAGATTGAAATTCCAGAAAATTATCGCGACAAAAAAGAAGATAGCAAAATTTCAGATTTTTAAAACTAGCACCATCTTTTATCATCTGCTTCTGGCTTGATTAGCTCTCGTGCAAGGTTTGTTGCGTAGTTGCCCTTGTCAAGAGTAAAAGAAAGAGTCAAAGATAAAGATCCATCTTGGTTTTTAGAATCATCTTCTATTGAAATTAATCTTAAATCATGAACAGGAACCCTTATTGAACGAAAGTCGCCCTTGCTTGAGAGAACCGAATGGTCTTTGTTATAAAAGTCGTTAAGGGTGATTCCTTCTTTGTCCAAGATATAATGAGAAATCTCGCCAGCAAGGCCTTCTTGTAATTTTGAAGAAAAGCCAAAAAGAGGTATCATTATCTCGCCGTTAACAACAACATCGCCATCTATCTTTTCTAGGCCATATCCTCTTTTTATTCTCTCATTTATTATTTCATTAAAAAGATATGATTGATATGCATGAATAAAAAGATACTGAATTGCTTTTGGTAATGCCTTGAATGCGCCAAGATAATTGTCCGGATTGTTTGCTAAAAAATTAAGCATTACTCTTTCATAGCCGGTGCCTGTTGGAAAATCATAAGCATGTTTCTTAAAATTTCTATCCTTATTTAGTTGTGCTCTGGCTTCTTGTAATTCTTTTGACTCAAGCTCTTGAGGTTCTGTTAAATACATCATTACTGCTTCTTCATATTTGTGCTGTAAAAGAAGCTTGCCAACCTTGTGAGTTATGTTTCTTGTTCCGCCAAATCTTTGCTCACCAAAATAATTGATTAAGCCCTGTTGGTTTATTTGCTTTTCAAAATCAAGGTATAGCTCTTTTAACTCATCTTTTGTTAGCCCTTGAATTTTCCTAAAAGTTAAAGTAAAACGATTTTGCTTTAAGTCACCAATATCTACTCTGTTCTTTGACCAAGAGGGGTTGTAAATCTTAATATTTTTAAAATAAAACTTTGATAGCCTTTCCTCACTTGGTTCATAAATTGAGATCCTCTGAACAGTCATTGCTCTTTTGTCTTTAAGGCCGGCATAGCCAAATCTTTTTTTACTAGTTCTTAAAAATCTTGACATCTCATTAATTGCAGTTGTTGTTGACAGATTGAACTTTTCCATATCCACAAGAAGCTGGTCATTATCTTTTTTCTTTTCAAAGACTTCTTTCCAGTTGATTTCTGAAACCTTCTTGTCTGGGAGATATGTTAGGTTTGTAGAATAAGTATAACCAATTTCTTCAACAATGAAATCCTCACAAAATTGTTTGATTCTTCCGCCAATACCTTTTGTTGTTGTTATATGTTTGAAATCCATAAACTATACTTATTTATATCTTAAAAATGCACCAAGACCACCAAAGGTATTAAGAAATTGATTACCTTCTGGAGTTTCAATAGAAACAAGAACTACTTTTGTGCCATAATTGTGTGATATTTCCACTAAATATTCATAAAGATCTGCAATCTCTACCTCTTCTTCGTTTGTAGAAGATTCACAATATTGGCAAAGCACAGGAGAGGTTATTTGTTTGTTCTTGTCTCTAATAACTTTTGGGGTAAATTGATTACAAGAAGTACATTGATATTTATACACACTCCATTCTAGGCCTTCTGAAACAATAACAACTTCTGCTTTTCCCTGCATAATGCTTTCAATAACTTCATTATACCCATATGTTGCAAGACCGTTTGTTGCAACCTTTTCTATAAACTTATTTACCAATTGTCTTTCTTTAATAATACTTGCATCTTTTAGAATTTCTCCTGACTTATCAAGCATCTCTTTGATTCCTGATTCGTCTGTATAGCTTGTATCAAGAGTTCCCAAAATCATGTTTTTTAGTCTGTAATCCAATTCACTTTCTTCTAAAAACTCATGTTTAGTCATTCCTGGCCCACCGACAATTATGCCTTTTAGTTTTGGGATATCAACCATACTCACATTCATTCTTTCTCCAACTCGCCTATAGAAATCCTGTGCTGCCTTTTCTCTTAATCTTTCAAACCTTACAGAAGACTGACCACCGGCTCTTGTCTTTCCAGGAACACCGCTAGTCTCATGAAGAATTATCCTGTATGACTTGCCAGTTAAAATTGCAACTGTTGCTTCTCTCTTATCAATAGTCACCAACCCATAAACCTCATCTGTTAAAGCCATATCCTCTAGAGGAGCTGTGTGAAACTCAGAATCGCACCAATAGAGTTTTGTTGTCAATGGCTTTGGCGGGGTTATTGTTAAAAGAACAACATCATTTTTTGCAGGGTTTTCAGAAACATTACCTGAGAACAGGACAAGGCCAGTTTCTGGAAGTTTAAAATCTATTTGTCTTAAATAATTAGTTAATCTTCTTAAAGCGGCTTGAACATTTTTTCGGGTTTGTTGGGACTTGATATTTGAGCTTTGTGAGATTTCATCAGTCAGTTGTTTAGTAACTGAGGATCTATCTGCGTTTGGAGGAATATATAGGCTAATTAATTGTGTTCCATCTCCTTTATAGGTCTTAATCTCTTTAAGTTTTTTCTTTAATAATAGAATTTGTGATTCGTCCATATTTGATTCCTATTAATATTATATAGAAAGAAAATAAATATAAACTAAGAAGATTTATTTATCTTTATTGTAAGTAAAAATTGCAATATTCATATTAGCGACTGTGTTCTTTTAAACTCTCGCTTTGGTATGGGAATGAAATCCATATTTCGTTAATTATCTCATTTATTGCAAAATCAGGAACAAATTCTTGTTTTTTCTTTCTGTAAAATAAACAAGCTAGTTCTATTGAAGTTACTGCCTTATTTTGTTTTATTACTTTTATAATATCTTGAACTATTGGTTCCATAACATCATCAACCAATAACACCCTGCCTTTTATTGGGTAGATTGTTGAAATTGTGCCAACAGTGTATTTGTGACCAAGGTATTTTGCAGAAATTACAGCTAATGGTTTATTAAGCATTTCAGAAAGAATCTTGCCAAGGAACAACCCGCCACGACTAACACAAATAATCAAATCAATTTGTTTATCCTTGTTCTTTTCTTTGATTTTTTTAATAAGCTCAAAACACAAGCCCTCAAGCTCGTTCCATGACATCAAATACATAATAATAATGAAAACCAAATACTTAATAAATATATTTTATTAGATTAATTCATCAAGCTCTTTGTTGTTCTTTTCTTTTCTTGCCTCAAAGGACTTGGCAAGACCAGATAACGAGACATCAAGATGTGATTCTTGTGATTTCCTTTTTCTAACCTTGAAAAAAACAGGATAAGAACTAGCTTCGCCAACAATCAATGCTTCGCCAACCCTTAGAGATGTTATCATATTAATGGAATTTTGATCAAGGCCTTCGCTTGATTCACCAATATGCTTAAGATCATAAGGATTTGTTATTCTTAAGATAATGTGAGTGTTTGCTTGAGACAAGATGGTGGTAGACAACTTTACTGGCCTTTGAGAGATTAACCAAACGCTTGCTCCAAACTTTCTTCCTTCTCTTGCAATTGTTTCCAGAATGTTTTTTGCAAGAGCATTCTCTCTACTTGCCATCTCCGGAGCATATTGATGTGCTTCTTCAACTACAAGAGTAAATGGCGGAACAGAATTGTGTTCCATTCTTGCTCTAAAAAGTTTGTTTGCAAAATAATACAAAATAATTTGCTTTTTCTTTTTATCTATTTCTCTTGATAGATCAATGATTGTTAGTTTTCCTGGAGACACAACATCATTAATTGATGGATAATCAATCTTATCAAAAAGGCGATAACGCTCCAAGTCCAAAAGACGATCTCTTAGGTTCTTTGCAGTTTTATCGTCTTCTTCTAGATTGTCTATTTCTTTAATTATTGTTTGTAAAGAATAAGGGCCCGCGCCATGTTTCTTGTCTTCATTTAGTTTTGTTATGACTTTTGAAAGCCTTATCTTTTGAGGAGCTGTTAGCTCTGGAATCAATGTAGAGTAAAAGCCAGCAGATAGGCCTGTACAACCAATCTTAACATCTTTTGAATCTATTAATGTGACCTTAGAAGAATAATCAGTTTTGGTTTTGTCTGTTGTGCTTTGGGCAAAAGAAGAATATTCTCCATGAGTATCAAATAACACTACGGCTATTCTTCCTTGTTCTTTTGTTCTCTCAAGTAATTCCTCAATAATTACAGAAGTTAGATAACTTTTTCCTGCACCTGATTGTGCAAGAATTGCCAAGTGCTTTTGTAAAAGCCTATCAACATTAAGAGCAACATCAAGATTTGGATGCTCAATAGCACCTAGAAAAACCCCTGACTTATCAAAATGCAAAAATTTAGAAAGCACGACTGGATCTGCTAAATAAACCTTTTGGCCAGGAGAGACTGGAAGATTTGTTCTTGTAAAGCCTTTCAAAACAGAATAAACTCCAAGAGGCTTAACAACAGCTTCAAGAAACTCCCACTCATCACTTGGAAATAATTTTTTAATATCAACATTATTATTTTCAAAGTCCTTAACAGAATCAGAGTTTTCAAAATATCTGTTTCTTTTTATAACATCAGTAACTAAACCAATAAGAGAGCCTTGAGAATAATCGATCTGGATATATTCTCCTTTAAAGACGTCATTTTTTGTACATACAAAAGAAAGCTTAGTGGTTGATGGGCCATCAATTGTAGAAATTACAATTCCTTTTTCTTCTTTTGTAGTCATATTAAAAAAATCACCTGATATAACTTACTGGCTCTTCTTTTTTCTTTGCTATTTCTTTTATCTCTTTTTGAATTTCTTTAAATGATTCTTCAATTTTTTTTGCTTTAATATCTATTTTTTTCATATCAACTTTAAAATCAAAGAGAGCACAAATTGCTCCAACAACACTTCTTGCAGAACCCTGATCTCCAAAAATTAGTTTTTGATCTGTTTCGCCCATAAAACAACAACCAGATATCTTGTGGTTATAATAAGCAACACCAACAAGAAGGCCAGCAACACCAGAAATCAATGTGTTTCCTTGAGTATCATCAAAAATAATGTTTTTTATCTTTTTCTTTCTTAGTCTTTCTTTGGTATCCTTATCACTTGAAACTGCTAGAACTCTTGGCTTTTGGTTAAGTCTTTTCTCGCCAATATTTAGGCCTGCAAAAGTATAGATCTCTTTTACTCCTTGCTTTTTTGCAAACTCAGCAAGCTTGGCAGAGAACTCATAGTGTTCTTGGCTATTAGAAAGGTTTGTCAGGTTTGGCTGAACTGGCCCTGCTACAAAAAGAAAATCTCTTGATTTTCCTTTATAAAGATAAATCTTATCAGAAATTAATTCTAATAATGATGATTTAGCATGAACTGCTGGAGGAAAAGTATCAGAAACAATAGTTGCATAAACATTTGATTTTGGTTGTAATTCAAAGACCAGATAATCAATTGCAATCTTGCCAACAAGACCAATGCCAGGAAGACCAACAAGCATTACTGGATTTTTTAGTTTTTGCTGTTTAATAACATCAATTTTTGTTACCATATTTTAAACACCCTTAATTAGATTTAGATTTTTCTTGAGGAATAACTTTAAAGTTTGAGCCCTTTAAAGATTTTTCAAGCTTTGTTGTAATTTCATTAAACAACTTTGAAGCAGTCTTATAGTCTTTTGCAGTAACTGTCAACTCATATCTTCCAGCAGAAATGTAAGTTATGCAAGCAGACTTGTAATCATCGGTTATTTTCTTTAATGCCTTTTTTATAATCTCAATTCCTGTTTCTGATGGATTAGAAATTTCTAAAACCCCATTGATTTTCTTGTCTTTAATGGTTATGCTTTTACTTAAAATCTCAACAAGCTTGGCTGCATATTTTTTATCAATCTCCGGAAATGTTTCAATTCCGTTTTTTAGAATATGAATAAACCCGCTATAAAGTCTTGTTTCTCTTTCTAAAATTGGTTCAGCAACACAAGACCAAACCTCTTCATCACTAACTTTTAGTTCCTTGGCAATTGCAGACAATAGGCTTTGTGCTCTTTTAAATAAACGATAATCTGAAATTTTTCTTTTCTCTTCTGCTGGTGTTACTCTATTAAAAGAAAGATCAATTTGATTTTTATAATTGTCAATATGAAGAACCTTTGCTGCTCTTATTTGGTTAGTTTTTGCATGATTATGTATGTTTTTTACCCATGTTGAAGAAACTTGAGAAACATGAATAAACCCTTCAAGATTATCATACTCTAATAATTCTACAAACACTCCATAGTCTGTTACTTTTGTGACTTTACAAATCACTATATCTGAAACTTTTGGATATTCTGTCATCTTATATTCACAACCTATTCTATTTTTTGAACAATATTTTTTGAAGAAAGTATCAAAAAGATATTTTCTGGAATCTCACATATCGCATCTTTATCAAATGGCCCATATTCGCGCATATCTGAACCAATAAAAGAAGGAATGCTAGAAAGAGCAGTAACCTTTACCAAAGGCACACGCTTTTCTTCTTTCTTGGTTTTTGTTCCAAACAAGCTTTCTGTATATTCTGCTTGCTTATCAAGAAGCTTTTTAATATCTTTAACAAAATCAATTTCAAAATCAATCAAGTTATCTTCAGAAAGATTATTTGTTCTGCTATATGTTAAACAAAGATTAAGGCATTTCTTCAATCTTATTTCTCTGATTTTATTTACTGTTTGTTTTAACATTTCAAATTTTTTCAAATCAGCTGGTGATAGGCTTTCAAGAGCAGAAAGATATTTTGTTTTTTCTAAAGTTAGATATTTCTTAAGCTCTTTATAAAATTCAGGATCAAGTTTTGTTAGTTTTGGTGACTTTGTCTCAAGCCTATATATCCTTGATAATTCATCAAAATCAACTTTATAATCCATCATTTTAATACACCTTTTAATAATAAATAAACACTTACGTATTCTGGGAGTTCTAGTTTCTCGCCTAGACTATAAGGACCAAACTCTTGCTCAAGCAACCTAAACCTTGGAACAGGCCTAGTCACTTCTCCATTTCTATCTTTATCAGGCCTAAAAAGAACAGGATCCAAAAAAGGATCAAACTTTTCTAGTGCTTCTCTGTCTTTTAGTTTAGTTGATAAAAGCCCGGTTCCGCCATGAATGGTATCTGGCATTCTCATGATTTTATAGATATCACTTGAAGATGCTGGATCTATTCTAAAACCAAGCCTAGAAATTGCAATAGCTAATAAATCCTCCCAAAATTTAGCATCCTTTACAGATTCGCTTGTAAAATTATGCCATAATATATTATTATACATCTTATTTAAAATAACTTCTTTATGCTCTAGCAGTTTATTAATCTTTACTTTTGAATAAGAAAAGTCTTTTTTCAGGGTTTTTTCGTCCATTTCTTGTATGTAGTTTCTTAGATATGTGATTAGTTTGCCTGCCCAGCCATTCTTTGTGTCAGGACTTGGGCAAAACCATTGTTTTCCCTTATATTCAAAGCCAAGTTTACTAAGATCTAAATCTTTGCCTTGGATATAGTTCATCATCTGAAGACGAGAAGACTTAGATAACGGTATTATGCTTTTATCTGTTACTCTCAAATGATAGCCCTTAGAACCAGAAAAAGAAATCACAAAACTTGAAGAATCAAGCTTAAACTCAGTTTCTAGAAAATCTATCAAACGAAGAGTTTCTGATTTTGCATGACCTAGGCATTTGTCGCAAATCCATTCAATAACTTCAAGTTTGCCTTGGCATTCTGGGCAGATATCTTTATGGCCCTTGCCACTTGCCTCACAGCTTTTGCAAAACCAAATATCGTGTTCTTCTTTACAAGGAAGATTAAAATCATCAGCATCAAACTCGTAGACAATATCTGAGCCTTCTAAAATCTTATTCTCCATTGGTCGCCTTTCTGGATATTTATAATAGGCAGTAGAATAAGATATAAAAAAAGGAGTTTTTTCTGTTAAAAATCTGTTTAGTCCTGCGTTGTTAGAAAAGGCAAGATGCCTTGCACTAATCTTTTTACCAAAATCCCCTATACCGACCTCTCTTTTTTCAATCGCAATAGCACTAGTAACAGGATTATGCTGATAATAATTTCTGAAAAGATCTCTTAAGTAAGAAATAGTAAATTCAGAAATTTCATTACTTGCCATATATAATATATGTTAAACAAGTATTTTAAAGTATTAACTTGAAAAATCAATAAAATGTTCCTCTTTTATAGTCAAAGGCATGGCCTGGATGAGAATATGCTCTTATCTTTATTCCCCATTTCCTTTCTATATCTGTGAAAATCTCTCTTAAATCCTTTGTTTTAGAAACTTTTAATCTTTTTCCAAAATCAAAATCTTTTTCTATCATATCATTAAGATATCTGCTTACTTTTCCATTTTCTTGATAAAAGAATAAATCAGCATTGAATTTTTCGAAAGGTGTTATTTGTCTTCTATTCTTTTTTGCAAATTCTAAATAACAATTATAAATGTGACTTCTTAATTGCTTATTTAGTGCATCTTTTTTAAAAACAACATGGACTCTTCCAAGTTCTTTTCCATTCTCAAAATGAATTGATGAAACAACAGCTCTATTTTTTTTGCCACTTGTTGTTATATAATCATCAACCCAACCTAGAAAATCAAAGGGGCCTGGTGTTGATTCTGTTGCTAGTTTTGGATTACAAAGGTGAGTGTGTATTTCTGTATGTTCCCCAGTAAGATATTTGCGTTTTTCATCATATCTTACTTCTTTTTCATTTATTTTAATTGTTTTATCAATAAATTTTCTTCTTGGCTTTTTATAACCAAATATTTCATGTTTGGTTCTTCCAGGAATTGATTCAATCTGTTCTTTAAAAGTTGGCCTTTTTAATATTGATTTTTGTAATTTAATCTGAGGCTTAAACCTTTGTCTTTTTACTGACAGTTTCAATGATGGTCTTTTCAGTGGTGGCATATCACTCCTCTTTTATAAATGAAACTCCGTCGTTTTCTTTATCTCTTTCAATTATGTACTTGCTTGAGTTTGTAGTTTCTAATAACTTTTGGTCATGAGTTATTATAAATATTTGTTCTACTAGCTCAGGAAGCTCTTTATCAAGAATTGAGGATAACATAGAAATGGTTTTTGAATCCATATTGTGGGTTGGCTCATCAAGTATTAACAAGCCAAGATTTTTTGTCAAAGACAAAGCAATAGCAACCCTGATGCTTAGTGCTGCACAGGTTCTTTCACCACCTGATAAAAGCCCTTCAACTCTTATCCATTCTTTTCCTAAGGTCAAAACTTCCAAGACATAATCATTTTCTGCTTTTAGCCTTGCTGAAAGATAATCGCCATAAGGATAGACCTTTGGCCAAATCACTTCTAATGTCTTGTTAATATTATCAACAAGCACTTTACGAAGATGTTCTTGGCTATTTTCAAGAGCCTGAGAAAAGAAAACCATATCTTTTTGTTTTGTTTCTAGTTTTGTTATTGTGTTTTGATTTTCTTTAAGATTCAAAGATAATTTTTCATATTGTGCTTTTGTGTTTTCTAGATTTTTTATTATTCCTTGTATCAAAGATATTTGAACATTATTGTTATTTAGTTTCTCTTCTTGGTTTCTCAGATCTGCTAATAACGAGAGATAATTATTATCATCATAATTCATGCTTAAAAGCTTCTTAGAGAAAAATTCTTGTTTTTTTATAATTTCAGACAATTGTTCTTTTTTAGTTTGGTAGTCTATTGCTTGAATTATAGCATCTATCTCTTTTTCAAGAGCAGAAATGTCTTTTGGCTTGCCAAGAGCCTTTTCTTGCTCATCAAGCTTTTTCTTTTCTTCAATTATTCTTTGCTTTCTATCAACTAACAAATGTTGCTCACTTGCTTTTCTTTCTTTTTTCTGTAGCAAACTAAATTCTTCTCTTAATGATAACAAAGATTTATCAAGAGCCAAAATATCATTTGTTATTTTTGCATTTGTTTCTTTTTTTGATTTTAGTTTTTCAAAAATCTGAATTTCTGACAATTGCGAATCACATACAGGACATTTAGAAAAGCCCTTTTCAAGCTCAGCTACTGCTTTTAGATTCTCTTGTTTTTGGGAATTAAGAATTGCTTGTTTTTGGATAGCACTATTGATTTCTTGCGAAATCTTTTCTTTTTCTAGATTTATTTTGGATAAATCTAAAGAAACATCAAGAGAACTATTGATCTGCTCAAGCTGGTTAGTCAAGATAAAATTCTGGGAAGCAATTGATTTAAGTTTTGTTTCTAGCTCTTGGCTTTCTTTTAACTGCTTTTGTAAATCTTGCTTTTTCTCTAAAAGCACATCTCTTGTAAGCGAAAAGAAATTGGTTTTTTGTGTTTCTAAAACACTAAGCTCTTTTGAGAGCTCTTGTTTTCTATAATCTATTGCTCTTATCTCTTGATTAAGAGTATCAAATTCTGTTTTTTGCTTTTTTAAAATTTCAACTTTGGATTTCAGGTCTTGTTCTCTGGACTTGAGATTGTTTGTAGATTCTAATAAGTGCTTTATTTTTTCTTGGTTTTCTTGAATATTCTTTTCTGTATCAGAAATATTAAAAGACAAAAGCTGGTTTTCTAGCTGAGCAATCAATTTTTGAATTGCACCATACTCTGCATCAAGATATGCCTTTAGAGAACGAGAATTTATTTTTATCTTTTCTAAATTGTTAATACCAAAAAGAGCATCAAACTGTTCTTTTCTTTTGCTTGGAGGTATCTTTAGAAAATAATCAATTTCGTTTTGTTCGCTATATACTATTTTTACAAAAAGATCATAGTCAATTCCAAGAATGTTTGAAACCCTCTCATTAACATCTGTTTGCTTTGGGCCAACAAGCAACTTGTCTTCGCAAAAAAGCTTAGCAGTATTAACTTTTCCAATAAAAATTTCTCTTTCAACCCTGTAGTTTTTAGAATCATGCTCAAACTCAAGCTTTAGCTTTGCTTCTTTTCTTTTTACTGGCTTAAACATTATTGTTTCAGCCAAAGTTATCTTTCTGTTTTGCAGGCTTGGAAATGTGCCAAAAAGAGAATAACATATAGCATCAACAATACTGGACTTACCAGCACCAATCTTTCCAACAATTATGTTTGTGCCTTTCTCAAAAGAAACTTTTGTGTTCTGGTGTGTCTTCCAGTTTTCTAAAATTATTGATTTTAACATATGTTCCAATATATTTGTGTATATTCTGTTTTAAATAACTATTTTTTCAAATTCACAAAAAATATGAAGGACTGGTTTTATAAACAAGAAAAACACAAAAATATCTATGAAACTACTAAAAGACCAAAAGGCACAAATCTCTGCAGAGATGATAATACTTTTAGCAGCTATTGTTGCTATTGTTCTTGTGATTATCACTCAATTGCAAAAGACCACTACAAAAGCAAATCATACTGTTGAAAAAACCTCAAACAAGATATTTGATAAGATTTCAGATATTGAGTAGGAATGAAAGGATTTGTAACTTTAGAGTATATTTTGTTGATTGCAGGGATTATCTCTGTGCTTGGTGCAAGCATTATTGGAGTTATTAGCCTCTATAACAAGAATATTATTGTTAATGACAATTACAGATTAACAGGCTTTTGTAAAGAGCTAAGGGCAGAGGTTGAGTTATTTGAGATTATGCCTGAAGGAAAGAGCGAGATTGAGCCAGGAGCGCTTAGCACTTGGCAAATAGAAAAAAGCAATAACAAGATAATAATTAAGAACAAACAAAAGACTTGTAAAATTAAAACTTTTCTTTCTATTAAAATTGGTTTTTCAGAAATCACAGAAAAGCAAAAAATAACCCTAACAAGACATAATAATATTTTAAATATAGATTGAAATAATTATTATTTATGGAACTTAATGAAATAATGCATATTCTTTTCTTTCCAGGAATTATTCTGCACGAAACAGCACATGCTTTGGCTTGCTTGATCTTTGGAGTAAAAATAAAAAAAATAAAGTTTATTGATAAGTCAGGTGGCTATGTTGTGCATGAGGATTCAAAAGACTATAAGATAATTATAATCTCATTATTTCCATTTTTGTTTAATATCTTTATTGCAATTATTTGTGCAAGCATCATAGAATTTACAAAAGAGCCGTTCTATATATTTTTGCTTGTCTGGATAGGAATTAGTGCATTGTTCTTTTGTGTGCCAAGCGACCAGGACACAAACAACTCTTTTGAGGCAATCAAAAGAACCTATTATAAGAAACAGAGTTTCTGGTTATTGCTATTAAAAGTGCTATTTTTGCCGTTCTTTCTTTTGCTTACAATAATTTTGGCATTATTTAAGATATTTGATAAAGTCATAGCTGTAAGGCTATTATTAATAGGATTTTGGATATATCTTTTGGTTATCTAAGGCACTAGAGAAATCCTTTTTAAAAACAACAAAAATGAAATTGAAATTTTCATTAATTCTACTAGGCAAATCTATCTAACAGTGGTTTTTTAAAGATTTGTTTCTATTGTATCTAGATATATATTTAATTAAATAAGGAGGATGATGTTAAATGTTAAAGCCAACAAGAAATTTAAGAAGAGGCAGTTTTCCTAATGCAGAAAAAGTAAAATCAATAACAATGGGTAAGCGTAAATTTGTTGCTGAAAAGAAATCAAAAGTAAAGAAGGAATCAACTAAAAAAGCAGAAATTAAAAATAAATCTATTGACCCTAAGACTTTATCAAAAATTAAAAAAATATCATCAGAGAAAAATAAATTAATTAATAAAGTAATAAGAGAAGCAGAAATAGAAAAGAGAGTAGCTGAACTTAAAAGGATAACTAATAGCGCTAAGCTTATTTCAAAAAAAAGGTCAATAAGAGATAAACTATTAAAAGGCGATAATATTAACTTTGGTATCGCCACAGATGCAGCAATCAAACTAACTGCACAAACCAGCGCCGATCCTAACTTGTTTATTAAATATTTGACGGAAATTACAAGGCAAGCATCACAACTAGAGGACAATTGGGGTAGATTTCCTAATGTTGCTTATAGAAGTGATTATTTTAAGAAAGTCATTCCTAAAATAATTAATGCAAACCCAACCCCTGAAGATTTGCGGACAATTACTAATTTTGTACAGAAATTATATGATAGATACTACATGTCCCTTGGTAGTGATAATCCGTTTAAATGCGGAGATCATTTTTTGTTAAATGCACTTTACGAGTTTAGTTCAAAACCAGTACAAATGAAAAAAAGACTTAATTTATCCCAAGAAATATTTGAAGAATGTCTTAACCAAGAATTAAGGGTTTATCGTAGTGTCTATGATTACTTGGGCCGCTTTTTTCCAATAATATTTGAATCTATTAAACCTATGCAAAATCTTAAAAATATGCAGAAGGTTACTAAAATGTTTGCTGACATGAATCATAAAGAAAAAGTGCAATTTTTTCAGCAAGATAAAAAATTGATTCTCAAAGAAATATCTCGCATACTTAAATAATTCAGAATTGCAACCACAAAGAGAGATTGTAATTGCCAAATTCATGAGATTTGTGATTTTCTTAATTAGTAGCAGTGTTGCTATCTAAAAAGAATAATATTTAAACCTTATCTCTACTATATATTATATAGACAAAATGACCTTATTTTAGTTCTATAATAATTAAATAAAAGATTAATATGGTTTCAAAACTTACAAAATATGAAATAACTAGACTAATATCTGCTAGAGCACAGCAAATTTCCTGTGGAGCACCTGCTTTAGTAAAGGTAAAAAAAGACAGTACTGCTTATTCTATAGCAAAAGAGGAATTTGATACTAAGACTATGCCACTTGCAGTTATTAGAAACATAAACAATAGTAAGGTTGTAATCACAGTAAATTAAGGAGAAATCAATCATGGGTAAAGCGATGTCAAATAAGATAAAAGCAAAAGCAAAGATAATATATAACGAATTTAAAGAAGACTTTGGTGTTGATTTTAAAGCAAATAAAGAATTTATAAAAAGTATGAACCTTCCATTGTCTAAATTAACAATAAACTTAATGTCTGCTTATATCACTAGAACAGTAAAGAAAGAAAAGAAGGAACAAGAAGCATTAAAGATTAAAGTAGATCCTAATGCTATCCCTACAAAAAAACCAGTTAACAAAAACATAACACATTAATTGTGTTATTGTCTTTTTCTTATTTTCTTAAAAAGTCAAAGGATATCTTAAAGTGGAGATTATTCCACCAAAAGATTTTAAAGCTTTAGAAACATCGTGTTCTTCATCAACAATATGCACTTTTGTCTTAACAATATCTGCTTTTTTAATAAGCTCTTGGACTTTATCAAGCTCTCTCTTCCAAAGCCTTTCAGAAATCATTATGTTTTCACAAGCACCTAGGTCAAGGGCAATAGACACCTCTTGTAAGCCATAGGCTACCTTGTTATTGTTCTTGCCTAAATTTTCAAGAAAGGCGTCTAGAATCTTTTGTTCTTTATAGATTATTGAGTTTTTAAAAAATCTAGCAACTTCTTTTTTAGAGAATAACTCATTTATTGATGACTTGTTAGTATTTTGAATTGCTAGCTCTAGGATCTTAAAAGAACTTTTTTTTTGTTTAATGAATTCAGAAAGCTTAGATTTTGTAGCACCAGGGCCTGCAATAATAATCTGGCAATCATACCTTGAAACTATTGAAAAGATTTCAGAAAAGAAATTTGAAAAATCAAAATCAGAAGAATATCTTTTGCCTGGCTTTCCTGAATCAATTACTGCAAGCTCTTTTATTCCAATATTTGTAAGCTCAAAAAGATTTGCTCTCTCATCATCAAGAGCAATCAAAAGAATTGAACAAGAAATTGCAGAATTGTTGTTTTGAAGCAAATCCAATTGATGAGAAAAGAACTGTGGTTTTTTTAAAGTATAAGATTTAGAAAGAGAGATTTCAAGAGTGTGGTATTCACCAAGAGGCGCTAGATCTTCAGGCTTGCTCTCAACAATCTTTCCTGTAAATCTTAAAGAATTAAGTTCTTTAGAAAAATCAAACTTCTCAATAGATATTGAAACAAAGACTGGCTTTCTTGTTGAGTCGTTATCTGCCTCGTTACCTCTTATCCTTCTATAGGAAGAACCAGAGATAACATCTCCAACATCAGTAATTGATTTAATGACCCAGAGATCCTCAAGAGTCTGAGGAATAAAAACAAGTTTCCCATCCTTTTGTAAAGAAAGAATATTCATAATTGTTCATTAAATTTTAAGATAATAGGTTGGATACCTACTACTTTGTGGATTATTCAATAATTTTTCTTCAGTAATTTTTCTTTTAGAAACAAACTCAGAAAATTTAGCTTCAGAACCTGGTTTTATTT
The DNA here is from genome assembly GCA_035400625.1 of archaeon. Lineage (GTDB taxonomy): Archaea > Iainarchaeota > Iainarchaeia > Iainarchaeales > CSSED10-239 > JAKQTP01. Next base: position 308,897 of record DAOMZT010000001.1, on the reverse strand, counting down.
CTACAAAGCCAAATTTTTTTAATTCAGGATACATTGCAAAAACCCATGATTTTATGACCACCATCTCACAGCCTAATTCTCTTGAATTTTTAATGGTTTTCTCAAGCAAGGTTCTGTATTCTTTTGGGTTAATTGTTCCTTTTTCAGATAATCTTAAATCAAATAAACGAATAGTTTTGCCTTTTTGTCTGTAAGTTATACGATAATTGCCATTTACTTGAGATATCCAATCTCCTCCTAACTTGTTATAATTACCAAAGTTTGGTTTTTGCTTTTTTAATTGTTTTATAGATTTTTTAATAATTTTTTCTGGTTTTTGTTGTTTTAGTTTTGCAGATGTTGATGCTTTAGATTCCACAGGTTTTAGTTTTTTAGGTTTAAATAATCTGCGCACAATTTTCATAACCATTCACCAATTTAATAATCCAATAAATCTTCTGACATATATTTTGGAACTTTTTCTCCTAGTAATTTTAAAATGGTTGGGGCAACATTAGCAATTGATGCCTCGTGATTGTCTGTTCTTAATTTGTGCTCTTTATTAGATATTAATATGAATGGAACTTTATTAAGGCTATGGCTTGTTACCTTTTGATCATTTACTAACATCTCATCACAGTTTCCATGGTCAGCAGTTACTATTACTGTGGTATCTTCTAGATTAACACGCTTTAATATCTGCTCAAGGCAACGATCAACAACCTCTAGGCCTTTTACAGTTGCAGGAATATCTCCTGAATGGCCAACCATGTCGCCATTTGCAAAATTAACAACAGTTAATTTATAATTGGAGTTTAGTTTATCTATAAGCTTTTGAGTAATAATCTTTGCAGACATCTCTGGCTTTAAATCATATGTTGCAACACTTGGAGAAGGCACAAGTATCCTGTCTTCTTTCTTAAGCGGGTGTTCCTTTCCTAGATTGAAAAAATAAGTAACATGAGCATATTTTTCTGTTTCTGCAATTCTCAATTGTTTATAGCCAAGTTTAGAAATAATTTCGCCAAGACCTGGTGCCTGTGTTTCTGGAGGAAACAGCACTTTTACATTTTTAAATTTTGAATCATATTCTGTAAAGCTTATAAAATTTAAAGACATCTTCTTTGTCTCAAACTTATCAAAAGACTTGTCCATCAGCATGTTTGTAAACTCTCTAGCCCTGTCACTCCTGAAATTAAAAAAAACAATCGTATCATTGTTCTTAATCAAACCATTTTCATTAAATAAAACAGGTGGTAAAAACTCGTCAGTAATCTCATTTGAATGGCAATTTTCAATAAAATTTAATGGATCATAAGATCTTTCGCCAATACCATAAACTATCAGATTGTATAGTTTCTTTTGTCTATCCCAGCGATTGTCTCTATCCATTCCATAATATCTACCACAAATGCTTGCAATCTGTATTTTTTTATTTCCAGATATTCTTTTCAAAAGTTCAGAAACAAAATATTTTGATGATTTAGGATCAACATCTCTGCCATCTGTAAAAAGGTGCAGATATACTTGAGAAAGATTATTGTGCCTACCAATAACTTCAAGCAAAGCAAAAAGATGATTGATAGAAGAATGAACACCACCATCACTTAATAGGCCAACTACATGAAGTGCCTGATAGCCTTTTATGTTTTGTAGCTCTGTGTTAAGAACATCATTTTTATAGAAGTCGCCATTTTTAATTGCTTTATCAATTCTTACAATTTCAGAATCAACAATTCTTCCAGCACCAAGAGTAAAATGACCAACTTCAGATGAACCCATTTGCTTTTTTGGAAGCCCAACATATTCTTCGCTTGCACCAAGTAACATGTTTGGGTAGTCTTTTCTTAAAGAATTAAAGGTTGGCATATTTGCTAATGTTACTGCATTGCCAGGATATGGCTTGTTGATGCCAACACCATCTAAAATTATCAATAATAGTTTGTTGTTATTAGTTTTCCTTTTTTTAAATATAAACATAATTAATCATTTTTTTGTTTTTTTAATAATTGTAATGGGTGCTTGACTTTGCAGTCTTTTACACATAAATCGTTTGATTTTAATGTTTCACAATTACCTATAGAATATTTCTTTTCAATAATCTTTTTAACTTGATAGCCTGCTACCCTTTCATCAAAGTTTGGTGCATGTTTATATACATTTATAATATCATCATAACTGTAACCAACGCCTGCTAGAAAAACAGCCAAGTGGTAGTTGGCAATATGCGATAACTTTTTTCCAGACAAAAGGTCATTATACAGCTTATCAAAGCATGGTGGAAACGAACTATTTGAAAGCTTTCCTGAAAACCTGTTATCAAAATCACCTCTTGCTTTCTGAGTAGACAGGAAGTGCTTTCTTACAATTTCAGAAACTTCAAGAAAAGATTTTGGAACTTCTTTTTTATTTACCTCTGTTGTTCTTAATATTCTTTTCTTCAGGGCAACTGAAAGAAACTCTAAAAGTGCATCTTTATTTGGAAAGAAGATATTGCCTTCTTTAAGGTTTGTATATTGTAACTTGTAGTCTTCACCTAAATCCAAAGTCAACAAATCAATCAAAGAAATAAAATATTGCTCTTTTTCTTGATTGTAAGATAATTGAGGGCATATATCTTTGATAATTTCTTTTAGATTTTCTATATCTTCTTTTTTAGAAAAATAAAGAAATCTTTTTTGATAATAGTTTGCAAAGCTTTGAGTTAATGGAGTGTTGTCAATTATTGAAAGAATAATCTTAGATAAAGGATAAATCACAACATAGCTATAAGCAATAATTTCATCATCATTCTTAGAAATATTAAACCAGTATTTCTCTAGGGTTTTATAATCTTGATTAATCTCAGTAATTAAAAACTTTTTAACTTTTTCTAAAATCTTATAATCTACTGATAGCAGATCAATTCTCTTGTTTGAGATGTATTCTTTTGCTTGGTTAGAGAAAGGAAATTTTAGAAGATAGTTATAATCTTGCATAAATATATTTGTTATAGAAAAAATATATAAAGATAGGAGAAAGCTAGATAAAATAACTTGCTTCTATTAATGCACCAACCAATAATAAGGCAATTGCAGATATCACAAGAAGTATTAAATCTTTGATTATCACCCATCTAAACTCTGTAAAGAACAGCCCTTTTATTAGGCCTCTTGCAAAGATCGCACCTGCTAGGCTTATTAGGATATAGGCCAGAACCTCTGGTAAGCCGTGGGGGATATAGCCAATAAGAGTGACTAAGGCATTACCTATTCCTTCAAGCATACCACTAACTCCAATAACTCCTCCCAGATTAACTAAAATATCATTAGCTATAGCTATTGCAAGAATTGATGCATTCCAGGTAATCAGATAAATTGCACCTGCACCATAGAACAAAGATAATAGCCCTGCTCTTAATACAACACCCAAGTTATTAGAAAATATAAGATTAAAAGCATTAGAAAAATTACTTTCTTTTTTTATAATTGTGCCAGAAACTTGGCCTGTCAGGGTGTTACGCGAATGTGCTATCTTTTCAATTTCTGATAGTTGGGTAGAAAATATCTCTTCTCTGGTTTCTGTATTAACAACAAAGAAAATAAATGTAAAGGCTACAAACACTCCTAAAAACGCATATAAAAGCTGTAGCATAATAGTTTTGTGTCTTTTAAAGAAATTAGATGAATAATTAAAAAGATAAGAATTGTACGAGAAAAGCTTAGCAAAAATCGGGATAAAACCAATTGTGATAAAGATAAGAATACCAAAACTCATATGCTCAGGAAGAAAAAATAGCTTTGCTAGTATTACTGCTAAAACAGATAATATTATTGCTTCAAAAAAAATAATTATTGGATGCCTTGATATCCTTTGAGTACTATATATGAATTCTAATACCATTTTTTGTTCTCGCTTTTTCTATTGCCGGTGTCCTAAAAGAATATTTAAACCAACAATATATAAATGTTTTTTTATATAAATATATTGTAGAGATAGACAAAAAACTAACTAATTTGTGATTTTCGTGAGTAATTTAGAATTAAGCACCATTCTAGCCAATATTAAAAAAAAAGAAAAGCTAAATGTTGGAGATGTGGTGATTGGAGAAATTGTTGTAGTTAAGGACAACATGGTGGTTGTTGAGATCCTTAATGCTGGCGAGAGAGTGTTGTCTCCTGCAGACATGGGTGTTATATTTGTTAAAAATATAGACACTAAATTTGTAGAATCAACTAGTGCTTGCTTTGCTAAAAACGACATAATTAAAGCAAAGGTAATAGAAGTTGGACCTTACGAATATAAGCTAGTAACAAACAACCAGGACCTAGGGGTAATTAGAACAATATGTAAAAAATGTAAGGCAGCTATTGGGGCTTCAAAAACTAATGAAGTAATCTGTAGTTGCGGGAACATTATTAAAAAAAAATTTGCAAAAAACGGTGACTTCTAAATGGAAATAGAATTTATAAACAAAAGCAAAAATGAAATAGAATTTGAAGTTAGTGATGAAGACTCTTCTTTCTTTGACATGATTGTTGATATAGCTTCAGGGAAAAAAGATGTAGAGTTTGTCTCAAGAAAAGAAGGTGATAACTTGACTGGCAAGTTTACTATCTATCTTAGAACTAAAGAAAAGCCAGCAAAAGACGTTTTATTAGATTGTGTTTCTGAAGCTGAAGAAAAATTTAATGGTATTATCAAAAATCTTGAAAAGGCCGTTGCTAAAAAATGAAGAAAAAAAATAAAGCTTCAAAAAAACAACCAAAAAAGAATTTTTGGTATTATCTTGATCCATTTAACTATCTTGATATGGGTTTGGAAAAATGGATTGGTAAGCCAGAAGGCTTTTGGAAATCTGCTATTTATTGGCTTTGCTATATTTGCCTTGCTTTTTTTCTTGCAATAGCAATCTATAAAATTTTTGGTTGGATACTTGGGGTGTCTATGCCAATGGCTATTGTATATAGCTCATCAATGGAACCAAACTTGCATAGAGGAGACATTGTAATTCTTACAAAAGCAAAAAACCTTAAAGTAGAAGAAGTAACAATAAATGAGAACATAGCAAACAAAGACCTTAAAGATTTCGCGAAACTTAGCTTTTCTAAAAACAGGTTTGGTATAGAGGAAATAGATTATATTAAGATCGGGGACAAAAACATTTCTTTACTTGACACTATAGAAAATAAGAATAGTGTAGTTGTTTATCAATCTAATGTTACTGGAAAAGACACAATACACAGGGCCATTGTAAAGATAAATGCAAAAGACGGGACATTCCTATTAACAAAAGGAGATAACCATAAGACAAATGTGTATATTGACCAAGATTGCGATATAGAAATAATTAATGAAAAAATCACTATACAAAAGCCATGCCTTAATGTCTTTCCAATAAAGGAAAAAGAGCTAAAAGGCAAGAAACTTGGCAAAATTCCATATATAGGATATATTAAATTAGTTTTGTTTCAATAATATATGAGGTGGGACCATGATAAAATTAGTAATAAAGGATGCAAAAGAGTTTTATAAATGTATAGATGCAATAGGAGTATTGATAAATGAAGGATTGTTTACTATAGATAAGGATAAGTTCTATCTTAGGGCAACAGACCCAAGCCAGATAAGCCTTGTTGATTTTGTTATGCCTAAAAACGCATTTGAAGAGTTTATTGCAGATATTGGCCCAGAATCAGCAAACAAAGTTTCATTTGGAATAAATATTAATAATCTTTTACAGATTTTGGCACACTCAAATGCAGATGATAAGCTTTCAATTGAGATAAAAGAAGGAAAGCCAAGCATTCAGTTAGAGTTTATTGGCAAATCTAAGAGATCCTTTACAATTCCACTAATTGATGTATCAGACCAACAACACTCACTTCCACAAATACAGTTTGATGTTACTGTACAGATTGGCTCTGATCATTTACTTTCTGGAATAAAAGATGCTGCTCTTTTCAGCTCACACATTACTTTAAAAGTTGGAGATGAGAAGTTTATTTTAGAAACACAAAGCTCTAAAGGAAAGTTTAAGCAAGAAGTTGAGGCGGGGGATATTGTGATTTCAGGAAATAAAGCAAAAGCAATGTTTCCATTAGATTATTTACAGAACATGATAAAGAACGCAAAATCAACAATTACTTTAAAGCTAAAAGATGATATGCCAATAGAGCTAAACTACACTATTGGGGATGCTGCAGTCAGGTATTATTTGGCACCAAGAGTAGATAACGAATAATATCTACTTTTTCTTTTTTCTATTCAGGTAATAACAGCTCTTTACTAAAAGTCAATTCTATTTTTCGTGTCTTTCCTTTCTGTGTTGCAATTTCAGAAATCTTTATCAGGCCGACCTTTTTAAGAGTGTCAAGATGGCGCCTTATTGTTCTATCAGATTCTTTTGGAAAAGAAGAATAGAGATTGCCACTATCTGTGCCATCTTCTGGGATTGCTTTAAGAATGTCCTTTTCAATCTGCACAAGATAATTTAATCTCTCACAAAGCTTAACAGCATCAATTAATTTCTCGGATTCTAAAATAGTTTCTTTATCAATCTTTAGATTTCCTTTCTTTTCTGAAAGTTTTGCTGATTTATAAATTATATCAATTGCTATTCTTGCATCACCCCCATTCTTTGCTGCATAGCCGGTAATATAACCAATCAAGTCTTCAGATATGGCATTAGGGATCAAGCCATATTCTATTCTTTCCCTTAGAATTTCTTTTAGTTCTTGAGGAGAATATCTCTTAAACTCAATCTCTGTAAGAAAAAGAGAGCTTTGAACTCTTGGATCAAGAGATAATATAAACTCCTTATGATTAGTTATCAATATTAATGCAAAATATTTCTTTGAAACCTCGATTCTTGATAGATCATAAAGAATGGTTGATATCTCTGATCTCTCTAACTTATCAACCTCATCAATAATAATTACTGGAATAAAATCGTTTTTGCCAAGTTCTTCTTTTACTCTTGAAATTAACTCGTCAATGCCTAGTCCTCTTCTTGGAAGTGGAGAATTATAAAGCGAAAGAAGTTTGCAATATAATGCAAACCTTGTGTTGTCTTCTATCGCATTGATATAAATTGATCTTGCTTTTTGAGTAAATTCTGAGAGTTGCTTAATCACAAACTTAGAGGTTAAGGTTTTTCCAGTTCCTGGCGGGCCAAAGATTAAGATGTTTCTTGCTTTTTTGTTTTCAGAGATTGGCCGTAAATTATAGCTTAACTCTTGAATCTCCTTATCTCTTGCTTTTATGTCTTCTGGCAAATAGCTTGGATAGAATACAGACTCATCTTTAAAGATACTAATTGTTGTGTCAGAAAAATCCTTAACAAATATGTTCTTTTTCAAAGCTTATTCCGTTTTTTGATATTAATATATTTATTGTAGATAGAGCTATTTAAAAACATTTGTTAGATTTTTTGTAAAAACTTAAAGCAAAGAGGCGATTGTTTCAAAAACACAAAAAAAACAAACAGCTGGTTAAATAAAGGAAAGAAATCAAGAAATATCTAATGGCTACAAAAAACAAAGGCTTTCTTAGTCTTGGAGTGTTGTTGTTTACACTTATTTTCTTGTCTATTGCTGGTAATGAAAGAATTGAAAGCAACCTAGATTTTGTAATTGTAAAATCACAAAGCACGAAAAAGCACAGTGCAGCAATTAATTTTGAAGAAATGGTTAAGCACGAACTTGCTATTCCTAACACAGACCCAATAACACTAAATTCGCACATAAACACCAAGGTAGTAAATTATCTTTCTGGTCTTGATACCAAAACAGAAGAATGGTTTGTTATTGATATCAATACAAAGAAAAAACAAAAAGTAAATCTTTTAGAACTACAAGAAATAACAAAAACCATTGTTTTAAGGCCAATGCCAAATGTTTATGTTAAGAGATATACTATAACAAACGGGCTAGCAAAAAACAAATACCTTGGCTTTGAACAGAAAACATCATATTCCAAAACAACTTTTACTTTTCCAAAAAATTACACAATAGAAGTGGTGATATATACTTGAATAAAAAAGGGATAATTACTCTTGAAATGATATTGTGTGTTTTAATTATCATTATCGTGCTTGGCTTTTTTGTGAATGTCAATCTTGGCTTTAAAGAAAAGTTTGAAAAAAGCAAAAATGTAAAAGGGGATATAGAAATTATAAAAGAAAAATATTATCAGGAAGAAAAATGGGAGAAACATGAAATCAAAGGGGCAAGCAATAGTACTTGATGTTTTGTTCTTTTCTCTGTGCCTAATCCTTATTTTATATTTTGAAGTGTTGTTCTTTGAGAACTATGCTAAAGAACAAATAGAAAATCAAAAAGAAACTGAAAAGCTTGAATTGCTTTTGTTTGTTGATAAAATGGTTAGTGACTGTGACTACTTGGCATTCACAGAAATTAATCATCAAAGCCTTTGTTATCAAAACATCTTGGACTTGAGATCTCTATTGGTGTTTGAAAAAGAACTTAAAAAAAATAAAATCTGCAGAATCAAACTATCAGATATTGTGATTTATCAAACAGAAACAACAGAAATTGAATTGAGTATAAAAAGAGGAATAGTGATTAATAATGGCTTTAAAATTTTGGAATTTGCAAAATGCAAATAATGGGCAAATCTTTGTAATTGATGGGCTTTTTGCATTAATCTTTATCTCGCTTTTGATATTAACCATGCAAACAATTGCTTCAGAAAATTTAGCAAAAAATAATGTTGAATTATTAAAGTCGCAAAAAATCAATGACCTTCTAATAACTGCACAATATCTTAAAATTGATAATCTTGAAACTTTAGAAAAAAACTATCTTTTGCTATTCCCACTTACCCCTGGCTATATTAGAATAAACAACAAAAGAAAAGAAATGAATTACTCTGGCATAGAAAAAACAACAACTCTTTCTAATTCCATAAAGTATATTAATAATTCCAATAATAAGATATATATAGAAATTGGAGTTTATAGTTAAGAATGTTTTACATAATCGGAGTTGGATTAAAACCTAAACAACTTACTCTTGAAGCAATGGATTGTATAAGAAACTGCACAGAAGTGTATATTGATAACTACACCAATATCTTCTCACAAGGAGACCTAAAAGAACTAGAAGAGATAATAGAAAAGAAAATAATGCAACTGAACAGAACGGAACTGGAACAGGAAAAAAAATATCTTAAAGATGGCTCCTGTCTTCTTGTTATTGGCAACCCATTATCAGCAACCACTCATTTTACATTGATTGAAGAAGCAAAAAAGAAAAAGATAGATATTAAAATAATTGCAGGTATTTCTATCTTTAACTATAGAGGCATTTCTGGACTATTTGAGTATAAGTTTGGAAAGACTACAAGCATTGTCTATCCAGATGGCAACTACAGGCCTACTAGCTTTTATGATTGTATAATTGAAAATCTAAAGAACAATGCACATACTCTTTGCCTTCTTGATATTAAGACTGACAAAAAAAAGTTTATGAGTATTTTTGAGGCTTGCCAGATACTTGAAGAAATTGACAATGAAAAAGATAAGAAACTAAAAGATGTAGTGTGTGTTGGACTTTGTGGAGTTGCAGGAATTGATCAAGAAATCATTACTTTTGACTTTTTGGAATACAAGAAAATAAAATGCAAAAGCTTTCCACAAAGCTTAATAATCTGTGCAACATTAAATGATATTGAAAGAGATGGAATAAATGAATACAGATGTTAAAGAATATTGTATAAAGTATAGAGGATTACTTGAAAAAGCATTAGCAACTATAAAAATAAATATAGAAAACGAGTCCTTCCTTAAAGATATGGCAGATAACTACCTAGAGATGGCAAACAACTATCTTAAGGATGGAATGGTATTAGAAGAAAAAGGCGACTTTACAAGGGCACTAGCCTCTTATTCTTATGCTTATGGCTGGATCGATGCAGGTGTAAGAATTGGGTTGTTCTATGGTGTTGATAGAAATTTATTTACATTATATAAATAAAAAAGAAAGAAAAACATGAAAGTAATAATAGAAAAAAATCGCGGGCTTGTAAAAGACAATAATCTAAAAAGCCAATTAACTCAGAAAGGCTTTGGCTTTAGAAAAGGCCTTGAGATTTACTTAGATCTTTTTGAATGCCTTTATTTTCTAGAAAAGAAGAAAATAACTATTGCTGATGAAAACAAGAAAGCAATAAGCCAAAAGGAATTAGAAAAAAAATGCAACAAAGAAATTTCAGACTTTTCAGAGAAATATCTTGTGTTTAAAGAACTAATGAATAAAGGCTATGTGGTAAAAGACGGAAACATCTTTGGATTTGATTTTAGAGTTTATAAAAAATCAAAGGCTGGCGAACACACTCATACAGAAATGGTTGTAGATGTTTTCAAAAACACAAAAATCTACACAAAGCAGATTATAAAATCAGAAAGGCTTGCAACAACCATAAACGCCAAATTTGTTATAGCCTTAGTTGATAAGGAAGAAAAGATACAATTTTTAAAAATAGAAAAATTCTAATTACAAGAAACTTTTGCAAAATAATTAACACATTGGGTGCTTCTTACTTCCACATCTATTGGTGTTGTAGCGGCATAGTGGTCAATTACTATCTTTTGAGAATCTAATCTATTAAAGGCTTGGCTATTGATGATGTTTTGATTATCATTATCTAGATTGCCTTCTGCATCAATTAGAATAAGATTAAGATTGTGGTCTTTCGAAAAATTAACCTTTCCTGAATTTACAATAATAAAAGAAAGAGTATTTGTTTGATCATTGTAATTACAATTGTTTATTGTAATTCCTGCACCTAGGCATTTTCTGTCAATAGTGTTATCCACATCAGATGTGTTTCTATTTATAAAATTTTGACCCCAAGAAAGAAGTATGACGACCAATATTAAAGCTAAAACAACTAAAAGTACAGTTGCAATTATTGGTGACACTCCTTTTTTGGAAATCATAATTTTACACATTTTTATTTAAACAACTAGCAGTGTTTTAAATCTGCTGATGCGTTATTTGGGCAAGCTTTTGACCATACTTTTAAGGTAACTGAATCTGCAACGATGTTTGTACCTGAACAGGTTAATACTTGTTGTGCTCCAGGACCTAATGCTGCGGTCTGATTTAATGCACCGTTTAAGTTATTGTTTGTAATATTTCCATCCTCTAAAACACCACAAGTAAAATCATCTGCTGGAAAAGTAAATGTGTCACTTGTGTTTTTTATTAAAAAGGTGGTTGTTTTTGCTGAGCCATTCCAATCACAATTTGAAATTGCAATTGTTGCACCCATACAATTATCACTAGTTACACCACCAGCTTTATTTAAACCCTCGTTTGTAAAATTCTTACCCCAAGCAAGAACTATAACAACCAAAATAACTGCAACTACGACTAAAAGAATTGTTGCAACTATTGGCTCTATTGCTTTTTTCTTAATATTCATTTTATTTCCTCCTAAATTAAATATTAAAATATTTATATTATTAATAAAAAGATATTTAAAGCTTATCTATGACAACCATAGTATGTTGTAGCAGCTAACGGACAATTTGTAGATCTTAAAGTTACATTTATCCATGCACCTGGTTCAGAAGTTAAAGACTGTGTTTCTGGTTTAATATTTGCAATAATTGTCTCACCTTCTTTTAGACCATTCCAAGTTAAACCAGAAGACAAAGTTATTTCTTTTTCCGCATCCATAACACCAGAATCATTATATATAGAAACTAACAGAGCATCAGAAGAATCAAAGATATATTGTGTGCTTGTATTTTTAATTACCAAAACTACATTTCCATCATTATTAATAATACAATCGGCAATTTGAATAGTTGCTTTATCACATTCTTGATTTATCACTTCATTTGCTGAATTTAGATTTGTTGTTGTAAAATTTCTACTCCAGGACAAGAGAATAATAATTAATGAAACAGAAACAAGAATTAATAAAATGCTAGTTATTAAAATACTAAGTGCCTTTAACTTTTTCATGAATAAAACCTATTTTAATCACAACTCATAGTCGTTGCTTTTCTTTCTGGGCAACGCTTAATAAACACATAAACCCTCTGTATTTTTCCAAGCCCATTAAGAGCATTTGGATCAGAAAGAACAGAACTGTTTACTGCCATTATGCCACCTTGAAAGTTTGAAGGAATGCTTGCTGTTTTAGACCTGTTATCTATATCAACAACAGTAATTTCTATATTCTCATCTATATTTACACTTGAATAGTCACTTATAATAAGATTAATTCCAGTATCTGTATCATAAGAACAGCCTTCTTCTATAAACAAATTAATTGCAGAACATTCTATTCGTTGCTGTTGACCATCAGTAACACTTGATACAGTGTTGCTTGCATTATGAGATGCCCAAGAATATAAGATTCCTGCAAGAGCTAAAGATACAGCAACTAAAAGAATAGTTGCAATAAGTGGAGATATTCCCTTTTTTGTAATTTTTAATTTTAACATATTTTTATCCTATTTATATTTATTTCATAATTTTTATAAATCTAACTTATTTAATAAACAACATTGAAACTATCATGTAGATTGGAATGGAAATTACAAGTAATATAATAGAATGTTTTATTCCTGCTATCGCATTACCTTCTGAAATTTTACCGATAATTGGACCTGCAAAACTTGCTTGAATAATCAAAAGATATAAGAAATAGGAATTAAATGGAATTTCTTCTATTGGTGTGCCCGAAGTAGTTATGCTATTTGATTTTAACATTGGCAAGAATACAATCTGTATTGTTAAAATAATTGCAATAAATATAAAAAACATAAAATATGAAGAAAAAACTGTAGAAAAAGTTTTGGCCCTTCTTTCTTCTCCCATCTCATCAATTAATTTTACATAATTGGCTACCGCACTAAATATCTTAATTAGATTACCACCATGTTTCATAGTTTCTGCAATAACATTTGCAATCTTATTAAACATTGGACTATCTACTTCTGAAAAAACTTCAACAAGTGAAGTTTCAAATGGCACACCTATTTTTATTTGAGCAGTTATTCTTCTAATATATGTGTTTAAGGCACCATAATCATGATCTGAAAGAACCTCCATAGAAGTAACTATATTCATCCCACCTTGAAGAAGATTTTTAAGATCTCCTAAAAAAACAAATAGATTGGATTCTAGAGACTTAATTTTTTTAGTATAAACTATTGAAGCAATACCTATTGCGATGATTGTTGGGAAAATACAAAATATAAAGAAATTTGTTCTAAGTAAAAGTATTCCAAGTATAAGTGAACCAATTGCACCTTTTGCGGCTGCATCAAGTAAATATTCCATTCTTGGACTTAATTTCATTTTTATTCCTCTTATGATATAAACTGCAAAATAATAATAAATAAAATATTAACTAATGGTACAAGGCCAAAAACCCCTATCACCAATAACGCTTCAACACTTAAGCCACCTAGCCCTCCACCACCTATCATGCCCAAGAGCATTATTGCAGAAAACAAAAATAAAGGCCCAGCAATAACAATTGCAGAATATATGTCACCAAAGGTCTCTGCTTTTTTATTTTGATTATCAAGCATTAGCTTATAAGTGAATTGAGCATGTTGTGCTTTTTTTTTCATAAACTCTGGTAAAGATCCCCCTGCCTCTATGTTAGATTTTAATTCCATTAAAAATTTCTTAAGCTCAGGAGAGGGAGTTTTATCACAAACATGTTCCATAGCTTGTGGTAAAGATAAGCCCAAACTTAAATATTTATTTATTTTTTCAAATTCTCTGCTGATATTAGGAGTTTCAGACTTCATTGTAGATGTGTGAAACATAGCTTCTGGTGGGGCTCCAGACTCTGCAACACTAGACATACTAAGTATTGCTAATGGTAAATTATTTTTTATTTCTCCAACCTTTGTTCCGATTTTAATATATGGATTAACCAAAGCATAAATCAATATTATAAATACTGATGAAAAACCAACAATGAATAAAACTTTAAGATATTCTGTATAATGAAAAGCAATCAATAATGCAGAAAATAAGATTACTAAAATCAAGGGAATAAATATTGCATAAAAAAAATATCTAGAGAGATAAACCTCTGGTTCTTCAAGTATATCTGCTTGCATTAATTTTTCATCAAATTCTTTAGATCTTAAAAGATGAGCAATAGGTATAAATAATCTATATAAACTTTTTAATTTTTTTTTTGATTTTACAACCTTGTCTTTTTTAGTACTCATTTTTGATTTTCAATTATAGATAGAATTATCCTTATAAAATATATTTTTCTAAAATATTATATATATGTTTCTTTTATAAAGCTTTATTTTTAAGAAAACATACTAATATTATGCAACAAACTCAACAACGTCTCTATCTTGAAGCACATAATCCTTGGAAACGTTCTGCCCTGGAAATCTTGTACTGCCCCAGACTCTTGCACACCTTAGTTCTTTAGAAATTGATTTGTGTATTTGTTTTGCTGCAAATTTAACGGTTGTGCCTTTTTCCAAAACTAACGGATCTGATAAATCTGCTTTTTGCCCAGGCTTTTTTGTGTAGACAATTATTTTATTAACCATTTTAAAAATTTTTTCTGTGATTTTTTTATCATCTTTGAAATCAAAGCATTTTATGTTTTTATAACTATGAACATTTATGTCTGTTTTGGAGAAAGGCATGATCACAAAAATAGAGGGCATATATACTGCTCTTGGGTTAATCAACAACAATAAGTCATCAGTGGTTGTTTTTTGTCCAAGAATTACAGTGTGATTCCTATAGCCTGAATCTTTTAAAAGAGAGATTGCCTGTTCTTTTGGAATTGCCAAGTTTTGTTCATTAAGAAAAGTTAAGCCCATATCTGAACTTTTACGCAATTCTATTTTTGGCTTTTGCTTTGTGACAAAGATGTCTTGAGACTCTAATAGAGTTATGAGCCTATCTCTTTGCTCCATCTCATTATTTGGGACAATAAAAACAATTGCATCAGCAGACCTTATAATAGAAAACAATTGATTTGCCATTTCTTTTGATTCAAGAAACGCAGGAATCTCAACTAATTGAATTAATGCGCCACCGTAATTTAATGTGCCAATCTCTGGCTTTGTAGTAGTAAAAGGATATGATGCAATTGCTGGCTTTGCATTTGTAAACTTTGTTAAGAACGTGCTTTTTCCTGAATTTGCAAAACCGATAATTACTACTTGCCCAGCCCCTT
Organism: archaeon; assembly: GCA_035400625.1. GTDB lineage: Archaea > Iainarchaeota > Iainarchaeia > Iainarchaeales > CSSED10-239 > JAKQTP01. The sequence continues at coordinate 293,723 of DAOMZT010000001.1, read as the reverse complement.
CTTTTTTTATGCCTATTGAATGTCCTGTTTTTTTAAGAGCTGCTGCTCTTTTTTCCATTTTGTTTTTTAAATCTGCAATTCTTTTACTTATGTCTCTACGAAGATTTTCAGAACCCTTGTGAGTTGGTGCAGACGAAAGCATACCTTGAAGAGCAATTAATTTCTCTTCATCAGTTTTTGCTTCATCATATTTCTTTTGAGCTGCTACAAACTCATAACTTACATTTGCTGGCATAATTTATTTTACCCTTTTAATTAATAAATATCCATCAGGTATTGTGTTATCTATACTTAAGCTTTTTTCATGACCTTTAATTTTTAAATATTTTATTATATTATTATGTGTCTCTTGTGATATTGCGGGACTTACTCTTGCAAAGCCACCTGGCTTTAACATACTTGCAAGCTTTAAAACCGCAATTTCTGGATTTCTAGTATGTTCTATCGGACCTAAATCAGAAAATATATAATCGTATTTTCTAACAAATTTAAGATGATTGAAATGTTCAAAAAGATCCTTTTTTGAAAGTTTTTCTAGATTGGGATAATTTTCATTTCTCACAATCTTTTTTGCTTCTGTTGATAACTCATTTGTTATTCCAAAAACATCTATTTTTGGGAAACTTCCCTTTAATAGGTTGTTTAAAAACAAAACCTCCTGTCCTTCACCAGGCCCAAGAACCATGATTTTTGGTTGTTTTATTTCTTTTAAAACAGCAGTGTCTTTTCTAAGGAAAGATTCTGAATCAGGTCTTAATTTTTTGCCTTTAGATATCCAGTTTTCTTTTCGCTCTTTTAACATTAGATCTACTAGACCTGTTGATTCTAATTTTCTTCTGCCTGTTTTTTTACCAATTATTGATTTATGCACTTCAGATTTGCGCCTTAATTTTTGGCCACGATTTAATTTTTTAAATAATTTCATAATTTATGCATGATTTTTAAAACAAATAATTCTTCAAAGAAAAGCTTTTTAGAATCTATGATTTGTGAATTTAATTTCAAATCAGAAAGCTTATCTATAATTTCAGAAACGCCATTAAGAGAAGAAACCAAAAGATAACAAACGCCCGTGTCTTTTAAGTGCCTTGGTAATTGCTCAATAAACAAATCAATTATTTCTCTGCCTTTCTCTCCTCCATTAACTGCCAAGTCATAGCCATTAATCTCATCATCATCTTCACTTAAGATTTCTTCTGATGGCACATATGGTGGATTAAAAACAATTAAATCAAATTTTTTATTTTCGTCTATGGAGTCAAAAAGATTAGAATAGATTATTTTTTGTTTTTCAAGATTATATTTCTCTTTGACATTTAAAAGATAATCAATGACTATCGGGTTGATGTCTGTAGAAATCAGCTCATTTACATTATCATAAATCTCTAAGCTTAAAAAGCCATTTCCTGACCCTAGCTCTATTGCTAAATCAAAATGCTTATTTGATTTTATTATCTCTTCTTCTAAAACAGATATCATTAGGGTTGTATCATCATTAGGTAGATACACTCTTGCAGGAATATCCAAACTATATTGTTTAAAATTAAGTATAGTCATATAATATATATGGAGAATAAAGATTTAAAATTCATAGACATTCATTGTCATTATGAGGATTTGTCAAAAGAATATATAAAAGAAACATTCTCAAAAGAAAAAATGATTGCAATCGCAAACAATGTAGATTTAAACAGCTACAGAAAACTTGAAAGCCTAAGAAAAGAAAATATACCTGGACTTTACTTTGCATATGGGATATATCCTGATGTTGTTGTTAATGCGGGATTAGATAATTGTCTTGATTATCTTAAAATAATATTTGAAAATTCAAAAGATATTATTGCAATAGGAGAGATTGGCCTAGATTACAAGATAACAAAAGACCAAGAACTTAGAAAAAAGCAAAAAATGATTTTTGAAAAACAGCTAGATATTGCAAAATCTAGAAAATTGCCAGTAATTGTACATTCTAGATATGCAACAAAAGCTGTTCTTGATGTGCTTTCTGGATATTCTGGTTTTCCGGTGATACTTCATTGGTTTAGTGGCAACACTAATGAAATTCAAACAGCCCTTGATAGGGGATATTATCTAACAATTAGATTTAATAAACCAAGCATACCTAATATTAAAGAACATCTTGACCAAATATTTGTAGAGACAGATTTCCCAATACCTTATTCAGGAAAAGAAATTGAAATAACAGACATTAAAAAATCCTATGAGGTTTTGGCTAATGAAAATGATATTGATTTAGAGTTTTTAAAAGAAAAAATAAATAATAATTTTAATAAAGTTTTCTTTAAAAAATAAATGTGAAAATAAATGATTAAAAAAAATTCAGAAATTTATGACCTATTAGTTGCATGGCTTGCAATATCTTTATGTTTTACAATTGTTTTAGGAAATTATAGTCTTTTAGATTATATCTCAACAAAACAATTTAATTTTACATGGGCTGATTTTTTAACGAAGTTTGGATTGAGCCTAATAATCACAGCAACTTCTTTTATTTCACATGAGCTTGCACACAAATATATGGCAATACATCTTGGAGCACACGGTAGATTTATAATGTGGCCAGCATTTTTAATAGCAGGCATTGTTTTTGCAGGGTTACTTGGTGTTGTTTTTATTGCACCAGGGGCAGTATATATTTTTGGTAAACAACACAATATCAAAGAAGATGGTAAAATATCTCTTGCTGGGCCAGCCACTAACCTAATAATGGCCTTATTGTTTTTTATTGCTGCATTATTAGGTGCACCAGCAATAATTGTAACTTATGGAGTTCTAATTAATCTATGGATTGCATTTTTTAATCTCATACCATTTGGTCCACTTGATGGTGCAAAAATAATAAGATGGAATCCAGTTGTTTGGGCCATATTTATTGCAATACCATTATTTGTTATTTTTTTGATATTTTAAAAATAAAAAATTATTTGATCTCGCAATTTCCTGGTGGCAAATTAGACATCAGGTCATCAACTGAAACAACAATTCCTTTCTTTAGGAATCTTTCTTTTAATTCCTTACAAATATCTGATTTCTTGGTCTTGCCAGGAACTAAAATATAGACATCTTTACTTGCAAAAGATATTGCAGAGACAGGACCTGCAATAACTACTTTTCTTTTATTATCAAAGCCAACACCAATCTTTAAATCTATTTTTTTATAATAATCTCTTTTACCCCTTATTACAAAAGCACCAGTGCCTAAGGACTCGCCAGAACCAGCAGTTTTAGTTACTTGCCCATAGCCAACGGAATAGACATCCAAAGAAAATGTGCCACTACTCCAGGCAGAAGAATGTATGGCTGCAAAGTTTGCTGCTTCTTCTTTATCCTGCAAGGGAATTTCTTTTTTTTCTGGATTTAATAATAAGGTGTGTGGTGCACCGTGAATATCTGCATGAAAATAAAGATCATTATTTGAGAAATATTTTTTTACAAGCTGTTCGTTGTTTTTTGCATCTCTTCCTGCCAAAACCAAAAAGCCATTAGTGCTGAAAAACCACTTGAATTTTTCATACCACTCCTTGTTTCTTTTTTCTTTTTTTGAAATCTCAAGCTTTGGTTTGTTTGCTTTTTGTTTTTCAAGCAATGATATTTTGTTTTTTGTAATATCTAAGGCCTTATCTATTCCTTTTATTTTTTCTAAATAACGATTTCTGCCTTTGTATTTATTCTCTGCATTTTTCCCAGCAGATAATTCATAGTTTATTTCTATTTTCATAATTATTCTATACCTTGTTCCTTTTCAAGAATGTCAATAATTGTACTACTATGGCTTTTCTGAATATAGGTTGGCTCAGAAAGATAAAAAACGCTTCTATCTTTTATGTTATTATAGATATCTGGATAATTAATAAAATATTTTCTTTGAATATTATTATAATAGTCTTCAACATTCTTTGCCAAATAACCAATTGCGATATTATAACCTCTTTCTGTTATAACTTCTGAACAATGATAGATGTTAGGAATCTTTGTCATTATTTTTTTAAGATTGTTTAAAAGTTTTTGATTAGAGATGTCCATTTGAAGAAAAGTCCAAACCCTTAAACCATAACCTGCAATACTTGAATTTACTGTTGGGATATAATGCTTGATTAGTCCTTGCTTTTCCATTAACTCAATTGAGGATTTTATTGTTGCTCTATGAAAACCAGTGTGTTTTTTTAATTGCCTAATATTTGGAACCAGAACGCCCTGCTTTCTCATAGAAGATAAAATCTTAATCCTTATTGGGTCTAGAATCTTTTTAGAATCATCCATAAATAATCACAAATAATATATGCAAAAAAAGATATATAAATGGGAGTAATGGTGCCAAATTGGACATTACTCAGAAAATTCAGATTTTAAAAGATCAATGATTGTTTGGGCATCAATACCTAATCTTATCAAGGTGGTGTTGCCTTTTACGCCTTTGCCAGAAATTGTTGTTGAAATAAAACCATAGGTTTCAAGTTCATTGATATACTCTCTAAACCATCTTATAGTTACTGCTTTTTCAGAGTACTTATTACAAAGAGCACAATATTTGTCATAGATCTCTCCGGAATGTAAGATATTTGTTTCCATATATTGGCCAGTTAAACCAATAACTCCTTTTGGCTTTAAAGAACCTTGAGCAATAGCAAAAAGAACAAGCTGTAATTGAATAGGAAGAGTAAGAACCATGCTTTTCATAACTTCCTGCTCAACTTTTTCCTTAGCTTCATATACTTCTTTATCTGTGACTTTTGTGTGCCCTTTAATATCTGCAATCTCTCCTGCTCTAAGTAGCAACATAACTGCACGTCTAGCATCTCCAGACTCCTTTGCAGCAATTGCAGCGGCTGCATTAATTGCAGAATCACTAACTACATCTTTTTTAAATGCTAGATCTATTCTTTGATTTAAGATTGCTCTTAACTCTTCAGCATTATAAGGAGGATAGACAGCCTCTTGTTCACAAAGAGAGCTTTTTGTTCTTGAGTCAAGATTATTCTTGAAGAAAAGATTGTTTGAAATGCCTATGATTGAAACTGACCCGCCTTCAAGCTCATCATTTGCTCTTGTTAAGGTGTAAATCAAGTCATCAATTTCTTTATCCTTGATTTTATCTATCTCATCAAGAACAACAACAAAATTAATTTTATTTTCTTTAATGTAAGTTAAGAACTTATCATAAATAAAAGACCTAGAATAACCAAAGAAATTCTGGTCAGGATAAAATAACTGAACACAATATACTAGAACGGTATATTTGGTTTGATAATTTCTACAATTAAGATAAACAGGCAATAATGGCAGGTGTTGATCTTTTGCAAAAAGTTCAAGCTGGGACATTACATGCCTTACAACTGTTGTTTTTCCAGTTCCTACTTTGCCATATACAAAGATGTTGTGTGGCTTTGCTTTTTTTAGAACAGGAGATAGCCACAAAGATAAGTCTTTTATCTGCTCATCTCTGAAAGGTAATTTTTCAGGAGCATAATGCGGTGAAATTTTAGACTTATCAGTAAAAACTGAATTTTCGTTTAAAAAAGTATAGAATATATTCTCTGCCATCTCTTACCACGTTCTAAATTAAAATAGTTAATCTATTACCAGAAATTTATTCCATAGAGAATATTATATATTAAGAATCAAAGGCTTTTTAAGAGTGTTGAATTTGAAAAGCAAATTATTTGTTTACTTTTTTTATTTCTGCAGTCTTTAGCGAGGAATAAATTTTGTTGTGATATTTCGGGTCTTTATTATTAAAAACAGTTAAACCAACACTTGCTACATCTCCATGAGTTACAAGAAGAATTTTCTTTCCTTTGTGTTTCTTCTCTAAATCATCAAGTAATTCTCTAAATCTATTAGCTATTGAATATACTGATTCTATGCCTTTGAATGGTTTTCCAGTAAAATCACATTCCCAAACTTTTAAATAAAAATTTGTATAGTCTTTTTTTTCAAATTTACCAAAATTTCTTTCCCTTAAGGCTTTGGTTAAAATTATTGGTTTTGCTTTTATGTGATCTCTAACAATCTCTGCAGTTTCTCTAGCTCTTTTAAAATCAGAGGAATAGATAATTGTGTGTTTGTCTAAATCTTTGTTTGATCTAATTGAATCTAATGCTTGTTGCTTTCCAAAAGCAGATAAACCATAATGAGGCACTCCGTTTTTTGGATCACTAACAATTATGTGTTTGACATTTCCTGTACTTTGCCCATGCCTCATTAAAAAATATGTGTTTTTCATTTTATTATTCCTCCACCAAGGCATTTATTCCCTTTGTAAAACACACAGAATTGACCAGGAGTTACTACTGTTTGTGGTTGTTTAAAGATTACTTTTGCCATGTTGTCTTTTTGTAAGATAACGGTTGCAGGAATCTCTATTGTTGTGTATCTTATTTTTACTTTTAGCTCTTTAGGTAACTTCTCTGTAATAAGATTAACTTTTTCTAAAGTTATTTCTTTAATTTTTTTTTCTTGTTTGCGTGTAATAATCAAATGGTTCTTTTTGGTATCAAAGCCACAAACAAAATATCTTTTGCCATCTCTTCCAAGACCTTTTCTCTGACCAAGAGTGTAAAACCACAAGCCATTATGATTACCAAGAACTTTGCCTGAAATATCAACAATCTTGCCTGGCTTTTTGCCAAGCTCTTTTTCTATAAATTTAGAGATGTCGCTACCAGAGACATAGCAAAAATCCTGAGACTGCTTGGTCTTTGAAAAAAAATCAAAATCTTGCTTTTGAGCAATAGCATATACTTGATCTTTTGTCAAATCCTGAAGTGGGAAAATAATTCGTGATAGCCAAGCCTTTGGAAGTAGGCAAAGGCCGTAAGTCTGGTCTTTTGTTTTGTCTTTCGGTTTACAAAGATATCCGTTTTTTATTTTAGCATAATGCCCTGTTGCAACATACTTGATGTTTCTTGAATCAGCAAAATCAAGAAGAGCCTTAATCTTGCTATAACGATTACAAACAACACAGGGATTTGGAGTTCTGTTATTTTTTAATTCTTTTTTAAAATAAGAAACAACTTCCTTTTCAAAATTTTTTCTTTCATCAACAACATGATATTCAATATTTAGCTTTTTACAAACATCTTTTGCTATCGCCACTGCCTGAGGAGTGCAACAAGAATTATCTTTACAACTAGCGCCAGAAAAGACAGGGAGCTTTAAAGAAACTGCAATTGGTGTATAGCCCATCTTTTGAAGAACAACAAGAGATATAGAAGAATCCACTCCTCCTGAAACACCAACAACAACTCTTTTGTTTTTCATAATAATCTTTAAAAATTATATGTTTTTGCTTTGGAGATTGCGTCATCTACCAAGCCATCAATATCAGCTATATTGTTTTCTATATATTTAACATCCTCAAGACGACCCTTTGTCTTTGGGTGTTCTGCCACCATAAAAGAACAGCAGTCCGGATATGGGGCAATTGAGATGTTGTAAGTACCAATCTTTTGAGCAATTGCAATTATCTCATCCTTGTTTAGGCCAATCAATGGAGAGATGACTGGAAGCTTAGATACCTCATAAATGCAATTAAGGTTTTCAAGAGTTTGAGAAGCGACTTGGCCAACAGAGTCGCCAGTAATAATACCTAATGCATTTTCTATATCTGCAATCTTATTTATTATTCTAAACATAAACCTTCTATAAATGATCATACGATAATCAGCAGGAACTAGCATCAACAATTGTTTTTGAATATCAGAGAAAGGAACAACAATCAATTTGGTATTGCCTTGAAAATTCTTTAAAACATTACAGAGCTTGAAAATCTTGTCTTCTACTTCTTTTGTCACTAGATTATTACTTTGGATATGCACATAGATGACCTTACAGCCACGCTTGTTTAGCATATAGCCTGAGACTGGGCTGTCTATTCCCCCAGATAAAGAACATACCAGCTTTCCTGTTGAACCTACTGGCAGACCACCAATGCCTTTAAAGGTGTCTTTGTTGGTATATACAAAAACTTCTTTTTCTGTAATCTCAACACCGATATCCAGCTCTGCTCCTTTAAGCTTAACTGCTTTTTTTAGATGCATAAAAATATCAGAACCTATCTCTGCATCCGCTTCTTGAGAGGTTAATGGAAACTTTTTATAAGATCTGGTAGTGGTTATTCTAAAATTAGAAAAGTCCTTTTCTCTGGATTTTGCAATGTCGTAAGCTAGCTTTTTTATGTCTTTAATATCCCTTTCACAAGAACAGGAAAATGAAAAGCTAGAGATGCCGGGCGTGTTTTCAAGGATTGTTTTTAAAGTGTCTAAATTTGAATCATCCTTTAAAACCAAAATCAACCTGCCATATCTCTTAAATGATGATAAAATCTCATCTTTACAAGAAATATTAATGTTTTTTAAAAGAGCATTCTCAAAAATAAAGCGATTAGATTTTTTTATACCAATCTCTGAATAATGAATAATTACATGTGTTGTTTTCATACTTAACATATATTTAAGAACAAAAAGAAATTAAAAAGGAAACTAATTTCAAAAGATAAAGTTTATAAAGGAAAGTTCTTAAATTTCTGGGTTTTTTGAACAAAGATATAACAATTTGTTTTTATATATTTTGGTTCAATAATATATTACTATATTTTTATAAAAAAAGGGGATAAATAAAAAAAAGGTGAATAAAAATGGCATTTTTTGACAACATATTTTCTAGAAAAGAAGAACTTGATGTTGATGACTACTTAAACAACATGGAAGTAGAGGAAGAACCAGAAGAAGTAGACTTTTGGGTAAAACCAATAAGCTTACAAACAAACGCAGAAGTGGAAGAAGTAATAAGAGAGTTAAAAGAGAGAAATATTGTACTTTTAGATATTGAAAACCTAAGCAAAAGAAATGCTCAAAGAGCAAAGCAGTTTCTTGGACAAATAAAGATGTTTGTTAAAGATACAGGTGGAGACTTAGCAATGGTTTCTGCATCAAAGATACTTTTAACACCATCTAAAGTCAAGATCAAGAAGAAGTAAAATATAGATGGAATTAAATAAATTATCCTTTCCTGTCAAAATAACTCTTGAGGAAGCTATTTCAATATTCCAAAAAGAGTTTGACAAAAAAGGGTATAAGGTAAAGATTACAAAAGATAATATTCACCTTAATATCACACCTTATTGGGTCTGTTTCTATGATATTGATTGTAAAAATAAAGAAGGCAAATATCAGCACATCTCTGCACAAACAGCACTTAATTCTTTGACTAACAAAGTTGAGGATGAATTTTTAAAGCTTTTAGATATTACAACCCCTAAGGTTATAGAACGCTTAGATGTTTCTTTTGTAGAAAAGGTAGAGATTAGAATTAAGAAATCTATAGTTAAGAAAAGTGAAGCACAAGAGACAATAACTAAAATGCTGGCCTGTAAGTTTAGTGCAGAAAAAAACAATATCTCTTTAAGTGGCTTTGAACAAATCTACATACCAATCTGGAGATGCGATGCTGAAAATTTAGAAATTTATTTTGATGGCGTGACTTCAAAAATAAATAATTTCAAAAAAATAGTAAAAAGAAAAAAAAGCAATAGCGAGATTTTCACAGAAACGATTAAAGATATCAAGCACCCTAAAAAATTCTTTGAGTATTTGTTAAATTTTATTGTTGGAATATTTAAAGCGCTATTTGAATTATTAAAATATATGATAAAAAACTGGCAAGTCAGTTTGATTGTTTTGGCGATTCTTTTTGTTGTTTTTTATTTCGCCTTTTCTTGAATATTTGAATAATCTCTTTTTGATTTTATTTAATTACTTCTTCTAGAAAATAACCTGTTTTCCTTTTTGTAACAAACACAAATATTTTTTCCCACAAAAAGTTTAAAATGCAGTGCTTTTATAAAAATGTGGGTAAAGACAAATTATCGATTTCTTCTTGTGTCTTTGCAATTGATATCTTTTCTCTAAGCCTTTTAGAACCAGAAAAACCAGAAACTAGCTGTAGCAGATTGTTCTTTTGATATTTGATTTCTAGGTTGTATTTCTTTGAAAGCTTAGTAAATAATCTAATGTTTTCTTGTTTTGTCTTTGGATTTTTATCAGAAATTAAAGAAAAAATCTCTGGGCTATTAAGAGCAGTTCTTGCAACCATTAATCCTGAAAAAACATCGATATCATCAAACATCTTGTAATTGCTTAAGCTTATGTCTCCATTATAGATTACTGGAATAGACAGGTCTTTTGCTATCTTTTCAACAGCTTTATAATCTGAAGGCGTTTTATAACCTTGTGTCTTTAGCCTGCCATGAATAGCAATAGCATCAATCCCTGCATTTTCTAAGGACTTAGCAATTACAGAAATATCTTTTTTTGTAGTGCCTAGCCTTACTTTTGCAGTTATTGCTTTTTGAGTGTCTTGCTTTATCTCTTTAAGAGTCTTAGAAACTAAATCTATATCATCAAGAAGAAAAGCACCTGATTTTCCAGCCTCTATCTTTGGAGATGGACAACCAAGATTAAAATCAATAATCTTAAAAGAAAGATCTTCTATTTTTTTAAAAGCAGAAATTGTTTTTTTAGCATCTGTAAAATTACCAACTAGTTGAAGAGAGGCAGGATAATCTTCATCTTTTGTTTTTAGCTCAGGGATCTCTTCAAGAGAAGAATTAAGAATGTAATTGATATGAACCATTTCCGTGTATGGCAATGCACAACCGTTTTCTACACAAAGACGCCTAAAGGCAAGATTTGTATATTCTAGCATTGGGGCTAATATCCCCTTGTTTCTTATCCTGATTTTACCAATATTAAATGAAGCCATAATAAAACTGATTTATTTAAATAGTTTTTATATATAATAATATATAGGAAAAAGAATAAAAACATGTGAACTTTTTATGAAACTAGATAATAAAACGATTTTCTCTATACTTTTAGTGTTACTTTTTGTTGGGTCAATATTTGCAATAATGACTACTGGGGGGGATAGAGCAAAACCTGGTAGCGATATCAACTCAGATTTAAATGTAAATCTTACGCCTGTTAACTATAATGCACAGTTTGATGCAAATGTCCTAGAAGTATTTCCACAAATAATTGTGGCAGGCAAACCTGTTGATTATGATCAAGCATCTATTGATAACAAGCTATTAGAGCTACAGGGCCTAAAAAGCAAAAATGTTTCTTTTAGACAAACAGAAGATGGAAGCATTAATGTAGTTATTACACTTAATATTCTTGCAGACAAAAAACAAGAAATTGTTTCTAAGATAAAAGAACTAAACATTATTGAGGAGCCAATAGAGATGTATCAATACGCTTTGCTTTCAGTTCCTGCAGAAGTAAACTTTACAAACGATAACAACCAAGAAATCCTTTATTCTTTTGGGGCAACACCTATTGAAGGAATAATTAATATTGAGACAATAAAAGAAGACAACATATTTGTTGCTTGTTATGCTACATTTAGTGGCCAAAAGCTATTAAGTGCCACTGGAATAGAGATGTATAATCTTAGTTCCTATCCACAAATGCTCATAAGCTCTGGAGATTTTAATGTTATTGGTTATGATGCAAAAATACTTCTAGATGCACAAACAACATTAATATACTCCAAAGACAAAAAAGAAATTGAAGAAAAAATAAAAACAGACTATAATGACACTGAAATAACATTTAGCTTCTCACAAAACCTAATGTTTACTATACCAGAAGACAAAAATACAGAAGAATTGGGCATTGCTCTAGATAACTTAAGAGACGAAAATAAATTTTCAAATTATTCTTTAAATGAAGAAGATTTAAGTTTAGAAGTTTATTTAAATGAAGATACAAAAGATAACGAATACCAAGAACTTAAAACACAAATAAAAAAAATTAGTGGTGCCACAGTTATTACTAATGAACCAAAAACAAACATAAGCGCTATTCTAAATTACGAAAACATAGATATTTCTAAAATTAATAATATACTTGAAAAATACGGATTCACAGATATAAAATACAAGACCATAGCTAATGTTGATACTAGCAATCTTATAATTGAGAACAAGAAATACAACTACGAAGAAACAAGCACTCAAGCACTTGTTGATTACCCACAAGACCTTAATAAAACAACTTTAACTTTGCAAATACAAGCATATGTACAAAGAGACAATATCTTGTATCTTGGCTTGCAGAAATAGAATTTAAGATAATAACTCTATGGCTTTTGCAATGTCCCCTGAGGTCTTTTCTAAAGCCTCTTTTGCTTCTGTTTCTGATTTTTTTGTGGCTTCCATTACCATATCTACATCTTCCTTAGGGATATTAACCTCTTCTTTAACATCACCCATGATTTGATAGGTCTTTTGACCTTGCATTGATACTTCTGTTACTGCTGGGTTTTCTATAATTATTTTTTTAGAATCTGTTTCTATAATTACTTTCTTTGCAGGAATATCTTTATTTTCAATACCCATCTGCTTCATCATGCTTTGCATTCTTCTAGGATCTATTCCACCAAACATAATTTATCACATATAATTAAAGATAAGAAATAATTATAAATGGAATAATTTTTGTAATATCACAAAAAATAATTGAAAAAACTATAAAGCTTTAAAAACATTTAGTTTAATTCATCTATACTAAGGCAAGAGCAATGATGTAACTATGGCATTAACCAAAACAATAAATAACTATGAAACCTTCATACAAGAATTGAAGTTAGAAAAAAACAAAGACAAGCCATATTTGGATGCATATTTTAAGAAAAAATTTATAATACTTGAAAATAAAAGAATAATACATCCAAATATTAGAGATATTGATAAAAAAATCACAGAACTGCAAGATACAAAAGAAAAACTAAAAAAACTAAAGAGATACTGGGAAAAAGAAAAAGACAAGGCACAAAACTACTATAGAGACATAAAACTAAAGAAATATTTTAAAGGCAAATTCTGGAAACATAAACTTAAGCAAGCACTAAACCCAGAATACAGAGAAGATGTGATAAACTGTAAGCTAACAGACGAAGTAATAATGGACCCTGAATACGGGACACTTGCAGATACTTTTTTAGTTGATTATGACTATAGAAAAAAGCTGGCAGATACTGTAACCAAATCTTTGATCTATAAAGACAGTGTTATTGGAGACTATAACAAAAAAAGACAACAATTTAAGAAAGAAAACGCAAGCACAAAGATTGATCAGATAACTGAAAAAATAAGCCAAACAAACCTAGAAATACTTGCTTATCAGACTGTTATAAAATATATTAAGATGGTTAATAGATAAGCAAGAAAAAACAACTATTTTTAAGTATTAAGTTGCCTATATTATATATTATATTTTAAAGAGAAGCTATATATGGCACTAGATAAATGGAACAAAGAACTAGAAAAAGAAATTATTCAAAAAGAAATGGAGAGCAGGGTTTTTGAATTTAAAGATAATGATAGGCCAGTGTATAGTATAGACACACCACCACCATATATCAATAGCCCTGTACATATTGGACATGCCTCTACTTATTCTATTATGGATTTTATATCTAGATATAAAAGATTAAAAGGATTTAATGTGCTGTTTCCTTTAGGACTAGATAGAAATGGACTGCCAATTGAGATGGCTGCAGAAAAGAAATTTAAAATCTCCATATTAACAACAGACAGAGAAAGCTATATTGATTATTGTAAAAAAATACTAGAAGAAACATCAACAGAAACAAGCAAAAGCTTTGCAATGCTTGGGATATCTTTTAATACCTATGAAGAGACTGGAAAGATTGGTTCTGTCTATAAGACAGACTCAGAGAAATACAGAACACTAACACAAGAAACATTTATTGAACTTTATAAAAAAGGGCTTATTTATCTTGATGAGAAGGTTACAAACTATTGTCCAGGCTGTAAGACAACACTTGCAGATTCTGAGATTGATTATAAAGTTGTGGACTCTAAATTTTACACAATTTTGTTTAGTGTTAAAGAAACAGGAGAAAAAATACCAATAGCCACTACTAGACCAGAACTTGTTTGCTCTCTTGGGATGGTTATCTTTAACCCAGAAGATGAAAGGTGGCAAAAGCTTAATGGAAAGACTGCTGTTTCTCCTCTTTTTAATAGAGAGGTGCCAATAAAAGCACACCCAATGGCAAAAACTGATAAAGGCACCGGTCTTGTCATGATGTGTTCAGCAGGAGACTACTCAGATATTAGGTTTTTTGTGGAGCAAGGCATAAAACCAATCATATCTATTGACATCTCAGGAAAAATGAACAAAAACGCAGAATTTTTAGAAGGCCTAAGTGTCAAAGAAGCAAGACAAAAGATGGTTGAACTACTTAAAGAAAAAGAACTTGTAACAGAAGAAAAAACAATACAGCACAAAGTTCCAATCTGCGAGAGATCAAAACACGAGATTGAGTTTATTTCATTAAAAGAATATTATCTAAAACAAATGGATTATATTGAGAAGATGAAAGAGATTGCAGAAACCATAAACTTCACAAATCCAGCAACAAAGAAAATATTATTGGATTGGCTAGATGTTGTTTCAATTGATTGGCCAATATCTAGAAGAAGATATTACGCAACTGAAATTCCAATATGGTATTGTAAAAAATGTGGAGAAGCAATACTTGGTGAAAAAGGAAAATATCATAAGCCATGGAAAGAAAAAGCACCTGTAGATAGTTGCCCAAAATGCAGAGGGACAGAAATAGAAGGAGAAACTAGGGTATTTGATACTTGGTTTGATTCAAGTATATCTCCATTGTTTGTTCTTGATTATGGCTCTGAGTTTTATAAAAAACACCCTGTCTGTAGTTTAAGGCCACAAGGAAAAGAAATAGTTAGAACTTGGCTATATTATACTCTTTTGAAATGTTATCTTTTCACTGGCAAAATTATATTTGATGACGTGTATATTCATCAGCACATTTTAGATGATAAAGGAAACAAGATGGCAAAATCTCTAGGAAATGCAATTGATCCTCAAGAGATATTAAGAGACTATGGGGCAGAGGCTTTCAGGCTTTGGGTAGCAGATGAAGGAAACCTAAATGAGAAGGACTTGAAATGCTCAAAGGACAGAATATCAACAGAGCAGAAAACGCTAAACAAGCTATGGAATGTAAGCAAGTTTATTTCTCAGTTTGATAGAAGTGAGGGAATTAATTCTGAATTTTCCGAGCTTGATAAGGCTGTGTTAAAAGAAATAAATAACCTAATAGAGCTTTGTGATAAGAAATATTCAAGTTATGATTTTCACGAGCCAATTATTAAATTAAAATATTTCTTGTGGACAACATTTTCTTCACATTATTTAGAGCTAGTAAAAAGCAGAGCTTATAACCAAGAAGGAAAGTTCAATAAAGAAGAACAAAACGCAGCAATTGATACTCTTAATTATTGTTTGGAAAGGCTACTGGTGTTATTGTTCCCAGTAATACCTTTTACAACACACAAGATACTTGTTGAGCTGTTTGATAATGACCCAAATAAAGAGAGTTACCCAGAAACTGAGAAATTTGAAAGCGCTCTAAATTTAGAGGATATAGAAAACCTAAACAACAGCATATGGAAATATAAAAAAGACAATAATCTTTCATTAAAGGACGAAATAAAAGAATTGAAGATAAATAAGAAATACAAGTGTATTGAAAAAGACATTCAGAAAACACATAATATTTTAAATATTCAGTATCTAAATGATGATAGTATAGAAGTGAATTAAAATGTCATTAGCACATAAAAGAAAACCAATTAATATTTTTGGATTGTTGGTAATTTTAATCATAACTGCAATTGCAGTTTATCTGTTTATTACTGCAATATCAAACTATCAAATGAACAAGATTGCAAAAATCAATGAGAAATACATGGTGACTAGAAGCGACCTTATACCAGATGAACATGGTGGCTATGTTGTTGAATTAAAGGGAGTAGGGACTAGTGAGGCGCAAGCAATCATAGATTATGTTTATCTATATCTTGAAGCCAAAAATCTAGATAGGGCAGTAAGATATGCAATTGTAGAAAATGAGTGCATAACAAGAACAACTGTTGCAAGAATAGAAACACAAATGCAAAATAGAGACAAGGTGCTTAATGGCTTTAAGAATACTTATTCTAAGAAACTAGACAAGATCTATTGGGATACATATATTGATATTTTAGAAAACAGATATCAAATTGAAAGCCTAAAAGAAATGGCAAAAGCCTTGCCGTTCTGTTAATTGAATAAACATGAAAGAAATAAACAAAGGGGCAGAAGCAATCATTCTTCTTGATGGCAAGAAAATCATTAAGAAAAGAATATCTAAATCTTATCGTGATCCTGTTCTTGACAATAGAATAATTAAAACTAGAAACAAGCAAGAATCTACACTGCTAAAAAGAGCAAAAGTTTCTGGAGTAAATACTCCGACTGTTTTTTCAGTAACAAAAGACACCATTGTTATGGAAAAACTAGATAACACAAACAAGCATTCAAAAGTCTTATCTGAAATTGGAAAAGAAATAGCAAAGCTTCATGATTCTGGAATAATACATGGAGACCTTAATCTTATCAATATCTTGACAACCAAAGACAAGAAGATTTACTTTATTGACTTTGGCCTTGGCTTTCTTTCTAACAAGATAGAGGACAAGGCAACAGACCTTCTTGTCTTTAAGAAGACCTTGAAAGCAAACAAAAAAACAGAAAGGTTCTGGGAGAAAATACTTGATGGCTATAAAAAGCAAACACAAAACAAACAAACAATTGACAAGATTGCAGAAATAGAAAAAAGAGCACGATATTTATAATTTAGCGATTGATTATTTTATTGGGTTTTCTTATCGCATGTTATGGTGACATTTTTCTAGTTGTTTGTTATCTGGCAAAAGTTATAAAACCAAAATAATAATATATATAAATAAATCGCCACAAATATATATATTATAGACCTGTTTTAATGGCTATATTTCTATTTAAACGCGCCTAATTAATCGCCACAGGCACAACCATAATGGAAAAACCAAAGTGATATAAATGAGTGAAGAAAAAAAAGAATTAACTAAAAAAGAAATTTATGACCAAATAGAAGACCTTACAAAAAAAGGCAAGACAACTGCAGAAATTGGACTTATTTTAAAGCAAAAATACGGAGTTAAATCTGTATTACAGGCAACTGGGAAAAAGATCGGAAAAGTACAAGCAGAACTTGATCTTAAAAAAGATAAATTGCCTGATGAATTATTGTACCTTATTAAGAAAAGCGTTAAACTAATCAAACACAAAGAAAATAATAAGAAAGACACAAGCGCAAAAAGAGGATATCAAAAAACAGTATCTAAGATTAATAGACTTAGAAAATATAATATTAAAAAGAAAAGAATAGACGGGGCTTGGAGATATTCTGATGAGTCAGCAAAGCTTCTTGTAAAGTAAAATGGTGTTTAAAAGATGGCAGAGAAAAAAAGTACAGTAGATAACTGGAAGAAAAAGAAATGGTATGATGTGCATGCAGACCCTACCTTTGATGAAAAGAAAATTGGAGAAACAGTAGCAATAGTACCAAAAAACCTAGTTGGTAGAAATATCAAAAAAGGCCTTAACGAACTAACAGGAAATATCAGAGACTCAAGCTTTGAAATTACCTTTAAAGTAAATAAAATAACTGGTGCTAAAGCAGACACAATCATTTCAAAGTTCGAAGCAAAGCCAGGAATTCTAAGAAGAATGATAAGAAGACAAAAGTCAAAGATTGAACCAGTATTTTATGTTACAACAAAAGACGGAAGTAAACTAAAGATAAAAGTCATGGCAATAACAGGCTCTAAGTTTACAACACCTCTTAGAACACAAGTAAGAAAGGCAATTGTTGATTTCTTTAATGAAGAGATATCAGCAAAGACCACAAAAGAAAACTGGAATGACTTGATCTTTCAACATTTGTCTGAGAGATGTAAAGCAAAGCTAATAAAGTTAGGTTATATAAATAAAGTAATGGTTGTAAAAGTAACTTTGGTTTAAAGGAGAACTTTTTAATTTATGAACCTTATCTTTTATTTAATTTTTTTTTATGTTTTGGGACTTATTCTATGGATTTCTAAAAAATATGATGTATTTACTGTTTCTTTAATATATGTGATTTGTGGACTTTTTTTGTATTTTGGAAAAACAACATTATTTGTCTATTTACTAATTTATTTTTGTGTGGCAGAAGGTTCTGCAATATTGCTAAAAAACAAGGGAGAGAACAGAAGCTATGTTAATCTTTTAGGAAACTGCATGGTTGGAACTGTCTTAGTTGTGTTTGGACAGATTTATGCAGCTGCTTCAACAATCTGTGCTGCTTTTGCAGACACTCTCTCTTCAGAGATCGGAAGGCTATCAAAAACCAAGCCAAGACTTGTAACAAACCTAAAGAAAGAAGTAGAGCACGGAACAAACGGAGGTGTTACGTTTCTTGGGCTGTTTTCTGCGTTTTTGGTTTCAGTAATAACTTTTGTGTTTTTTTATTTTATATTTAAAGTAGATATGAAAATATCATTGATTATTGCAAGCTTTGGAATAATTGGAAGCATAATTGATAGTATTATTGGGGCAACTATAGAAAACAAGGGATATCTTGACAATAGCCAAACTAATTTTGTAACAACATTTATTGTTGGGGCACTTTCTGTTATTGCTCTTTGTGTTTTATAAATCCCATTTCCAAGCAGGGACTAATTTTGTGTTGTTCATAACAAATATATAAAGGTTTTCAATGGCAATGAACAATTTTGTTCAGTGGTGATGAAAACCCCAATTATTAATTAGGTGTGCAATTAATGGTTTTAGAAAAACAAACTATTGCGATATGTTTAATAAGAAATTGCTAATAATTATTGTTAATGGACAAAAAACAGAAAATAAAATTTATAGTTGTTTTTATAGTTATATATGCCTTATTATTATTGATTGGAGTTTTTGTTTTTGGAAATGTACTTGTGGGACTGGAAGAAAAAATTATACATTTACTTCTTGGCAATTCTGTAAATTATGAGGCCTTTGAGTTTGTAGTATATTGCTCAGGGATCGTGTCTGTTTCTGCGTATCTAGGGGTGATTTCTGGATTTTTAGCAATAAAACAAAAGGTCAAGAGTAAAATGGTATGGGTTGGCGTTATCTTGCTGTTTTTGATAAATATATTAAGAATAATGCTTGTGATGCTATCAGAAAGGGCTGGTTGGCATCACACCACTCATGTGATGTCCTGGTTTTTAATGGTTTTTGTAATTTTATGGCTAATTAAAAAAAGTTTGAAATAAAATCATTTTTTCTTTTCCCAAGCAACAATGCCTGTAATTACAATGTCTATAATAAAAACTAATGGAAATATTGGTGGAATGATATAACCTGCCTTAAATAAACTTAATGCTCCTGGATAGCCTCTTCTCTCATAGATTTTCCAGCACCAAATAATTGCAAAAATTAGATTGATTACTGGCACAAACAAAAAGAAGCCCCAGCCCCATTTTCGTTTTGCAAGTATTGGAAGCAAAAAAAGGTTTGCTAAAGGAACCCATGCTAGCCATGCGTTCTTGTATTTTAGTTTCTTAGCTATCATGTACCAAGCTAATGCAAAAAAAACAAATATTGCAATAAAAAACAAAAATAAGAAAAACAAAATAATCAAAGAAAGAATAGCAAGGCCTGCAAATATTGAAGTAAGGGCACTAATAGTTGGCTGATTAGCAATTGCTATTAATTCATCTATCATATTTATTCCTTTTTACTTTTTTTTAAATTGTGTTTTGTAACAACAAGCTTAGCAATCTCTGCAAACGCAGGTCTAGTAACAAACGCACCAAGAGCAGCACCAAACATTACTGTTATTGCAAAACCAACAAACTTACTTAAACCAACATTGAAGAAGATTATTGGTAGCATTGTAACAAACACTGTTGCAACAGATGCAAAGATAATAAAGAACGCACTCTTTACCTTTGCAGTTAGGCTTTGACCTGTTGACGAGGTTTCTTCGCCTTTCTCTCCTTTTAGCAACTCATCTGTGATTATTATTTCATGATCAACACCTGTACCGATTGCTGCAATAATTCCAGCAATGGTTGCAAGATCAACTCTAAATTGTATCAAAGACAAGAAACCCAAAGAAATTATTAATTCAGAGATATCTGAAAATAATATTGGAAAGATTAAATTAAAAACCTTGTATCTTATAAACAAAACCAAAGCAACTGTAAGCAAAGCAAGCAAACCAATCCATAAAGAATTCTGCAAGAACTCCTTACCCAAGAATGGAGAGATAGACTCTGTGCTTATGCTCTCTATTGGTATTGGAAGAGAACCAGATTCTAGAATTACCAATAACTCATCAAGTCTTGCTTTTGCTTCTTCTCTGGAATTAGCAGTGCCTGTTATTGTAAGATTATTGAAAATCTCAAAGCTTGCTGAAGTAGTGGAAGGGGCAGACATATTAGCTACTCCTTCTGTTAATGAAATTATGGATTTTAGACCTGTTGCTTCCCAGATCCAATAGCCATTCTCTGGCTTATTGATAACTACTACTTTATAGCCAATATCAACCAATTGTTTTCTTATGCTTTCAGGAACATTAGAAGAAACAATTGCTTTTGGATATTTGGCAAAGTCCTCTTGAATCTTAGATAGCTGTTCTTCAGATAAATTGTCACCAACAAGATAATAGTTGGTGTTTATTTGAGAGATAATCTCATCAAAAGACACTCTTGCACTTGAAACAACATCTGGAGAGACAGGAACTTGTTTTTCGTCAATATATGTTTCATTATCTATAATAAATATCGCGTCTGTTGGCCTGTCGATAAAGAAATATGTTTTTGCACAATCGTAAACAACAGCGTTGTTCTCATAACCTACTGGAGTGCATTTGTGGAAGGTCATCTCTGCAAATCTTCTTGAGGCCTCAGGAGATAACATAAATGGCAGAACCCATTGGCTTGAACCTAACTTGTCCATTGTTTGGATACCGTAGCCTTTTGCAGGATCTTTATAGATTGTTCTGATATCTTCACCAACAAACAAAAGATTACCATCAATTGTTGCTTCAAACTTACCTTGTTTTAAAAGAGTGTTTTTCAGTCTAGCAATTTCATCAGGATTAGACTCTGCAAGCTGTGCTGTAATATACTGGTTACCAGAAGAAGTAACCTTTGCATCCTTTAAGCCAGCCCAGTCAAGTCTGCTATTAATTACAGAAACTACTCGAGGCATCTCTTCAGGAGAAACTTGATTTTCAAGAACTATTGAAAAAGAAGTACCACCAGAGAAATCAACACCATACTGTAGCCCTTTGGTTAATAGTAAAATTATTGATAGTGCTAAAATCAATAACCAAATAATAACAATCGGTTTTTTAAATAAACTTTTCATATTGAAAAACACCTTTTTTTAATTTTTGTTTTTATTTTTTCTTTGAACATAAGTGATTATTGCTGGTGCATTGAAGAACCATGTTGCGATTATGTCTCCAAGTAAACCAAAGAATAATATTGAAGCAATCTCTAAGATTACTGACATCTGCATGAAATATGAAATTACTGCCATAACAGCAACTGTTATTATTGTTGTTATAGTCATTGTCATACCTGTTGTCATGGCCTTGTTTGTAGCAGTAAAAACATCATCTGTTCTGTTCTTTAATACCTTTGTGCTAAGAAGGATATTGTCATCTACTGCATAACCAATAAGCATTAATAGCGTTGGTATTGTTGCTAGACTTAATGGCAAGCCTAAGATTGCCATTCCTGCAAGGCCTGCCAGAATGTCAAAGATTACTGCAACGATAACTAAACCTGTAGGGATAATCTTTTTAAAGAACAAATACAAAACAAATGACAATAATATAAAAGAAATAATACCAACCTTTATTGAAGACTTGACAAAATCAGAACCAAGAGTTGCAGAAATCTCTCTTGTCTGAATTCTTGCCTCATCTTCCAGGTTTAATTCAGATTTTACAAAATGAATAATTGAATTATTGAAATTATTGTTTGCAAGAATTATTGTCTCGTTAATATATACTTTTAAATCCTCTTTATTTGTAAAAGAATCAATCTCGTCTATATCTTTTTGAGAAAGATATTTTTTTTCTAGTAATGGTGCAAATAAAGATTTGCTATTTGTTTTTAAATCAACTAAGGCAGTGTTTGTAAAATCAAGCTTTGCTTTCTCTGCTCTTGCGATTTCAATCTCCGGGCTATTAGAATATTCTATGATTAGTCCACTGCTTGTTGGACCAGTTGTCTCTCTTATAATTACCTCTTGAAAGCCGTATTTTTCTCTTATAGAATCTTCAAGCTTTAATTGATCGATTGGCGCCCCCCTTTCGTGTCTGATAATCAGCTGGTTTCCGCCTTTTAGGTCTATTCCCTTCTCTACACCAGGAGTGACAAACACTAATATCAAGCAGATAATTGCCATTAGAAATGGAAGAATCATTAGTTTTTTATAATTCTTTTCTGTAATTAAATTCATAGATTTTTACACCGTTTTACTAATTTGAAATAAGAAGTATATATAAAATATTATATTTATATATATTTTATTAACCAATTGCTTTAAATACCTTTTTTATTAAAGAAAAGAGAAAAAAATATGAACTTTCCAAAAATAGAAAAATCAAAAGAACTACTTGATAATGTTATAACTAATGTTAGAAAGATGAAAGACTTTCAAAAAAACGAGTTTTCTCACAAGTATGTCTCTGCTTATCAGATAGCAATAACTGATAGACTAAATAGAATAAACAACAAGCTACCAGACTATGAGATAAAAAACGAATATTACCAGATGATGTTTAAGAACATCTGTCCTAAAAGCACAATGGAGAAATACAAGAACCACATTGCTAGCACTGTTACTGTTGTTAACAAGATATCTGAGAAATATAAAAAATTATTTTTGAAAATGCAAAGCAGAAGAAGCAGTAAATTTGATAAAGAGAAGTTTGTAAGAATAAAGAAAGAATATGTTGGAAGAATTGCTTCAATTGTTAAAAATCTGGACAGCACATTTTCAAAGCTTTTGGATCTTGAAAAAGAATTTTCAAGAATTGCTAGCCCTGACTTTAATCTTAGGACTATTGTTCTTGTGGGAATACCAAATGCAGGAAAGACCACTTATCTTACAAAGATTACTGAGGCAACGCCAGAGATTAACAGCTATGAATTTACTACTAAAGCCTTGAATATTGGCTTTTTCAAAAGAAGGCAAGACATCTATCAAGTAATTGATACGCCAGGGTTAGTACATACTGAATTTAAAGAAATGAATGCTATTGAAAAGCAAGCAATTGCAGCAATCAAAGCAATCTCTGACTTGGTTGTTTTTGTATATAATCCAACTTTAGACAAAGAAAAGCAAATTGCTATGTTAAAAACAATAAAGGAAAACAACCCTGAAAAGAAGGTAGTGGTGTCTAGCACTTACACAAAAAATCAGGAAATGGAAGGTCAAGAAAACATAAGTATAAAAGAACTTCTAGAAACATATCCTGTAGAAAAGAAAAAGAAAAGCAGATGGTCATAAATCTGCATAAGAAAGCTATTAAAAAAGCTTTTGATACTATATATATTTATTTTCTATTTTTATGATTAAAAATAAAGGAAGTGATAAAAATGCCAAAAAAGAAAAAAGTTGACACTTCTAAAATGATTCAAGAGATTGTTTCAGAAATTGAGTTTCTTGTAGAAGACGGGTCTATTCCTAAAAACCTTAAGACCCTAATATTAAGTATAGATAAAAGACTAGAGAAAAAATGCGACGACCTAGAAATATCAAGCATTCTCTATGAACTAGAAGATGCAACAAATAACAATAATGTTCCACAGTTTTGTAGAAGTGCTGTCTGGTCACTTATTAGTAAATTAGAAAACTTAAAAGAAAGTATAAAATGAAAACATGGATTCCAAAATCATCTGTTATGCACAGAATAAGGATCTGATAATTAGCGAGGATTGCTTAAGACTTTTGAATAATAATAACTATAAAAAAATACTTGATAAACTTGCAGATGAAAAAAAAATATTTGTTGGTACTGAAGATATTAGAAAAGTAATCAGCTCTTTTAATGGAACAAGCCAAGAAATAACAACAAATGGAAAAAACTACAGGATACTTGATAGCTTAGATGTTACTGGGAAAAAACTATCACAAGGGAGTGTTGAAGACTTTCTCTCTCTTTTTCTAGATAAGTATGATACTCTTTCTGAAATTATTAAAAAAAGAGTAGATTTTAGCTATCAGACAATTGCTGATGCAAAAAGAGAAATTAAAGGAAAAGAAGTGCATGTAATTGGAATGGTGCTTGACAAGAGAACAACAAAGAATGGAAACCTTCTATTAACTATTGATGACCCGACAGGGAAAGTAAATGTTGTGGTGATGGAAAACAAAGAAAAGAACAATAGCATAGATGAGATTAATCCTAAGGAAATACTAATGGATAATGTCATTGGCATTAAATGTTCTGTTTTATCAAAAGATCTATTTATCGCAAGAGAAATAATGTATGCTGACATTCCTTATCAAACAAAGACAGAAACATTAAAGGACGATTGCTATGTTGTAATACTTGGAGACACGCATGTTGGAAGCAAGCTTTTTAGAGAAGATGAGTTCACAAACTTTATTGAATGGCTAAATGCTTTTAATGTTTCTGAAGTTGATAAAAAAATTATTGAGAAAATAAAATATGTTATTATTGCTGGAGACCTTGTAGATGGTATTGGAATATATCCCAAACAGCTTAATGAACTTGCAATAACAGATATCTTTGAACAGTATAAGGCGTTTGAAGAATATATACTAAAGATACCAGAAGACATTGAAGTTTTTTTAATACCAGGAAACCATGATGCTGTGAGATTATCAGACCCACAACCAAGTATTCCTGAGAAGTTTTTACCAAACCTTTATTCTAAGAAAAATATACATGTTATGGGCTCGCCTTCATGGGTTGAACTTGAAGGCCTGATGTTTCTCATATACCATGGCGTGTCATTACATGGGATATTTGGAAAAATAAAAGGTCAAAAAATGGACCGACCAGACTTAGCACAAAAAGAACTGCTTAAAAGAAGAGACTTGATGCCACAATTTGGGGAAAAACAAACATTCATTCCGATAGAGAAAAACTTCTTAACAATGAAAGAAATACCAGATGTGTTTGTTTGCGGACATATACATCATCATGCATATTCAAAATACAAGAGCTGTCATCTTGTCAGCACATCATGTTGGCAATCAATAACATCATATCAAAAAGAGCTAGGACACATACCAACAGTTTCTAAAGCAATTTTATTTAATTTGAAGAACCAAAAATTATGCATAAAAGATTTTGAAAAACAGGAAGATAAATGAGTGAAATAAATATTCTTGCAAATAAGGAGACAAAAGAATATTATACAAAATTAACTGCAGACATTGATGCAGCTGTAGCTATAGCAAAAAATGCAAGAAGCCAAGGAAAAGATCTTTTTAACGATATAGAATCTGTGCCTGCAAAAGGAATTGCAGAAAAGACAGAGCTTTTGGTTGGACCACCAGGCGTTGCAAAAGTTTATAACGAGTTGTGGGAAAAACATCAAAAAAGATTTCCAGTAATGCTTGAAATATTTAATATGATACTGGATAAAGAGCTTGGAAATATTGAAGATCCAGAAAAAAGACTAGATCAAGCAATCAGGACCGCACTAATTATTGAGACAGATGGGGTTGTTGTTTCTCCTCTTGATGGCCTACCAGAGATTAAGCTTTCTAAAAACCCTGATGATACTGAATTTATTGATATTTATTATGCAGGACCTATCAGAGCAGCTGGGGGAAACGCACAAACCCTGCCACTTTTGCTTGGAGACCTTGCAAGAAAAAAGCTTGGCATTGACAGATATAAACCAAGCAAAAAAGAAGTAGAAAGAGTGATTGAAGAAGCAATGCTTTATCAAGACGAGGTAGTGGCAAGACAGCAAAGAGTAACAGATGCAGAAGTCAGAATTATGGTAGAGAACTGCCCTGTTAGAATGAATAGCTTTGCAGACAACGAGGTTGAGGTTGTTGCTAATAGAGATGTGACAGGCATTGAGACTAACAGAGTAAGAGGGGCAATGTGCCTTGTCTTAATTGATGGGCTTTATGTTAGGGCATTAAAGATAATGAAGACTAGCAAGAAGATGGGACTTGATTGGTCTTGGCTTGAAAAGCTTGTTAAGGTTAAAAAAACAGCTGAAGGCTTTGAACTTAAGCCATCAACTAAATATCTTGAAGGGCTAGCAGCTGGAAGGCCTGTTTTTGCTTATCCTTTTAGAGAGGGGGGGTTTAGACTCAGGTATGGTAAGGCACGAAATACCGGACTAATGGCAAAAGCAATCAATCCTGCAACCATGTATGTTCTAGACGAGTTTGTTGCTGTTGGAACACACGGAAGAATTGAAAGGCCAGGCAAATCATTGCAGTTTTTTCCATGTTCAACAATTGACGGGCCGATTGTGTTATTAAAGAATAAATCTGTTGTGCAGATTGATGATGCAGAAACTGCAAAAAAATATGTTGAAGAAATTGACAAGATTTTGTTTGTTGGAGATATGCTAGTTGCTGTCGGGGACTTTAGAAAAGCAGGGCACCCATTGATTAAAGCAGGATATGTTGAAGAAGAATGGGTTTCTGAGATTAATTATCTTTATAGAAACGAGAAAATAAACAAACAAACATTAGAGGTTTGTAAAAAATTCCAAAACAATCCAGACCCTTTTACAGCAGTGGCAATAAGTCTGAGATTTGGCTTGCCATTGTATCCAAAATATATATTTTATTATGATCTTCTTAATCACGAAGAATTAAAAACACTGATAAGATGTGTAAGAGATGCAGATAAAATCTTCTCTGACGAAATTGAAGAAGAAAATGAAGACAAGAAAAAACAAAACATCTTTGAGAATATAAAAGAATTATTTGAAAAAACAATTGGAACCGAAATTACAAAAAAAGAAACGCAGATTATTGGGTTGAAAATAGAATATAATAGCGAGATAAAAAGAATACTTGAAAAGATTGGCTTGCCACACAAATATCTTGAAGAAGAAAATAAGATATTGATTGAAAAAGAACAAGCATATCCTTTTTTAAAAACAGTTGGGGCAATGAACGCCATTGATCCTTTAGAAGAATTTAAAGAAGAAATTGATGACAAAAACAAAACTAGTACAGAAATATTAAGCAAAATATCTAAGCTTGATATCAGAGAAAAGTCTGGTTTTTGGATAGGTGCAAGAATGGGCAGGCCAGAAGCAGCACATGAAAGAGAAATGGCAGGAAAGCCAAATGTGCTTTTCCCTATAGGCAGAGGTTTTGGAAACTCTAGAGATTTGATCAAGGCAACTAGGAAAAGAGCAAATGGGGAAAACACACGTGACTTTGGAGTTAATGATGTTGAGATAAAGGCATATATTTGCCAAGGCTGTAAAAAAATAATGTTTAAGAACTATTGCTTTGAGTGTAAATGTAGCACACAAGAAATAAGAGAATGTGTGAATTGCAAAACACAGACTTTTGAAAAAATCTGTGATAAATGTAATAGCGAAACAAAAGTTAAAATTGAACATAAAATTAATATTGATAAGTTAATTGAACAAGCAGCAAATAATCTTAGAGTGGGAATACCAGAAAGTATCAAAGGAGTAAAAGGGCTTATCAGTAAAGAAAAAAATGCAGAGCCACTTGAAAAAGGAATATTAAGAGCAAAGCACGATGTCTATATCTTTAGAGATGGAACTTGCAGATACGAGGCACTTAACGCTACGATTTCGCAAGTGTCTGCTAAAGAACTTGGAATTACTCTTGAAAAAATTAAAGAACTAGGTTATAAGAAAGACTATCTTGGCAATGACTTGAAAGAAGAAAACCAAAGAGTGTCAATATTTCCACAAGATATAATTGTTGATGAACGCTGTGGAGAATACTTTTTGAGAGTTGCTGCTTTTATTGATGATGAACTTGAGAAATTTTATAATCTGCCTAGATATTATGATGCTAAAACTAAAGAAGACCTTATTGGTCAATTTGTTATTGGGCTAGCCCCACACACTTCTGCAGGAATTATTGGAAGAATAATTGGCTATTCTAAATCTAAATTGGCCTGGGGGCACCCTTATTATATTACTGCAAAAAGAAGAAATGTTGATGGAGATCAAGACTCTATGCTTTTGCTAATGGATGGTTTGCTTAATTTCTCTAGTGCTTATTTAGGTGCCGGGAGAGGAGGAAGAATGGACGCTCCACTTGCATTTACTACTGTTCTTTCACCATTTGAGATTGATGATGAATCACATGAAATAGAAACTAATACAGAATACCCTTATGAATTTTATATGGCAAGCAAGAACTTTGCAGAACCTGACAAGATCCCTGAAGTTGTTAATGCAGGGAAGTTGCTTGGAACTGAAGAACAATATAATTGTATAAAATTTACACACGATACAAATTGCTTTGATGAAGGGCCAAAGCAATCAGCATACATCACAATAAAAACCATGTCTGATAAAGTGCAGAAACAAGCAAAGCTTCAAGAAAGAATAGTTGCGGTTGATAATAAAGACTCTTTGGAGAGGTTGTTACACTATCATCTTTTCCCCGACTTTATAGGTAATACTCGTGCCTTTGCACGCCAGAAACTAAGATGTGTAAAATGTAATAAAAAATACAGGAGAATGCCACTTTCTGGAATTTGTGATTGTGGGGGTAAATTGATATTAACAATTGCACAAGGATCAATAAAGAAATATGTAGATGTTGCAAAAAATCTAGTTATTGAATATGATCTAAATCCACATCTCTTACAAAGAATAAAACTTAGCGAAGAAGAGATTGATAGTCTTTTCTCAGATAAAGAAGCAGGAATGCAAAAATCATTGTCTGATTTTTTTTAAATTATTGTGGTTTTCATTCTATCACATAATATGTCATCATATGACATAATATGTGATGGGTTGTTTTTTAAATATATCTTATTTTATAATAAAATTAAGAAAAAGAAAAAAATTATAAAAAACTAATGTAATCTTTGAACTTATCTTGTATTTTCTTTTTGGTCTTTGCATCAATGCCAGCAAGCTTTTCAAGAAGCAGTTTATACTCGCGATTGACGTCAACAGGCTCAGCTAAAATTGCTTTAACAAACATAGAGCCACGAAGACCTCTTTTGTTAGGGTCAGGAACGCCTTTGCCAGCAACCTTAAAGATAGTTCCTGGCTTTGTGCCAGAAGGAATGTTTAATGTGATTACATCTTGAATGCCTTTTATTTTTATTTTTGTTCCAAGAATTAAATCAGAATAAATTATTGGGATCTCACAATAAAGATCAAAGCCTTCTCTTCTGAAAAACTCGTGGTTTTTTACAAACACTTGAATAAACAAATCCCCTACTTGCCCGCCTTGCTGATTGCCTGCTCCTCTAAGTCTTATGATATCCCAGTTATTGACACCTGCAGGAATATCAACAGTTAAATTTGTAGATCTTTTGACATAGCCTTTGCCACCACAAGACTTACAAGGATCGGTAATTGTTGTACCAGCCCCTTGACATTTAGAACAAAGCTTTTCAATTGCAAAAACTCCAAATGGAGTTTGCCTTTTTATTAGTGTTCTTCCTCTGCCATTACATTGGGAGCAGGTTGTTTTAGATTTGGATTTTGAACCTGTGCCTTCACAAGCATCACAGGAAACATCCTTGTCTATTTTAAATTCTTTTTTGCCACCTTTAGCAGAAGTTAAAAAATCAATGTCAATTTTTGTTTTTAGATCAAGGTTTGCTTGTTCTTGGCGTTTACTAAAACCTGTGTTTCTAAAGCCAGAAAAAGTTTCAAAAAAATCATCTTCAGAAAAACCAAAGCGAGAAAAGATCTTAGAAAGATCAAAATCAAAGTCGCCAGAGAAATTGAAATCTTGATAACCACCACCTGAGAAAGCCGCATCACCTACCATGTCATATTGCTTTCTTTTTTCTGCATCGCCTAGGATGGAATATGCATGAGTTATTTCTTTTAGCTTTTCTTCAGCATTTGGCTCTTTAGAGATATCTGGGTGATATTTTTTTACAAGTTGCTTGTAAGCATGTTTAAGCTCTTCAGCACTTGCGTTTTTTTTAACACCCAAGATCTCATAAAGATCTTTCTTTTCTGCCAATGTGGTTCATCTCTTTTATTTGTCTTCAGTTGTGTAATCTGCATCTACTGTTTTTTCTTTATCATCTTTGCCTTTAGGTTCTTCTTGTTTTTCTTGAGAAGCTGAATTTTGGTAAAGCTTTGTTGAAATCTCATAAAGCTTTTTTTGAAGAGCTGTTGTTTTTTCTTCAATATCTGAAGCATCACTATCTATTGCTGATTGAAGATCTGCTTTTTGCTTTTTTATTTCTTCTATATCTTCAGGAGATAGTTTTGCTTTTGCTTCTTCAAGAACTGAATCAACAGAATATACTAAAGATTCTGCCCTGTGTTTTATTTCTATTTTTTCTTGGGTCTTCTTGTCTTCTTCAGCATGTTCTTCTGCCTCTTTTTTTAATCTCTCAATTTCTTCTTTGCTTAGAGAGGTTGTTGAAGTTATCTTGATTGCTTGGGACTTGCCGGTTCCTAGATCTTTAGCAGAAACATTGATTATGCCATTAGCATCTATATCAAAGGTAACTTCGATCTGAGGAACACCCCTTGGAGCTGGAGGAATACCTATCAACTGGAATCTGCCAAGAGTTAAGTTATCTTTGGCTAATGGCCTTTCGCCTTGAAGAACATGGATGTCAACAGCTGTTTGACTATCTGAAGCTGTTGAGAAAATTTGAGACTTCTTTGTTGGTATTGTTGTGTTTCTTTCAAGTAACTTTGTAAAGACCCCGCCTAATGTCTCTATACCTAAAGACAAAGGAGTAACATCAAGAAGCAAAATATCTTTAACTTCACCTGCAAGAACTGCCCCTTGTATTGCTGCACCCATTGCTACAACCTCATCAGGATTAATGGACTTATTTGCTTTTTTGCCAGTTAATTTTTCAACCAACTCAACGACTTTTGGGATTCTTGTTGAGCCGCCTACTAGTATTACTTCATCAATTTTTGAGACATCTAATTTAGAATCAGCAATTGCTTGTTTTGTTGGTATTTCTAATCTTTTGAAGATATCTGTACACAAGTCTTCAAGCTTTGCTCTTGTAAGTTCTATGTTTAAGTGTTTTGGACCATCTGGTGTTGCAGTTATGTAAGGAATATTAACAGTGGCTTTTAGGGTTGTTGATAACTCTATCTTGACCTTTTCTGATTCGTCTTTTAATCTTTGCATTGCCATTTTGTCTTTTGTTAGGTCTATGCCTTCTTTTTTCTTGAATTCTGAGACAAGATAATCAATTATTTTTTGGTCAATGTCATCACCACCTAATTGATTGTCACCAGCTGTTGATTTTACCTCAAAGACGCCATCAGATAATTCTAGAATAGATACATCAAATGTTCCACCACCAAAATCAAACACTAAAATTGTATGAGCATGTTTCTTATCAAGACCATAGGCAAGAGCTGCTGCTGTTGGCTCGTTTATTATTCTTAGAACCTCAAGACCAGCAATCTCTCCTGCAGCCTTTGTTGCTTTTCTTTGAGAGTCTGAAAAATAAGCAGGAACTGTTATTACTGCTTGAGTAATCTTTTGACCAAGTTGCTCTTCTGCATCTTTTTTTAATTTTTGCAGAATATAAGCAGAGATCTGTTCTGGGCTTTGCTTCTTGCCACCTAAAGTCACTTTGTCGTTTGTGCCCATTTTTCTTTTTATTGAATATATGGTGTTATCTGGATTAACAACTGCTTGCCTTTTTGCAAGAGCACCAACAATAATTTCGTCATTACTTAGACTAACAACAGAAGGAGTTATTCTTGAGCCTTCGTTGTTTATTAGAATCTTTGGTTGTCCAGCCTCAACTACAGAAACTGCAGAATAGGTTGTACCAAGATCTATTCCAATAACTTTTGATTTTGCCATATTTTACCACCGTTTATTCTTTTTTCACATATGTCCCAACAACTACTTTTGCTGGTTTTATTAATCTTTTATTTTGAAGAAAACCTTCCTCAACAATCGCTATGACTTTGTTGTTTTGGTTTTCATCTGTTACCTCAAGCTTAGAAACGCAATCGCTTGTGTTCATGTCAAAGTCTTTATTTAGGACATCTAGCTTTTCTAGCTTAAATCTTTTAAGAATATTGTCAAAGCTTGTAAGGAGATGAGAAAGACTTTCTTTTAGTTTCTTGTCTGGCTCTTTTTCAAGAGCATGTAATAGTGTTTCTCTGTAACCTAGAAACTCACAGAATATTTTGCTTGTTTCAATAAAGATAATGTCTTTTGTTTCCTTCTCTATCCTGTTTTTGTAATTGATAAAGTCTGCTTGAGATCTTTGTAAGAGATTAAGATATTCTTTTGATAACTTATCTTGCTCTTCAAGCTTTTGCTTAATCAATTCAATTTCTTCTTCAATTGTCATATTTTTGTCATTACCACTCATAGATATACCTTAAAATTTTTGTTTTAGTAACTCGGGCAAAGAAAATATTGCTATTTCTTGCTCTAATAGAATTGTGTTGCAAAAGTAATAAATGCTTTTTGCCATCGCCTTTATTAAACTTTGCTTTTTTAGGGTAGTTTTGAGGGAAAATCAGATTATTTCTAGGAAAATATCATTGCCAGAATTGTCATAGACCTTAAAGTCTTTTAGCCCAAAAGGGTAGTTGGTGATTATATTTACTGACTTGCTTTGAAAGAAATTAAGGTCTGCTCTTGAAGGGTGTGCAGAACCTGATGGGTGAGAATGCACAGTACCTATTATAGAGAAAGACATCGGTACCAGATCTAATCTTATGCTTGAAGAGTTTCTGTGGTTTTGGGTTGCAGGGATTATGTAAATGTCATCAATTAACTTTTTGTCTTTGTCCCCAACAAGCATTCCACTAAACTCGTTTGGAAAAGAAGATTTTGATAATTCCATGATTGAGAGGAGCACATTTTTTTTAATTTTCCAGTTTTCCATAACTTTTCACCTAAATGTAAAACATAATTGTTGGCAATATTAAATAAGACATAAGAAGCAATTTGTTTTTATTATAGACTATTGGCAAAAGACCAATCAGAAAAGACAAAATAATAAGAAAAATAGAATAGATGTTTGTTACAAGAACAATCAAAAGAACGGAAAAAAGAATTACACAAAGAAGGGTTGTTTTTTTGGAAGAAGAGAAATGAATTTAGAAATCAATGGGTATGAAAAATACAGGAGAATACAAGAAAGAGAGACTGCAAACACAAAAACAAAACAAAGAAGTAAGATGTCTGGAAAAGAAAAGGAAGGGACAAGCCCTTTCTCTAAAAGAACAGAAACAAAACCCAGTCTTGATTTTTTAAAGATTGCTGCCATAAAAAAATAGATTAGGATAACAGAAATTAATGTGCTTGAAAGAAGAACTTTTCTGCTGTTCTTTGAAAGCCTTTCTGAAAAAGTTGCAGGAAAGACTTGGGACATGCCTGGGCTTAAAGAAGGGATAATTGCAATTACTGAGGAAAAGAGAGAACCGAGAAAGGAAGAGAAAATCGCACTCTTAAAACTCATTATTTCTTGGACAGATTTGGAGTCACACCTTTCTTCTGTATTATCAAAAATCGAAAAAACCAAGGTTGGCAAGGCAAACAGGCCAAAGATACAAGGCAAAAGGGGCTCTGAGAAAAAGAAATTGTACTTTAGAGTGATTATGCCTAAAACTCCAGAAAAAAGAACAATTACAAATGCCAAAAGCTTATTGCTATCTGATAAAACAAAATAGGCAAGAACAAACAACAACACAAGAAAAATAAAAACAAAGAAATTAGAGAAAAAAAGAAAAAGAAGATAAAATAAAGGCAAGAGAAAAACAGCAAACAAAGAACCGAAAAGAAAGCCAGAAATATAAAGAGAGGGGTTTTGGCAATTGGGCTGTCCAAGATTTAGTGAGTAATTGTCAATGGTTGACACGTTGAAAAACAGCAAAGGCATTATGCCACTAATGGTCATAGATATTGCAAGAGAAAAGAAAAAATAAAAAGAGTTTGTAATAATTGAAAATGCACCTAAAAAAAGCAAAAGATATGCTAAAACATTAAGGTGAAAGCAAGGAATAACCCCTAATAAAAACCCCAGAAACACGCCCAAAAAGATCTCTATAAAAATCATGAGTAACCTCCACACTTATCAAAATAAAACTTGTAGGCAATAATCTCTGGAGAGCCATAATAATACTCAAATCTGGATTTTATTGTAATCTCTTGGTTTGCCTCTCTTGCATATTCTAGTCTTTCTGCTGTTTTGTTTGTGGGATTAAAATAAACTCCTGAAATGCAATCATAAGAATCGCAAAGCTCGAAAAAAAGAACATTTGATTTAATTTCTATGTTTTTTAGGTTTCCAGAAACAAGATAAACACCAACTTTTGCATCTTCTGATAAAAGAAAAGAAATAGAAACTAAAGATGCCTCAAAGAAATACATAATTGTTAGAATGCCCAAAAGGGCAAAGGCACTTGTAAAGATAAGTATCTTGAATAATTTCTTTTCAAACATTTCTATTAGTCTTATTTTTTCTTTTTCTTTCTAGAAATGTTTGTGGTTTTTCTTGTTTTTATAACCTTCTTTGGCTTTTTTTGTGTTTTTGAAGTTTTGAAATCAGTTTTAGAGTTATCACAAAGAATGCCAATAACTTCTTTTGGTTTTCTAGAAATTGATTGAACAAGCCTTATTGAAACAATTGATTTTAATGGATATTTCTTTTTAGTGTCTATTGTATAGATCTTGCCAGGCCTGTAGAAATCATCTAATAACCTAACTTGCACATTTTTTGGAGTGGTTATTATTACTTCGCCAAAGGTAGTGTCAAACAACACTCTTGAAGAATAAAAGAACGCAACCAATATACAAGATAGAACAATCATATAATTGATGTTTGTTGAATAGCCAGCAATCACAAAAAGAATAGCAAGAATAGTAAAACCAGAGCCAATAAACAAAAACTTATTCCTGTTATATACAAACTCAGGAAGAATCAACAAGCCATATAAAAAAAGCAAACAAACCAAAAGTATCTTTAAAAAAAGATTCTGTTTAATAAATAAACTTACAAATATGCTTGCTATAAAAAACAATTGAAATAATAGGTATTTGCTATTCATGTTATTTTCTCTTTATTCGTTAACATAATAAAATGCTAAATTAACATCTGTAAATTTTGTTGATTGCTTTAAATTTTCTATTGTTATATTGTATTTATCTTCTGTAAGTAAAATATTATCTTTGTTTTTATTAATATAAAGATTCAATTGTAGATTGGTATCTGTTACATAATAATCTATTCTTTCAAGCTGTGCAATTGATCCTTCCATTGAAAAAATATCCATTGTTCTTAGCTTGACTTTAGTAATTGCTTTGTTAATGTCTGTTGTGCCAAACACAGAGTTTGAAAAAAACAATGTAAGGATTAATACAAAGCTTATAATTATTATAAACTCCAAACTAATCTGTGCTTTTTTATTCATTATTTATTCACTTATTAGTGTAATATTGCCGTCTGCTTTTTTTTCTATCATTAATATTCCTGAAAATCCAGGACCAATTTTATTACAATCTACAAATTGCTGGCTTTGCAAAAAGAGCTCTCTTTGGAATTCGCAAACACTATTATTACAACCTGGTGGCAACGGCTGTTGCTTTGATATCGTTATGTTATAATTTAATTTCTTTGCAGCAACATTACAATCTAATTTCGTGTTTCTTGGTAAGTAAAAGTAATATTGCTTTTTTCCATAGCCGTCTTGGGATGCCAATTGTTCAATATTAATAGCTAGATCTTCAATGTTCTTTTTAGAAACAACAATTGCTTGAGTGTCTTGTAATACATTTTCGGAAAATTCAATAGATGGCAGGATCATTGCTTGAAAGAACAATAAAAATATTGCAAGTAGTACTATTATCTCTATTGAAAGTTGTCCTTTTCTGTTCATAAATTGTCACATTTAAAATATTATTAACAACAAAAATGCAAGAAGCACAGCTGGAGTAAAGGCCAGTGTCTTCCTCAAATATATTGTGTTGTTCACTAATTTATTGTTATACATATCTTTTAAAAAAGTTATGTCTTTCTTGGATAAGCCACAGGCTTTGCTAGAATCTATCTTTAACCCCTTATAATATGTTCCTAAAGCAATTTCTTTTATTTTGTTAAAGATGTTTGGTTTTTTTTGTATTACTTTTTTATTTATATAATAGTAATTGTATACTGGAAGATCTCCTTCTTTTAGTTGTGCTATTTTCTTTTTCTCAATTAGCACTTTTTCTTTTACATATCTTAAATATACAAACAACAATGAAATCAAAACAACAATGCCCGAGATATTTAATAACATAATAAATAGTTCGCTTGTTAGCTTGTTTAAGAAAAACAATATTGCTAAAAGAACTAGGTTTAAGGCCAAGACTATATAGTAAAAATATCTTTTTGTTTTTATTCTAAATATCAGAAATGTAAAGGCAAAGGAGATTGTAAAGATTAGAATAAAGTTAGTTATATTAAATAACAACAACAAAAGACTAATTAAAATCAATACTAATATTGAATCAAGAAGCAACACAAGGTTTTTTTTAGAAAACATCTTGTTTAGTAGTAGCTCTCTATATTGCTTTTTTTTTAATAATAGATATTTAGAATAGATTAGAATCCATGGCAGAACCATAAATGCACTTGCCACAAACAAGATAAGAGAAAAGATAGGCAATGTTTCTAATTTGCCTAAGCCAATATCAAACAAACCAAGAGTGCTTTGCATTGTTGGGATTATTGCAGAGATCGCAATAAATAGCTTTGTGTCTCCTCCTGCTATTACTCCTAATTGCCAGAGAGTAATAAATACAACTAATGAGATAATTATTGAATATAATAATGTTAATAATAAGTTATAGTTTTTAGAAACTAGAGCAAAAGTAATGTTGTATGATATTCCAAAAACCAGAAAAAACAAAATTAGTTTGTTTGAAATAGTTCTGGTTTTGATATCAGAAAAAGAAGCAAGCACTAAAAACAAGAATACAAAAAAAAGCATTATAATTGTTACATAAAACATGTTATCTTATTTTATAGATTTATAAAGATGTTAAGATATTATCTCTATAGTTTAGTATTTTTGCTTTAGCAAGAGATACTAGAATATTTAGGTTTATTATCATAAGGCCTGTAATGATTACAAGCATTACTCCAAAAACAATTATTACTAGATATTCTAAAGAAACTTGTGCTTTTTTATCTTCTAGTAATTTTCTAAACATATTTTTATCTTATTCTAAATTATAATTATTTATGGGACTATACAATCTGGTGCTGGTAGTGTTGGTGCAGAATATGCATTGCCCTTTTTAGCAACCAATGACATATTGTATTTTGTTTTTGATGTTAATGCAGGGCTTATATTAGTTATTAACACTTTGTTGTTACTTGTTGGCTCTACACAATTGTCTATGTTAACATCTCCATTTACAACTACACAATATTCTGTTACTCCTTTAGTTACAGAAGGATTAATAACATATGTTGCATTTTTATCATCAATACAAGTAACACTAATGATTGTTGGTGGTATTATTGTGTTTGTTACTAGTTCTTGATAAGACCTTGTGGTTTCTTCGCTACTTTGTCTTCCGCTTGTGCTTGTTCCAAGAACAACGCTAACAACAATGACCGCAACAAGTATTGCTGCGCCTATAAGAATTAAATATTCCAATGCTCCTTGTCCTTTTTGTTTAAATCTCATTTTATCATTGAATTATTGTGTTTTTGTTTTTGTGTTTTGGTTTATTTTGTTTTTAAAAAGAAAAAAAATCAAAAAAATCCTGTTTTAAAACAGGATTTTGAATTTATGACTTTCTAGTAACATAAATTGCATTTGAATATGCTGTTGCTCCAGATGAAGCGGTTGTATGTAATGCAATTTTGTGTTGTTTATTTACTTCACATGCACCAGCATTCTCTCCTGAGTAAGAGCTTGTTGTTGAGTCTGCGGTTATATTTTGTATAGTATCATCAATAACTAAATTTACATCTCCTCCATTGTGTGTATAGCTAATCTTTAGTACATTACCATCACAATTTGCTGATTGGAGAACTGATGCAATTGCAGTTCCTGAAATTGCTTGGTTGATTCTGTCTCCGCCTTGAGATGCATTTTTTTTACTTGATGAACCCATACCTACAAGTAATGCGATGACGATAACAGCAATTAATACTGCACCACCGATCAATAATAGGTATTCAAGTGCACCCTGTCCTTTTTTATTAAACTTCATTTTTATTCCTCCGTTTAATTTTAGTTTTTTTGTTTTTGTTTTTTTGGTTTGGTATATATTTAATTGCTTAAATATATCTTTTATTTATTTTATTTGTAAAATAATTATTTATTATTGTTATAGATTATATTTATATACCTTTCTGTTTAGTTAGCCGAACTAAAAGACCCCTTAAAGCTCATTGCTATGTGGCTTATTTCTTGCTTTGTGTGTGGCTAGTTAGTGCCAGAAATTACCTTTTTAAGATAGCCAAATATTGTGGTGTTATGATTCATAGCTGTCTGCTTAAGGTAATAGCCAACCAAAAGAGCAGCTAATACAACAATACCAACAATTAATAACACTTCTAGGCTTACTTGCCCTCTCTTATCTTTTAATAGTTCTTTTAGTTTCATATTTTATATAGCCTCTATTAGTATTCCAGATATCACTGCTTGTGATACCATATATATTATAAAAGAAACAATAACCATTACTGGAAAGAAGACAACAGCTTTTGTAAACTTTCCTTGTCTCATCAAACTAATAATAACAGCAGCAGCTGCAACCTCTATCAATAAATAAACATCAAGTAAAAAAGCTAATGACTTTTGAGTAGCAGTGGCAGTTGCCAAAGCACTCTCTGTTGCAACACCAGCAGTTGAAGATATTGTTGTTAAAAACTGAGTAATAACGTTTGTCAGACCAAAAATAAAAGGAGCAATCACAGCACCTGCAGCAAATATGAAAATAACTTGTAGCATTGTCTTTGTTTCTCTTTCCTTTTTGATCCTAAACATCTGCTTTGTGTCGTTTGCTATTTCTTCAAGAACCTCAGCAAGCTGAGCACCTGTCTTTAAACACTCTTGAATTAAAGTAACTGTTCTTCTAACAATCTTAGATTCTATTCTTAGGGCCATATGCTCTAAGGACTGAGACATTGTGTCCCCCATCTCAAGTCTTCTAATAACCTCATCAAACTCTTTTGAAAGAGGCCCAAAGTCTGCAGAACTTGCTTCTCTTAAAGCATAGTCAAGAGACGATCCTGATTTCATGGTGTCAGCAATCAACCTAAGTGCTTCTGGCCAATACTTCTCTATCTCATCAAGATTTTTAAAATACAAATAAAATGGCATACCTAAACCAAGATCTAAAATTATAGCAAAAAGCAAAATACCAACCCTAGCATTTATCAAAAACGCAAGAACACCAATTAATAATGAAACAATTATGACTAATGCAAACCATGTTGAGGTTTTTATCTTTAGTTTTTGTGAATATAGATAAATCTGGTATCTATCCATCAACTCTTTTAATTTTCCCATTTTCTTCTATCACGTTTTTGGTTCTATCATCTTAATGTAATATGCTATAAATACAAATATAGCAGGCATTACAACAACATAAACAACTGCAAGCAATGTTGGAGTTAATATCCCTGGAAGGAAAAGCTCTCCGCCTTGCCCAATTGGTGCATTTGCAATTGCACTTAAAATTGCCAAAAATACAGGCAAAACAATAGCAACAAAAATAAAAATAATACCAAAGAAATTCATTTTTTCTCCGAACTGCTTTGATGCTTCAAGTAAATCAAAAGAAACCGAGTCTGCAACACTATCAATACTTTGTGAAAGATTTCCACCTGTATTTAATGTTCTAACAATATGAAATATTGCAATATTAAAACTCTTTGATTGGCTTCTTAATGCCATGTGCCTTAATGCTGTTTTTGTGTCTGTTCCGTTTTCAATTTCCATTATTGTTCTTGACATCTCTTGGGAAAGAACTCCGTAATCGTTCTTTGCAACTGATTGCAAGGTTTTATACAAACCAATACCTGCCTGTAACTCTGTAGAAATGTGTCTTAGAACATACGGTAGTTCAGTATCAATCATTACTCCCCTAGTCTTTGCTTTTTGCATTGGAACAAGATATGCAAACCCGCCAACAGCCATTAAAAATATAAAAATCACAATAAACGGCCAAATTATCAAAAACAACGGGTTAATGATAGCAATTATTCCAAGAGTTAATATTCCAATAAAAAAAGTCACAAGTAAAGAATAAATTACAGATAGAACAAGGTGTTGAACAAGAGTTTTTTTAATATCTGCAGAATACAAATAAAATGCAATCTTTCTTCCTATACTTTTCTTGATTATGGATTTTACAATATAATTAATAAAACCAGGAACTGCCTTGTAAATCTTTACTGCGCCTTTATCTAGTTCTGAGGTAGAATTTGCTAAAAGCTTGGCCTCAGTATCAACATTAAGTTTAGCAAGTTTACCTTCAGAGATTATATCTCTAAGTTCTTTCATGTGTGTTTCAGAAATATTACCAGATACTCCTTTTGCACGATCTTTATCTTTAATCTTAGAAACTATGTTTTGTACAGCATCAAGATCTACTTTTGGTGCTTCAGAGTTATCTTTATCTAACTCTTTCTTTAGAATCTTAAGTCTCTTATCTTCTTCTGGCATTTTCTAAATCACTCATTTTTTTTAGCATTATTTGTGTATACTTCTTGTATTGCTTTAGATACTTCGTTTATGCTTCTTATATTATTTTTAACTAAATCATTTATAAGGTTTATCCTTTCTTCTAAAATGCGTTTTATTTCTGCATCTCCATATTTAGTATATGTTTTAATTATCTCAAAGAACTTTATTGGCTCTTTTGTTCTTTCAAGATTGTCTGTTTGAGGATTCCATCTAAAGATTATACTTGCTTGTGGATTATTTTCAAATACTCCTGTAATTTCTGCAATTTCTACAATTCTTCTGACTAGCCCTCTTGAAGTGTTCATTCTTTTTTCAACAATAATGAAATCAAGACCTGCAAGCATTAGCATTGGAACGTCCATTGGCGGAGAGGTGATTCTAACAAGAGTTTCTCTTGCTGAGTTTGCGTGGATTGTACCCATACACCCGTCGTGACCAGTGTTCATTGCAGTAAATAAAGTGCTTGCCTCATGATGTCTAATTTCACCAACTATTATTCTGTCAGGCCTCATTCTTAATGTGTTTTTAACAAGAATTTCAAGGGTCAATTCTCCTGTTCCTTCTAGACCAGGAGGCTTTCCTTCAAAACGAATAATGTGTTTGATTGGCAATTTTAATTCTGCAGTGTCTTCAATAGTTAGAACTCTGCTTGAATCAGGAATAAAGTTTGCAAGAACATTAAGAAAAGTGGTTTTACCAGAACCAGTTCCACCAGATATTAAAATGTTTGCAGGCTTTGCACCAAGTCCTTCAACAGCCATCCAGAGAAATGCAGCAACTTCTAAATTGACTGTTCCAAAATTAATTAAGTCTACTATGGTATAAGGATCAGCCCTAAACTTTCTAATAGTTATTGTTGAACCGTCAATGGATGCTGGAGGAATAGTTGCATTAACACGAGAGCCATCAGGAAGTCTAGCATCAAGCAAAGGATTGGAAATATCTACTCTTCTGCCTAGTATTCTTGCAATTTTATCAATGATGTCTTGTATTTCATCATCAGAATAGAAAATAATGTTTGTATACATCATTCCATAATCTCTGTGATAGATATATACTGGCTTTTTTGGGCCTATTATCATTATTTCTTCAAGCTTATTATCATTTATCAAAGTATCTATTATTCCATATCCTACCATTTCAGTAACAACTGCTTTAGCATAGAAATCAAACAAATGTTTTGGGACATTTATCTCTGGAGCATTCTCTAAGATTTCCAAAATCTTTTGATAATAAATATTTTGTCTTTGTTTTGGGTCTCTTATTTTATAAGGATCAGTAGAAACAAGTCTTGTCGTTGCTTCTTTTAAAGTGTTTATTATTAATTTTTGACTAGGTGATGGTTTTGGGATGTTTGTTTTATAATAGAGTAATGGCTCATCTGGGACTCTATAAACTTCAGTCTCGCCATATTTAGTAATAAGCGTTCCTGTTCTTTCCCATTTAGCGATTAAAGCATCTGCTGCTTTTTCATCTTTTATGTCTCCCATTAAAGACTTTAAAGATTCTTGAGATTGTTTAGGTGCGACTTTGTTTAATTCCTGAGAAACAGAACTAAATGCGTCTTTAAGATTATCAAGCTTTGGCTGTTCTTTTGGCTTTGGTTCAGGCACTGGTTGTGATTTTGGCTCTTCTGTTTTTATCTCTGTTTTTAAGGGCTCTTGTTTATCTGCATCTACTTTCTTGGTTGGCTTTTCAGATTTTTCCATCTGTGCCTTTAGTTCATCTAGATATGATGCCAATTAATTTCACCTTTTATTCAATTAATATTATTTGAGATAATAACGCTTCTAGCTGTATCCTGTCGTTTGCACCCTGCACTAGCCTGTAATTAAACTCAGCAATCTTGTCTATTATTTTTAGTTTTTTGTCAATTGGGATTTTATCTTCTGGATATGCGATTATTTTTTTATAGATGTGACTGATTATGTCTTCTCCTGAAAGGCCATGATCAAACAACAATGTCTCTAATGTAGTTCGTGCTTTTAAAAAATCCTTTGAAAGACAAGCTTCAATTAAGTTTAGAATATCTTGTGGCTGAGCAGAGTTAGAAACAACATAGATATCTTTTTCTGTTATGTGGTCTGTTGTTGAAGCAGCAGTCTGCAAAAGATTAATCGCAGTTCTTAGATCTCCCTCGCACACTTCGTTAATTGCGATGATTGCCTCTTGGTCTATTTTTATTTTTTCTTCTTTAACAATATATTCTATTCGCTCTTTTATGTCTTCCTTTATTAGAGGCTTAAACTTAAATAATGCACATCTGCTTTGTATTGGCGGGATCAGTTTAGAAGAATAGTTTGCATTAAGAATAAACCTGACTGTGTTTGTGTATTTTTCCATTGTCCTTCTAAGAGCCTGCTGAGCTTCAGGAGTTAAAGCATCAGCTTCATCTAAAAATATAATCTTAAAACTTGAAGTTAAAGCAATGGTTCTTGCAAAATCTTTGATTGCTCCTCTAACTACTCCAATGCCTCTTTCATCACTAGCATTTAGCTCTAAAAAATCCTGAGAATATCCGTCTTTAAATAGCTCTTTAGCTAAGGCAATTGCACAACAGGTTTTGCCGACACCTGGTGGCCCAGCAAAAAGCATGTTAGGAATTGATTTGTTCTCCACATATTTCTTAAGCTTAGAAACAACATGTTTTTGGCCAGAGATATCATTAAGCCTCTGAGGCCTATACTTTTCTGTCCATGGTGCTGAATTCGTAATCATGATATTATTCCATTAAATATTATATATTATTTAACTATTCTAATAGTCTAGCAACTTGTTTTTAAATATATTCTTTTAATTTTCTAAACTATTTAAAACTCTTTTGGGGCTTAGAATATTATATTAAAGAAAGTGATATTATGAAAAAAGCCCTTAAAATAATTTTATTTTTCCTATTGTCCTATGTTTTAGCACAAGGATTATTTTATTTTTTTGCAAAAGAGAATTTCTTTACAAGTCCAATGTATATACTTTTGCCAATTGTGGCATTCTTTGGATTATATCTTTTAACACCAGTTGTTGAAAAATACACAAAATGGAACAAATGGACTCTTCTTGCTATTTTTGTTGCTATAAGCGTTTTGTGCTATATTTTGATAATTTACATCTTTGCTTATGAAATTTATGTTGTATTAAATAATATGGCAATACCTAAAAATCTAGGAATCTGGAAGCAGTTAATTTCTTCTTCATTTTTGGGATTTATAGTTTCTGGCGCAATCGGGATTATTGCTTCTGAAAAATAACATGAAAACAATTTTTATAAAAACTTTTGGTTGCACCTTGAACCAAAGAGATAGCCAAGACATTGTTTCTGGAATATCAGAAAGCAAGGACGAGAAATCTGCAGACCTGGTTGTTATAAACACATGCGGAGTAAAAGAACAGACAGAAACGAAAATCTACAAGTATATTTCTGATAACCTAAAAACAATTAAAGACAAAGAAATTATAATTACCGGTTGTCTTGTTGATATTGATTCTAAGAAACTAAAAGAGCTTTTGCCAAAAGCAAAGATGTACGGGATCAAGGACAAAGAAAAGCTATTAAAATATCTGGACAAATTTAGGAACAAAAAACAAGAAACAAAACACGAAATTACAAAAGCAATAATTATAGCAAACGGTTGCCTTGGCAACTGCGCTTATTGTGCAGTTAAATTTGCGAGAGGAAAACTAAAAAGCAAAAGTATTAAAAAAATAAAAGAAGAAATAGCAGAAGCTGTAAAAAACAA
This sequence comes from archaeon, assembly GCA_035400625.1. GTDB lineage: Archaea > Iainarchaeota > Iainarchaeia > Iainarchaeales > CSSED10-239 > JAKQTP01. Next base: position 249,143 of record DAOMZT010000001.1, on the reverse strand, counting down.
CACAAAAGAAATACTCTTGACTGCTCAAGATACTGGTTGCTATGGCCTTGACATTAATACAAATATTTCTTGCCTTCTTAAAGAAATAATAAAAATGCCTGGTGAATTTAAGATACGGCTTGGTATGGGAAACCCCCAACATTTCAAAAAATATAAAAAAGAGATTTGTGAAATATTTAAATCTGAAAAAATGTATAGCTTCTTGCATGTGCCAATACAAAGCGGTAGCGATTCTGTTCTTATGAAAATGAACAGATACTATACTAAGAAAGAATATCTGGACTTGATATCTTATTTTAGAAAGAACATAAAAGACCTGACACTAGCAACAGATGTTATTGTGGGTTTTCCTACAGAAACAGAGAAGGATTTTTTAGAAACAATTGAAATTATCAAGAAATGCAAATTTGATGTGGTTAATATTTCTAGGTTTGGAAGAAGAAAAGGAATAGAAGCAAACAATTACAAAGATTTGAACGGAGGAATAAAAAAAGAAAGATCTAGAATTGTTACAAAACTTTGTGCAAATATCGCTCTTGAAAATAACAAAAAGCTTATTGGAAAAACACAAGAGATACTTTTAACAGAGATTGGTAAAAACAAAACATTGATAGGAAGAACAAAAAGTTACAAGCAGGTAGTGGTGCCAAAAGAAAAACTCGTTCTTGGAAAAACACAAAAAGTAAAAATCACTGTTGCAAAACAAGGATATCTTGAAGCTAAGCTTGTTTTTTAGCAAAGGTTAATTATTTAAAAAGAATTCTATTAATATATAATATAAACAAAGTAATATTTATTAAAAAATTAGAAAAATAAAATGGAGAATTAGTATGAGTATGGATATTGCTGTTGCATTTAAAAAGTATGTAAAAAACATAAAAATTGTTTTTGCAACTAGCCTTTTGTTTATATTTACGATGTTTTTGGTTAATCCATTGTTTAGCCTATCAGGAGGAAGTATTAACCTTACTTATGAACTGTTAAATCAAGATCCATTAATTATTATTTTAACACTTATTGCTTTTATTGCAATAATATTTGCATATACTCTTTTTCAAACAATCATTGTTTTTAAGATGGGAAGAGAGTATGACTTTGATAATAAAAATTCTAGAGAAATAAAAAGACCGTTTATTGAACTTTTAAAATTTAATGTTTCTTTTTTCTTGCTTTTGTTTATAGCGTTGTGTATTCTTTTTGATTTTGGGATTATAAACAACATATTTGTAAACATTATATTGTTTGTAATAACCTTGTTATTCTGGTTTATACCGCAAATTATTGTTATAGAAAAACAAAGTGCAGAATACTCTATTGTTTTAAATATAAATTATATAAAGAAAAAGCCAGTATATTTTGTTTATCTGTTTGTAACAGTTTTTATATTGACACTTTTAACTTATATAATTGATGTTATCTTTGGAGTGTTTGCTGGACCAATCATTGCAACGGTTTTCTTTGTAATGTTTGTTATTCCATTTATTGAGATTTTAAAAACAGAAGTTTATCTTGGTAAATACGATTTATTAAAGCCATTCAAATAGAGATCAAATATGCAAGTAATAGATAAGATTGATAAATATATAATTGAGCAATTAGCTGTTAATGGGAGAGTATCTTTTGCAAATATCGCAAAGGAGATTAACCTAACAGATGTTGCTGTAAAGAAAAGACTAGACAGATTAACACAAAGGGGAATTATCAAATCTATTACTGCAGAGATTGATTATGAGATACTTGGATTTAACGAAAAGGCAGAAATATTAATCACGATTGACCCATCTAAACAAAATGACATTATTAAAAAACTAAAAGAAATGGAAGATGTTAAAGAAGTCATAGAGGTTACTGGCGAATATAATGTTCTTGCTAGGGTTATGGCTCTTGATAAAGGAGATCTCAAGGCCTTGCTTGACAGCATCTTTAAGATTGACGGGATAACAAAAGCAAGCATTCTAACAATTTTAAAAGAACATAAAAACAGCAAGAATCTTCCAAGAAAGATTTTACAAACTACTTTTTAGAATAAAATGGACTTAATAATCTCAGAGAAGGCAATTGCAGGAAAAAGGATTGCAAGTATTCTCTCAAAAAATAATTTCACAACAACAGTGGAAAACGGGGTGCACTGCTTTTCATTTAATTCTAATGGCAAAGAGATGTTAGTCATACCACTTAGAGGGCACATCAATACTGTTGATTTTGTTGGAGACAACAATTACTGGAATATCTACACTCTTGATCTTCTAGCAGACAAACAACTTACTTATCTGCAAGTTGAGAAAGGAATAATTGCAAATTTAAAAAAGAAAAGAGAAAATCTACAAAACATTATTGTGGCAACAGATGCTGATCGTGAAGGAGAAGCGATTGGTGTAGAGGCTTACAATTATGTTATTGAGAATAATAAAAACACAAAGTTACACAGGGCTTATTTTAGTGCTTTGACTGAAAAAGAAGTTACTGAGTCTTTTAAAAATTTGAGAAAGGTTGATTTTAATTATGCAGATTCTGTGTTTACTCGTCAAGAAGTTGATCTGTTGTGGGGGGTAATACTAACTAGATATCTTTCAGTAGTATCAAACAGAAAAGGCAAGCTTTTCATTTCTGCAGGCAGGGTACAAACTCCGTTACTAAACTTTATTGTAGAAAGAGAACTTGAAAGACAAAAATTTGTGCCTGAAAAATATATTGAAATAATTGCGAATTTTGAGAAAACAAAAATCAAGTTTTCTGGAAACCATAAAGATGGCAAGTTTTTTGATATTGAGAAAGGAAAAAAAATATTTGAAAGTATCAAAAACGAAAAAAAGGGCGTTGTCAAAGCAGTTTCTAAAAAAGAAAAAACACTTAACAGGCCAGAACCGTTTAATACAACTAGCTTTCTTAGAGCAGCATCTTCTGTTTTTGGGATCAGCACTAATCAAGCAATGAATATTGCAGAATCACTTTATCAACAAGGGTTGATTAGCTACCCTAGAACAGACAATACTGTTTATCCTGCAAGTGTAAATCTTAAAGAAATTGTAGAAATTGTTTTGCAAGATAAAGATTATAATGCAGTTGCTAAAGAAATATTATCTAAACCAATACACCCATCAAGAGGAGCAAAAGAAACAACAGACCACCCACCAATCTACCCTGTTGGTTATTCTAATAAACTATCTGGCGGGGAGAAAAAAATCTATGACCTTATTGTTAGAAGATTTCTTGCTACTCTTTATAGAGATGCAAAGACGCAGAATATCTCTGCATTAATTGATATTAAAAAAGAGCCTTTTGTTGTTACTGGACAAACCATAATTGAGCCTGGTTGGAAGAAAATCTATCATTTTTCTAAACTTAACGAGACGATTTTGCCAGATCTTAAATCAGGGGATATCGTAGATGTTATTGATATTGTCCAGGAGAACAAAGAAACAACACCACCAAGTCGTTATACAGAAGCTGGCTTGATCAAACTAATGGAAGAACAAAACCTAGGAACTAAATCTACAAGGCCAGTGATTATTAAAAAATTAAGAGACAGGGGATATATTCAAGGCACAAAAAGCATATCTGCCACTAACATCGCAATTGCTGTTTGTTCTGTTCTTAATAAACATTGTGAATTAATAACACAACCAAAATTAACAGCTAATATTGAAGATGAGATGGAACTAGTCGCTACTGGCAAAAAGAAAAAGCCAGAGGTTGTTGATGAGACTAGAGGGATATTAAAGAACATAATTAAAATTTTAATTGCAGAAAAAAACGACATATCTCAAGAACTTAGAGCAGCAACCAGAAACGATTCAATTTTAGGGAAATGCACTATTTGTGGAAAAGATCTGATAATAAGAATTAGTAAAAATAACAAACAGTTTGCTGCATGTTCTGGATATCCTGCTTGTAGAAACACCTTTCCATTACCTCAGAAATATAAAGTTGAAGGAACAGGAAAGGTTTGCGAGGTGTGTGGTAACCCAGAGATCAAAATATTAACAAGGCGTGGTGGGATTGATGTTTGCTTAAATCACAAATGTGCAAAAAGAATTGAACAGCAGAAAGAATATGAGGCAAGGCTAAAAGAAAAGCAAGAAGCCAGAGAAGAGAAAGCAAAGGCCAAGGCAGAAAAAGAAAAACAAAAGAAAGAAATGGTTGCAAAGGCAAAAGCAGACAAACCAAAAACAAAGACAACTAAAAAGAAAAAATAATTTAATTAACTGGTTGTATTTTTATTATTTGTTGGATTAATTGCTTTTTTCGTGCTTCAGGGATGTTAATTCTTCCATTCCTTATTCGCGAGATAATCTCGGCTTTATAGCCATTTTTTACTGCATTAATAAATGCATTTTTGGCCATTGCACTAGTAGCTGGCAAATTACGTGAATCTAATAAGTCAATTGTTTTGGAACTGCAAACATTATCTATTATGCTATTTAATTGGCTTTCGTAATTTGTTCTGAGGGTTCTGTTTCTTAAAGCAGATTCAATTTCTGCCCTTGAAAAATCTAATAACAACAATCTAAAGACAGGGTGATTTATATTTGTTGCAACGATGTGTCTTGCATCAACTCCTACTGCTGAAAGTTGTCTTTTTACCTCTCTGGCTTTTTCAGGGGACCTTTGGATTTCATTTAGTAAATAGCCATTATTTAAATATTTTTTAACAACATTTATTTTTGTTTCTGGAAATCTTTTACCTGCATCTAATTTCTTAAATGTTCTTCTTACATCTTCAATCTTTGTACCACTTGTAAATCTAGAACCAGTTACTTCATTCATTGATCTAATGAAAGCAGAAATATTAATGTTTCTTTCTGGCTGATGACCTATAGTTCCTTTGGGGGTTTTTTGTGATTTTGGTTTTCTTAGTGTTCTCGCATCTATCAATCTATTTGGTTGTACTTTCACATCTGGGACTTTCACGCCTATTGGTTTCTTTCCTGGAGATTTCGCACCTTTTACTAATGATTTCGCCCCTACTAATCTTCTTGAGGTTTTCGTGACCATTAATTTTCCTGGTGCTTTCAGGTTAATTAATCTTCTTGAAGCTTTCATCCCTATTGGTCTATATCTCATTGGTTTTGCCATAAATAATCTACCCCTTATATTTTAAATAAAATAATAACATTTTAAAAAGCTTGTTATCAATTAAGATGGGATTTTTATTTTGCAGGAAGAGCAATTATAGATAAACAAAAACACTAAGAGATTGATTTGTTCTTATCTTTATAAAGATAGCATTTAAAATATATTCTATGTATATAAAATATTATGAAAAAGAACACTCTAAAAAATAAAAATAAGAAAAAAGGGCAAGGCTCAATTGAAACATTGTTGTTGTTTGGTGGAGCAGTATTACTTGCAACAATTGTAATTGTCATAATTGTAGGGATAGGTTCTAGTTCTAAACAATCTACTGAAAAAAGCGCCAGCTCAGCAATAACCATGTCAAAGACTGTAATACCTGCTGTTCTTCATTCTGTTGCTTGTGTAAGTATAAATTGTGATGTTCTTTTTCAAAGTTTTAGTGATGGAAATAACGAATTAGTAATTGATGATGATATAGATAATAGAAAAGAAATTAAAAATAACAGAATTACGCTAGATAGCCAATTAGGTATAGGACCCCATTCTGCTTATATTCTTACCACCCTAGATGGCGGATCAGCAAAGTCAAATACATATAGATGGGATGTTTCTAGCATGATCCCGCCACCTGGCACAGGACAAGTTGAAAAGCCTACTGCAACACCAAAAGGAGATACTTACTCAGAGCCACAAAGTGTAAATTTAAAAACGAATCCACAGGACGCTACAATCTATTACACTACTGATGGTAATAATCCAAACACCTCTTCAACAACCTACACTACTCCAATATCAATCACTCAAACAACAACTCTAAAAGCAATTGCTTGTAAAGCAGGCATGACAGATAGCGCCATACTTACTGAAATTTATACGATAACACCTCCAACACACATAAATTTGACTTTCAGACCATCTGCTGGTTTTATAGAGGGTATAGGAGAACAAATAAAAATAATCACTGAACCTTCTACTGATGAAATCTGGTATACTCTTAATGGATCAAACCCTGAAAGAAATGGGAGGAATTCTACACTTTACGAAGACGACATTAGAATTGTGGAAAAATTTACAAGAATAAAAGCAATTGCATATGGCGATAGAATTAATAGCGGTGTGCAAAAAGCAGAATATACTGTTGTAGGACATGTTGCTGACCCGATTGCTGAGCCAACATCAGGGTTTGTTTCTAGAGATGCATCGTTGACTTTAAGCACAACAACTCCAGAAGCAAGAATTTATTACACAACTGATGGAACCGATCCTGATGGGAGTAACTTTTATCAAACACCAATACCATTTAATGAGGTGTGTACAGATCGATGTAATATTAAAGCAATTGCCATATTAGATAATAAAAGCCAAATTTCATCTTTTGATTATACTTTAAAAGACACAGAGGTAGCAACACCTACTGCAGACCCTACAAATTTTAATTTTAGAGACCCTATAACCGTTACATTAAAAACAAACACAAGCAATGCTGTAATATATTACACCTTAGATGAAAGCACACCTACAGATAGATCTACTATATATGATAGAGAGATAAAAATTACAGAAACAACAACAATAAAGGCAATTGCAATATTGGACGAGGTTAGCAGTGGCGTGCTAACCGTGACTTATGAAAGATCACTGTCTTCAAATTCTGAAGGAACACCATAATTTTCTTAAATAAATTGGTTGGGTTTTTAAACTATTTCTAATATAATATTATTTGTATAATTATGGTTGATATAAAAGCAAAGCTTACTGTTAGAGAAGCAGAAATTTATGATGTTGGAAAAGACATTGCAAAAATAGATCCAGTGGTATTTGAAAGAATGGGCTTGACAACAGGAGACACTATAAGAATTAGCAATCTTAAAAATGACAAGGCAGTTATTGCTTATGCTGTAAGAGGCAAAGTAACAGATGCAGGACTAAACATTATCAAGATGGATGGAAACCTAAGACAAAACTCTAGTTCTAAGATTGATGATGAAGTGTATATTGAAAAGATAAACTGCCTAATCGCACACGCAGTTACGCTTGCACCACCTGTTGAGATTCCTGATCTTAAAAGAAACGACATTATTAGCTATATTCATGACAGGATTGTTAACAAGAACATACTAGAAGGAAATGTGGTAATAATCAGAGGCATTAAAATATTTATCAACGAAGAATCAAGAGACCTTTCTTTGACAGTTACAAAAACCTTGCCAAAAGGAGCAGTAAAGATTACTGCTAACACCAAATTGACAATCTCTGAAAAGCCAATTGAAACAAGTAAATATGGAATAACCTATGATGATATTGGCGGACTTAAAAAAGAAATAGAAAGTATTAGAGAAATGGTTGAATTACCGATTAGAAGACCAGAGATATTTAAGAAACTAGGGATAACCCCGCCTAAAGGGATATTACTGCATGGCCCTCCAGGAACAGGAAAGACCTTGCTTGCAAAAGCAGTAGCTTCTGAGACTGATTCTTATTTTACAATAATTAATGGACCAGAGATTGTTAGCGGAGTATATGGTAAATCAGAAGAGAACCTAAGAAACATATTTGAAGAAGCAGGAAAACAAGAGAATGCAATTATCTTTATTGATGAGATAGATTCTATTGCACCAAAAAGAGAACACATACATGGAGAAACTGAAAAAAGAATTGTTGCTCAATTACTTACATTAATGGATGGGCTAAAGACAAGGGGAAATGTGGTTGTTATTGGTGCGACAAACATCCCTGATTCAATTGATCCAGCCTTAAGAAGGCCAGGAAGATTTGATAGAGAAATAGAAATTAATATTCCAAGTAAAGAAGCAAGAAGAGAAATATTTTTAGTACATACTAGAGGCATGCCATTAATTGATGATGTAAAAATTGACGAGTTGGTAGAACTGACAAATGGCTTTTCTGGAGCAGATGTTTCTGCTCTCTGTAAAGAAGCGGCACTAAAGGCATTAAAAAGGCTAATGCCTAAGATTAACAAAGAAACAGGTACAGAACTATCTAAAGAGATAATGGATGAATTAGTGATTACAAGACAGGATTTCTTGGACGCACTTAATGTTGTTGAGCCATCAGCCATTAGAGAGATAATGGTGCAAATCCCTAACACAAGATGGGAGGATGTAGGGGGGCTTACAGAGATTAAACAAGAACTAAAAGAAATGATTGAATGGCCAATGAAACATAAATTGTTGTTTGAAAAGGTCGGAATAACACCTCCTCGTGGAGTGTTGCTTTATGGACCACCAGGAACAGGAAAGACTCTGCTTGCAAAAGCAATTGCTACTGAAACAAAAGCCAACTTTATTTCAATAAAAGGCCCAGAGATATTTAATAAATGGGTTGGAGAATCAGAAAGAAAGATAAGAGATATTTTTAAGAAAGCAAGACAACTTGCGCCAAGCATCATTTTTATTGATGAGATTGATTCCATAACTTCTGGAAGAACAGGACTTGAGACAAATGATGTTAGAAACAATGTAGTTGCACAATTGTTAACAGAAATGGATGGAGTATCAAATCTTAAAGACATAGTTATTATGGGTGCAACCAACCGACCAGACTTGATTGATCCTGCATTTTTAAGACCTGGAAGATTTGAAAAGCTTCTTTTGGTTCCAATGCCTGATGAAAAAACAAGAGAAAAAATCTTTGAAGTACATATTTCAAAAATGAATGTTGATAAAAAAGTTGTGCCAAGAGAGCTTGCAGCATTAACAGAAGATTTCTCGGGGGCAGAGATAGAAGCTGTTTGTAGAGAGGCTGGCCTATCCAAGATCAGAATGATTATTGAAGATATAGAAAAAGATAACAAACTAGATAACAAAAGACCAGTAGTGACAAGAGATGCGTTTATTAAAGCAATAGACAAATTCAAGTCAAAGAAAGAAAGGCCAAAAAAAGAAGAAAAAGATTATGCAATTAGGTAAATTACTATTTCTTTTTTCTTTTAAAGCTATTTTGAACAAAGAGCTCCCATCGTTTGCCAAGAAGCACTGGTTTTAAGATACCAAAAACATATAGCTCTTGGATTATTAGACTTATTGACCAGCCCATGAAAAATACTGTAAGAGTGTATTTTGTAATTGGAGAGAGCGTAAAATAAACATCGTAACTAATAAAGATAATCAGAAACAGAAAGAAAAAAGTCAGTTGCTCAAAAAAAGGCTTTACCTTTTTTATTTTTTCAATTTGTTCTTCCTGATTTGCCATGATTGTCACACATTATTTGTTATAAACTCATTAATCCTTTTCTGTTCTCAGAATTGAAATCTTTTATTTTATGATTTAGCTTTTCTGGCAAGAAACAAGTGTTGCCGATCTTGTGGCTTTCTATAATTAGATCTTTAAGCTCTTGAACAGAAAGGTTTTCTGTAAAATAAATCTTTGAATTAACTACACCATCTGTGTTCTTCTCAAATACTGATTGTAATCTTACAAAGAAACTAGGAGAGATGTTTTTTGCTAAAGGAAATTTAGATTTCGTGTTTTCAGGAACAGACGATTCTAGCTCTTCTATTGACCAGTTAGGATTTAAATCAGGGATTTGTAAAGATAATTCTTTATTTAACTTTTCAGATTTATAGCCGTTTATCCAGTATACCGGTTTATAGCTTAAAATAGGATCAAGGGCATTGCTTGTTTCATTTGCTATAGAATAGAAATCAGAAAAGATTATTGAAAAGGTTGTTGAGTTTCTTAAACCGTATTTCTTTATGTTGTTTCTAAGCTCTACCCAGTCTATTGTTGGCATGTTTTTGTTTAGCTTTTTACTTTGTGTTAGGTCTGTTGAGAAAAGGGTCTTTTGTATAGGTGTTTTTTCAAACTTGAAATTTGATAGCTCGTATTTGCTTTTTATAAACTTAAAGAAAGGCCCTCTGTCTTTTGCAAGCTCTGTTGAACGAAGCTTTGTATAATATGAAATGTAGTCAGATAAGGAATCTGCAAAATAAATTGCATCATCGCTATCATATGGAATGCCTAGCCTTGAGAGCAAAGTTGAATATCCTGTTATTGAAAGATAGATTTGTCTTGTTTCTTTTAGATTTTTAGAATAATCTTCATTTACTTGCTTTGAGAGGTCTATTGAATTATCTAAAAACTCTAGAGAATCCCAGATTATTGTTTTTAATTTTGCCCAATCAAATACTTTTGTTTTGCCAGTAACATTTACTAGTTTAGAAACATCTATTGTTCCAGTCACAAAAGAGCAATCTTCAAAACAAGGCTGAAAGCCTACTGGAGAAATTAAGTATTTTTTATAATTGTTTGTAAATGGATTTTTTTTGTTTATTGTATCTGGAAAGATTAGATTTATTTTCTCACCAGTAACAATCTTAGAAGAAACCAAATCAAATAAAGTTAATGGCTGGATCTTTCTGTTCTCTGTGGTGTGTGTGCTTATAGTATATTCTTGATTATTTTCTAAGGCTTGCATAAACCTGTCAGGAACTAATATTGCAAAGTTATCTGTGACATTGTTTGCTGAAAAATTTAGGAAAGAGACTAAATCAGGATGTTCTATAGAGATATAGAAAAGGTTGTTTGCAGTGTTTGTGCTATAGCCTACAAGGGATTTAGCAGAAACAAAAAGATTAATTATCCTTACTGGCCCGCAAGCATTTCTGTTAATTGATTTTACTTTTTCTTTTTCTGAACGAATATTTGATAAATCAACAGAAACAGATGCGCCATATTTTTGAACTTTGCTTGCTAGAGCAAGAGTATCAAATATGCTTTCTAGTGTGTCTTCAAGCTTAAAACAAAAACTAGAAGAAATATGTTGGTTTAAACCAATTTCTCTTAATAGAGTAGAGCTTGGGTAAAAGGTCCCTTCCCTAATATAATCAAATATTTTCTTATTGAGTTTTTCAAATTGATTTTTTTGTAATTTATTAATTTCTGAATTAATTGATATTAGTTTTGTAGAAACATTATCTGTATCGTTTAGGTTTAATATGCTTTTTAGAACCTTGTCTTTTAGTTCTGTATCTATGAATTGAGTTTCTGGTTTTGCCTTTCTAAGGATATATGCTTGTAAAAGGTCTGTTTGATTTTCTTTTAACAGCGTGTCTTTTATCAACTCATCAAGTTTGGCTATCGGTATCTCTTTAGAAAACTTTGCATTTACTTTGTCACAAATCAAAAAAGCTAATTTTTCTGCTAATGTTAGATTTGGTTCGCCAACATTACACATTATCTCAAATAAAGATATTGCAATCTTTTCTTTAGAGAACTCTTCGGTTTCTCCGTTTTTGTGTGTGATTGTTGTTACAAACGCCATGTTTTCTACCTTTTTTAATCTCTTAAAATATAGCGAGAATCGCTTTTTGATAATTTACTATATATTGTTTTATAGTTTTTATAAGATTTGATTGTGTTCTCATTCACGAATTCTTGGACATAGATTTTGTGTCCTTTTGCCAAATCTACTAATTTATTAAAAGCACTTAATGTCAAGTCAGGGTGGGTTGTTATTCTAAACTCGTGAGGGGTTTTTGCGTTTTTTACAATCTCAAACGAGCGTTTTATATTTTCTACAGGAACTGCTGTATATTCAGAATAATTATCAAAATCATCTTTTAAATCCATGGCTATATAATCAACTAGGTTTTGAGAAACAATCTTTTCAAGAACCTCTGGATTTGAACCGTTCGTGTCTAGCTTAACAAGGTAACCTTTCTCTTTTATTTTTTTAATAAAATCTATTAGTTCCTGACCGTAAATGGTTGGTTCTCCTCCTGTTAATACAACTGCTTCGAGTTGGCCTTTTCGCCTGTCCAAGAAATAATGTATTTCACTTTCTAGCATGTCTTTGCGAGTATTAAAAAACTCAGGAACTACCAGTTCTTTGTTATAACAAAAACCACAGGAGAAATTACAGCCTTTTAAAAAAATTACACAAGCAAGCTTATCTGGATAATCGATAGTGCTTAATTTTTCAAGGCCGCTGATTTTTAGTGACATGTTAGTTGCAATTACTTTTAACAGTTATTTTCCTCTACCTTGAATAATTTCCTGTCTTTAAATTCTGCTTGCTTGCCGTAATTCCAAGCATCAACTCTTCTTACAAAGCCTACTACTCTAGAGTATACTTCGCATTTCTGTCTTTTACTTTCTAATCCTGTTTCCATTTTTATAACCCCCTTTCTACTATATTATATATTGTTATTATTTATTAATTTTTTGATTTAGACAAATAACCAATTTCTGCATCACATTTTGGACAATATTCGTGTTCTCCAAACAAATAGCCGTGTTTTGGGCAAATTGAGAATGTCGGAGTAAATGTAAAATATGGTAATTTGTAATTTGTAGTTATTTTTTTAATCAAAGACTTAATTGCCTCTTTTGATGGTTTCTTTTCTCCTATAAAGAAATGAATCACAGTTCCGCCAGTATATTTACATTGTAATTCATCTTGCAATTCTAATATTTCAAAAATATCATTTGTATAATTTACTGGAACTTGTGTTGAGTTTGTGTAGTATGGCTGTGCTCCATTTTTTTGCACATTTTCTTCATTTGCAACAATAATTGAAGGGAACTTAGCTTTATCATGGCTTGCAAATCTATACGTTGTTCCTTCTCCCGGTGTTGCTTCAAGATTATAAAGGGCGCCTGTTTCTTCTTGGTATTTCTGTATCCTCTCTCTCATAAAATCCATAACTTTATTAGCAAAAACATTGCCTTTTGGAGTTGTTATTGGCTCGCCTAAAAAGTTTAGACAAGACTCGTTCATGCCAAGAAGTCCAATTGTTGAGAAATGATTTTTCCAGTAACTTCCAAATCTGTCTTTTATTAATTTTAAATTAAATTTTGAATAAGGATACAAGCCATCATCTGTATATTTTTCAACAATCTTTCTTTTTATATCTAGAGATTTTTTAGAAAGATCCATTAAATACCCTAGTTTTTCAAAATATTCTTCTTCTGTTTTTGCAAGATACCCAATCTGTGCAAGATTAATTGTAACAACACCTATTGAACCAGTTAAAGGATTAGAGCCAAATAAACCGCCTCCTCTTTTCTGTAATTCTCTATTGTCTAGCCTTAGCCTACAACACATACTTCTTGCATCTTCTGGTTTCATGTCAGAATTAACAAAGTTTGCAAAGTATGGTGTGCCATATTTTATTGTAAGTTCTAATAATTTATCAGAAAGAGGAGAATCCCAATCAAAATCTTTTGTAACATTTATTGTTGGGATAGGGAAGGAAAAGATGTTACCTGCTGCATCTCCTTCATAAAATATATCAAGTAACGCAGCATTAAAGATATCCATTTCTTTTTGGAATTCTCCGTATGTTTTATCTTGTGGCTTTCCGCCAATTATCACTGCTTGATCTTTAAGTGTTGAAGGAACTGTTAAGTCTAAAGTGATATTTGAAAATGGAGTGTTACCTGTAATAAACACCTTGCCATTTCTTTTTGCAATGACTGTTTCATTATCAGTATTTGGACACCAGATTTTTCCTTTGTAATTTACTTCTTTAATACAAGTTATTGTAGTGTCTTTATGTTGAATTATTTTTAAAATAAAAATTGGTTTCTTACCAATTGTTGGTTTTCTGAAACAAGTTGTAAAACCATAACCTGCCAAAACACACATGTGCTGCAGGCCATAAAGCATATCAACAGAAGTTGTAGATATCTTAAACTCTGATGTGCCATCTACTTTATTATAAGTTTCTAAAAACAATCTTGCTTGTTTTTGATTTGCCTTGAATAAATCAACAGGAATAAATTTAATATCACTTTCATCATCAAACCAAGAATGAAGTAACCTAGAGCCTTCTGCATTAATTTTAAAATAATTAACTGACATGCCCAGGGCTTTGTGCTTACTTTCTGAATATTTCAAATTAAAATGATTTAGTAAATTTTTTATTTCTTTGTTATCTTTATTGTTTTTTATCTCTGATTGGTATATTTTTATATTTCTTGAATTTTTATTTTTATGATGTGGTTGTTCAGAGCACCCTCTTGCAATTAGCCAAGCAACTAGTTTAATTTTTTCATCACTCCAAGCTATGCCTTTATAGTTTGTGTCTGCCGCGATAGGCAGTATTATTGGCGATTTAAGGGCCATTACTTTTTCTACCTCTTCTAATACAAATTTATTTTTTGAATTAGATGTTTGTCTTACCATTCTGTGATTTGGAGAAATTAATTGATCTTGTATTTTATTTTTTATATTATACATTTTGCCAGAATATTCTCTAACAAATAGTTTTTTAATAGGCAAATCCTCTATCTTTCCTGTTTTAATATTAAATGTTTTAATTATGTCTCCAACCTTAATATCATCATGTGTTTTCCAACCTTCTTCTGTTAATATTTCTGTATCTTCAGACATGCATTGATAACCCACTCTTGTTGGAACATTCATGTTATATACAAATTTTTCTATGGCTGCTCTAGTTTGCTTATAATCTAGTTTATCATAATAAATAAATGGAGCAAGAAGAGTATCAAAATTACTAAATGCTTGGGCACCTGCAGCTTCGCCTTGTAATGTATATATAAAATTTACAATCTGCCCAAGAGCAGTATCCAGATGCTTTGGAGGAGCAGCAACAATTTTACCAGGCCCTCCTCTAAACCCTGTTTGAAGTAAAGACTGAAGATCCCAACCAACACAATAAGGACCTAAAGTATTTAGATCATGAATATGTAGTTGTCTTTTCTCATGTGCTTCTTTAATCTCTGGAGGATATATTTTTTTTATCCAATAATCAGAAATTACTTTTGTGGACAAGTAATTATTTAGGCCCTGAAGAGAATAGTCCATATTGCTATTTTCTTTAACTTGCCAATCAGAAATATTAATATAACTTTCAACCGCATTTATGCTGTCTATTAATTTAGACATTTGTCTTAAATCATCATGTTGTTTTCTATAGATTACATATGCTTTTACTAATTTTGTTAAGCCTTCTTTAATCAAAACGTCTTCTATAATATCTTGAATATTATCTATAGTTGGTAACTTTTCTTTTTCAAAGTATTCTTGTGATAATATTCTATCAACTTTCTTTGTTAAATAATCAGCAAGATCAATATCTGGGTTGTCTATTGCATCAAGAGCCTTAAGAATAGCTAATTTTATTTTGAATATATTATATGGGATTTTCTCCTCATTTCTATTGATTATTTGGTTAGTAGCCATTCGTGTTCACTTATTTAACTAGAATTAAAAATAGTATATTTATTGTAGTTCATCGGGTTTATAAAGGCTATCGGTTTGGACGTAACTTCGCTATTTATCAATAATTACAAGTTGTTTCTTAATTAGACATTTAATTAACAAACAATATGTATTGAAAAATTTTGCTAAACAAATTATACTTCGGCATAATCTATTTAAGCATTTCTATTCTAATAGTATAGGAAGAATATGAACGAAAAAAACCTAGAACTTCTTAAAAAATTCGAGAATGAATTGAATATAATAGGTTATAGCCAAAAAACAATAGAAACTTATTTGATATACCTTACTAAATTCTCAGAATTTATAAAAAAAGATTTAAAAGAAGTAAATTCAGATGATATTGTGAATTATTTATCATATCTCAAGACAAAAAAAAACTCAGGTTCTGCAACTATGAATCTTGTGCTTTCAGCAATAAAACATTTTTATAATGAATTTTTAAAACTAAATATTTTAATTGATATTAAATTACCAAAGAAAGCAAAGAAAATACCTGTTGTATTAACACCAAAGGAAATTAAAGATTTGATTGAAAACACTAGCAATTACCGTAATAAACTGATAATAGAATTTATATTTTCTACAGGTGTTAGAGTTTCAGAATGTGTAAATATGAAAATAGAGGATCTTAATTTTGAAGAATTTACAGGAAATGTTATTGCAGGGAAAGGAAATAAAGATAGAGTAATAATCTTATCAAAAAAATGGGTTTTAGATTATAAAAAATATTTAGAAGAAAGAGAAAAAAAAGTAAAAAGCGAATATCTTTTCTGTTCAGATTCTGGTAAGCCACTTTCTGTTGATACTATTCAGAAATTTCTAAAAGTTTCTGCAAGTAAAGCAGGAATTACAAAAAAAATAAGCCCTCATAAACTAAGGCATTCTTTTGCTACTAGTCTTCTTGAAAATGATGTTAATATTAGATATATTCAACAGCTTTTAGGGCACGCAAATCTTAATACTACTCAAATTTATACAAAAGTCAATACAAATAAGCTAAAAGAAATAAAAAATCCATTAGATAATCTAGAAAAGTAATTTATCTTACCCGCACACTTCCTGTATTGTATGTAAAATCAAGAAAATTAAGGTTAAGAAAGTTAACTTTTTTAAATAATATTTTTATTTTTAGAAATAGTAATGTATATAAACCCTTTGTATAACCTTTTAGTATAATAATATTATATATTTAATATTTGGAGGAAGAAAACATGACAATGAGAATTTCAAAACTATTCGGTATGGATCTTTATGAGACTAATGCTACATATAGAGGAAAGGTTTATGATTTAGTTGTAAACTTAGAATCTGGGGTAATAGAAACTATTACTACTCAGCCATTAAAAGTTAGCTCAAAGAAAGAGGCTAAAAAGATAATGACAGAGCATAGTATTCCATATAAGAAAGTTATATCTGTTGATGATATTATTCTTATAAACTCAGGAAATGTCCCAGTAGCTGAAAGACAAGTTGTTAGAGAACCAGTAGTTGAAGAAGAAGATAATAATCATGATGCAAAAATAAGAAGAAAGTATATTGGCTATAAAAGCAAATATTCAACAGCTGGAAGAAGATAAATAGTTTATTTATCTTTTATTTTCTATTTCTTTATTGTTATTTAAAATCTTGCTGTAAGACTAAACTTTATTAGATATCCCTTTAGTTCTTGTAATATTTTTTAAATAAGAAAGCTTTATATTATGTATAATTAATAATAATAAATAAGAACAAATAAAAATTATTTAGACTAGTAAATAATAATATTATTATTACTATTATATATATATATATATATTATACATAACATAATCTATAATATAATAAGACTTAATACAGGAAGTATGGGGGCAGACATGGATAAAATAATTAGTAATTATATAAAATATAAGTTTATATTTAATGATAATATAAAACATTCATCTTATCTATATCAAAAAATGTTTAGATCAATTTATGGATACACTCAAAATGTTACTAAAAAAGACAAAAAGACATATTGGTATTATAGAGCAGGTGTTTTAGAAGATATACCTTATATAAGGCCTGGAAAAAATAGTATTATTATTCCAATTAATACAGAACATAAAATTATTAATTTTTTTAATACTGGTAAAAGTCCAATACATAATTTTAAAGAAAAAGGAGAATGGTCTATAAATTATGATATTGAAAAAATAGAAATCAATCAGGAAGATATTATAAAAACAATTGACGATTTTATAAATTCTATATTTGTAATTTCAATAGATGGAAAAAACACAAAGTTAATTGATGAATTAAATAAAATAATAAATGATAAAGAGTATGCTTCAAAATTTAAAAAAGCAAATAAAAATAATTTAATATCTAAAATTAATAAAATTTTAGAAATTGATTGGGTAGATAAAACAAAAGAATCTTCTGAAAATGTAAAATTATTAATTTCGTTATTTGATAAAGCAAAAGAAATATTTGATTACACACCAAAGGATAATTCTGCAAATAAAGATGATCCTACAACTAAAGAAAACTTAGAAAATCCAAACAGCCAAACACTCTAATCACTAATGTTTAATAGTGATTAAAGTAAATAATCATTCTCTGTCTATGATTATAATGTTTTTTTTCCAAGTTCTTTTTTTCCCTGAATTATTTACTTTTATTAGATTTATGTCTGTTAATGTTTTTATGTATGGATAAAGGCTTTTCTCATTTTGATATTCTACATTGTATTGTAATTTTATTCTGTTTTTCAAATCTTCCATATCAACCCATTCATCATCAGGAAGACAAGTAATTATATGTTCTGCTTGGGTATTTTCTCTAATTTTAATTATATCCCAAATAGTATTTATTTTTTCATTACTGATTTTTGAAAAATCATATATTTTAGTACTATCAATTTCTTTTTCGTTATTTATTGTTTTAATATTTAAATTTTTTAATTTAAGTTGTTGTGTTTGCATTGTGTTTGTATTTTGTATTGTGTTTGTTTTTGATATAGTGTTTGTGTTATTGTTTGTATTTTGTATTGTCTCATTTGATTGATATTGATTTTGAGAGTAATTACTTGAGTTATAATTGTTATTTGCAAAAGTTTCTTGGTAATTACCATCTCTCTTTTGATTTTTACTTTTTTTAAGAAGCCCTAATTTTGTTAATAATTTTTTAAATATATTACTCATAGTATATTATAGTAATTACCGTAATTATTTTAAAGGGATTGGTAATTACGGTAATTATATGACCCCCTTTACGGTTATTACAGTAATTACCAAAGCGGGTTTATTTATGTCTGTAAAACCCCTAAATTTATTATGTATAATGACTTTTAAAAACCTCTAAAATATAATGGTTTTTGCAGTAATTACTATCTACTTTCTAGTAATTACCAATCAAATAAAGGTTTTTATTACTATTTTTGTAAAAATAAGGTGCGTTTTTAGTTATTTTGTAAAATAAAGCTTGTTTTTATCAAATATTTAGAAAAATAGCTGTTTTTTTACATTTTCTCGCTTTATTTTGGTGTTTATTAAAATTGTTAATTGTGTCCAAGATTTAGTAGATTTTTAATTAAAAATAAGGTTGTAAATTAGTTAGAAAAACGATTAAAAAATCCTTTAATTCAAAAATATAGCGGAGGATGGATTTGAACCATCGACCTTCGGGTTATGAGCCCGACGGGCACTCCAGACTGCCCCACCCCGCTATTAGATAAAACACAAATAATTAGTTTTTCTTGAAGGTTATAATATATCTATTATACAAAAGAAATATAAATAAATTCTATTTTGAAAATTCAATAAAAATAATATTTTTTATCTAATCGCAGATATAACCAGTAGTTTTATCTTCTATTTTATTTACTATAGCTCTTAACTTTTCTATATTTTTAGTTATCGCTCTTTTCTTTCTTTTTAATGCGCTATTTAATGTTTTAGAATCAAGCATCTGTAAAGGCCTATCACAATTATGGCACTTAAAATTATAGGCAGCTGCAACTTCAAAAGGCACCTCCATGCATTTTTTCGGACAACCAAAATAATCTCTGCCTTCTTGTTCATCAATTGTTTCTTCTATTTTTTTAAGATTTTCACTCTCATGTTCTATAACTAATTCTATTATTTTCTTAAATTTAATCTCCCAATAAAAATCAAAAAGATTTTGTTGATTTCTTACCTTTTTATAACAAGCAATACCTCTAAAATGAAGGCTATTTAAAGTAGATCTAACTGTAGTAATCTTTTTCTTTAATTTTTCTGCAATTTCTTCTGGAGAAAAAGTTTTATCCGTATTATACATTTTTATGATTTCAGGAGCTAAAGGGCCAGCAATTTGCTCTAGAAATTGATTTGTGATTTTATCCATTAGAATTTCTTTTTTGAGCTTGTTTACTGTCATTTGCTTTTCACCCTAAAAACAGAATAATAGAATTAAGTATATATACTATAGTACCAAACTAATTATAAAGTAATAATATTTTATTTTCTTATTATTTTTTTTAAATTATTGGTTGGCACTATCTTTAATTTACAATTACTGAATTCTTTATATAAGCAAGAATTGTCTATTAAATAAAGCATTAAAGCAAGAGCAGAAACCTCGCTGTGTGGTTGATTGCTGATTGCTATGTTATAATCTGCCAATTGAAAATATTCTGAAGGCACTTTTGCCCCACCAATTATCAAAAGTAAATCTTTAGTTTTCTTTAGTTTTTTAATTTCTCCTATCTTATCTTGAGCTCTAAGTCCATACATCGTAAGATGAACAATAACCCCCCCTTTTTCTTTAAATTCTTTTGTAAAAGACAACGCATCTTCTACAAACTTTATCTGGTAATTACCGCCCCAATTCTCATTAGTTTTGGTAATTACAGTAATTATGCCAGAATCTTCTACCCCTGAAAAGTAAAACTCATCAGCTCCAAAGGCTCTACCAACCAACGCACAATGCGTTGTAATCCTTTTATCTCTATATGGCCTATGGTCTAAACGAAGTATAGTAAGTTTATAAATATTTTGCGTCATAAATATAATATACACTAATTAATTATATATATTTCGACCAATAAAAATTTTAGTGAAAAATTCGGATCTGTAGCTCAGCTTGGTAGAGCACGGGACTTTTAATCCCGGTGTCGAGGGTTCAAATCCCTCCAGGTTCAATTCGCCAATTGGGCCCGTAGCTCAGCTTGGTAGAGCACAAGACTCTTAATCTTGGTGTCGTGGGTTCAAATCCCATCGGGCTCACATTGGTAAATTTTTGAGACTGTAGCTCAGCCTGGGAGAGCAATAGGCTGAAGACCTATGTGTCGTGGGTTCAAATCCCACCAGTCTCATATTTACTAATTTTAAAAGAAAAGAAATCATGGATAGAAATTTAACTCCGATGATGAGACAATATCTGGAAACTAAAAAAGCATTTCCTGATGGAATATTGTTATTTAGAGCAGGAGATTTCTATGAGATGTTTTATGATGATGCAAAAATCGCTTCTTCTATTCTAAATATCACATTAACAAAAAGAGGTAAGGGCGCGACCGAAGCTCCATTAGCTGGAATCCCATATCATGCAATCGACCCTTATATATCTAAGTTAATAAAGGCAGGTAAAAAAGTAGTAATTTGTGAACAGATAGAAGACCCTAAACTTGCTAAAGGTTTAGTAAAAAGGGCAGTTACAAGGATTGTCACACCTAGCACAATTTTTTCAGAAACCTATGATAACAACTATCTTTGTTCTATATCGCGGTTAAAAGACTATTGTGGTTTTTCTTTAATAGATATAACAACAGGAGATTTTAAAGCAAACAATTTCGAAAGCTTTAATGAAATTCTAAATGAATTGTCTCTAATTAAACCAAAAGAATTAATTATTACTAGAAACATATTAAATGATGTTGATCAAATTAATCTTTTAAAGAAAACAATACCAAATGTAATTATTAATTATACAGACAATCTTGACCATGATTTGTCTAAACAAAAATTACAAGAACATTTTGGATTGTTATTTTCTTCATTTGGCATAAACAAAGAAGAAGTTTTTATCTCTTGCTATAATGCAATAAAATATCTTAAAGACACTCAATTCATGTCATTATCTTATATTAATAATATAAAAGAATATAATTTAACAAAATATATTAGAATAGACAGAAAGACAGCAAATAATCTAGAGATTGTTTCAAATCTCAAAGACGGAACCACTCAACACACACTTTTTGACATTGTAAATAATACAAAGACAGCATTAGGTTATAGAAAATTATATTTTGATCTACTACATCCATTGACAGGTAAATCTGAACTTTTAAAAATCTACGATGCTGTTTCTGAAATTAAAGAAAACCAATTTTTGCAAGAAGAGCTATCTCAAAACCTTTCATATATTGGCGATTTAGAAAAAATAATTAGTAAAATTGGCTTTGGCAATTGTAATCCAAGAGATTTGATAGGCTTAAAGCAAAGTTTACAAGTAATACCTAGTATAAGAATAGTACTTTCAGAAACAACTTCCCCTAAACTTCATGAAATTAAAGAAAGACTACAACATCTTGATAAGATTGTAGACTTAATAGATTCTGCAATTGTCGATTCACCGCCAATAAGTATTAGAGAAGGGGGATTTATCAAACCAAGTTACTCTAAAGAACTTTATGATATAGTGAATATAAACAAATCAACCAATAAATGGCTTTCAGAATACGAAGCAAATCTTCGCCAAAAAACAAATCTTAAATCTTTAAAACTAAAATTCAATAAAGTGTTTGGTTACTATATAGAAATACCTAAATCTCAAATAAATTGTGTCCCTGAATATTTTGAAAGAAAACAAACGCTTGTTAATTGTGAGAGATATACTACATTAGAATTATCAGAAAAAGAATCTCTTGTTATGCATGCAAAAGAAAGAAGAGAAGAACTAGAATATCATCTTTTTTTTGAGGTGTGTAAAGAAATATTAAAATATCAAGAACCTATTAGAGAAATTGCAAAACAAATAGCAGAACTTGATGAAATCTATTCTTTTGCATATATAAGTTATAAAAACAATTACAACAAACCAGAACTAAATAATTCAGATGTGCTTGAAATAACTGAATTGAGGCACCCTTTGATTGAGAGACAAATTGCCTTTGTTCCTAACGATTGTTATATGGATTCTAAAAACAGAACCATGATTATTACAGGTCCAAATATGGCAGGGAAAAGCAGTTATATGAGAAGTGTTTGTCTCGCACTAATTCTTGGACACACTGGTTGTTTTGTTCCGGCATCAAGTATTAAAATAGGCAAAATAGACGCCATCTTTACTCGTGTTGGGGCGTCTGACGACATTACACATGGCTAAAGTACCTTTCTTGTAGAGATGTCTGAAGTCGCTTATATTTTAAATAATGTTACAAAAGATAGTCTTGTAATCCTTGATGAGCTTGGTAGAGGAACAAGTACATATGATGGCATAAGTATTGCTTGGTCTGTTGTAGAATACTTAAATGAAAAAATTGGTTGCAAAACATTAGTTGCAACACATTATCATATATTAAACAAAATGTCAGAATTATTTTCAGGCATAAACAATTATCACGTTACAGCAAAAGAAGAAGGAAATAATATTCACTTCTATCATAAACTTCAAAAAGGGGGCATAAACAAAAGTTACGGTATACAAGTAGCAAAACTTGCAGGAATTAACAACGAAATAATTGATAGGGCATTAAAAATCCAAAAGGATCTAGAAAACGATTCTTTTCTTAGAAGTATAGAGAGAGGTAATACCACTTGAAAACCATAAAAAAATTAAATCAAGAAACTATAAACTTGATAAGTGCAGGAGAAGTAATTGAATCTCCTAGCGATATATTAAAAGAGCTATTAGAGAACTCAATAGATGCAAATGCCACAGAAATAACAGTAAAAATCAGAAATTCGGGTGTTGATTTACTTGAGATAAAAGATAATGGCACTGGGATTTCAGAAGATGATTTGAAAATATGTACTCAAAGACACACAACAAGCAAGCTCGAAAATATTGATGATATTTATAATCTTGACACTTTTGGCTTTAGGGGAGAGGCATTAGCTAGTATAAATGCAATATCTAAATTAGAAATAACTTCTGCAGATAATTTAAATGGCAAAGGTTACGTTTTAAAAGAAGGCAAGACTTTTCCTGTTGCTTGCCCAAAGGGAACAACAATTAAAGTTGAAGATATTTTCTATAATGTGCCTGTAAGAAAGAAATTTCTAAAATCAAAAGCGCAGGAATTTTCAAAGTTATATAATACTTTTTTGGAGTTTGTAATTCAATACCCTGATATTAGATTTCATTTTAATTCTGAAAAAAAAGATGAAATATTTTCAAGTACTACTCAAGATAAAAGGTACGAGCAAATTTTTGGAAAAGACATTTTAACAAAAGTCGAAAAAATAGATGCAAAAAATGAGTTTCTAAAAATCAAAGGTATAATCACAAAGCCAAATAACTATTTCTTTTACCCTAGCAATTATCTTTATATTAATAAAAGGGCGGTTTATAGTACATCAATTAGCAAGTTAATTCAAAAATGCTATAAAGATTACTTAATGGTTCAGCAAAAACCATTTTTTGTTTTATTTATAGAGCTAGACTCAAAAACTCTTGATGTTAATGTTCACCCCAAAAAAAGACTGGTTAAGATTCAAAACGAATTTATATTTAATCTAAAGCTTAAAGAAATTATTGAAAATACCCTGTTTCCTAAAAGCGATCATGAGCAAAAACCAGCAAGTACCTCTCAGAACTTGCATTATTTTTTGGACGACAAAGAAACAGAAAAAAACGCAAATATATTAAAATCAGAAATCCCTGAAATAATATACCAATTACGCGACAATAATGTTCAATCAACACTCTCTCCACCTGTAAGCAACATAAAAAAAACATATCTTTCCAATTATGAGATTAGAGAAATAATCGGGCAGCTTTTTGAAACATTTATAGTTTGCAGAACTCCAGAAGGATTGCTTCTTATCGACCAACATGCAGCAGAAGAGCGGATAAATCTAGAAAAAAATAGGCGCCTCTACGAGTCAGAATTTAAAGTCCAGTCTTTAGTGATCCCAAAAACACTAGATTTTATTTCCGAATCTCAAAAAGAATTTATAAAACAAAATAAATCTCTGCTATTAAGCTTAGGCTTTACAATAGAATCAAAAGATAACACCTTTATTCTTACAACCATTCCTGAATTTTTAGAGCATTATTTCGACCACACCTTTTTTTTAAATATCTTAAATGAAATTGAAGATACAAAAGATTTTGATTTGTCCAGAATAAAAGAAAAGATCTTGAAATTAAAATCCTGTAAAGAATCTATAAAAGCAAATGAGCAATTATCAATCTCTCAAATATATCAACTTATTGAAAGATTAGATCAATGTAAAGACAAAGGCATTTGCGCTCATGGAAGACCAACATACCTTTTACTAAATAGAAAAGAATTAGAAAAAATGTTTAAACGGATTTAATATCTAAAATCTCACAATCCAGATATAAACAATTATTGTTATAAATAAAAACACTCCAATAATCTCTTTTAAATTATCTGTTTTTACACCTGCTGTGATATTTGTAGTTTCAGCAGATATTCCGTTTTCTACATCTCCAATATTATAATACACAGTTACATTAAACACATGATTACCTACTGAATCAATAGTTGTTTTAAATGGTATTTCTTTAACTTCATATTTCTTAAGAACTGATATTTGTCTTTCAGATAAAATTACTTTGTTATCAAAGCTAGTTTCTATGGTTAGGTTTTTTAGTTCATCTTCTGATACGTTTCTAATAATTATCTTTCCATTTTGTTCTTCATTAACATTTACATTTCTTGCTAAATCAACATACACTTCTATCTTATCTAATCTTTCTCTCATCTGTATAACTTTCTGTTTTGCATAAATTGTTTTTGTCTCTCCAAAATCATTAGTGTATGTTAAATTTGCTTGTGGTGTTCCAAAACTAATATTTTTATTTGTCTTTAAATAATATTTTAGTATTTTTGTTTCTCCAGGATATATTACGCCAGTATAAGATGTTTCTCCAGAAACTGTTTCTAAATTAGATAATCTCAAAAACTCTTTACTTGCATAATTAATACTTACAGCAACCTCTTTTGGACTATTATTTTCTGCATAAATCTCTATTGGTAGTAACGTATTACTATATGTTTGAGTAGATAATACTTTTATATAGAAATCTTCTGGTGTTATTTCTCCAACAATATAACTACCTAATGTACTGTTGTTTGAAATAATTACAACAGGCAATACATTGTTTGACAAACAAACCTTCACATTGTTTTTTTCTTTCATTCTGCCTTTAAATTTTATTCTGTTTTCTTTTAATATATGTGAATTTTCTATTTTTGTTTCAAACACATCATTTAGATAAACAGAAACGCTTAGCTTTTCTTTAACAGGTATGTAGTTTTCAATAATTAGATTAAGATACAGAACACTGTCATTTGTTTGTTTTAATTTATTAAAATAATAAGTATTACATAGTTCTTTATCTCTTGGCACACTGAAGTTATCATAATTTAATGAAGCAAAACTCATTTCTTCAAGTGTATCGGCCCTAACCACTCCTGCAACTATTGCAGTCATCAAAATACCTAATATCATTATTTTTTTAAACATAGTAAGTCACATTAAATTGAGTATATAATATATTATGCATTTTATTTAAATATCTTACCTTTGAAGAAAACGTAAAGAATCAATAATGTCTTAATATCTTTTGTTTCTTTTCCTCTTTGCTAAGCTTTTTAGGTTGCTTTTTATTAACTATAAAAATAAGCAAAATAGCCCCTATAACCCCTAAAATCAGCAAAGAACTATAATTTGTGCTGTTGTTTTTTGGTTGTTTTGTTAAAAGTACCCTAGAATCAAAAATTACTTTTAGATAGTTCCTATTTTCGTAGTCTTTTTTTATATTTGCGATGACTTCTTTATTTTTTGAAAGCGCCTTGGATTTCAAAACATCATTTAGAGCAGAATTAGAATCCTTTTTTATTTGAGCGATTCCCGAATTTATCATTGCTATTTCTTTATTTAAATCCATTAATCTTTCTATTGTTGTAACATTTATCGAATTCAAAATATCTTCATTTTTTTTAGTTCCGTATCTATACAAAATATTTGTAGATTCTTCTTTATATTTTACAGTATCTAAAAATGCAAGCTTTTTCTTTGCCCTTATTACGTCATCAATAGTAACAGCAGGATAATATTTAACAGAATAAAGGTCTTTAATTTCTATGTTAGAATAATACCATTCAACTTCTTGTAATTTTTCCGAAAAATCTGTTTTATCAAAATTCTTAAAATAATCAAACCAATCTAAATTTTCTTTAGTTTTCTTAGTTATTTTTTCATTTATACATTTTTCTAATTCTGTAATTGCAGTATCGTTAGCAGGTGCTTTTTCTAATTCTAAAAATTTTTCTTGTAATTCTAAATCAAAAACGCCATGTGTTTTTGCAAGATCTTTTAGATTGTTTATTTTGTTTTCGTAATTGTTTTCTTTAAGTTCTACAAGTAAATTATTGGAGTTTACAATATCTTCAAGTAGCTTTTTTGCTAAAGAATGTGCTGTTTTTGGGTCTGTAAAAAACAATTTTTCAATTTTTTGAATCTCTGAATCGTATTCTCCGCCTACATTTACACCACTAATTTCTGCAAGCAATCTTTTTGTGTTTTCTAAATATTCGCTTTTTAGATTTTGGCTTTTTTCAAGCTCTGCGATTTTTGATGAGTATTTCAATATTTGCATTATTTCATCATAACTAAAAGTGTCCTTTGTGTTGTATTTATCGTGCACGCTCTTAAAGGCACTAATACTCTCTTTAGATACCTCTTCAAACTCGCTATTCATAAGTGCGTTCATTTTTATAATCAAATCTTTTGTTTTTTCAAAAAGCTCATCAATATCGGTTGCACAATAAGCTTCTATGCTTTTTGTTTCATGCCTTTCAAAACAAGAAGGTGCACTAATTTTACCAATATTTGCATAATAATCGATCTCTGTATTCACACCATTAATAATTAATTTTGCAAGCCCACTTTTACATTCAGCAAAAGAAAGCGTTCCACAAACCTTTTCAGAATATGTGTTTTTTAAATTATATTTTTCAAACACAACAAGATCTTTACCCCCATATTGCTCAATATTCACATCAATATCGTTCTTTTGAAAAATACGTAAGTAATACAAAATTTTGTTCTCTTTTTGAGTAGTGTATTCTATTTCTCCATTTTCATTTAATATATAAGTTGCAGGATCCACGACTTCTGCCTGTCCAAGAAATAATGTGTCTTTTATGCCAGTAGTTGTATTTTTCACAATCGTTTCAAATAATGTTTTTTCTATGTCTAATTTGATTATACGTGTAGTTATGTTTTTCTTATTTTCATAATCCATCTCAAAAAGATTTGTGCCACTATACAACTCATCAAAGCAAACAGTCTTTTGATTTATCCTCATGTTTTTAGTTAAAGACGATGCGCCACTTAATTCTAGGGCACTAATATCTATACAAAAATCAGAAAGCGTGATATTTGATGAGTTTACAAGTTTTAAATAATAAACCCCTTTTTTGTAATATATTTCCTTTCCATCAATTATTTCGGATTTTATAACTTCCAAAAACAATTCTTTAATTTCTCTATTTAGTGCATTTATTTCATTTAAATTTTCTTCAATTTCTAAATATATCTCATAATTGTTTTTATTCTTATACTCTTTTAATCTATTCTTTAATTTCGCAACATCAATTTGTATTTCAAAATCTAAATTAAATTTCTCTATTTCTTCTAATATATTCCTGCAGTCATAATAGATGTTCCAAAACAACTCAAGTTCGTCTGTATATCCTACATTATAATTAATTTGATTAACTAAATCAACACACTCTTCATGCGTATACACATTAATATCCCTAACAACCCCTGCAACCATAAGTTTTTCTAGATTTAAAAAACAATCATCCTGGTCAAGTGCTTTTTTTAGTTTTTCACAAATTGCAATTTTTGCTGTGTTGTCTGTTTCTTTTTCAAAATCCAAAATCAAATTCTTAAAATACAAATTATTGTAGTCATTGATTGATTTAATAAAAGCCTTGCAATCAGAAATTTTCTCATTTTCAATTTTTGCAACATCTTCTTTGTTTTTTAGTTGTTGTTCAATCTCTAATTTAAGTTCTTTTAGATAAGAAAGATAATATCCAAACCCCATTTTCCCAGAATCATAATTTTGTTTATTTTTTTTATATTCTTCAATTTTAGTTTCCTCTAAAATTAATTGGTTGTTTTCTATTTCTTTTTCTAGCATCTCAATTCTGTCTAGTGCCAATTTCAGATCATTGTTTATTTTGTTATTAAGTATTATAAATCTCCTAAACAATGAGTCTTGTGTACCAATATGTTTGTCAAATAATATATAAAGATTATAATTGTCTGTTCTTTTAAGATTTGTATTTATTCTTTGAAAGTTCTCGATAGTGGATAGCCTAGAAAAAACAAAATTGCTTGATTTAGATATAACAGGTATCTTTAATTCTTGTTCTGGGTTATCAACATATTCTGAATAATAAGCATAAACATCCACATAATTAATGCTAGTCATATAACTTTTCAAAAACCCAAAATTGCTTGCCAGCTCTCTTGCAGCCGCTGCTTCTTTTTTTAATATGCCAATATATGTTTTATCATTTATAGTTTCATCTCTTAGCTCATTAATATTTTGATTAATCAAAACAAAAGAACCGTAAATTTCTTCTTCTGTGATTTCTTCAACACCTTGCGATTTAAGAAATATTGCATAGTCCTTTAGAATTTCTATGCTTTTCTGCCATGCCAAATCTTGATAACTAAATACCCTAGAAATATAAAACATCAAATCATTAATATTTTTAATAATTTTTAAATCGTTTTGACCAGAGCAATATGCATATATCTTTTGTATTTCTTTTTCTGCTTTGTTAAAATAATAAACACTGCTTGCTATGTTATTCTTATATGTTAAAATCTTGTTTTTGGTTTCAAAAGGCGCCGTGTCATTAACAATCAGTCCTACCCCATCTATTTTCTTAAAACAAGTAGAAAAACCATTACAGTCTGGAATGCTAGTTTTAGAAAAATCTGTAGAGGACAAACAAAGTTGTTTTTGTCTTGTAGTAATTACATCCAAACAGCCACTAAGCAATACAAGAAACAATACAGATATGAAAACAACCCATCGCATAGATGAATTAAGAAATTAAGTATAATATAAATTCAGCAGTCTGATATTTTTGTAAAATCTATAAAAACACCAAGAAAAAAAGCAAAAACACAAAAGGAATTAGTATTTTACTATTCCTTGAGCATTTATTGTTATTATTTGAAACTTTATTTTCTTCTGTAAAAGTAATGCTAGAACAACACTGTGCTCTTTTCCGCTTCCAGAATGTATATTTAAATCAAGCTCTTTAGTGTCTGTTGGTATTTGTTTTTCCAAGTCTGCCATTATCTCACTAAATCCTTTTCTTGGATCAATTATTATCCAGTTTATTGGTTTAGTACAATTAAATTTATCTTGTGCCCATTCGTTAGATATTAAATAAACCTTGTCATAATCTACATTATCTATGATATGTGCAACTTGTCCCCAAGTACCCTTTCCAGTACTTAATATTCCCAAAAAAGCCTTCATTTAAAATCACCTTTTTATCATATTTCAAATTCTTTTTTTGTGTCTTTGTACAAATTAATGAATTTTTTGCCTTTTTCTGTAATGTAATAAACTTTGTTTTCATTTACCCCTATTTTTTTGATTAAGTCCTTTTGAATAAGGGATTCTAATATATTATATAATATAATATCTTTTTTAATATATATGTATTTCAATAAATCCTTTTTTAGGTTAAGAAAATCAGCACTATTTTGTTCTAAAATATTCAAAACAGCCATGTGTTCATTGGAGTTTACAACATCTAATAGTTTAGGCTCTTCAGTAAACATTTTAATTAAATTGTTTTTATTATCACTCATAAATAATCATTGTCTTAAATGTTTTTAATCATATAAGGTTCTGATAGAAAATATCCTTGTTTTTTATAATATTCTCTAACCCCCACTCCACTAATTATTACTATCTTGTTATAGCCCTCTTTTTTTGCTAAATTTTCTGCTTCTTTTAATAGTTTTTTTCCTATCCCTCTATGTTGTATGTTTTGTTCATCAAATGCTGTTGTTTGACCATAAACATGTAATTCTCTAACTATTGCTGTTTTTTTAGTTATTTGTTTAATGTACGGGTTATTAGGATATCTTAGCCTTATAAACCCAAGCAAATATTTGTTTTTTTCAGCATACAGAAATATTTCTTTTCCACTTGATGCAAAATATTCTTCTTTCTTTATAACATATCCTTTTGTATTTTTAAGTTGCCCTTTTGGTTCTTTGCATCTAATACAATTACATTCTTTCTTGCGTCTTTTTAATTCTTCTTCTACAAGCTGTCTAAGATTGCTTTTCTTAATACCTGCGATTATTTTTGTTGCAGGTATGTCTCTTTGTATTCTCATTATTCTAACCCACTTAGGCACAATCTCTTTAATATCTGCAATTAGCTTAACAGTTTTTTCAAGTTCTAGTGCCTTATATTCTCCTGAGTAATACATTTTCTCTAGTTTAGTTCCTCCAATTACTAGGCAGGGATAGATTTTTATCATATCTGGTTTAAAATCAGGGTTAGTAAATATTTCTTTAAAGCACTCTAGGTCTTTTTTATAATCACTACCAGGAAGCCCGAGCATAACATGATACAACACTTTAAATCCAGCATCTTTTAGTTCCTTAGTTGCTTTGATTATTTCTTTTACCTTATGCCCTCTATTTACAAAATCTAAAACCTTATCATCTATTATCTGTGCCCCAAGCTCAACTCTGGTACCGCCATAATCTAGCAACCTCTTGATTGTTTTTTTATCACAAAAATCAGGCCTTGTCTCAAAGGTAATCCCAACAATTCTGTTCTTGGAGCTCATTGCCTTTTTTTTAAGTTTGTTTAAGTCAAGTTCTGTATCTTTTGAATCTGTGATTTCTTGAAAAATTGATTTTACAAAATAGTCTTGGTATTTTTTTGGTGTTGCAGGGAACGTCCCGCCCATTATAATCAGTTCTATTTTATTAATAGGGTGCCCAGTAGATTTTAATTGTTTTAATCTGTCTTTTATCTGTGCTCTTGCCTCAAAATTATTTCGTTTTGCCCTAAGGCTTGCCGGCTCAAAGCCAGTATAGCTTTTAGGTGCATTTTTCCAGGTCGGACAATATATGCATTTCCCTGGGCACTCTCCGGGCCTTGTCATGATTGCAACAATAGTTACTCCTGACTGTGTTCTTCCTGGCTTTGTTATTAGAAATTCAGGTGGCTTATCAATTCCAAGCGCTAAAAAAACATCAGAAGTTAAAGGGATTTTTTTAAGCCCATATTTTTTTGCAAACGAAACTTTCTTTGCTTCAAATTGCTGTTTAGTAAATTTAGACGAAACGCATTTTTTAAAATAACTAGATAATCTTTTCTTATATAATTCGTCCATGTTTTTTTAAATCTCCTTTTTAAAAAAAGAGAATTATTCAGAAACAATTCTAATTATATTATTAAAAAAATATGCAGGTATTGCACTTAATGCAAAGGTTGGAAAATTATAAAGGTTTGCTGCATATAAGGCAGCCAAGTCTTTTTTAATAAACAAATTTATTGTTTCTTCATTTCTTTCAAACAACACTTTCTTAAAAAAGGTTGTTGTCTGTATAATGCCTGTTTGTGGAACTGCATCAGTATAAATGAACAATTGAATTTCTTTGTCGCCAATTGTTTTAGGTATAAATGAATAATTAACATCTATGGAATCGCTTGGCTGTAAAACAACAGTTACTTCTTTTTTTATATCTGAATCTTTAGAATCAAACCAAGTTATTGGAAGATTAGAAGATATTGTGATTTTTTTTGTAGTTATTGATTTGTTTATTACTTTGATTGTTATGTCTTTTCTTGCGCCAAACTTTGTTTCCTTTTCATATGGCAAAACAAAAGAAGAAATTACATTTGTTGCAACAGTCATTTTGATATATGTACTTTCTGTCTTTCCTGTTTCTGTATTTTTTAAAATAATTTTAACTTGTTGTTCCCCTGTGATATTTTCTTTAATTTTAACAATAGTAAATATGCTTTCTTTTGTCTTTTGTGTGTTTTCAAAGAACAAAAAGTTTGAGCCATAATTATCAGTGGTAATTAAATCATATTTCTCATCAACCCCTAAGAAAAAACTGATCATGAAATATTCCCCCGGTGCAACAGTTCCAAGCTCTATTGCTTTATTAGGAGAAATGTCCGTCATTATTGGCTCAAGCATTTGTATAGCATGAATGCTTGGCAAAATAAACAATAAAGATATTATAAAAATGATTTTTTTGTTAAACATAATTTTTCACATTTTAAAATGCAACAAATATATTATTATTGCTATATATTATATATACTAAATTATTTATAAATCTAATCAAAATTTACCCTAGGCGATTAAGCATGAATAAACAGCTAATTGATTCCAGATTTGCTATGTTAAAAAAGCACCACACTCAAACACTTAAAGATGCAATATCAAAAGATCTAGTTGATTCTCTTGTTATTCCTTTCCTTTTAAAGGTTACTGAAATACCAGACATTTACACTTCTAGTAGCTGTTCAGGCAGATTACTGCTTCTTGGCGGAGATGAAGACGAGAACAAAAAGGTTTCTGGGTTTGTTAATCGCTATCATAGACTTGTGACTTTTGAGGAAATAAAAAGAGACATAAATAATTTTAATACTGGTTATCTTTGGTTAAAAATCGAACCATTTATTTTCCATTTTGCAACAAAAGATTACGCTAAGGCCAAAGAAATTTTAGATTTTTGTAGAGAGCAAGGGCTTAAAAAAGCAGGCATAATCAGTGCAAAAGAAGGGCGCTTTACTTGTGAAGTGACCCACACTGTGTTTATGTCTACTCTCATAAAAATTAATAATAAACAACTTATCTCAGAAGAATATCTAAAGCTAATTGTAGATATTGCAAATAAAAAGCTAGCAACAAATTTCAAAAAACTAGAAGATTTTGAAAATGCTTTTCTTAAGGCATTTCCACCAAAGTCAAAAATAAAAAAGAAATAATTATTTTCTTTTTTTCTTTTCATTCTTTTCTAAGTAACTTTGTATTACTGGCAAATATTCTGTAAGTTCTTTTCTTTCTTTTGCGTTTATCTTGGGATTTCCTGAGTTGATCTTTTCTGAGATGTTTTGTAAAAGGCTTGTAAGTTCCATTGGAAAGATAATCTTTGATGACTGGCCTTCTCCAACCTTTTCAAGTGCCTTAATATAATAATATAATATTGTTTTGTCTGAAAGGCCTTCTGTTGCTTCTCTTATTGCATTAATCTTTGCTTTCTCAGATTCTGCTTCTTCAAATATTGCAAGCTTCTTTTGAACAGCTGCCTTTTGCTTGTGCATAGATTCTACAATCTCATCAGGTATTTGTAGGTCTTTTATTTCAACAGAGTTAACTTTTATCCCCCATTCTTTTGCAACGTTTTTTATTTCTTCTGTTATTTTTTTGTTTATACTTTCCGTATTAGATATAACGTCTGTTAAGACAAATTCACCAAGTATGTCTCTTAACATTGCAATTACAAAATAGGAGGCTGCTTTTTTATAGTCTTCAACTTTTACAACAGAATTGATAATGCTTTCTTTTGTGTTTTCTATAGACAAAAAAAGAATAGCATCTATTGTGACTTTAATGTTGTCTTTTGTAATTATTTGTTGGACTGGCACATCAACAACCTGTGTTCTTAAAGTAACATAAGAATACTTTTCAACAAATGGCAAGACAAGTGTCCAGCCAGGCCCTCCAACTCTATTTACTCTTCCAAACCTGAAAATCACTGCTCTTTCATAATCTTTTAATCTCAGTATAATATTTGCACTAAATAACAAATATATAAAAGCAACAATTATCAGTACAATCAAAACAATTTGTTTTAGCTGTTCGTCCATTATGAAAAATATGGTGCCAACTAATAAAATCCCAAAAATTATTATTCCAAAAAAAATGTTTTTTAGTTTTTGTTCTTCCATTTTTTCACAGTTTGCTTTTTCTGATTTAGATATTCTTTTAAATACTTTTATCTATAAAATCCTATATAAATTATAGATAGAACATTTATTAATCTTTTACCTTGTAAAAATTAATAAGAGGTAACGTCTTTGGCAAAAGAAACAAGAAAAAAAGCTAAACCTGACGAAGTAGCGATGGCAGTTGAGCCAAAAGTGCAACCAGCACAAGAACATATACTTATACTTACAGTTGATAGAGATAATGACATTGGCAAGAAAATAGGCGTTTCTGGGCCAATTGTTGGTTATGAAAATAATCTAAAGGTAGCGACAGATCTGTTACTTAAAGACCCTGAAGAATCAGATGCAAATGCAATTTTTGCGGTTTTAAAAAAATATTCTGAACTTAAAAAAGATTATGTTGTTGAGGTTGCAACAATTACAGGGCATTCTAAAGAGAATTTGTTTTTTGCAGATAAAAGTATTGCTTTGCAATTAAAACAGGTTTTAGAAGATTTTCCAGCAAGTGCTTTTGTTCTAATAACTGATGGTGCTGAAGATGAACAGGTAATACCGATAGTTCAAAACTTTGGTCCAATAATTTCTAAAGAGGTAGTTATTGTTAGGCAATCCCAAGCAATAGAAAGCACATATTATACAATTAAGAAAGCAATAAAAGATCCTGCTTTTTCAAGAATTATATTTGGCATACCTGCTATTATTTTGCTATTGTTTTTCTTTTTTAAAGCCTATGCATTTCAAATTATTGCATTAGTATTAGGGGTTGTTTTCTTAGTCAAAGGGTTCCATTTAGAATCAAAGATTGCCAAATTAGTCAACTCAGTTTTATCTAAATTTTCAATCACAAAGATTAGTTTTCCATTTTATGTTGCTAGTGTTTTTTTCTTGATATATGCAGGGATTACAGGGGTTAACCTTTTTTTAGCTAACGATTCTTTTGTTCTTTGGCAAAGAATAATTTATGTTTTGAGAGCAATACTTTTGTATTTGGTATTTTGTATTGTTTCTTATATTGTTGGAAATATTATTGATTTATTTTATTCTCGAGCATTATACAAGCTCGGTCGTGCAATATTTGGAATAATTTCTACATTTGTATTTTTGGGTTTATTAGATTTAGCAATGCAATTTGTTCTTGGAGAGGCAAGCATGCGTATGTTGATTACAGTAATTTTCATCTCGTTTATATTCCTATTTGTATTATACAAAATAACAAATGTATTTGATATCACAAAAGATATAACGGAATTATTGGTTGGCCTGCCAGTTGTTTCAAAATATGGTGTGTGGATTGGCGAGGTCATAGCAGTAGACAAAACTAAGCAAACAATAAGCTTCAAGAACAGAAGTGGCAAAGTAATAACAGTTCTTTCAAAAAAGCATTTTTTCATTCAAAACGGGCAAGTGATAATTTAGAACGGTTAATTTTCCAAACTTTTTTAAACTTTTTAGTAAACCAATATAAATCGAAACATATATATATTAATCGCCTAACAATATAAATTGAAATATATAATATTTTTATAAGATAATAATAAAAGAGAGGTTAAAAAACATGTACAAATACGCAATAGCAAGACAACTTGCAACAAAGAAATTAATAACAAATAGAGGAGACAATATCGGAAGACTTGTCGATTTAATGGTTAACGAAGTATCTGGAGAGATAGAGGCTTTATTAGTTGAAATCGATCCTTCTTCAAAAGTAGTTAAGCAATTAGATGTTCAAGGCAATCTTCTAGAAATCCCTTACAGAAGTGTAATTGCAGTTTCTGATGTTTTTGTAATTGATGAAAAAATACTATTAACAAAAGACGATGGAACTTTTAATTAAAGTTCTTTCCTTCTCTTTCTTTAATTGTTAATTTTTTCTTAACTTTCAGACTGTTCTTTTATCTCAAGAACATAGCTTCTCTCTTTTGTATCAATGCTTTTGATACTAAGTTCTTTTTGGTTTTTTGAGAAGTACTCGTTTAATTTTTTTATAATCTCATCTGGTGCTATCTTTTTGTTTCTTGCTAGCCTTATCTGTTCATTTATAATTTCAATTATTTGAAAATACTCATATATCTTTTCGCCTTCTTTTTGCAAGTCATTAGCTATCTTTTCATATTCTTTTCTTGTCTTTATTTGGCTTTCAAGAATAGAAACATTTTTGTTTTTGCTTTTTTTCTCAGTGACTGTTTCTTCTGTTTTAAGCTTTTCTGCTAAGGTCTCTGAGATGATTTTAAAAAAATCAAAAGGCTCTTGTTTTTCTTTTCCAATAGCTACTAAAACCAAAATCTCATCTTCGTTTCTTCCTTTTTCAAGAACCAAGGCTGGCGTTTCACAATCATATATTTCTTTTATTTTTTTAACAATTTCTTCTTGTGTTTTTTCTTTGTTTATATAACCAGGGTAGATGTTATATTCTTTTACAAAATAGCTTATTGTTGCTTTAAGGTCTTTATCTTTTATTTCATCAAGCAGTTCTTTTTCTGTTTTTTTAACAATTTCTTTTCCTTGAGGAAAAGAATATATTTCATTTTTCTTAATAATCCTATCTTTCCATTCTTCTTTTTGTTTGGATGTTATTACTTTAAAATCCAAATCAGTAAGTATGATGTTAGAATTACTAAAAAACTCAAAGACAAGATAATAATCATCTAATTTGAAATATACAACTCTGTTGTTTTTGTCTTGTTTAATTTCTTGTATCTTCTGATTATATAGTTTCTTTTTAAGAAACTTAATAAGCCCTCCACTTTCTGGATTAACAGGATAGGCAAGTTCTGTTAAAAACAAGATGTTTGGGGACACAATCAGTTCTTTTGTTTTTTTCTTATGTATCTTTATTTTAATCAGATTATTGTCTTCATGATTAACAAGTTGAAGGTTATTAATATACCCGCCTAAAATTTCTTCTTGTAGTTCTTTAATTATATAAAAAAAAGCTGTGCTTGTTACTTCTAGTTTTTTCATGTTCTTCTTATTCTGTATCTATGTAGCTATTTTGATTATAGCGATATATTATTTTTTTAATTTTCAAACCATTATACTTGTAATCTTCTAATAGTTTCTTTTCATCAGTATTTGTAAACATCTCAAATGGCCCTTTTTGTGCTAAATCGAATATAAAATATTGGTTTTTATATTTTGTCTTGACAAAGGCATGGGTGTTATCATCCTCTAAAAGCACAACATAAACTTGCGCCTCTTGATCATTTAACCCTTGCATTGCAGAACACAAAAGAGCAGAAATATCTTGTTCGTCTGCAATTTTGTTTTTTAAAATCTCTGTTGCATCAAGCCAATATAATACCTTAACATCTGTTTTTACAACTTCAATCTCTGCATCTAAAAACGAATAAATCTTTCTAAGTATTTCTAAATAGTCCTTGTTATATTCATACCCTACTGGCTTGTGTTTTGAGATTATGCTTTTTATTGTCAAATCATTTGGGTTAACTGTTTCTTTTATTTGGGCTATTGTTTTTTGTTCTTGCTTATTAATCAGTTCTTTATATTTGTCTAAAATTTGTTCATAATATTTATTTTGAAAATTGTCTTTAATAGATGGCGAAAGGTTTTTTGTTCCAGAAATGTTTTTTATAATTTCTTCAAGTTCGTTTATTCTGTTTTTCAGATTATCTCTTTCTAGTTTGATTTCGTTAAGCTCGCCTTTAAGCTTTATATTTTGAGATTTTTGATCACTATTATTGTCCTGCATTTTTTGTAGCTCTGTTAATTTAGAAACTTCGTTATTTATTTCATTATCTATTTTTAAAAGCTCAGATGTAATATTTTTTAAATCGCTAGAATATACATCGTCACTAATGCTTCTTGCACTATACTTGTAAGACAGCTCTTCTTTTTTTTTAAGTAGCTCTTTTTTCTGATCGTTTAGTGCTTCTATTTTTTGCCAAGAATTTTGTTCTTTAGTTACTGGCCTTGTGATTTTTCTCTTTAAATTAATAAAGGCAAAAATTACCCCAAACACTATAGCAATACAAATAATCAATATTATCTGAATTAATTCAATTTCCATTTTTCTGATCTTCTTTTATTGCAAATAATATATAATTTAAGGGTAATTTATTTTATATAGATTATGATTTTTATGTTATTCAAATAAAATCTCAAAATAAAGTTTGGAATATAGCAGATTATCCATTTATAAAGTTTTACCTTCTATATTATATATAATTTAATAAAGTCAATTGCATACAAAGACCTTTAAATTGCAATAGATTTTGATTATAATTTTTAAAGAAAATCTGTAAAAAAAACAAGGAGGAATATATATGGCTTCACCAAAACCAAAAATCAATGTTGTTTTTATTGGTCACATTGATCACGGTAAATCAACAACAGTTGGTCGTTTGATGTTCGACACAAAAAACTTAAGTGACCAAGATTATAGAAAGTTACAAGCATTAGCTGAAGAAAAAGGAAAAGGAACCTTTGCTTTCGCATACATGATGGATGTAACTAAAGAAGAAAGAGATAGAGGAATTACAATTGATGTTAACTATAAAAAATTAGAATCTGATAAATATAGTTTCACAGTAATTGATGCTCCTGGCCACCAAGACTATGTCAAGAACATGATTACTGGTACTGCTCAATCTGATGCTGCTGTTTTAGTCGTTGCTTCAAAAGACGGAGTAATGTCTCAAACTAAAGAGCACGCATTCCTTGCTCAAGTAATGGGTATTAAGCAAATAATTGTTGCAGTAAATAAGATGGACGATGTTAATTACAGTGAAGAGGGCTTTAATAAAGTTAAAGCAGATATAGATACTCTTTTCAAAGGTAAGTTTAAAGAAGACCAATATGTAGTCGTACCAATCTCTGCATGGCACGGAGAAAACATAATCAAAGCATCAGAGAAGATGCCTTGGTATAAGGGCCCTTGCTTATTTGATGCAATGAATAATTTCAAAGCACCAGAAGTATTAACTGGAAAACCATTAAGACTTCCAATACAAGATGTTTATTCAATTAAAGGTGTTGGTATGGTTCCTGTTGGTAGAGTTGAAACAGGAATACTTAGACCTAACGACAAGGTTATAATAATGCCAGAAGGAATTGCAACACAAGTAAAAAGTGTTGAAGCACACCACGAACAATTACCTGAAGCATTACCTGGAGACAACATCGGTTTCAATATCAAAAATGTTGATAAAGGAGCAATTAAGAGAGGTTCTGTTGTTGGCCCAGAGAATAACCCACCAACAGTTGCAGCAGAATTTACTGCTCAAATAATTGTTCTAAACCACCCAACAGCAATCACAGCTGGTTACACTCCAGTATTCCACATACACACCGCACAAATGTCTTGTGCAATTGTTGAGTTAGTAAAAAAGGTTGCTCCAACAGTTGAAGATGCTCCAAAGTTCTTAAAGACAGGTGATGCTGCAATTGTAAGAATCAAGCCATTACAGCCACTTGCTTGTGAGACCTACAAAGACTTCCCACAACTTGGCAGATTTGCTATCAGAGACATGGGCAAGACCGTTGCAGCAGGAGTAATACAAGAAATAAAGAAAAAGCAATAAATTTGCTTTTCTTTTAATATTTTTTCTAAAAAAATACAAGTGATAAAATGCAAACAGCAAGAGTAATAGTCACAGGAACTGATTACAAGAAAGTTACAGAATTTTGCAAGGAAATTATAGATGTAGCTTCAAAGAGCGGAGTAAAGCACACAGGCATAATCCCTTTGAAGACTAAGAAGTTAGTTGTGCCAGTAAGAAGAGGCGTTTCTGCTGGCGGAACAGAAACTTATGAAAAATATCAGTTACGAATCCATAAGCGAATAATTGATATTAAGGCAGATGACAAGATTCTTAGAAGAATAATGAGAGTTGATGTCCCTGCAGATCTACAAATAGGTATTGAGCTTAAAAACTAAATATCTTTTTGATAGCATCATAATTAGTAAACTTGCAAATCTATTTATCTTTAGATTTTTTTAAAA
The DNA here is from genome assembly GCA_035400625.1 of archaeon. Classification (GTDB taxonomy): domain Archaea; phylum Iainarchaeota; class Iainarchaeia; order Iainarchaeales; family CSSED10-239; genus JAKQTP01. The sequence continues at coordinate 208,707 of DAOMZT010000001.1, read as the reverse complement.
AATTTAAAATTTGCAATAAAATGTTTAAACAAACAAAAAAAAATATTTTTGTTGATGAAAACAACAAAGTAAAAATCATTTCTAGTAAATCTCTATTTTCTAAACTGGACAAATCTTGTATAGAACAACTTTATTCTATTTCTAAATTACCAGGAATTTGCGATTATGTATATGGCTTTCCAGATCTTCATGTTGGTCATGGTGTGCCTGTTGGTTCTTGTTTTGTAGTTGATGCTGATAATGATCCAATAATCAGTCCAAAAGCAATAGGGACAGACATAAATTGTGGTATTCGTCTTATTAGGACAAATCTCAAATCTAAAGATATTTCTGAAAAGCAATACAAAGAAATAGTAAAGGCTTTTGAGAAGTTACCTATTGGCCTTTCAAAAGACGGAATAAAGATAACAAAACAGGATTTAAAAGAGATTTGTTATCAAGGTCTGGAATGGGCAGTAAAAAACAGCTACGCAAATAAGTTTGATAAGCTATATGTTGATAGGCAAGGTTGTTTTCGTGATGCAAGTCCAAAATATCTATCAAAGACAGCAATAGAAAAAGGCCTGACTCAGCTTGGAACACTTGGGCAAGGCAATCATTTTATTGATCTGTTGGTTGTTGACAAAATCTTTGATAAGTTTTTTTGTAAAAGGCACAAGATAGAGAAAGATCAAATTCTTATTATGCTTCATACAGGCTCAAGAGGGCTTGGTTATCAAGTTGCTGATGAGTTTACAAAAAAATGCAAGCACAAAGATCCAATCGAATATTTATATTTAAATTCAAAAGATGGCTCTCATTATTACAAGACAATGTGCGCAGCTGCAAACTACGCTTTTGTAAACAGGGCTGTTCTTTCTAAAAGAATAATAGATGCTTTAGAAAATGCACTAAATCTTGGACATGGCACCATCAACGCCCGTCTCCTTTACGATTGCTCACATAATTTTGCAAAAATAGAAACTCGTAATAAGAAAAGGTATCTGGTTACCAGAAAAGGCGCAATAAGGGGAATAATCTCTGAAAGATTATCTGATCATTCAGAGTTTTTAGAGAGTGGCACTCCTGTGATTTTGCCAGGCTCAATGTTAGATGATACTTATGTTTTATTGCCAAAAGAAAAAATGAGAAAAGAGACATTTTCTACTCTTCCTCACGGCTGTGGGAGAGTAATGTCTAGAGATAAAGCAAAGTCAAAAATCTCTGCAAAAGATCTAAAGCAAAAGCTCTTAAAAAAAGGAATTTATCTTTCTGGACATTCAGAGAATGTTTTAAGAGAAGAGCAACCAGCAGCTTATAAGTCCTCAAAAGTGGTTGTTGATTCAGTGGTTGATGCTGGTCTTTGTAAAAAGGCATTTAGCTTAAAACCCAAAGTTGTAATTACTGGTTAAAAAATAAAAATCCGTGAAAATATATGCATGACATAAAATTACTTTCTTGTAGGTCTGGTGAGCATTTCGCAAAGAGTGTTTTAAAGCACCTTAATGAACTGCTTTCTGAGAATAACGAGCCAGAAATTACTTTAACTCCTGTTCAAGAGATCAGGTTTGCAAATACAGAAATAAAATCTAATATCCTAGAGTCAATAAGAGGTTGCAATGTTTTTATTATCCAAGATGTTTCTAACAATAGATACGGTATGTCTGTTGATGATAATATCAGGGCATTAACAACATTAATTGATGCAGCAAGAGTAGCTAGTGCAAAAAATATAACTGTGGTAATACCTGTTTTTCCTTATGCTCGTCAAGACAAGATTTGGGGCAGAGAATGTCTAACAGCAAGGCTTGTCTCTAGAGAGCTGGAGCTAGCAGGTGCAAAAACAATCATTTCTTTGGATATTCACAATCCTGCAATTGCTGGTTTTTTCCAGAATGCAATTCTTGAAAATCTTTATGCTCGTAAAGCCATTAAAAAATACATACTGGACAATATCCCTTTTAACAATCTTTTGATTTCGTCTCCTGATGTCGGGGGTATGAAAAGAGCAACAATTCTTGCATCTAAGCTTGGTGTAGGGGTAATCACAATCTACAAAGAAAGGGACTATTCAAAGATTAACCAAGTAGAAACAATGGAAGTTATTGGCAAGGTCAAAGACAAAGATGTTTTTTTAATTGATGACATTCTAGATACTGGCGGAACAGTCTATAATGCAGTAAAGATCTTAAAAGAAAAAGGGGCAAACAAGGTTTATTTTGCTTGTTCTCTTTGTCTATTAAACGATAAGGCTGTTGAAAGAATGGACGAGCTTTATGATAACGGTCTTCTAGAAAAGATCATAGCAACAGATGCAGTCTATTTTGAAAATGATTTTGCAGAGAATCACCCTTGGCTTGAGATTATCCCAATAAGTGACTACTTTGCACAGGCAATCTTTAATCTTCATTTTAAAAAATCTATTAACCAGCTCTTTGACAAGGACTAATAAATAAAAGGCATTGATATGAAAAATGATGTTAGATGCCCATTTTGTAATGGCAAGACAGTAACCAAATACAGGGACATTAATTTTGATGCTGGGAAAATCGTAATCAAAAATGAGCCTTATCAATCTTGCCAAAAATGCAAACTAGATTTCTGTACAAATGAGCAATTAGTTTCTTTAGATAAAAGGCTTCATGAGCAATTCAAACTAAAAAATAAAAAATCTAATATTGCCAAAAGGCCCAAAAACGTGATTTGATTAAAAACAACAGCCATTTATAAACTATTTGTTGTTTCTTTTTAATAAAATATAAAAGTTAAAGCTTATGGAATCAACATTAATTTTATTTGTTTTAATTGTCAATTCTATTCTTTTGATATTGTTATTTGTATTTATGATCAGGTTTGTTGTTACTAAATTTAAAGAGCAAATAACAGACACAAACGAAAGATTAAAAGATATGGAAGACAAATACAACAAACTAGACATACAATTCTCAAGAATTTCTGCTCTTCGCATCTATCAACATAAAAATGACATCTCAAAAGATATAGAAAAAGTTAAGCTTGTTGTTCAGGACATAGACAAGAAAACAGAAAAGATCTATAAACGAACAGAAAAGATGTATGGCAAGAAATCATAACTTTATACTTTTTAAATGCTTTGTTTTACTTATTATGTTATATAGTCAAATGTGATTTGTTATGCGCGTTATGAGAAGAGCAACAACTATAAAAAAACCAGTTGTTAAAAAACCAATCGTTAAGAAACCGATTGTTAAAGAACCAAGCATTGCCGGAGACAGGGTAGTTAAACCAAAAACAACTAGAGTTAGTGGCAATATAAAAAAAACAACCTCTGAACCAATAAGATCATTTTTAGAAAAGAAAAATCACATACTAAAACTAGAATCACAATTCAAAAAGCATATAAAAAGAAGCTATCCAGAGTCCGAAAGGTATGTCTCTAAAATCTCAGATGTTTATCTACATGGCAAACAAAACATTCAGTCATTAAGAAAAATAGCAAGTGGCAACGAGCCTATTTTGAAATTATTAAATGTTATAGAAGGTCGCCAAAGGGTATTATCAGCAAAGTTGATAGAATTTATTAACAACCCAAAGCCAAGTATGTTTAGGTTTGTAGAAATGGAGATACAAGTAGAAAATTTCCTAAAAGAATATAATCAAATAAAAGATATATTAAAGCCTGAACCAATCAATAAAAAATATCATGGCAAAGGCGACTATAATCCAAGAATACACGGTTCAAAATAGTGTTTTTTGAATATATGGTATTTTTTGTTCTTTTAATATTTCTGCTTCTTTAGCTTTTCTTTCTTCTTCTGTAAAGCAAATGAATGGCACTCCGTAGTGTCCACCACCGCCTGGTCTAAACACCACCAATCCTTTTCTAAAAGCCATCACAAGTTTTGCTATATCTTCATCTAGTTCTTTTAGCTTTTCTTCTGGCAGTTCCAAGACAATTTCTATTTCTGTATGTCTTGTGATTAGCTTTTCATATTTTTCCAGTACTCTTTTATTATAAAGTTCTCCTTTTCCAATCTTCATTTGAATAATCTGAGCAAGCGGGATTAAATATTTGTAATCTGGCCTTTCTGTTATTTGTTTAAGTTCTGTATTTCCTTGAAGTTTAGCTATCTCAATGATTCTATCTTCTACTCCTTTCTTTAATATGCCTCTGCACTTTAGGCATCTCCAGTTGTTTTTTATTGCGTCATTAAGAGTATGTATTTTCTTACAATCTCTACAAGCTGTCCTATTATATTTTCCTTCTTTTGGGTTATACCCTACATTAAACAATATCTTATTATTTCCTAGATTATATAATAGATTTTTAATAGATTCAAAGTTTGGCTTTTCTAGTTCTGCACAAACATATTCTCTTCCTATTCTATAGCTATTAGGAGAATGTGCATCTGAAAATGAGAAAAATTTTAGATCTTTAAGTTCAGGAATAACATTTGCGCTATTACTGTCAGCAGACAGCCCTAGTTCAATAAATCTTACTTCTTTGTAGTTTTCTCCATATGCTTCTTTTAGGTAATCACTTCCTGAGTATATTCCAAAATATGGGGTAAATGCATGTGCTGGCCCAATCAACACATCATGTTTAATGCAAATATCCAATAATGTGCTTGGAGTAATAGAAAGTCTTGGCCTACCCCCTCCATAAACACTCATGTCGCTTGAAAATCTTTCAATTTCTTTTTTAAATTCTAAGACTTGCGAAAGTTCTCTGAAAAACAAAAGATGATGCACTCTTCCTGTTGTTTCAACTTCTGTTGTCAATATAAAATATGTTTTGTTATCTGAGTTTTTGTCATTTTTAAAAATATAACAATCTTTTTCTAATATTAGATTTTCTTTAACATGCTTAAACCAATCAGGGTGTAAGATATCTCCTGTTCCCAAGACATTTAGGCCTTTTAGCTTTGCTTCTTTTGCAAGTATTGGTATACTCATATTTTTAGATACTCCCGAAGCATAAGGCGAATGTATGTGCAGATCAATATTATATTTCATATTTAATTATTATGTTAAAAAACTATTAAAATATATTTGTTGGGTCTATGTTATTTTTATATAAGGGCTGGTTAGGCTTCCTAACTCGGCAGGTTTATAAAGTATTTCTCTAACAAATGTATTATTCTGTTATGTTGTTACATTTTGTTTATTGGATATACTATATATTAATATAACAAGATTTAACACAAAAACAAAAAAACTAAAAAAGGAGAAAAAGATTATGAATTCTAAAATGAAAATATTATTTGGTGTTTTCTTTGTTTTCGCATTATTGACTCCAATATATGCTGGAAGACCATTAACACACTTAACAAATCCAAATGTATTTCCTGAGACATATAATAATACAAATCTAATTGATTATATAGAACTACAGCCAATAAGTAATGTAAATCAAGATAATTATTCATTTACTGTTCATTTCATAGAAGGAAACACTACTCCAATCACTCATTTAAGAGCTTTTTTTGCAGATGGAACAGGTGAATACGAGCAGTTCGATATGAAAGAAGATGAAATTAATTCATTACCTGGTAGCCAATCTAGCATAACTATGGAAAATTTAGATTTGTCCAATTTACAAGATGGGACAAACACTGTAACAGTTTCATATAATAATTTAAGATGCGGATTTAATGATAGATGCGGTGTTCGAACAACAATTACAAAAAACACAGTCGCTCCTAGATTGGAAATTTTTGAAAAAAAGACAATAAGAAAGAACACAGATTTTTACATACGTGGAAGAATTGCTGACTCAGCAACTTTAACTGTGCAGACATTATTAAATGGTGTTGATTTTGATGTTGATTGGTTCTCATGCCATACAAGCAACCCAAATGATTCACCAAACATGGTATCTAATTATTTAGATTTCATATGTTACTTTAATATTTCTCTTGTTGAAGATAGCGATAGATATATGATTAAATTTGTCGCAGAAGATAACACTACAAGAAATATTAAAACTGAAGACATCTATCTATCTATCAACAGATAGATCTGTGCGCAGACAAAGTTAGTTAGAATCTACAAGAAATAAGAAACAATCTTATTTTCTTGTGGTTTTTTCTCTATTTTTTTAAAAACTTTTTTTGTCTTTATAAACTTCTATAAACGAAAGACTAAACCTTCATACTCGGCAGGTTTATAAAGTATTTCTCTTACAAGTATATCAAAATATTTGTTATAATTTATATTATTTGATGTATTTAAAACAAAATAAAAAAAGGAAAAAAATTTATGAATTCAAAAATTAAAATAATATTAGGTATTTTCTTTGTATTTGCATTATTGGCTCCAATATATGCAGGCACATTATCTAAAAATGCAATATCTATGGCGTCTTCTGGACCTTGCAGTTCAGGTAGTAAAGTCGCAGACATCGTCAAGTTCAAATTAGTTCCAATTAATAATGTTAATCAAAATGATTATTCAATCATTTTAAAGTTCAAAAAAAAAGTAACTATCCAAGAATTAAATATATCTTTTATAAATGAAGATTATCCTTCTCAATCTGTCTCTATTACAAAAGACAACATAAGGCCAAACATCAATAGCCTAACTATTAAAAACATAGATTTGTCAAGTTTACAAGATGGCAACATCTCTGTTGTTGTTTCTTTTGATAATGCAAGATGTGGAGTTACAAAAAGAAATATCAAATACACCGTTGCTCCTTATTTGAAGATCTATGAAAGATATACTTCTTTAAAAAAGAAAGCTGATTTTCAAATACGTGGAAGAATAGACCGTTCTTCAACTTTAATAGTGCAGACATCACTAGATGGTGTTAAATTATCTGACAATTGGGTTACTTGTTACATAAGCGAATCACCAACCATGGTTTCTAGGTTTGCAGAATTTACTTGTGACTTTGATATTTCTCTTTTTGAAGATAGTGACAAATACAAGATAAAATTTATAGCACAAGATGATATAGGAAACATAAGGGCAAAAGATTTCGATCTGAAAATCTATAGGGTACAGAAATAATTTAGATTAGCAATAGCACATTTATTTCTTTCTTTATTTTCTTCTACCCAACTCTTTTTTTCCATTATTTATCTGCTAAAACACAAAAATAGGCTCTTTAGATGGCCATTACCTTTTATAAATGAACAGGTTAAATTACCAAACACGACAGGTTTATAAAGGGTTTCCCTCACTAGTATATATTAAGTATTGACCTTACAAGCTTAATATCTGATTTTACAAAACAGTTCAATTAAGAGATCTTATGTTTCAATTAAGAGATCTTATGTGTTTGATTAACATAAGACCGAACAATAATATTAACAAAAAACCAATCAAACAGTAATTTTAAAACCAAAACAAAAAAATAAATAAACAAAACAAAAAAACAATTTAAAAAAATTTAATTTAAATAAACAAAATTTAAATTAAAAAAGAAAAATAAAAAGGAGAAAAGAGAATTTATGAACTCAAAAATTAAAATTTTATTAGGGGTGTTCTTTGTTTTCGCATTATTGACTCCAATATATGCTGGGCAACTAATTTCAACAGAGCCTAAACAAGTCGTTTCTGCACAAGCCCCATCTACTGACTCTATAGGTGCAAGAGATGTGAAATGCCCTACAGCTGTTGAAATAAAAGAAATTAATTTTGTATCTATTAATTCTGTAAATATAGACAATTATTCTGGCAACATCTTATTAAATAATAAAATCAGCGAAAAATGTATTAAATCATTAGAAGTTACTTTTAGCGATGGTACAACCGATGTGTTATTTAATAAATTTGCAGTAAAAGAAGAAAAGATAATTGTCTATGATAAGGAAAACACAGCTAAATTAAATGATTTAAAAGATGGCGAGATAAAGGTTAGTGTTAAAATTACACTTTTTAACGCACAGGAATTAGAAAAGTATGCTAAAATAATGAAAGATACAATATCTCTAGAAATGAAAATAGACACAAAACCAAGACAACACAACAAAGATTTCAATATAACTGGAGTTTTATTTTTAAATGAGAATGAAATTGTCGAGACCGTTATCCAGAATGCAAAGGTAGAGGCAGATATATTACTTAACAACAAAATCCAAAAACCAATTTCTTGTAAACTAGAACTACCAACTGCAGAAGTAAATCCTGGATTATCTAAGGAAAAACAATTCACATGTTATTTTAAAGTAGAGGATTTAGACAATACAGATTTTAAAGAAGATAGTAAAGAATATAAACTAAAAATCAAAGCTTTCGACGCAGCAGGAAATATTACAGAAAAAGACATTAATTTAACAATTGATAGAACTGAACCAATTGTTATTGTAGACCCAATTTCTACACCAACCAGAGAGCCAATGTTAACTGGTAATGTAGAGGATTTAACCGATATAACTGAGTTTAAAATAACAGTAAATGGCAAAGATTACGTTGTAAACTCTATAGATCCAAATGGAAATTGGAGTGTACAATTAGATAGATTGCCAAGAGGAACACACACAGTTTGGTATTCTGCAACAGATGAACTTGGAAACAAAAAAGAAGATAAAGTTGATGCAATAACAATAATAAGGAGAAGCGGAGGCGGCAGAAGAGTAACAGGAACTACAACCACACCAACAGTTAACCCAACACCAACACCAGTAACACCAACACCTCAACCAGTAGTTACAACTCCAACAGTAGTTAATACACCTGCACCTCAACCAGTAGTAACAACCCCAACAACTCCATCACCAGCAACACCAACAGAGACAGCTCCAACAACTGGTAATGTTGCAGTAGCAAATCCTGAAAAGACATCAGGCACAACAGGTTTCTTAGGCCTATCTGAAAATGCATCAACAGGCATTGCTTTGTTAATCGGTGCATTGTTAGTAATAGGTGCATTAGGTTATTTCCTGTTCTTTGCTAGAGATAAAAAGGAAAAGGAATAAATGAAATTTCTCCCTTTTTATTTTTCTTTTTTTTAATTTATGTTTTCAAAATATTTTCAAGTTGTTGATCCTAATTCTATCAAATGCCTTGCTTGTAATAGATATTGTATAATCTCAAAAAACAACACTGGCTTTTGTAAAGTTAGAAAAAACGAAAATCAAAAACTTGTTTCTTTGGTTTATGGCAAGCCTGTTTCTATTAATCTAGATCCAATAGAAAAAAAGCCAATATATCATTTTCTTCCAAACACCAAGACTCTTTCATTAGGAACAGCAGGCTGTAATTTTGATTGTGCATTTTGCCAAAACTATGACATCTCTAATTGTAAAAACATCAATCTAGAGGCAATGGATTATTATTCTCCAGATGAGATCATAAATATAGCAATTGAAAGAAAAACTCCTTCTATCTCTTACACCTATACAGAGCCAACAATCTTTGTTGATTATGCTCTAGACATCATGAAAAAAGCAAGCTCTCAAGATATAAAAAATATCTGGGTAAGTAATGGCTATATGTCTAAAGAGGTTTTAAAAGATATAATGCCATATCTAGATGCAATAAACATTGATCTAAAAGGCACTCAAAAATTATATGATGAACTGGTTCCTGGAATAAAGCTTAAGCACATAAAAGAGAATATAAAAGAATTACATAAAAATAAAATACATATAGAGATCACCAACCTAATGATAGAAGGCTATAACACAAAGCCAGAAGATATCCAAGAAACAATTGATTTTGTATATTCTGTTTCTAAAGATATTCCTTTGCATTTCTCAAGGGCCTTTCCATATTATCGTTTAAAAAATATAATCCCAACAAAGCTAGAAACATTAAAGCTTGCAGAAAAGCTAGCAAAAGCCAAAGGGCTAAAAAACGTATATCTAGGAAATATTTAAATAATCTTAAACAACCATAACAAAAGCATGACCCCCAGACCTGCTGGCCCAAAGATTGCTGATGCTATTAATGTGACTACTATTGGTAACTTTATATTAAATACAAAATAACATATCAAAAAACCCATTGCTCCAATAATGCTATTTAATATTAGGTTTTTTGCTAGCCCAATAAGTAATATTGTAACTACTATTAGTAGTACTCCTATAATCAATAAAAGATAATCCATATCTATTTAATTGATTATAAAGGTTTTAAATACTTTTTTAATTATAAGTTATATATATTTCAAGCAAAATTATGATTATCTATGGAAAAACAATTAGACTACGAGGCTTTACAACTAAAAGAAAAACTAGAAATTCAAGAGCTACAAAATCTTATAGGCAAACATTTAGCTGATTCTTCCAAGACCGAAGATGATCTAATAAGGCTTATCCCTAATGCCAGGTATGAGCAGATTGTTCAGGCTCTAAAAAACATGCTGTTTTTAAAGCTAATAACAAAAGAGGGCTTTCCAGTCAAGTATTCTTTGTCTTCAGAGGTTAAAGATAAGCTAACAGAGAGAAAGAGATTGTCTGAAAATGATAAAAACACAATAAAGGTGGCAGTAATCATAGAGTCTAAATCTAATGATAAACTAAGTTTAAGGAAAGGAATGGAGCAAATTCTAGAGTCCTTAAAAAATGATAAAGAGTATTTAATATATGATAGCACTCTTGCAGAAATAGTGGTGCATGATGATCTTTTTTCTACATACATCTCTGCTACTTTGTCTTGTAACGAGATAAACTCTTTATTTAAGCTAATTTACTTTTACGGAGCGACCTCAGTTGAAGTTCTTAAGCCTGACAAGTTAAATGTTACAATTTCTGATTTACAAAATACAATTATGATAATTACTGATATGACACACGGCTATGCTCAAATGATACATACTCTAAAGAAAGAAAATGAAGCACTATCTAGGTTGAGATAGTTTTCTAAAGCAAGCTGATATCCTTTTTACATGTTGCACTATATATGTATAGTTTGTATTATAATAAGTGAGTGTCATCTAAATTAGTAAAAATCTTTTTTTAAAAAAGATTATTTTTATCTATAATATATATATGTACACAAAGCTTAAGTAAAACAAATTTTCTATTTTTTGCAAATTTCTTGTTTTATTGTTAACATTATACATAAAAATAGTTTTATTTTCTCTCTTATCGCAGTCTTTACCTGCCTTTTCAGCCATCGCAAAAGTGAGCTATAAAAACCAACCCTTTTTAAACATTACTGCTCTCTAAATTCTATATTCCACATATATGGAATACTGAATCTGTTTAGTACTGGATTTTATTTTTTCACCAGTCATTGATATACGCAGGTTCAATCTTCATAAACAAAAAAAGTTTCTTTATAAGAAAAGAAACTAAAATGGAGGAGAAATAAATGAAGAATATAAATGTAAAAAAAGTAGTTGCTGGCGCAGCAGCACTTGCATTAGGTGTAGGTGTTCTGGGCGTAGCAATAGCTGGTAACAACAGTGGCGACACATTTGGTCCAGTTGTAAAAGGCGATGTTTACACAACCTCAACAATGCAACCAAAAGTAAGTATTGTTACCGGAGTAAACGGAGACGACGATCAATGGGCACAGAACATAGCAAACGCAATCGCAACAAGTGCAAAGAAGAGAAACCCACAATATGACGCATGGGTACCAACCCCTAGCACTCCTGGCACAACAACAGATGATGGCACTTTGTTCGATGATGATGATATGGGTTTTGACCTTGATGATGATTTCAGTGTAAAATATACAAAATACAACAAATTATTCGATGGCGACATAGAATATTACGATCACGATGACACAAAGAAAACACTAAAAAATGTAAAAGAAACTATGGATGTAAATGTTTCAGACGTTTACTTTGAGGCAGATGAAGATGTCCAAGCAGTAATCGCAAAAATACCAGCAGGTACTGCAAAATACACCCTAAATTTAGGCAGTACAGGTATTAAAGTAACAGATACATCAGCTACAGATTATACATTGAATGCTGGCGGACAACACGATATAGAAATTCCATTCATGGGTAAAACATATAAGATAAGATCTATTACTGAAGATAAAATAACTTTAGTTGAACAAGAAAATAAGTTAATATATAGAGAGGGTGGCGTTTTCGTAATAGATGATTACACCGTAGAAGTATCAACAATCACACAAGATAGAGTTCTTCTATTGTTAAAGCAAGGATCTTCACAAGTTGGATCACAAAGCTTAAGAGAAGGTAAATCAACCACATTCAATGGCAAGATATCTGAAATAACTGTTACAGAAGTCAACTATGCAGATAATCAACAAGGTTATGTTGAAATTAGCCAAGGTAATGCTGTGTTAGAATTAAACAACGGAGAAGAGATTGAAGATTTCACAGGCGAGGACGAAAGAGAATGGACTGCTAATTGGGATGAAACATTCACTGCAAACCACTACCTTAAAGAAATAAGAGTTACAGATACAGATGGTTGGAGTGACGTTGGAGAAAATGCAGACTTCCCAGCATTAAAAATAGGCGATTCAGCAGACTTCCCAAATGATTTAGGTTCTGTAAAGTTTGTTGGACTAACAGATGAAACAATGTACGACTTTGAAATAACATCTAATAAAACAATAAAGTGGTCAGATTATAAGTACACATATGAAGTTCCATTGTTTTTGAAGAAAGCATTTACAACAGGATCAGAATCAAAAATGAAGTTCGCAGTTGACAACAAAGACTATTATTTGATAAGAGATGTTGATGGCAACTACACAGTAAGCGAAACAAGTGATGAAGACGAATTCATTGCTGGTGCACACGATGTTGCAGCAGACACAAATGTCACCATAGTAAGTGATTTAACTTCAGGTACCTCACACCAATTTAGAATTTTAGCAAATTCTAATGAAATGGCAATTGCATTCAAAGGAACTGATGGAAATATAGGCAAAAAAGGTACTTTTTCAATAACTGGTGGAGACGAAACAGATTTTTTCGATGGTTTCAACACAGGTAGCGACAGAAATGCAACAATCTTTACAATAAAAGATGTAGATACCGCACCTAAAGATATTAACTTCTCTATGGATACAAAGAATTTCAAATTAGCAGATGAAGACGTAATGGATAACTTTACTGGTCCAAAAGTAAAATATGCTAATGGTAATTGGAAATTCAACTTGAATGATGAAGACGACGATGATATCCAAGAAGGATACACAGCAACAGGTGGAGTAGTAAAAATAGCTAACGGATATATCAATGTATCATTACCTGAAGATCCAAAGAAATACGAGTTATTCATTGGTGGAGTAATTACAACACCTGGCGACACAGAACAAACAAACCCATATCACCCATACATTGAAACTCAAGTAAATCCAAGCGATCTTCTAAAGAAAGATGTCATGGAAATATCAGGTACTAAAATCGTAGTAGGTGGACACCTTGTAAACAAGTTTGCTGAAGGTATAACTGAAGATTCCTTAGTTGAAGAAGACGACTTTATCGTAGGTAAACACGCAAACAGTAACATCTATGTTGCTGGTTGGACAAAAGCAGATACAGGCACAGCAGCAAGCGAATTAATAAACGTAATCACAAGCTGGCCAATCGAGTAAGTCTAAAACCAAAATTGTAAAGGGCAAATACCCTTTTACAATTTTTTTCTTTTTCTTTTTAATTTCGAAATTTCTTGCTTGCTATCAGACTAAATGATAACTTTATTTTTGTAAAAATAGTGATTATTTTGGAGTATAAAGTATTATACTTTTATGTCCAAAATCTTTTATTTTTGTTTTTATCCCACAAAGACTACTTTTATTTTTGTTCAATACATTGAACAAAATAGCCTCTTTTTGTTCAACAAGCTGACCAATATTGCTACCCAAAAAACACAAACTTCATTTTACTATTTCTTGAAATCTGTCTATTATAATAGACATAAATCGTCATTTATTTTTTCTTTTTATTTTTCATAAAATAATTAAATATATAAAATAAACAGCCATATAATATTAAATAAATAATATATTTTACATATCTGATAATACACTAGAGGTAATTAATAATGTCTAAACCACTTTCTAAGATTTTATTGTCTTTGTCTTTAATATTTATTTTAGGTTTTGTTTTTGCAGAACCAAGCATAACTGTTAATCCTTTAGTAACAAACGACCGTACACCAGATACAAATGGTAGATTTGATTTAAATGGCATATCAGGAGATGCAAATTTTATAATCATAATAAATTCAATAAGCTATACTTCTTTAGATTCAAATGTAGTTGTAGATTATGATACAAACACTTGGAGTCTTATTGCTTTAGAATTAGCAGATGGCAATTATGATGTAAATGCCATGATGACTATTGAGGACGCTACTTATTATGACGGAACCACATATGAATTGATAATTGACACTACTGCTCCTGTTATTTCTGCCATAGAAGACATTGACACAAACCAGACTGTAACTGTTACTGCCACTGCAACAGATGAACTTTCTGGTATTGCAAGTTATAAGTGGTCTGCTTCTCCTCAGGAAAATATTACTTTTAGTGATGATGATTCTAATGTCACAGATATAAATGCTTCTGCCGATGGCAACTATCATATCACTTTAACGGTTACTGACCGTGCTGGTAATACCGGATATGAAGATTTTAATTTTATTTGGGATACTAATGCTCCAACAATTTCCTTAAATACTGTTTATACCAATCAAACAATACATATCGATTCCAATGCAAGTGATGACGGTTCTGGTATAGCTACTTATTATTGGAGCACACTTGATGAGGTAAACATTCTATCTCCTAATTTAGAATCTACAGACATTAATGCATCATCTGATGGCAACTACACTATTACTTTAACAGTTACAGATCGTGCAGGTAACACTCAATCAGCCGATTTTAATTTTATTTGGGATACTACAGCTCCAACAATTTCCTTAAATGATGTTTATACCAATCAAACAATACATATCGATTCCAATGCAAGTGATGACGGTTCTGGTATAGCTACTTATTATTGGAGCACACTTGATGAGGTAAACATTCTATCTCCTAATTTAGAATCTACAGACATCAATGCATCATCTGATGGCAACTACACTATTACTTTAACAGTCACTGACCGTGCAGGTAATTCAAAAGATTCTAATTTTAATTTTGTTTGGGATACTACGGCTCCAATATTAAAAAATATAACAATCCCAAACAGATATAAAATGATTTTAAGCTTTGATGACGAAGATATTAATTTTGATTGCATTGATGAAAACACAAAAAACAAAATTGTTGTTAACGGAATAGAAGATGTAGTTAGTTCTTTAGATGTAGATGCAAATAATAACTTAATAACAATTTATTTTTCTCCTGCATTTGCATTATTTACTGATGTAAATGACTCTTTTAAAATAGATGAAAATGCATTTGTTGATATTCTTGGAAATAAATCTCCTCTAATTGATGCAAGTTATTTAGATAACAACACAACAATAGATGATAATGCACTGCCTTTCTCCTATATTGATACAAACAATAATGATGAAAATCATGTGAGGGTATATTTTACAGAAAATTTAAATCTAGACACAAACCCACCAAACCTAAATATAACACCATTAGTAGATGGGCACGATTTAAATTTTTATTATCTAACTATTGATGTGAACAGAGCTATTTTTTCAGCAATCTATCATAATGATGAAAACGGATATTATATTGATTTTAATACAACTGATTCAAATAATGGCGCAATAATAATGATTGACGATACCAATTGTTCATTAGTTGATGATTCTAATAATCCTTACACTCCTTTCCATCTAGTATTAGATAATAACAAATGGAGCTTTCAAAGAATTGTTGATAATAACTATGTTAGCTTTGAGCATGATGATTCTAGCTACACTGTTGTTATTCCATCATTTGTAGACAGCAACTCACAAGTTATTTTTGATCTATCTGAAATTTTAGATACAGACAATAATTCTGTAATTGTCCCAGAAGACGGTAATTTCTTCTTTGAAAGACAAACAACCACAACAAAACACTCAGTAACAATCTATTCAGATACAAACATAATGGGCATTAATGGCTGGGATGGTAACCTAATACTACCAACAGTTACAGATAATTATGATATAGGCGATAAAGGAACATCTGAAATTACAATCACTCTTGGACTTGATGAGAACAAGACATTACTTTTTTCTAAAGCAGTAAAAATAATAATAGGCGGTATGGCAGGAAAAAGAGCAGGGTATATACTTGATGGCAACTTATATGGAATTGATGAATGTGATGAAAACCAACTTTCAGATCCTGATACTTATTTACAAGATTTAAATTCAGAAAATTACGATAAAAATCATACAGGAGATTGCTATACTTCTAAAGATGGAGACTTAGTAATCTGGACAAAGCACTTTACTGATTTTACAGCATACACCCCTGCAACTTCTGGAGGCGGTGGCACTGGTGGTGGCGGTGGCGGTTCAGGTGGTGGTAGCACCGGAGAAGAGGAGGAAGAGGAAGAAGAGGAAGAAGAAAAAGCAAGCTGTTCAGATCTAAAGGTAACAACAACATCAATAACAACCTACTCAGACAGCACAGTTACAAAATCAATAGCAATAACAAATGATTCAAGTTTTAATTTTAATATAACCAATCTTTCATTAACGCAAGCATCTGGCCTAGACATTACAATCAAAGAAGAGCCTACAAAAATCAATAATAAAGATTCAGAATACCTAAGAATAGAAATTGTATCAGATGTGTTTGAGTCAACAACCACAAAAACTATAAAATTACAATTTGATGGTAAATTTACTGATAAAGATAAAACAAGTTGTTCAAAAAGACAAGATATAAGTGTGAAAATACAAGAGGTTTCAGAAGAAGATGATGACGATTATGAATCTTCCTCATCTGGAAGTTCATCTGCAGATAATACTAACAACACAACATACAAAGACAAAACAATCACTTACTCTCCTGACACTAACACAACAACCAACAATGATACTAATACAGACAAAATAACCGACACAACAGGTGTTCCAGTAATTACTGCAGTTTCAGGAGAAAATCAAGAATCTGAAACTTCAGAAAAAAAGAAATCAAACACTTGGCTTTTCTGGCTTTTAGATCTTTCAATATTAGTAGTAATAATTGCTATAATACTGATTGTTATAAAAAAGAGAAAAAACCCAAAAAGGAACAAACTTTGATTTTAAATATTTTTCTTTCATATATATTATTATGATTTCAGAAAACACATTATTATGGCTTATTATTGCATTAACAATTTGGGATTTGATTTGGAAAGGATTTGCTTTATGGAAAGCATGTAAAAATGATCATATGCCTTGGTTTGGAGTTATGCTTGTTTTAAACACAATCGGAATATTGCCAATATTGTATATCTTTGTTTTCTCCAAAATACAAATTGAGCCAAAAGCAAGAACCAAAACAGCAAATAAGAAATAAACTTTATTCTTCTAATTTCTTGTTTTCATTTATTCTTTTTAATATCTAAATTTATTGCTTGCTATCACGTTATTTTTAAACAAACACGCCCAAAAAACATGTAAACTATACTTTGCACACTTCTAAAAACATGTCAATTATAACTGACATCTTTTTATATGTTTTGCACACACCTATGAAATGTAATTAATCCATTAAACAAATTTATTCTTCTAATTTCTTATTTTCATTTATTCTTTTTACAATGGTTGGGGCAAAATCCTCTTTTAGCCATTTCTTCCACTCAACAAGAATAGCATTAAAATCAATCTTGCCATACTCTTCTATCCACTCTTCCTTAATCAAAAGCAGTTTATTGTGTATAGATATAGTGTATTCTGCCTCCAACAACTCCATACACTTTAATTCTCTAGCAAGCTCTACCTGATATTCCTTTTCCTTAGCTAAAAGCTTGATATTATCCCATATCTCTTCAATTGACATTCCAGACAATGTTGAAATCTTTGTAAAAAGATCAGAATCTTTAAGTGCATCTTCGTTTAATATTAATGCATCTTTTCCTGCATCATAAGTCATTAAATCAATCAATCCACCTTCAGCATCTGGATCGGTATTCCAATGTTTCTTGACTTCTGTTATTTGCACTACTCTTCTATGGCTCTTTAATGAACCTTTAAATCTTATAGGTTTAGTTACAACGACAAGATCTGTAGCCTTAAAAGAAGTTGTTGGAACCCCCAAGTCATTAACAACTCTGTCCCATACAGCATAAGCAGAGTCTGCATGGATTGTTCCCATAACAACATTACCAGCAGCGCCAATTCTCATAGCTTCATATAAGACCTTAGCTTCTACACTTCTAACTTCTCCAACAATGATAGCGGAGTCTCCAAGTCTTAAAGCAGTTCTTAATGCATCTTCTGGCTTGACTTCGCCAGACTCCTCATCAGAACCAATTGCTGATTTTGTTTTTAGTCTTTGAGCATTAAATCCAATGTCTTTTAAGTACATTATTGGTAATTCAAGAGTGTCTTCCTGAACAATTATTCTTTTGTTCTGTAAAATCTCTTGCATTAAAGCAGTCATCAAAGATGTTTTACCAGACCCACGAGAACCTGCAACTAATAATGTTGAGCTATTATCTATGAAAAAAGATAGCATTCCTGCAGCTAATGGATTTAGGGACTTGACATTAATCAGTTGTGGCAAGGTCCATGGCGTGTCTTTATGCAATCTAAATGCAAAAGCAGTGCCATCAGTTGCTAGTGGCCTGCCAATAGCAGCAACTCTAGTATTAAGATCTGGAAGATCATAATCTAAAATTGGGTGAGCATCATCAAAAGGCCTTCCAGACATTGCCCTCATTTTACCAACAAGAGATTCTGCTTCTTTATCTGTATAAAGTATGTTTGTTTGGCATTGACCATATTTGCTATGCACAATATAGATTGGTCTGGCACCGATTGGCGAATCAATATAGACATCTGTTATGTTTCTATCAGATAATACCATCTCCAAGATGCCATAGCCTATAGTGTATCTTGTAACAATTTCAGAAAGAGCAGTAACATCATCTGGTGCTAAAGAAATTCCATATTTTCTAGCAACATCAACAATCGTGCTTTGGTATATTCTTTGGAAATATTTTCTTGTGCCAGTTCCAGAAGTTAATGTTACTTTTCCTGGCTGATAATTAGCAACAGTGTCTTTTGTTTTTGACAAAACAAAATAATGGTCTGGTGACAAAGTATATTCTGGTGGATTTATATTATAGATTAGCTCTATCTTTTCTGGATGTTTAAATATCTGAACATTTGTGGTTAGCACTTGATATTCATCTATCAACTCAAATTTTTCTGCATCACTTCTTAGAAGCTGAGAGCCAATAAAAGCTGGCTTGACTTGTGCTTCAAATACTGTCTTATAAACATCTGTTAGATCATTATAGTCCTTTATTTTTGTAAGTATCGGCTTTAATGTCTTAACAAAATCAGTTTTATCATATTGTTCTTTTAAAGACAATAAATGTTTAAGATTAGCTTTAAAGCATTTTTCACAATCTCTTCCAGATTGTTCATTTGCTCTAGTTTTTGTGTTTTCTACTTCTTTGAGAAGAGAGATATATGATGCTATAGGGTCATAAGATAAAAGATCTCTAGCAAACCTAAGAATATTATTATGCCTTTGTGGATAACACTCATCACAATCCATGTCTTCTATTTTAAGATGAGAGGATACCCAAACAGCCCTGTTCTCAAAATCAAGCAACAGGTCTACCATTTCTTTAAGAAAGGAAGTTTGCTTTTGAGTATATACTCTTTCATAGACTTCTGCAAGAATAACTTCATCAGCATCAACTGTTGCAAGTGTTTTCATGACATGGTATCTACACCTAGGATCATCAGAAATAGAAGTGTTATAGACACAATGTCTACAATCAAAGATAAGCTTTTTCTTGCCACCTTCATTATCTACTATGTAGTCCCCAACAGTATAATTGCCAATCTTCATCTTGTTCTTATTTTATATTTTTTAGTAAATCTTACTTTATGTTTATTAGTAAATATATATCTTACTTTATGTTTATATATGTTGTTAATTTATTTTACTTTGACATTTTTATTATCATATTTAAGTTCGTGATTTTAACATATTTTAATTAGAAAAATTAATATCAAAATGTTTTAAAAATAAATGTTTTTTAAATCTTGCACTGGACATCTACCCTCCCGAAAACAACCCCTGTTTCTAAGGTTATAATATATTTGCACATAAAAGATTTATTTAAAAATATAACTTGCTATAATTACTTATAGGTGATTATAGCATGTCAGAATATACCACAATACAATTATCAAAATCTGTTGTAAATGATTTAAAAAAACTAAAAATGCACCCTAGACAATCATTTGATGATGTAATTTCAAATTTATTGAAGTCTAAATCAGCAAAAGACGATTATTTCAAATTAATGATGAATGCACAAAAAATAAAAATGAGGGAAGTCTGGGACAATAAAGAAGATGAAAAATGGGAAAAATTGAGGCCAAAGTCGGGCAAGTAGTTCTTATTGATTTTCCATTTATTGATAACACTAGTTCTAAAGTAAGACCAGCACTTGTTTTATTTTCTGAATATGGCAATATAATTCTTGCTGCAATTACAAGTAATAAAAAAGCATCAGGGATAAAATTAACTAAAGCTGATGGGTTATTGTATGATAGCACAATTAAGTTAAACGCTATTTTTACTTTGCCAAAAGAAATGGTAATTATGCATATTTGTGATTTAAATCAGGCGAAAAGAAAAGAAGTTTATTTAAAATTAGAAGAAATGATAAAAGGGTTTTTGTAACAATTTCGCACTGGACACCTACCCCCCCGAAAACAACCCCCTTTTCTAAGGCCATTATATATTTATGCCAAATAAATATTTTCAAATATATAAAACTCGCACCATTGATGCGAGAAATTAGTTTGGCAAAAAACCTAAAAATTATGGATAAATGTAAAACCAATGAACAAAAAGAGTTTTATTTTAAACAAACTAAAGAAAATAATAGGGCATTAGAACAAGGTAACTTTTTAATATATTGGGGTCTTAAATATATATTAGGTGAAAAATATGCAACTAACAAGTGAACAAATTTATTCTATTATTAAAACCCAAAGTGGCTTAAGCGATGAAGAGCTTAATTCCAAGCTAGAAGAGATAAAAGAAAAATATCAAGGCCTCTTAAGCGATGTTGGAGCAAACATTCTTCTCTCTAAGCAACTAGGCGTTAATCTAGACTTAAAGCAAAAGACTAGTGCTGTAACAAAAATCTCAGAAATTACCCCAAGCATTGATTCTGTTACTCTTTATGCAAGAATAAAATCTATCCCTCCTCTTAGAACCTACAAGTCAAAAGATGGAGGACTTGGCAAGATCCAAGCAATCTATCTAGAAGATGAAACAGGAATAATTAAACTTAATCTATGGCAAGACAAGGCAGAAATTGTTAAGGAACAGGGCTTTGAAAAGAACGATCTGGTTCTGATAAAAGATGCAGCAATCAACCAATATAATGATAAGTTAGAGCTATCCTTAAGACAAGGTGGCCAAGTAATTAAAAACCCAGAAGGAACAGATATTAAAAAGATTAAAGAAAATGTAATTAAGATTTCAGAAATTGATTCTGCACCAGAAGGAACAGTTGATACCTATGGCAGAATCATCGCCCTTTATCCAATAAAGACATTTACAAGAGAAGAAAGAGAAAGGTTTGTTATTAATTTTGAGATAAGCGATGGCTTAAAGACTATAAGATGTATTGCTTTTGATGCATGGGCAAAAGAGATTTCAAATAATTTAAAAAAAGGCGACCTAATAAGATTATCTGATGTTACAATCAAAGATGGCCTTTATGATCTGGAGTTATATATTAATTGGAATTCTACTGTCACAAAAGACCCAAACACTAAAATAAAGATCCCTCCATTAAGCGAGCTTGTTTCAAATGATTTTAAAGAGGAAAAGATTAGTGCTCTTCAAAACAATAACAACTACAAGATCTCTGGGGCAATAATTTCAATTAACAAGGGAAACTTAAGATCTTTCAAATGCCCAGAATGTAGAGAAAAAGTCTTTATTATCAATAACGAGTTTATTTGCGAAGCTTGTAACAAGCCAGTAGATCCTGACATGAATATCTTTTCTTCAGTAACTCTTGATGACTCAACAGGAGTAATAAAAGTAAGTCTTTTCAACCAGCTTTTAGAAAGCGTTTATGATCTTAAAAAAGAAGATCTAAAAAAAGACCTGACACCAGAAGAGAAAGAAAAGATATTTTCTAAGGCAGAAAGTAAGCTTTTAGGTAAGAAGGCCACTGTTACAGGAAAAGCAAAGATAAATGATTTTTCAAACCAACTAGAGTTTATGGCAAGCACTTTTGAGATAGAGTAAGATATGAAAACAGAATTAATTTACGATTCTTCATTACCATTTAGGGTATCACCACAAACAATCAACATAATTGAAAAAAACAACAAAAGAACAATTATTTTCTACAACGAAGAACAACAAAAATTAGCAAAAAAATCAATAGTTTTCTTAGAAGATTTTTTTGATTTCTATCATTCTTCTAGAATAGATAGATCAAAAATAAAAATTTTTGGAAAAAAGTTCAATATCAGAGGATTTTTTGATATTCCTTTATTAAAATATTTAAGTCAATGTCCACACCCTGAAAAAAAAGAAATCGTGTCTTCTTTAGTCAGGCTTTCTGACAAATATTCTAATATTGAACTAGCAAATAAGTTTTCTGTCTTTTTAATAAACTTAAAAAAATTAAGCAAATCTTATGCAAGTGACAAACTACACAGGTCTGTAATACCCACATTAAAATCATTACACACTAATACAATTCCAAGAGAACCCCACATAATAGAATTTAATAAAAAATGTAATGAAACCTATGATGGTTTTGTAAGAGCAATAAGATCAGGTACAATAACAACAGCAAAAGTCACTATGCCCGATGGAACAGTAAGAAGAATGTTTTTTAAGTCTCAGGTTGGCTCACCAGAAAATAATATATTAACAAAACGAGAAAATAAAGAACTAAGATCACAAAAGATGAATTTAGGAAAAGGGTATCTAGAATTGGCAATTGACCCAATAACTTTAGAAATTTATGCAATAAAAACCAAAAACGGAATTCATTTTGGAACACCAGCAGAAATAGAAAAACCTTTTTGGATGTCAAAAGATAAAGAGCGGTTTTTGAAAAAACTTGTAAAAACAGAACTAGAAAGACACTTAGATGAGGTTTATGCTAAAAGAAAATTAATAAAAGGGAAAAAAACAAAGGGAAAAGTCAAGGTCGTTGTTCCTGGAATAAAAAGAATGAAAGAAACATACAGAAGAATGTCTTCTAAGCCCAGATGATTTTATGTTTCCCCCTCACTTCCTGTATTGTTTTTGTGGGTTTTTATGCAAAATGGCGGGTATTTCCTAACTAGGCAGGCATATAACGAATTTGACCTAATATAATATTAGGGGATTAATTTATGACAGAGTTTGATTTTGAAGAAGAATTTGACGAAAGCCAAAATGGCAAAACAAACTTGGCTCTAGATGAATATATATCGATATTTACTGATTTTTTAGAAGCAGTCTATAAAAAAGAAATAGAAATTTTAGCATCAAACTATCCTGAAAAAAAAAGCCTAGACATTGATTATAAAAAACTAGAAGCCTATGATCTTAATATCTCAGAAAGATTGATAGAAAACCCAAACATAATAATTGAAGCAGCAACAGTTGCTCTAAGAAGAATAGATGTTGGAATTCTTGAGCAAACAGATCAAAAGTTTGAGCCACACATAAGGTTCTTTAATCTCCCTGAAGAATACAGAGTAGATATTAGAGATATCGGCTCTAAGCACCTTACTTGTTTGGTGTCTGCAGAAGGCATGATAAGACAGATTACTGAAAGGCTACAAAAAATGACAGACGCCCATTTCATTTGTAGAAAATGTCAAAATTCTTATAACATTAAACAAACATCTCAAACTCTAACAAAACCAGTAGTGTGTGACTGCAAATCTAGAGAGTTTGATTTAGACCTTGAACAAAGCAAATTTATAGATTACCAAAAGCTTGAAATTCAAGAACCTATAGAAAACTTAAAAGGCAGTGAACAAGCAAATCATGTTGAGGTTTTTATTTCTGATGATCTTGTAAATTCTTGTTCTGCTGGTGACAAGGTAATTGTAACAGGCGTTGTAAAACTAAAGCCACAGAAAGATTCAAACATGTTTAATAAGTACATGATAGCAAACCACCTAGAAAAAGTAGATCAGGAATTTGAAGAGCTTGACATTACTCCTGATGAGATTGAAGAGATTAAACAGCTTGCCAAAAAAGAGGATATCTATGAGTTACTTGCTCAATCAATTGCCCCAAAGATCTATGGTCACGATATTGTTAAACAAGCAATTACTCTCCAGATGTTTGGTGGTGTAAAAAAGAAAGTTCAAAAACAGGACTTTAGAGGCAACATCCATATTCTTCTAGTCGGTGACCCATCTACAGGTAAGTCCGAACTTTTAAGAAACGCAGCAACTATTGCCCCAAAGTCAATATTTGTCTCTGGAAAAAGTGCATCTGGTGCAGGTCTGACAGTTTCTGCTGTTAAAGATGACTTTGGCGAAGGTGGTTGGACTCTAAAAGCCGGTGCTGTTGTTTTAGCTTCTGGCGGAATAGCAATGATTGATGAGTTTGACAAGATGGATAATGAAGACAGAAGCACTCTTCACGAAGCTATGGCCCAAGCAACAGTTTCTGTTTCCAAAGCAGGACTATATGCTAAGTTTAGAGCAGATACTTCTATTCTTGCAGCAGCAAACCCAAAGTTCAATAGATTTGATAAGTTCAAGAATCCAATAGAGCAGATAGATTTGCCATTTTCTCTTCTTTCAAGATTTGATTTGTATTTTATTATTAGAGATGTTCTAAACAGAACTCTTGACATAGAGCTTGGAAGACACATAATAGATGTTCAAGAGGCTGCTCAAAAACTTTCTGAACCAAACACCGAACTAACAAAGGAAGAAATGGAAAAAATCCAAGACACAGTTCTTCCAAAAATAGATTCTAATATTTTCAAGAAATATGTAGCATATGCTCGTCAGTATATTAGACCAAAGTTAAGTAAAGAGGCTTCAGAAAAGATTCTAAACTACTATATTGACTTGAGAGACCTAGGCAGAAAATCAGAAAGCTTTGCAGCAACCCCAAGACAGCTTGAGGGTCTTATAAGGTTATCAGAGGCAAGTGCAAAGGTTCGTTTAAAATCAACAATAGAGCTTGAAGATGCACAAAGAGCAATAAATATCTTTAAGATTTCTCTTGAGCAAACAGCAGTAGATATGGAAACAGGAAAGATTGATATAGACATTATAACAACAGGCACCTCAACAAGCGAAAGGCAATTTATAAAAAGGGTTCTAAACATAATTAAAGATATGACTGTAGATGGCAAAGCAGTAACAATAGCAGAAATCTCAGAGACTATGGAAAAACAAAACATAAGCAGAGATAAGTTAATGGACGCCATCTTAAAATTAAAGAAATCAGGAGAGCTTTATGAGCCAAAATCTGGCCTGATTAAGCCAGTTGAACAACAGCCAATGTGATAAAAAAATGTACAGTGCTTTAAAGGATAGAAAATTTTTACTTTCGTTTTTGTTTTTGTTTTTTCTAGTTCAAGTGATTGCGATTTTTGTGACTATCAGTTATCTTCCTCAAGACCTGCAATTAACACTTGTTGATAAAGATCCAAATAGTGTTTGGAATGCTTTTTTTATTGTCGGCTACATAATTTTATTTTCTGTAATCATTATTGTTTTAAGAAAAATATTCAAAAGGCAAAATTACCTGGTAGTGATTGAGGCTTTAGCTTTGTTTGGTGGAGTGTCTTTGATCTTTTCAATGTTTTTGCCTACAATTCTTGCATATCTAGCAACTATGGTTTTGTTATTAATAAAATATTCCTTTAAAAAAGAAACAATTTACACAAAATGGTATAACAACATTATCTTGGCAATGGCTATTGCTGGTGCTGGTGCAATTATTGGCATAAGCCTAGGCATTATCCCTGTAATTGTTTTGTTAATACTTCTTGCAATCTATGATATTGTCGCTGTGTTTTTTACAAAGCACATGATTACTCTTGCAGACATGATTATTAAGAAAAAAATATCATTGTTGTTTTTGATTCCAACAAAAAAAAGAGAATATAAGCTTGGTGGCGGAGATCTTGTTGTCCCTGCCCTTGTTTCTTCTAGTCTTTTGGCTTTATTAATTAAGAAATATTCATTATTACAAATATTAATTCCAATTTCTGGAATCTGGATTGCTTCAATTGTTGGGTTGTTTTTGACCTTCTATATCTTAGACAAATACAAGGCAAAAATAAAGGCACTTCCTGCTCTGCCAATACAGGTTGCACTGATGCTAGTAGTGATTGTTATAACATTAGTTTGTCTTTAGAAACTCACAATTAGTGCTAACTTCTACAAACCTTTTGTTTATTCCTGAGAGATAGGACTCACATTGGTTTTCTTTAAGATCATCTACATATTTGTTTCTTGGAGTGCTTACAGAATCACAAACCCAGCCAGGAGCAATAGATTCAGAAAGGCAAGGCCCTGTAGATGGCAAGTCATTTTTAACAAGCCTTTCATTACAAAGAGCAACACAATCCTCAATTGCTTGTGTCTTGTATTTGTCTGTTTTGTTTAAGCTAGAAACAAAACTTAATGCTACAAATCCAATAATAAGGCAAATAACAATTACATAAACATAGATAGTAACTTTTCCTGGCTTAAACAAATCCGAACTTAAATGTTTATCTGATTTTTTCTTTTTAGCCATTTTATCAAACCACTATATAATTATGAGAACTAAATACTTTAAAAGTTAATCGTTAGTAAATATAGTATTAAATTTGAGCATATATGTTAGAAAACTCTGGATTTAACGAATTTACAAAAACATTTAAGCAGAATATCTCTGGAAGCAAGTTATTAGCCATTGGTGCAAAGAAGATTGGGGTAATTGTTCAAGAAGACAAATATTACAAGCACAAAAAAACGAACGAAACCCTAAGAGTTAGAAAAGAAAAAAATACAGACACTATTATTTACAGCCACCGGCATATCCTAGGTAAAGAAGAATTTGTACATTCTCAAAAAATAACTGGAAAGATTCTAGATAAAAAAGTAAAAGATCTAAACCAAAACTATATTGAAGAGCTTCAAATTAATAAGAGAAGAAGCATCTATGTTTACCATTCTGTAATTATCAATATTGATGATGTTGAAGGTTTAGGCAAATTTATTGGGTTTGTAATTTTGGACAAGTCAAAATTAAGAGAAATGAATGCCTTAATCTCTAAATTAAAGATTACATCAAAACCAATAAAGCAAACTTACTTTGATATGCTACTTAAAAAACAAAAGCCAATAGATCGTTTGTTCACTAAGCTTTATGATGTTTTTGGCAAGTTTGCATTTGGCATATCTTCTGGAGTATTAACAACACTTGGTGTGATGGTAGGGTTAATGGGCGCTACTGCTTCAAGGCTAGCTGTGATTGGCGGTATCTTAAGTATTGCTATAGCAGATTCTTTATCTGATTCTTTAGGTGTTTATTCTTTAAAGATTTCAGAAAGAGGAACAACAAAAAAACAAGCACTTAAATCTGCAATCAATGTTTTTATTGGCAAGTTGATTTTTGCCTTGTCCTTTATATTTCCGTTTTTATTGTTTTCTTTAAGTTCTGCAATAATTGTTAGTATTATTTGGGGCTTATTATTAATTATTTTTTTAAATCTATTAATAGCTATTGCCCAAAACGAAAATATTCTAAAAACAATTATTAAAAATACGATTATTGCTTTTGCTGTTTTAGTTGTATCATACGCTTTAGGTTTATTAATTAATTTATTATTTAACTAGCTCAAAAATAGCTTTATAAAAGCATTTATGCAATATTATATATATGGCAAAGACAAAAAAAGACATTGAAAAAACAACAACTGATATTGATTTAAATTACAACAAATTACTTGATAGGCTATATATGTCTCTACCTTCAAAAGCCAAAGAGCATAAAAGATTTGAAATTCCAACAGCTCAATCAATCATTCAGGGTAAGCAGACAATATGGAAGAATTTTGTTAAGGTTTCTAAAGACCTAAATAGAGACACTAACCTTCTTTACAAATTTGTTATGAAAGAGATTAGCACCTCTTCAACTATTGTTAATAATACCTCTTTAGTTTTAAATGGCACTTTTGATTATAATAAGATAAACCAAATACTTGATAAGTTCATAAATATCTATGTCTTGTGTTCTGCATGTAAAAAACCAGACACAGAGATCGTAACCAAAAACAACATAAAGGTTTTAAGATGTACTGCGTGTGGTGCAGTTAGTCCATTGCCAAAACTATAGATTGGAGTTAAACAATGATAGGAAAGGTGCATAATCAGAATGGCAAAATAATATTTGCTTGTTGCGATAAGGAGTTAATGGACAAAACACTTAAACACGGAGAAATAGAAATACATCTTTCTAAATCATTTTATGGTTCAGAAAAAATCACTGAAAAAGGCTTCCTAGAGCAAATCAACAATTGCGATTGTGCAAATGTTTTTGGAAACCGTGCTTGTGATATCTTATTAAAGAAAAAGATAATCACCAAAGGTCAAATAATTCACATAGACAAGATCGCACACACGCAAATTTACAAGATATAGAAAAAGAGAATTTATGATAAAGAGGCAAGCAATAAGAATTAGACCAAAGCCAAAGCAATTGGTAGAAAAGAAGCCAAATAGGTTAATGGCAGAGAGGCCAAAATTTTATGTGACCCCTGAATATACAGCATACAAAGGCAAGATTTGGGGTTCTATTCTTGAAGCCTTTAAAGAAAACACAGTTACAAGAAAACCAGATATTAAAAATATAGAAAAAGGAATAAAAATATTAGAAAAACACCAAACACAAATCGCGGCCGGAAATTATGGTATATCTAGAGAAGCAAAAACTGATCTTCTAGATTATTGTGATAAATGGATAAAAGAATACAAAAATTATATTAAAAGAAATAAAAAGGAGTAAAGAAATGGCAGTTAATAAACCAACAGGCGGGCACAAGCCTGCATATTTTAATAAACAACAAAGAACAGCAGAGCAAGATCCTAATGCTTTAAAGAAGATTAGAACACCTTTTAGAAAAGAACTAGAGATGTATGGTAAAGTCATACAACTAATGGGTTCTAATCAAGTTAAGATTGCTTGCGAAGATGGCAAGGACAGGATATGTAGGATTCCTGGCAAATTATTTAAGCATGTTTGGCTAAAAGCAAATGATATTGTTATCATTAGGCTTTGGGATTTCCAGCCAACCAAGGCAGATGTTATTTGGAGATATCAAGGCTTTCAAAAAAATGCTCTTGAAAAAAGAGGAGAGCTAACAAAGCTTTATGAATACACTCACGATGAAGTAACTAATTATCAAGAAACGCCAACACACCAAAAGCCACTAGAAGAACAGGAAGAACCAGAAGACGAAGAAACCTTTGATGATGAAGAAAACATTGATGATGAAGATGAAGATTACGATTAGTTTTTCTTTTTTTAATTTAGATTCAATATGATTGATACAAAAAAAATAGAAAGTTATGTTTTTGATAAGCAGACACATGAGGCTTTATTTAAATTATCAAGTAATAACATTATAGATTCTATAGAGTCTCCAATAGCCTCAGGCAAAGAAGCAATAACTTTCTTAGGACATCTTGGAGATGCCCCTCTTGTTGCAAAGATCTATAAAGTTGAAACAAGCAAATTTAAGAACATGGAAAAATACATAAAAGGAGATTATCGTTTTAAAAATCTTAAAAAAGACAAAAGAGACATTATCCTTGTGTGGGCAAGTAAGGAATATAAAAATCTAACTCTAGCATTGAATAATGATGTTTGTTGTCCTGTTCCAATAGCAAGAGAAAAAAACATCCTGATTATGTCTTTTATTGGCAAAGATGATATCCCTCATCCTCAACTAGTAAGGTCAGAGTTTGATTATGATATTGTTTATCCTCAGATTATTGATAACTACGCAAAGATGCTATATGGTGCTAAGCTAGTGCATTCTGATTTTTCTGCATTTAATATCTTGATAGATCCAGAGACCCAGAAAATAACAATTATTGATGTAGGGCAAGCAGTTCTACAAAATCATCCTAAAGCAAAAGATTTTCTAAAAAGAGATATTCTAAATATAACTTCTTTTTTACAAAAGAAATTTCCAGACAAGGCACTTTCTCCTGAAAAATTTTTAGAGGATTTAAAAAATAAGAAGCAAGAAATATATGGAAGAAATAATTAAAGTTACGCAACAAAGGATACCTGTAATAATAGGGCCTAATGGCCAAACAAAAAGAGAGATAGAGAAGGCCACTCACACAAGCCTAGATATCGATAGCCACACAGGAGATATCACAATTGTTGGTGGCAATAATTATTATGACGTTTATAATGCGAAAAAAATAATAAATGCAATCTCTAGAGGTTTTTCTCCAGAACATGCTTTTTTTATTTTAAAAGATGATTATACTTTAGAAGTCATCTCTATACCAGAAGTAATTGGAAAAAACGAAAGCCGTCTAGCACAAATAAAAGGCAGGATTATTGGTAGAGATGGCTCGATTAAAAGCCTAATTGAGAGAAGGTTTGCTTGTCACTTAAGCATCTTTGGAAAAACAGTTTCTATTATTGCTAAGGCAGACGATATGGTCAAGGTTCAGGAAATAATAGAAGCAATAATTGGCGGGTGTAAGCACTCAACAGTCTTTAGGATGCTAAAGGCTGCAAAAGAAACAAAAGACTACAAGAAAGAAGAAGAAACAGAAGTTGATGATATTACTTTCTAATTTTGTTATATTTCGACTATTGTTTTAAAATAAAAGAAAACATATATATACTACTTTTGATATAAATTATATATGAAATGCAAATCATATAACTTCTTTTCTGTTCTTAGCAACGAACTGCGCTGGAAAATTGTTAAATCCCTTTACAAAAAAGAAATGACTGTTTCTCAAATATGCCAAGCTCTTGAAGAAGAGCAATCAAAGGTTAGCCACAGCTTACGGGCACTTCTTGATTGTAACTTTGTGTTTTCTAAAAGGCAAGGCAAAAATATTATCTATTCCTTAAATAGAAAAACAATAAGGCCACTTATAAAAATTGTAAATATACACGCTAAGGACTATTGTAAAACAAAATGTTGTAAAAAAGAGGCAAAGAAATGAAATCAATTTATCTTGATAATGCTGCAACCACAAAAATGCACTCTTCTGTAAAGAAAGAGATGTCAATTGCTGAAGAAAAATACTTTGGTAATTCCTCTAGCCTTCATAAGATTGGAAGAGTTGCAAAAGATGAACTAGATATTGCAAGAGAAAAAATCTCAAAAAAAGTAAATAACAAAAACCACAAGCTAATCTTTACTTCTGGCGGAACAGAAAGTAATAATTTTGCACTTAAAGGTCTTTGCCAAGCAGATAAAAACAAAAAGCACATCATCACAACAAAGATAGAACACGATTCTATTCTTAATACTGCTAAATTTTTAGAAAAAAACGGATATGCTGTTACATATCTTGATGTTGATAAATATGGTTTTGTAAAAACAGATGCGCTTGTTAATGCCTTAAAAAAAGACACTCTTTTAGTTTCAGTAATACAAGGAAATAACGAAATAGGAACTATTCAAAATATTAAAGAAATATCTAAGATAGTTCATGATAATGGAACTCTTTTACATGTAGATGCTTGCCAAAGCTTTACTAAGCACCCAATAGATATTGAAAAAGAAAATATTGATATTTTAACAATCAATGCCCATAAGATCTACGGCCCAAAAGGAGTAGGCGGATTGTTTATAAAAGAAGGAATTAAGCTTGAGTCTCTTCTTCATGGCGGTGGGCATGAGTATAAGCTAAGAAGTGGAACAGTTAATGTGCCAGGAATTGTTGGCTTTTCTAAAGCAACAGAAGTGATTTCTGAAAAAGACATTTCAAACATGACAACCTTAAGGAACATGCTTGTTAATGGCTTGAAAGATGTTTCAGATTCTTGGCTAAATGGGCCAAAAATTGATTCAGGCAAAAGGCTTTGCAACAATGCAAATTTCTCCTTTATGTATGCTGAGGGCGAAGCAATTCTTCTTTATCTTGATGCTCTTGGGATATCTGTTTCAACAGGTTCAGCATGTTCATCAAACACTCTAGAGTCAAGCCATGTCTTAAAGGCAATCGGCCTAAAGCAAGAGCAGACACACGGAACCATTAGGTTCTCTATTGGGATTGACAATACAAAAGAAGATATCAAATATACTATTGATTCTGTTAAAGAGGTCATAGCAAAATTAAGGAACATGAATCCATATAGATATAAGGTGAAATAAATATGGAAAACTATTCTAAAAAAGTTATGGAAAATTTCCTAAACCCAAAGAACATGGGAGAAATCAAGAATGCTGATGGCATTGGAAAGGTAGGAAATTTAAACTGTGGTGACGTTATGTATATTTACATCAAGGTCTCCAAAGACAAGAACGGAAAAGAAATAATCAAAGATATTAAGTTTAAGACACTTGGCTGTGCAGCAGCAATTGCAACATCTTCCATGATAACAGAACTTGCAAAAGGAAAGGCTCTTGATGTGGCTTTTAATATTACAAGAGCAGATGTTGCTAGTAGCCTTGATGGCCTTCCACCAATAAAGATGCATTGTTCTAATCTGGCTGCAGATGCACTAAAAGCAGCAATCAACGACTATTATTCAAAGAACGGAAAAGAAACAAAAACAATAAAAACAATTGCGTGCACACATTGTTGTGCAAAGAAGGCTTGTAATCATAAATAAAAGAGGGGGTAGATATGAAAGTAGATAGACACACAAAACTAGGCAAAATAATAAAACTAAAAGGCATGAAGAAAATCTTGACTAACCATCGTGTGCCTTGTGTTACTTGTCCATTAGCAAAAGTAGAAATGGACAATCTGGAGATTGGTTATATTTGCTCAATGTATGGCCTAAATGAAAAAGAATTATTACTTAATATTAATAAAATACTAAAACACAAAGACAAAGCAGAAAAACCAAAACCTAAAAGAAAAGTAAAAAAAGGATAAAATTTATTTTAGATATTTAAGAACACTAGTAATCTCGGAAGGGTCTCTAAAGCAAAGCACCTTTCTTTTCTCAAACTCTTTTATCTTTTCTTCTGTTTTGTTTCCACCAATTGTTACAACCATTATTGGTTTTTTTGTGTTTGCTTTTAGCTTAGCTATTTTTTCTGGTATCGTGCTTGAGATGCTTGGCATCTGAAGTAACATTAAAACGATTATGGAGTTTGTGTTTTTGTCTTTTAGGCACAAATCAATTACTTGTACAAACCTATCATCTCCTGCATCTCCTGTTAGGTCTATTGGATTTCCGATAGTTGCATACCCTGGCATTATTTTTTTTATTTTTTCTGCTGTTTCTTTTGTTACTTCTGAAAGCTTTAGTTTATTAATTTCAAGCTGGTCAGTTGTAAGAACCCCAAAGCCCCCACCGTTTGTTATGATTTGTGAATCTTTTATGTTATCTACTTTATACCAAGAAAAGAACCTAGAAAGATCAAACATTTCTTTTATGGTTTTTACTTCTATTGCTCCTGCTTGTCTTAGAGCAGTAGAAAAGACCTTTGTAGAGCCGGCAATTGCTGCAGTGTGGCTTTTTACAGCAGTAGTTCCTTTTTCTGATATTCCGCCTTTTAAGACAATTACTTTTTTTTTCTTAGTAACTTTTTTTAAGGTCTTATAAAATTTATTTCCATTCTTTACTCCTTCAATATAGCAAAGAATAATGTCTGTTTTTGTATCTTTTTCAAAATACTCTAAAAGATCTGTTTCATCAACATCTAGGGCATTGCCATAAGACACAAACTTGTTAATCTCTAATCTTTGCTTGCTAGAAACATCTAGAAGAGCTATGCCTAATGCTCCTGATTGAGTGATGATTGAGACCTTGCCACACATTGGCAAATCATAATTTTCTCTAGAGTTAAAGGTTGCATCAAGATTATTAGAAAGATTAAGAATGCCAAGACAGTTTGGCCCGATAAGATTTATTTTTTCTTTTAATATTAATGTTTTTATTTTTTCTGTTAGGTCGGTTCTGCCGATTTCTGAAAACCCAGAAGTTACCATTAGTATATTTTTACATTTTGCTTTGGCTATCTCTTTTACAACCTCATAAGTTATTGCTGCAGGTGTTGCAACAATAGAAAGATCGATCTTTTCGGAAAGCCCAGTAATGCTTGAAAAGACCTTTTTGCCAAATAGCTTTTTTCCAGAAAGCCTAGGATTTGTAAAATACACCTTGCCCTTAAAGTTTGAGAGGTTCTTGGCAATGGTGTTGCCTACACTCCCACTTTTATCAGAGGCGCCAATAAGGCATACAGATTTTGGTTCAAAAAAGGTATTTAGGTTTTTCAAGATAATCACTATTTAAATTTATTCTATATAACTATATATTAAAAATATATATATAAGGGTTTCTTTCTTATGTTTTAATACTTAATGGAGAGAATAATTATGAAAAAATATATAAAACCAAAAACCAATCCAAAAACCACAAAAGTTAGAATACAAGTGGGTGATAAAAGATCTAAAGTAATTGGCTTTAAATCTACAAGATCTAATATTAGAAGAATAATAATTGGCGCTGAATATTCAAGAGCAAACCTAAAACGCGAAATTGGCAAAATGAAAGTGTCAGAATTTTTGGGTTGTTTAAAAACCGCAAAATCCCAGAGATTTTTTGATTTTTATGGCAATATGGAAATGAGTAGTTTTATGGATAATCATGATAAATTATTTTTACAAATCATAAAAAAAGAAATATATAAAAAATGAAATTCAAGTGAAGACTTATGAAAGATACTTTTGAAATAATGATATATGGCAGAGCAGGGCTTGGTGCAAAGACCTGTGCGCAATTGATTGCTGATTCTGCATTAATTGATGGAAAGGTTGTTCAGGCTTTTCCAGAGTATGGCCCAGAGAGAAGAGGAGCGCCAGTCAGGTCGTTTGTGAGAATTTCAGACAAACACATCAGAGTGCATGAGCCAATCACAGAACCAGACCTAGTAATTGTTATTGATAGTGGGCTGTTTAAGGTGTTGCCTGCTCTTTCTAAATTTGATTGTAGCTATATAATCAATAGCAACAACGACAAAATGTATTTTAAAAAATTTATCAAAGACGAGAAAAAAATAAATGTGATTGATGGTAGTAAGATTTCTTTAGAATTATTAAAAATAAATAATCCTAATTCTGTTCTTATTGGGGCCTTTGTTAAGCTATTTAAAAAAATAAAATATTCTTCAGTAGAAGAATCTATAAAAAAAGAATTTGAAAAAAAAGGAAAAAAAGAGGTTATTGAACCTAATCTCTTATGCCTTAAAAAAGGGTTTGATTATTTTAAGTGATGATTATGACAGAAACTAAAATGATTGGAGGGGTTATTCCTGGGGGAACAGCCCATAAAAATAAAACTGGCTCGTGGAGAAGCTTAAAACCAGAATGGGATTCTAAAAAGTGCATACATTGTATGTTTTGCTTTAATGCTTGTCCAGAACAATGTATAAAGGCAAAGAAAGATGATAAAGGGAACATCAAAAGAGAAGAGACAGATTTAGATTATTGTAAGGGCTGTGGGATATGTGAAGAAGTCTGCCCAGTTAAATGCATAAAGATGGTTAAGGAGTAAAAATATGAAAAAGACAAAATTAGGTTTAAATGGCGGAGAGGCAATTGCTTTTGCATTAAAGCAAATTAATCCAGAGGTTTTTGCAATGTATCCTATTACTCCACAAACACCAATCATTGAGAGCTATGCTAAGTTTGTGGCTAATGACCTAGTAGATACTGAAATAATTAGAACAGAATCTGAACATTCTGCTCTTTCTGCAACCATCGGCGCATCAGCATCTGGGGTTAGAGCAGTAACTGCAACCGCATCACAAGGCTTGATGTATATGTTTGAAGCATTAAGTGTTGCTAGTGGCCTAAGGCTACCAATTGTAATGCCTGTTGCCAACAGAGCAATCTCTGCACCTATCAACATCCATTGTGATCATAGTGACAGCATGTCAACTCTTGATCAAGGCTGGATGCAAGTTTATTGTGAGAATGCTGAAGAAGCTTATAACATGACCTTATTTAGCTTAAGACTTGCTGAATCAGTTTATCTTCCAATAATGGTTTGTATTGATGGATTTTATACTAGCCACAACATGGAAATAGTTAATGTTTATGATGACAAAACAGTTAAAGAGTTTATAGGAAATTTTAAACCAAACTATAGTCTGTTAGATATTAAAAAGCCAATAACAGTTGGAGCACTCTCACTTACAGATAGTTATTTTGAAATTAGAAAGGAAATGTATGATGCGTTTTTTAAAGTTAAAGAAAATTATCTGAAGATTTCAAAAGAATATAAAGAAACTTTTGGAAAAAACATAAAATTTTATGAAGACTATTTTGCTAGCAACTCAGAAACTGTTCTTGTTGTTCTAAGCTCTACTGGCGAAGCATCAAAAGATGTTATTGATAAATTAAGAAAGGAGGGAAAAGATGTTGGCCTTCTTAGACCAATTTTATTTAGGCCTTTCTTATATGAGGAATATTCTAAGGCATTAACAAAAGCAAAAAAGATAATTGTTCTTGAAAGAACCGAAAGCCCTGGTAGCTTTCCTCCTCTTTACAAGGAAATTTGTTTAACTGTTAGGGATAATAAAAACTGGCCAGAAATATTTTCGTTTGTCTTTGGCTTAGGCGGAAGAGACATTTATCAAAAAGATATTGAAGAACTTTTAGTTTCTGTAATGTCTGGAAAAAAAATAAAAAGTAGATATATTGGAATTAAGGGATAAAATATGAACTCAAAAGAACTTGCAATTAAATTATTAGAAAATAAATCAATAGTGCCAGGTTATAGGACTTGTGCAGGCTGTCCAATAATGATTATTTGTAAGACAGTTATTGCGGCAAGTGATAAGCCTGTTGTTGCAGCAAGCGCCACATCTTGTGCAGAGGTAACAACAACAGTTTATCCGCAAACAGCTTGGAATATCCCTTGGATTCATTCTCTTTTTGCAAATGCTCCTGCGACCATCTCAGGAATTGAACGAGCATACAAGGCACAAAAAAAGAAAGGTAAAATAAAAGAAGACATTAATTTTTTAGTAATTTCTGGAGATGGTGGTGGCTATGACATAGGGCTTGCATCACTTTCCGGAGCCTTAGAGAGAGGACATGATTT
Source organism: archaeon (assembly GCA_035400625.1). Classification (GTDB taxonomy): domain Archaea; phylum Iainarchaeota; class Iainarchaeia; order Iainarchaeales; family CSSED10-239; genus JAKQTP01. The sequence continues at coordinate 171,450 of DAOMZT010000001.1, read as the reverse complement.
TGTTTTTTTGTGTTATTCAAATGAAGGCTATCAAAATACCGGTAACCAAAGAAGCTCAGCAACTCCAAAAGGAGCAGCAACATCAACAACGCCATCAGGAAAAACAGAAATTGGAAAATTAGAGTTTCCAAAAGATTTAACAAAGATAGCTTCTGCACACAACATCCCTTATGTTGCTCAAATTAATTCTCATAACCAAACGGATATGTTTGAAAAAGCAAAGAAAGCTTTTGATGTTAAAGGCCCAGCAGTGCTTATTTCTTTTGCAGCATGCCCAACAAACATGAAAGCAGATTCAAGATATACTATTAGTATTAGCAAGCTAGCTACAGAAACTTGCTTTTGGCCTCTTTATGAAGTGATTAATGGCAAAGTAATTATCAACTATAAGCCAGCAAAGAAACTTCCAATCGAAGAATTTCTAAAAACACAAACCAAATTTAAAAAGCTCTTAAAACCAGAAAATAAAAAAATACTACAAGAGATACAGGCAGAAGTAGATAGAAGATGGGAAGAGCTATTGAAACTAGAGAAGCTATAAGTTCTTTTTAGTCTCAATTGCTATCTCTAACTCCTCGTTTGTTGGAACTACCATTGCTATGACCTTGCTGTTTTTTGTTGAAATAAAAACATTGTGTTTCTGGTTTGCCTCTTTGTCTATCTCTAAGCCAAGATAAGTAAAGTGCTCAAGAACAAGCTCTCTAAGATACGCTGATTTCTCACCAATGCCACCAGTAAAGATAATTGCATCAACTCCGTTCATCTCAGCAATATAACTTCCAATAATTGAAACTATTCTTGTTGTAAGAATATCATTAGCAAGTTTTGCTTTTTTATCTCCTGCTATTGAGAGATCTTCTATTTGCCTGTGATCGCTACTTATTTGGCTTATTCCAAATAATCCAGATTCTTTATTTATTATTTTCTTTATTTGTTCTTTGGAATAACCATGTTCTAAAAGAAAAAGAACAATCTCTGGATCAAAGCTTCCACTTCTTGTTCCCATTGGGAGCCCATCAACAGGCGTAAAGCCCATAGAAATATCAAAGCTCTTGCCTTGATTGATTGCACAAATGCTCTGGCCATTTCCTAAATGGCAAGTTATTAGCTTCAGGCTATTATAGTCTTTGCCTAAGATCTCAGCTGCTTTTTTAGAAACATATTGATGGCTAATTCCATGAAAGCCATATTTTCTAATCTTGAACTTATCATAAAGCTCTTTTGGAAGCCCATAAAGATATATCCTTTCTGGAATTGTTTGATGAAATGCAGTATCAAAGACTGCAAAATGTCTTGCTTGTGGAAGTTTCTCTTTTAGAATCTCAATACATTCAATATTAACTGGATTATGAAGAGGTGCTAAAAAAGAAATCTTTTTAAGATGCAAAAGCATGGTGTCAGTAATTTCTGTTGTCTTAGAATATTCTTCTGCACCATGTACAACTCTATGCCCAATAGAGCTTATATCAGAAAGATTTTCAACAATTTTCTTTTCTAAAAGAACAGAAAGCATGTCTTCAATTGCTTGTCTATGTGTTTTTATTTCTGTTTCTTGAGTGGTTTTTGAGCCGATTGTTAGAATCCTTAAACAAGATTTGCCATCAGTTCTGTTTAAGCCATCATAATGCCCTTTTATTAAAATCTCTTCAGTATCAGGGTTGATATATTGAAACTTTAGAGAACTACTGCCTGCATTAATTATTAGTATGTTCATTTTGAATTCTCCTTTTATTAAAATTAGACTAATATAATTATAGAAACAAACAGATTATAAAAATAAGCTTTATAAAATCTTTTATCTTTGGTTTATTCATGAGAGATAAAGAACAACCAGCCAAGCTAAGCACATTTAAAAAAATAATATTTGGAATACAAATGCTTTTTGTTGCATTTGGTGCAATTGTTCTTGTTCCTTTGCTTGTTGGTATTGATCCTGCTGTTGCTCTTTTTACTGCTGGTTGTGGCACTTTGATTTTTCATTTTGTTACTAAAGGCAAAATCCCGTTGTTTCTTGGAAGCTCGTTTGTTTTTATTGCTCCTGTTATTAAAGCAACAGAGCTTTATGGGTATTCAGGAACTCTTAGCGGATTAATGGCTGTTGGTGTTGTATATATGATAATGGCCTTTGTTGTTAAGAAAAAAGGAGTTAAATTCTTGTCTAACCTTTTCCCGCCTGTTGTTATTGGACCAGTAATAATGGTTATTGGTTTATCTCTTGCTGGAACAGGCGTGAAAATGGCAAACAGCAATTGGTTGCTTGCAATTATTGCTTTGGCTACTGCAATAATAGTTGTTGTTTTTGGGAAAGGCACTCTTAAGTTATTGCCTGTTATCTTTGGATTGATTGTTAGTTATGTTGTTGCAGCCATATTAAAAGTTGTAGATTATTCCAAACTAATAAATGCTCCTTGGTTTTCTATACCACAATTTACTATGCCAACATTTAATATTAATGCAATATTGTTCTTGATACCTGTTGCTATTGCTCCAATAATAGAACATATTGGAGACATATATGCAATTTCTAAAGTAACAAACAAAAATTTTGTAAAAGATCCTGGCCTCTCAAGAACCATGTTAGGAGATGGCTGTGCAACTTTTTTCTCTGGTTGTGTAGGAGGAACACCAACAACAACATATTCTGAAGTTACAGGAGCTATAATCTTAACAAAAATAACAGAGCCAGCAGTTCTAAGAATTGCAGCAATTACAGCCATTTGCTTTGCGTTTCTTGGAAAGATCAGTGGCTTTTTATATACAATCCCTGAAGCAATCTTAGGAGGAATAATGCTTTTGTTATTTGGGATGATAACTATTATTGGGATCAAAACACTAATGGAAAACAAAGTAAATCTCAATCACACAAAAAACATGGTAATAATTGCAGTTATGCTTGCTATTGGTGTTGGTGGGGCAATGATATCTTTTGGCAATTTCTCATTAGGCGGGGTTGCTCTTACTAGTGTTATTGGAATAATACTAAACCAGATATTGCCTGATAAAGAAAAAGATCTAAGAAGTGTTTAGCCTCTTAAATTAAATTTAGTCAAACTCTATATCTCTTGTAGATCTGCCCCTATTTCTGCGAAGCCTTTGATTTATGTTACTACTGTCTTTTTCAAAATCTTTTACTCTAATATCGTTTCTAGGTCTTCTATCGCCTTTTGCCCTATAATCAGTTGTTTTTGGTTTGGTTCTATTCCAACCAAGAACACTTCCAGTTGTTGTTTCTCTTCTTGGTGGTTTTATTCTTTTTCCAGGAATAACCCTTCTCATTCTTAATATTTGTGGCACTTTCTTTTCCTCCTATTTAAAATTATAAGAAAATTTCATTTTCTATCTTTTCTGGCAAATATTTTTTAGCAACGAAGTCAAGAGACTTGTTTGCAAGAGCCTGTTGTTCTATTCTGATTTTTTTATCAATCGCAAGTTTTAATTCAGCTTGCCATTTTGCTGATTTGAACCAATCATAGTTCATTAGTTCCTTTGCTCTTTTGACATCTCCTTCTTTCATTTTTTCAGTAACATTTTGTAAGCCATATGTTTCAACATCTGTTAGGGTCATTCCAACATACTTGGCATCAGGAACCGCCAGATATTTAGAATGTGCAGCTAATGCCATTGATCCGCTTTTGATAACAGAATAGATGTACCAACCATAAGGATCTCCATCTGTAAAGACAATGACTGGGAGATCATATTCATATCTTAATCTGTGAATTAATCTTCTTGCTCCTCTTGCACCTTGACCACCAGTTCCAACTAATATTGCATTGTGCTTAGGTGCATATTTTTCTTCTATCAGTCTATTGTACATTGCTGCTGTTTCAATAACTAAAACAAAATCAGCATTAATATCAACAATCTCTATCTCTTCAGGCTCAATTCTGGACATTATGCTCCAGCCACCTCTGCCAAGAGAATTACAATTGAAAACATCATTGTCGTGTTTTAGATCCTTAAGAGTAATATCGCCATAAAGAGAACCTTTCGCTTCAGCATGCAATCCTAATTTTTCTCTAATGGTATTAGCAGCATGCTCAACATCAACAATAACTTCATTAGACTCGCTTTGTGATTCAAAGGTGTTTTCTTTGGTGTTAGCTACTGTTCGTTTTAGTTCATAATAGATTTCTCTGATTGATGCTGTCTTTCCTTCTTTTAAATATTCATTACATTTATCATTAACAAGCATTGTCTGCATGAACTTTCTTGCAGCCCCAAGATTTAGAAAAGGCCTGATTGTTTTTTTGTCTCCAAGCTGTATGTATTGCTTGTCTTCATCAAAATAAACATTGCTAAGCCCTCTTACCTTTGTTGTAAAGGTTGGGTGTCTATTGCTTTTTATCTGATCAACAATGTCTTTTGCTATCTGATAGGTTTTTCTTTCTACTTCCTTTGTAGTTTCAGTCTCATATTTATCAAGCCTTTTATGTTGACGTTTTTTTACTAATGTTGTTTCTTTTTTTTTTGCCATAATTATCACATTTATTCTTCATACTCGTCGTCTATTATTTCTTCCTCTTCAGCTATCTCATCATCAGCAATCTTTATTCCTTCTTCTTCCATCTTAAGCTTTTCAAGAACCATGTTATTTAGGTTTTTCAATAATAAATCTCTGTCCTTTTCGCCAGTCGTATGCACAATCGCATCAACAACATATGGTGCATATTTTGCAAACACCTTTTTCTTTTCTTTTTTTTCCTCTTCTCTTTTCTTGTCAATAATATATGTTCCAACTTTACGAGCAACTTCCATTAATGCAAGTTTAATTTCATTAACAATGTCTGGGTCATCAGAAACTGCAGACTTTCCTGCAGAAGTGTAAGGTATATGAACAGATATTAGATTAACAAAAATAGTAATTGGACTAGTGTCAAAATTGCTAATACCATACCTTTTCCAATCAATAGATTCTGCTGTTTTTGTGATAGCACAACCACCAGCATCAAAAAGTAATGGTGCCTTGTTAGCGTATCTTATAATTTCAGAAGATCTTACTTCTTCAATTCTTGTTTGTTTTTTATCAACTATTTTTTCAACAGAAACAAGCCTTCCTGCTTTTCCGCCATATGCTACTGCTGCTTCTATTTGGAAAGCGTAACCTCCTTGATAGACTGTTGGCTTTCTAGTAACCACTGAAAGGAACTCAGGCTCAACAATTGATTTTAAAGATTTCTTAATTTGCTCTTCGCCAATTGGAACAAGATTATCAGTGCTTGGTGCAATAAACTTAGTTTGCTTTATTGCCTTTACTAAGTCCTCTGCTTCCTCCCAACTTAATGCCCTAGGATCTTTATTCAAATCAAAATGCACAAGCTTTTGAACATTATCAACAGAAGTTTGACCAAACCTGTCAAAAGTTGTCATTAAAAAAGAATTTACTTTTCTTGAACCAGTAGAATGTCTAGCATAGGTCAGCATCTCATCAACAGTAACGCCGATAGGGTGTGGCTTGACTGCTTTTGGGATACTTGGAAGTTTATTTACTGTTCTTGTATAGGTTGTTTTCTCACCTAATGGATCTTGAAAACTTATTGTTAGATGAGGGTTGGCAATCGCTGTTCTTCTTAGATATTCATCAACACTTGATTGTCCTTTTTTATAGATAATATCTTTAAACTTACATTTAACAGCTAAACCTCTGTATTTGTTATCTAGATAATGTTTGTTTGCAACCTTAGGAGTATTAGTTTTACTATCTATTAACATCTCCATAGAAACTGTTTTTCCTTTATTTGTTCCAGAAATCAATTTTGTTGGTTTTCCTGTTGTCATCTGTGACAAAAGAATAATACCACTAACACCAATTCCCTGCTGGCCTCTTGTTTGGACTAGCCTATGAAACTTTGTTCCTGCAAGTAATTTTCCCATAGCACTTGCTAGTTTATCTTCTGGTATTCCTGGGCCATTATCAATTACAGAAATTTCATAATATTCTGTGCCAAGCTCAGAAATGGATACCTCAATCTCTGGCAAAATGCCTGCTTCTTCACATGCATCAAGAGAATTGGTCACAAGCTCGTGTACAATGGTAGTCATTGACCTTTGCTTGCCGGAAAGGCCTAGCATCTGCTTGTTTTTCTTAAAGAAATCTGCTACAGAATGTTCTTTAAACTCAGTAAACAGCTGTTCTGCCTCTACTTCTTTTCTTTGTGTTTCTTTTTTGTCTTGTGCTTTTTCAGCCATAAATATTTCACATTTTAAACAATTAGATTAAATTATTAGTCATATATATATATATAATATATAATATTTTATAAATATATTGTAGTTAGAAACTAAATATTTAAATCCTTTTTGTTTTTTTTCTTGGTCCTGTAGATATCTTAGTAAATCAAACTTTTTGCTTTCTCTATATCTCCATTTTCCAAAAGTTCATAAAGTCTTTTGTAATCAAAATCTTTGGAGATCTTGGTTTGCTCAATCTGCTCAGAAAAGATTTCTTTTGCAAGTTCCTGTACATTTTTGTTCTCTGTTTGTAGCTTTTTAAGTTGCTCTATGCTTTCCTTTAGCTTTTTTTCAGAAATGTCGTTCTTTAAAGAAATATAAAAATAATCAGAATATTCTTTTTTTAAAGAATTGATATCAAGGTTTTTCAAGAGCTCGCCATCTTCAAGCTCACCTTTTAGTCTAATCCTTACTAATGCTTTTTTCTCAGGAGTTTTTTCTAACTTCTCAAGCTCTTCTTTTGCCTTTGAAATAATTTCTGTTGCCGTTGTTTTTTTTGTAAACTTAATATCAAGATAATAAGTTTTTCGTACACCTTCAATCTCAAAAAACTCAAATTCCTTGGTGTTTGTATCAAGAACAAAATAACCTTTTGGCTTTTCAGTTTCTTTTTTCTTTATTTGTGTTGTTACTGTTGAACCAGGTAGTAGGAATTTGGAGCCTTGAGGAAGATCAACAATGCTTGACCAATGAAGATGTCCATTAACAATCAAATCAAAATCTGATGGAAGATCAGAAAGAGAAATAGTTGCAATCATCTCATCTTCAAATGGCAAATACTCAACAATTGATTGATGCATCATCAAGATATTATAATAACCAGAAATCGCCTTTGGATTGAACTTTTCAAGAAGATAATCTTTGGCATATTTTTCAGGAACGCCTGTCATTCCAAAGATCGCTACTTTTTCCTTTTCAAATTTCAAGCAATCTGCTTTTAGTAATTTTAAAAAACCAAGAGACTCTAAAATTTCAACAGTTGTTATATAGTCTTTTGAACGATATTCGTGGTTACCGATTATTGCGATGATTGGAAGATTGCTTGAAAGTTCAGTAAAGTTGTTTTTTAGATTTAAATCTTTAAGAATAGAAATTGCTTCAAACAGCACCTCGTGGCTAGGAACAGAAACATCAAAAAGATCTCCGGGAACTAGTAACAAATCAATTTCTTGTTTTTCAAGTTGCTTGAATGCTGTTAAGAGATTTGTAAAACAATCTTTTCCTAGCTCATTATCAAAATTAACACCTAGATGCCAATCACTAATTATCCCAATTCTCATAAATAAATAATAAACAGAAATTGTTAATAATTGTTTCCTTTAAAAAGATATTCCTTCTTAAATATATAACAAATAATGTGCCTTGGTGGCAGACCGGTCATGCATTCGCCTGCAGAGCGAAAGAACAGAGTTCGACTCTCTGCCAAGGCTTATTTTTTATATTTCCTAAGAATATTATCTGCATAATTATATGCTTGTTTTAAAGACAAAATTTCTTTTGCTAAATTAGCGCAGTATTTTTCTCTACCTATTGCTTTATATTCTGCGATATCAAAATGTTCTATTTCTCTAAATATCTTTTCAGGACTTGTGTTGTTTTTGATTTCTATAAGTATGCGTTCTAATTTTCTTCTTTTCTTAGCAAAAGAAGAATAACAAAATTTTAATTTTGCAAATTGGGCACTTGTTGTTTTGGCACTTGAAAATAATGTGTTTACTGTTCTTATGTGTGGATTACTAGTGTTTTCTTTTAATTGAACTCTTGGTTTTGTTTTAAATTTACTAATTTTTGGTTTTGGTCTTAGTGTTATTACTTTTCTTGGCATATGCATCTTTTATATATCTTTAATATCCTTTAGGACTTTTTTTATTTTTTCTTTTGCAACCATGCTAACTGAGCCAGGATATTCTGTTTTTAGTTTTTTTATGTCGTCAGCTCCAAACAACAAATTTATTGGAATTACTATTTGCTTGACTTTTTCAATCTCAATATGATTTAAATCTTTAATATTTAGGTTTCCTTGCGCATCTATATATTTAGATGTTGCTTTTTCTGCAACCTTTGGTTTTTCAACAACTGGCTCGTTAAAAATAATGTGGTTTGGTGCTGCTTGTTTTTTAGGTGCTTTTTTATTAGTGATTACTGCCCCTTTATTTCTAAGTTCTCTTTGTTCTTCCCAAAGCTGTTTTGTTCTTTGTTCTTTTTCATCTAAAAAAGAATCTTCTTCTGGATGAATATCTACAACATCAAGAGAAGCAATTGCATAAATTTCTCCAGTCTGTGCATTCATTTGTATCTTCTCGCCATCAAGAAGCTGTTCTGTTGCAAATCTAGTTCCAACAATACAAGGCTTATCTAAATCTTTAGCAATCACTGCTGCGTGGCACAGAGAACTTCCTGCATTAGTAATAATGCCTCTTGCAATTTTCATAGCACCTAGCATTTCTTGATCAGTCATTGCAGTAACAAGTATTGATTCATGTGTGATTTTTTCAAGATCATTATAATTGATTATTGTTACGACTATTCCATTAACAACTCCCCCATTTATCCCAACCCCTTTCATTAGTAATTGGTTTTTAAAAGAACTAATTTTTTGTTGAGGGTTTCTTTTGGTTTTTTCTACAGTGTTTGGGTTAACTGCTTCAGAAGAAATAATATAGACATCTGCTTTATCCATTGCCCATTCTATAATCTGTGGAGTTCCAAAATATTCTTCTATTTTCATTGCAGTATTTGTTAGGTCTTTTAGAATATGGGTATTTACTTTTTGTTTCTCTCTTTCTGATTCTAGAACTGCATCTTTTACTGTTCGCCCCTTTATTCTTTTTAGTTCCCAATCTTGTTTAGAAACCGTTTTGCTAATTGTTTGGTATGGCTTTTTTTGGGTTTCATAATGGTCAGGAGTTATTTCTTTAATAACATGAGAACCTCCAAAGCCATATACTGCTTCAATAATAACAGTGTTAGGATCCATCGCACTTTTGCTTGAGATTATAATTCCCGAGTATTTGGCAGCAATCATGTTTTGAATAATTACCCCTATACCAAGCCTTTCAACATTTATTCCTTTTTTGTGTGCGTATTCCAGCACATCTGGGCTGTAAAGTGTTGCCCAGGTTTCTTTTAGACAATTTACAAGTTCTGCCTTTCCTTTAATATTTAATGAGCCCCCTTCCTCTTCTATAAATTTTGTGTCGCACACTTCTCCATCATCACAAACAACAGAACATCTAACTGCTACAAAAGCATCTGCACTGCTAGGTAACCAGCCACCACCAACATCTCCAAGTTTGCCATAATATTTGTATAATTCGATTTCTGCTTCTTGATTTAATTTCCCTTTTAATATTATTTGTTTTATTTCTTCTGATTTATTTTCTATATCTTGTCTATCATTATAGTTTATGCTTCTTAGTATTTCTATAATCTTTGATTTAAGATTATTAGTTTGAATAAAATTAAAGAATTCGGTTGCAGTAACAACAAAACCTCTTGGTACTGAAATGCCACTAGAAGCTAACTGTGCAAGCCTTGCTGCTTTTCTTCCAATTGTTCTAGAATCTGTAGAACCAAGTTCTTTTAACCATCGTATGTTTTCATAGTCCATAGCCATAAATCTTCACATATTTTTATTTTTTATTTTACTTCCCATTAATATATTATATATTCTTTTTAAAGCCTTTTTGGTTAAGAAAACCAAAATATTTAAAAGCAGCAAATAATTTATGTGATATTAGCCTTTTTTTGGATAAATAACACAAAGGGTTTCTTCTATAGTTGATGAAATTGTTGTTAAATTAACCCCATTTTTTTGAAGTGCTCTCTCTAGTCCTGTTTTACCATTGCCTGAACAAATTGCACACATTATTACTTTTTTATTGGTTGTGCCAGTGTATTTTAATGAATAATTACTAGCATAAAAGTTAAGGATATCATCAGGGTTAGCAAAAATAACTTGCTCATAATTTAGTCTTGTATTTCTGGTAAGTTCTTCTGCAGAGATTTGTGATACCTTTTTAGTAAATGTAACTGGATCAGTACAGCTTTCTGCTCCTGGATTGTTTATTTGGTCAGATAATAGTTGCTTAGTTGAAATTATTGGAGATAAACTCCTGCCATCTAAATTAGCAAAATTTCCAATAATTAATATAATTAATAAAATAATAGTTGCAGCAGAGCCAATAACCATTTTTATAGTAAATTTAGTATAATAATCTGTTTTTAATTTTTTAATAAATAAAGATAATATATCAAGTATTGCGGACAAAACAATATATGCGCTAGAAAAACCAAATATTCCTGCAATTAACAACAAAAGAAAGAGATTCATTCTTCCTCCTATTGGAGCAAACAGGATACTTAAAATTGCTGCAATAATTACCCCTGCAAAAGATAAAATAAGCCATGTTTTATTTTGTGTATCGTATTCTTCTTGAGATTTTTCTTGTATCATTTAATATCACCAAATTAAATAAAAAAGAAGCAGTAACCTTTTTTAAAGAGATTTTTATTATTAGGTAAAAAAATATGCAACATTTATAAACTTTGCACTGGACAGCTACCCCCCCGAAAATAACCCCTATTTGAAGAACACCAGTATAATTATAAGTAAACCAAATACTTTTAAATAAAAAGAGGTGTAATATATATGGCAAAAGAAAAAAAGGTAGAAAAAATGAGTTTAGAATTTGAAAATGTAGATGAAGATTATATAGATAATCAAGAAGAGGCAGTTCCTGGAAAAGACATGTCTATTACTGATTTACCAGGTATTGGCCCAGCATCTGCAGAAAAGCTTTTATCTGCTGGTTATGATTCTTTAGAGGCAATAGCTGTTGCTTCTCCAAGCGAATTAGTGGCTGTTGCTGGTCTTGGCGAAGGGACAGCAATTAAAGCAATTAAAGCAGCAAGAGATTCACTAGAGATGGGTTATGAAACTGCAGAAAAGATATTAGATAGAAGAAAGACAATTGCTAGATTAACAACTGGTTCATCAGAGCTTGATGAACTTTTGGGTGGAGGAATAGAAAGCCAATCAATAACAGAAGTTTATGGTATGTTTGCTTCTGGTAAATCACAATGGTGTTTTCAATTATGTGTTTTAGCACAAATGCCTGTTGAAAAAGGAGGGCTAGGTGGTGGTGCTCTTTATATTGATACAGAAAACTCATTTAGACCAGAAAGAATTGCTCAGATTGCAAAATATAGAGGCTTAAATCCTGAAGAGGTTATGAAAAACATCTATGTTGCAAGAGCCTTTAATAGCAACCATCAAATGTTATTGGCTGACAAGGCTCAAGAGATTATTAAAGAAAAGAACATTAAGCTTGTGATTGTTGATTCTTTAACAAGCCAGTTTAGATCAGAGTTTATTGGAAGAGGGCAATTATCAGACAGACAACAAAAGCTAAATAGTCATATGAGGTTGCTTCAAAGAATTGCTGAACTTTACAATGTGGTTGTATTTGTAACAAACCAAGTAATGTCAAGACCAGATGTTTTGTTTGGAGATCCAACAGACGCTATTGGTGGTAACATTGTTAAACACGCATCAAAGACAAGAATCTATTTAAGAAAAGGCTCCGGATCAAAAAGAATTGCAAAATTAGTTGATTCACCAAGCCTTCCTGATGGCGAAGCAGTTTATCAAGTTACAGAGAATGGAATCACTGACTAGATTCCATATCTTATATCTTTATATAGTTGTTGCTTCTTAATTTACTTGTTAGTAAGAAAGGTAAGAAAATGTTAATTAAGACAGCAACAATTAGTGATAAAGGGCAAATAAGTATTCCTGTAAGTATTAGAAATAAACTTAACTTAAAGAGAGGGGAGTCTCTGCTTTTGGTTGTTGATAAAAAAAGGATAATTCTTCAAAAAGCAGAAGATATAATAAAAACCAAAGAAGACAAGGAATATTACAAGATGCTAGATAAATCATTGAAAAGTTGGAACAATAATGATGACAAAAGATGGGACAAATATTAAACAAAGAGAAATATATTTAGCATTATTCCCATTTACAGATTTATTTAGATCAAAGAAAAGACCTGTTCTTGTAATTTCTAATGATTATCATAACACTATAAATCAAGATATTATTTGTTGTTATATAACAACTCACAAACCTAATTCTTGTTTATTATCTCCTTTAAAAGTCACAATCATGTCTTTTTACTTTGTATACTAGAAACAAACTATATTTGAAGCATCATTTTGAATCTTTTTTTCTGCTTATATCAAGTCCAAAAGCATGCACGAACTTGCCGTAGTTTCCGTCTGGCTGATAATATCTTGATTTGTCTTTATATTCAAAGATTCTGTCTTTCTTTATTTTCAAATCATCTTTACTTATCATTCCTGGCCCGCCAAGGCAACCCCCCTCGCAAAAGACAATGTCAAAAAATCTGATTTTTTTATTATTTTTAAAATCTGAAATTGCCTTTTCAATATTTTTTGGACCATCGCAAACCATCACTTCTTCAAGATGTAGTATATCTTTGGTAATTAAACAACTAGCAACCCCGCCTTCAAGTGGATAGATCTTTGTAACATCATTATAAAATTTATTAAACTCTCTATTTGCTTTATTGTCTTCAATGTTTTTTAGAAGTTTATTTTCTTCGCAATAAGCATAAAGTTCAGTTAATTCTTTGAATGTTAGAGCAAAGTCAACACAATCTGAATTTTCCTTGGCTTCTGTTTTTTTAGAAAAGCAAGGCCCAATAAAAATTGTTTTGTAATCTTCTCCAAATTCTCTTTTTACAAAACGCGCCATAACCACCATTGGAGAAGCAACATCTAGAATATTTTCTTTTAGATCAGGATGTTGATTTTCTATTAATTTAACAATTGTTGGACAGTTCCCACAAATAAACTGCTTGTCAGGATTTTCGTTCATTGTTCTTATATATTTATAGTTTATTAGTTTTGCAGCATATGTAAGCTCTACAACTTTAGTAAAGCCAAGCCTTCTAAGATCCAGAATTATATCTGGAAAACAAAAATCAACTGGAAAGCTAGGCGCTAAAAGACAAACTGTCTTTTCATTTTGCAAAGCATCAACCACTGCTTTTAATTCTGAATTTATTTCAACCATTTATTTTCTACCTCTTTTTTTAATAATGAAATTATCAACTTTAGAATTTTTATTTTTTAAAAGAATAATCTTTGATGGCTTACAAGTATCTGAGATTTTATAATCTTTTGATTCTTTTTCAAAAGCTTTTGCATATTTTAAACACTCTTCGTATTTAGGCATGTTGTCTAAAACCAGTGTTTTTCTGGAATAGCCAAGATACATGTACGATTTAATTTCTACAAAATCAGCTTTTGTTTTTTCAAAGATTTTCACAAAGTCTTTAATATATTTTTTATCATCATTTATTCCTTTAATTAATGTGAATCTAATTACTTTTCTACATTTTAGTTTTGGCATAATAGATATTGTCTTTTGTAAACGCTCCCAAGAGTCTTTTATTTTTGGGCGATTAATTTTAAGATGTAATTCCTTGTTTGGAGCAACAAAAGAAAGATAGAGCTGTGTTGGTAAACTTTTGTGCTTTTGTAAAGTCAAAAGATTTTCAGGTTCCATTCCGTTTGTAACTACAAAAATTGTTTTGATCTCTTTTCTGGATTTTAATTCCTTTATCAATTTCCAAAGATCCTTATAGATTGTTGGCTCTCCAGAAAGAGAGATAGCCACATGGCTTGGTATCTCTGCTTCTTTTAGCTTTGCTTTAGAAACCTTAGGAAACCCGCCAAAGCCAGAAAGTAATTTTTTTCTTTCTGCAAAAAGCCCATCAATTATGGCTTTAGGCTCATCATAATCTTTTGGTTGAAATTTATCAATAGTCATGTATTCTGCAGGTCTCCAACAAAAAATACAATTCTGATGACACCAAAGAACAGCAGGAGTTATTTGTGCACACCTGTGGCACTCTACATTGTAAAATTGCTGTTTATAGCAAACCCCTTCTCCTCTTAGTGCCTTTTTATTCCACTCGCAAATCTCAACAGCAGAGTGTTTGCCATATATGCCATAATGCTTGTGTTTTAAGTTTTCTATTTTTTCTTTAGAAATTAATTCTTTTGCCATAAAAACACTTATTTTTAAAATATTATTATTCTATATAATATGTTATACTACTATTTTTATAGTTAAGCATATTAAAAAATGGTGATATTTTGAAAAAACAAAAAATAAAGAAAACAAAAAAACCAGAAAAGAAAATAAAAACTGAAGATAAAGCAAAGTTAGAAAAACAACCAGAAAAGAAAACAACTGTTGAAAAAAAACCAAATACCAAAACAAAAGAGATTAAACAAAGGAATAGTAAGAAATCAGATACTTTCTTGATTATAGGAATTATAATTATGATTATTTTAATTGTTGGAGCAGTAATTGTAACAACTATTTTAACCAGAAATAAAAAATCCACTGTTCCAGAATCAGATGCTAATATAACAGATAATGTTGCTACCGGATTGACTGAAAGCGAATTTAGAGAAAGATATTCTAAATTAATGTACGATCTTACAGAATTAAGTCAAAAAATACAAACCGAACTATTATCGGAAATACAAGTAAAGCAAAAGCCAGTATTTGATAAAATAACAGCAAAATTAAATTTAGATAAATCAAAAATAGATTCTTGTGTTGCAAAAAACCTTAACATTACTTCAGAAACAAAAGCAGAAGATGCAAAAATTTTGCAAAAGATTGTTAGAGACACACAATTTGCACAAATGATTGGTATAACAGGAACTCCTGCAATAATAATAAATAACGATTATGCAGGGGGCTATTTAACTTATGCAGAATTAAAGGAAAAAATAGATGTTGCGATGGATGGAAATGCAGTAGAAGACCTGTTTTATCAAGAAGAAGACATTTATTTCGGTTATGAGAATGCGAAGGTTGTAGTTTATGTTTATTCTGATTATTATTGTAGCTATTGTAAGAAGCTAGCACAAGAATCATTAATGCAATTAAAATCAGAATATATTGATACAGGAAAAATTAAATATTTACCAAAAGAGATGGTATCTTCAGAACCTTCTGCAGCAGTATATGCTAATTGTGCTGGAGAGCAAGGAAAATATTTTGAAGCTGAACTTGAATTATTTAATAATTCTTCAGAGCTTTCAGGAAATATACAAGTAGTTCAGAATAAACTTCTAGAAAAATATTCAGAAGATGTAACCAGAATAAACTCAGAAATGGAGACTTTGCAAAAATGGGTAGATGAAAATCCTGAGAGCTTTTCTAAGATTCAGGAATCTTTAGAAGGGCAAGCACAATAAGTGTTTCTTTCTATTCCATTTTTATTTATTTTCTTTTCTAAATTATATAGATTATGGGCCCGTGGCCTAGTGGATAGGGCAACAGCCTTCTAAGCTGTGGGTCGAGGGTTCGAATCCCTCCGGGCTCGCTTTAAAGGTAATGAATTATGTTTAACTTTAAAGAAAAATTTGCAGAAGAGATTTCAAGAATTACTAAAAAAGATATATCTGAAACTCTTAAATTTATAGAAGAACCACCTGATTTTAATCTTGGAGATTTATCTTTCCCTTGTTTTTCTTTGGCAAAAGAATTAAAGAAATCGCCACTTGATATCTCTAAAGAAATAGTTGAGAAGCTAAGAGAAAATAAAGACTATTTTGATTATGTTGCTGTCGGTGGATATATCAATTTAAAGATAAAGCCAGAAATACTTTACAAAGAAACAATAACTAATGTTCTTGAAAAAAAAGAAAATTATGGCAAGTCAAAAATTGGTGCAAACGAACAATATGTAATTGATACCTTTAATGCTAACACCTTCAAAACCTTGCATGTTGGGCATTTAAGAATGATTGTTGGAGGGGATTCTATCTCTCGTCTTTTATCATTCTCTGGCTATGATTCTAAACCAGTATATTATGGAGGAGATGTAGGAACACATGTAGCCAAATGGTATTGGTGTTATTCACAATTGCCAAAAGACAAGCAACAAATTCCAAAAACAAATGTTTCTAAATGGTTTGGAGAAATCTATATTGCTGCAGGAGAAAAAGCAAAAGATAATGTTGATTCTAAAAAAGAAATAGACGATATTCAAAAGAAAATCTTAACTGATAAAGACTTACAAAAAGAAATCGCAAAACTAAGGGATATCTGCTATCAAGCATATATGCAGGTTAAAACAGAACTTGGAGTAGAGCTTGTTGATAAAATATTTGAAAGCGAAACAGAAAAGAAGTTTTTAGAAATTAAAGATGAATTTATCAAAGAGCACAAGGATATAATAAAGGAAAGCGAAGATGCGATAATTGCAGACCTAAAAGACAAAAAGCTTGATGTCTTAGTATTAATTAAAAAGAACGGTGCGCCACTTTATGCAGCAAAAGATATTGCTTTGGTTCAAATAAAAAAACAGAAATTTCCAAAATGTAAGCATTTTATTTATGTTGTTGGTTCAGAACAGGATTTTTATTTTAGGCAATTGTTTAGCTTGTTTTCTGTGATTTATCCTAAAACCACACATGAGCACATATCTCTAGGGATGGTAAATCTAACAACTGGCAAGATGGCATCTCGTGCTGGTGGCATGGTGCTTTATGAGGACTTAAGGGACCAATTGCAAGAAAAGGTAAAACAAGTATTAACAGAAAATAACCTAGAACACCAAAAGGAAATAATTGATAAGATTGTTTTTGGAACAATTAAGTTTGAGATGTTAAAGATTGGTTTTAATAAGACATTTGTGTTTGATATCAGTTCTGCTCTTGATCTTCAAGGCGACTCAAGTGTATATGTACAATATAGCGGGGTGCGTGCAAAAAGTATTTTAAGAAAAGCAAGCTATAAAAAAACCTCGAAAATTTCAAAGCCAAAAGAGTTAACTGAAGAAGAAAAAAGGCTATTGTATTTGATTTTGCAGTTCCCAAGCAAAGTAGAATATGCCACAAAAGAAAGAAAGCCAAACATTATTGCAAGCTACTGCCTAGATTTAGCTCGTGCATTTAATAAGTTTTATACTAATTGTCCTGTGCTTTCTGTTGATAAAGAAATAACAGAACAAAGGCTAGCAACAATTAGTGCTTATCTTCAAACCCTAGAGAATGCGTTGTGGTTATTGGGCATAGATATTCCTGAAAAAATGTGATAAAGAAGATGAAAGAAAAATATTTTGATGTAGTATCAAGTGATTTTTTCAAGCAACCTTTTGCTGAGGAGATTTTAAAGAAATTAAATATTCAAAAAATTTATGTGGTCAAAGAGATAAACAAAAAAGAGGACACGGGTTTTGTTTTTCCAAAAGTAAAAAACACATTTCCTGCTTTTCTTTTTAATGACTTAAATCTTTATAGCAACCTAAAAAGCAAGATTCCAAAAAATGCATTAATTCTTGGACAAGGCAGCGCCCTCTCCTCCAACACAAACATTATATCAAGCAAATCAGAAATTCATTTATTTAACCCGATCTCCTCAGAAACAGCAATTGACGAGGGTTTAGCAAAGTTAGCAAAGCAAAACAATAAAATAATTTTCTTTGATATTAGAGAACTAAGACACAACCAAAACAAAGCAATAAAGCAGACATTATTTATTTTAGAATTATTAAAAAAAAGAAATGTTGAGTTTCGTTTTGTGTCTATGGCCAAAGTTCCAGAAGAGCTTGTAGACCCAATCATTCTTAAGAGCTTTTTAAGAAATCTTGGCTTAGAGAGAGCAATGATAAAAAGAGTATTAGAGGATTTATGAAAAAGAAAAAACTAGCAGTTATAAGGCCAAATTTAAGGCATAAAAAAAGATATGTACATTTGGAGTTGCTTACTTATCCTCACGCTCTTGATTCTAAGACCATATATTCATCTCTTTCAAGAGCCTTACAAAAGCAAAGTGGCATTTTCGTTCAATTAGAAGCAAATATCACAATAATAGAGATGGATTCTAAAGCAAAAACTATATTAATCAGAGTAAACAAAGATTATCTAGAAGAATTCCTTGCTTCGTTATTTTTTGCGCAACAGGATTTAGGATTATTAAAAATAAAAAACATAAAAAGCACAATTAAGAAAATTGGCCTAAAATAAGCTTTTTAAATGCTTCTTGTCTATATTATATATTAGATTAACTATTGTTTTATATATTTAAATATGATATTTATAAAATTCTAAAATGGTGAGTATAATTTGATACCAAATTCTCTAGGTGCAGCAGCAGGTTATGATAGATCAACAACAATGTTTAGTCCAGAAGGGCATCTTTACCAAGTAGATTATGCCTCAAAGATTATAGAAAAAGGAAGTCCAGCAGTAGCTATAATCTATAAACAAGGAATAATAATAATTGCTGACAAGAAAATACATTCAAGCCTTGTTATTCCAAGCTCTGTGGAAAAGGTCTTTAAGATTGATAATCACATTTGGACAACCTGTGCAGGATTAATAGGCGATGGCAGAAGACTTGTTGATTTTGCAAGACAAATGTCTCAAGAGAACAGAACTTATTATGATCAGGCAATTGAGGTTGAGACGCTTGTCAAGAAGATCGCATCAGTAATTCAATATTTCACTCAATATGCAGGTGGAAGACCATTTGGTGTTTCTCTTATTATTGCAGGCTACGATTCTCTAGGGAAACACATCTTTGAAGCAGAACCAAGTGGTGCAATAACCGCTTATAAGGCTTTGGCAATCGGCCAGAACAAACAAAAATTAATGGATTATCTAGAGAAAAATTACAAAGAAAATCTAAGCTTTGAAGATGCATTAGCAATAGGTATAAAAGCAATATCTTTAAACCTAGAACCAAAACAAAAACTAAATGCTCAGAGCATAGAAGTAATTAATGTAACTGACAATGGCAACACAAATGCAGTTGTTCCATTAGAAAAATATTCAAAATTATTGTAGGTGATAAATAATGGTTAAGCTTGATGATGCGGTTCTTGCTAAGTATAGTAGAGATGGACATCGTTTTGAGATTTTTGTAGACCCTTATCTTGCTTGGGATTTAAAGCATGGAAAAGATGTTAATTTAGATAACATGTTTGCGATGGAAGAAATATATTCTGATTCTGCAAAAGGAAAATTAGCATCCGAAGAAATTATTAAACAAGTTTTTGAAACCACAGATTTCTTAACAATTGCAAAAAAAATAATAATTGACGGAGATGTTCAATTAACAACTACTCAAAGAAACGAGATGCTTAAAAGAAGAGAAAACGAAATAATAGATTTTATAGCAAAGAACACTCATGACCCTAAAGAGATGACTCCAATTCCACCCCAAAGAATAATCAATGCTTTAGATGCTGCAAAATTCAAGTTTAATCTTTCAAGAAAAAGAGATGATGAGCTAAATCAAGTTATGCTTGTTTTAAAAAAAGCATTGCCAATCTCCATGGACAAGATAATTTTATCAATTGAAGTAACCTCTCAGTTTTCAGGTAAGTTATTGCCTATCCTTCACAAATACGATATTGTCGAAGAAAAATGGTTGCCAAGTGGTGGGTTGTTTGCAAAGGTATCTTTGCCAATGGGTTTAAAGCAAAAATTAATTACTGATTTAAATAACATAACCCGTGGTTCAGTAATAATTACTGTTGAAAAACAATAGAGAGTGTGATTATATGAAAAAAATAGTAATTCCTGGAGAACTAATCACAGATCAAAGAAAGAAAATCGGTGAGAATGTTTTTATTAAGGAAAATAAAATATATAGTTCTGTATTAGGATTGTTAAATGAAACAGGCGATTTTGTTTCTATTGTGCCATTAAATGGACCTTACTTTCCTAAGGAAAATGACCCAGTAGTTTGTGTTGTAAGAAACATCACTGCTAATGGATATATCATTGATGTCAATTCTCATAGCGATTGTTTTTTTCCAAAGTCTTTTGTTACAAGGGAATTAAAGATTGGGCAAATGCTTTTTGCAAGAGTTAAAGGCGTTGATGGTATAGAAGTTTCTGAATTAGATAATATCAACATTCTTCCAGAGGGTTCTATATATGCAGTTTCTTCAGTTAAGATCCCAAGAATTATTGGCAAGAATGATTCTATGCTTAATATCTTAAAGAAATACACATCTTCGAATATCTTGGTTGGAAGAAATGGGTGGATTTGGTATGTTTCAAAAAACGGAAATTTATTAGAGAATGCGATTTCTTTAATTGTAAATAATTCTCAAAAATCAAATCTAACTAATACTATAGAAGAATATTTAAAAAATAATCAATAAAAGAGGAGAGTTTAATATGAGTAATGCAAAAAGACCAGATGGAAGGTCTTATGACGAGTTGCGTCCCATTAAAGCAGAATTAGGGATTGCAAAAAATGCTGATGGCTCTTGTTATTTAGAGTGGGGTAAAAACATCGTGGTAGCAACAGTTAATGGCCCAAGACCTGTTTTACCAAAACATTTAGCAGATCCAAGTAAAGCAATAATCAATTATAAATATAGGATGGCAACATTTTCAGTACCTGAAAGAAAATCACCAGTGCCAGGAAAAAGAGACAAAGAAATTTCTTTAGTTTCTGGTCATGCTCTTGAGGCTGCTGTGATGGTTGAGCAATTTCCAAACACCATGATTGATGTTAATGTTTTGATTCTTTCAGCAGATGCAGGAACTAGAGTTGCTGCTTTAACTGCAGCTAGTCTTGCAGCTGCAGACGCAGGTCTTGCGATGAGAGGCTTAATAAGTGCAGTTGCTGCTGGAAGAGCAAACAAACAAATCGTTCTAGATCTAAATAAAGAAGATGAAGATACAGAAGATGCTGTAGATATGGCTTGTGCGTTTTTAATGCCACAAAAAGAACTTGCTCTTCTTCAGATGGACGGTTTTGCAGATAAAAAAGAGTGTTCAAAGATTTTAGAAACTGCTTTAAAAGGTGCAGAAAAAGTTTATGAGATTCAAAAGAAAGCACTTGTAAGCAAATATCCTGTTGAAGGTGGTATACAATGAGTGATGTAGATATTTTAAAGATAATAAAGTCAGATAAGGCAAGAAAACTTTTAGTTGCAGGCAAGAGATTAGATAACAGGCAATTACTAGATTATAGACCACTAGATATTAAAAGAGATGTTATGAAGTCTGCAGATGGTTCTGCTTGGGTAAAGCTAGGCAATACCGAGGTAATTGCTGGCGTTAAGTTCGCTGTTGGAACCCCATATCCTGATTCTCCTGATGAGGGATCTTTTGTTTTAAATCTTGAGATGTCAGGGATTGCTTCAGCTGATATTGACACAGGCCCACCAAGCATTGATGCTATGGAGTATGGAAGAGTTGTAGACAGAGTAATAAGGTCTTCAGAATGTATAGACTTTAAAGAGCTTAATATTGTTACTGGCGAGAAATCTTTTATACTTTATGTTGATTGTTATGCATTAAATGCTGATGGTAACCTAATTGATGCTGCAGAATATGCAGCAATGGCTGCCTTACTTGATTGTAAGATTCCAAAGCTTGATGAAAACAATAACATTGTCAATAATGAATATTCTGGCAAGAAATTAAATATTGACTTAAAAAAGATAGCTGCATCCTTTACTTTCTGGAAATCAGGAAATAAGATTTTTGCAGATGCTACCGAAGTTGAAGAACTTGCTGGCGACACAAGGTTTACAATTGGTGTTGTTGGTAACGACGTTGTTGCTTATCATAAAGGCGGAGGAAATGGCACTCTTAATATTGAAGATGTAAATGCAATGATGGATGAAGCAAGTAAGAAATATTCAGATATAAAAATTAAAATATGTGAGGAACAATGAGTACAAAAAAAGTAGGTAAAACAGGAAAATATGGAGTTAGAGGCGGAGTAGGTATTAGAAAGAAATATCTATTGGCAATAGAAGATAAAACAAAGAAAGTTTGTCCAAAATGTGGGACAAAAGACAAGCTTAAAAGAGTAGCAACAGGAATCTATCAATGTCAAAAATGTAAGACTAAGGTTTCTGGTGGAGCATATAAGTTCAAGACTACGACAAAATAGGTGAAACTTATGTACTATTGTGGTAAATGTAATGAAAATTATAACGAGATGCCAGAGAGCAAGAAATGCAAGAATTGTTCTAGTAGAATATTCTACAAGAAGAGAGCGCCAATTGTTAAGAAGGTAAAAGCTGACTAGAAAGATGCTAATTACAACTTCAAGAAATGCAGATATCTTCCAGAAAAGATTTTGTAAATATTTTGCAATGTTTTTTCCAGAAGTCAAGCACATACCAAGAGGACAACATCAGTTAAGAAAGCTTTTTGAAAAGGCAAGTTATCTTGGTGATGATTTTCTTCTAATTGTTGGAAGAAAAAAAGGAAATCTTGAGCTAATGGTTTACAAAAGAAAGCAAACAAGTTTTTTTCCTGACAGATCTTTTATTTTAACAGACATCTTTTATAAGAAACCAAAAGACAAGATAACAAGCGCAAGCGCTAAAGGGAATTTTTTTTATTTTCTTGAAAAAACAGATAGCGATTCAGAAATAAAAGCCACACAAAAAGAAAATGAGGTTGTCTTTAAAATCAAAAATGAAATTTTATTTTCTTTTAAAATTTTATGTGAGGAAAAACAATGATTGGTTCTATTATTAAAGAAGAATTAACAATCAAGACAAAAAATCCAAATAAGCTAAAAGAGCTTTTAGATCTAGAGATGGCCAGAAAAGACTTTAAAAGATCAGACTCTAATATTACAATAGATAATAAAACAAAGACTTTAAAGATAACAATCTTTGCAAAAGACATAACTGCTTACAAGGCAACAATAAACAATTACATTAATCTGTTAGAATTGATTAAAAAAACATATGAGGTGGATTTATGAGTGATAATGTAAATTTGTATAGACAGCAATTGATGTTTTTAACACAACAAAAGCAACAATTACAATTTCAAAAGAGCGTTTTAGAAAACACAATAAAAGAATTAGAAAAGACAAAAGAGAAGAAGGTCTATAAAGGCGTTGGGAATGTTTTTATCTTATCTGACAAAGAAGATGTTTTAAAGGACACAAAGGACCTTAAAGAAACAACTGATTTAAGAATAAAAAACATTCAAAAGCAAGAAGATGTAATTTTAAAAAAGATAAATGATAAGACCAAAGCAGAAAGTAAAGACAAACCAGAAGAAAAAGGCAAAATGAGCGGAGTACAATAAATACTTCGTTTTTTCTTATTTTTTTAAAATCTTTAATTTATTTTTAACTAAACTCATTTTGTTTATCTGTATAAAACACAGCTAACTTATCATATATACAACTTACGATTGTTGTGCATTTGTTGTCTGAGATATATCTTGTATTTTGGTATTTGTTAGATGTGTCTTCTTTTATTATTGAGTCAGTATCATTAATATTGTCTGGTGTTGGCGAAATTGTATTAGGAAATAAATCTTCTGCCTTTTTATATTTTTTCTCTTCTTTGACCTCATCTAATAATTTGTTAAGTTCTTTTCCAGGAATTGTGACCATCTCTCCAGAAAATCCGTAAATTGGTTGTTTTTCTATATTTAGTGCCGGATCATTTATCCAAGCCCTCATAAATGTTTTGTCTCCCCAATTATCACTCCAATTATTTTTTAATATCCAATATTCTCTTCCCGAATTTTCTTCAACACCCCATCCTGATATAATCCAACAATGATAAGATTTTTCTTTATTATCATCTGTTTTTTGTTCCCAAACACCTTCTTGATATTTTCTTATAGATTCAAAAAAAGGCGCTCTTACTACTAATGGAGAAACTTCTAATGCTTCTTTGATTAATCTTATTGTTGTTGCGCTATCTTTAGAATTATCTATTTTAAAATAGTTTTCCACAAATATTTTTTCAAAATCATCATTTCTTTTAAGTGTGGTAAATTTATTGTTTTTTTTATCTCCTCTATCTGCGCAAAATTCTTTTGTAAGTATTGTTTTTCTTCTCTCTTCCCAATTGTCTTTAAAATCTTTTTGTTTTAAATAAATTTCATCAAATATTCTTAAGTCCATTCCTGTTACTGCAAAATCAGGATTTTCAGGGTCAATTTTTACAATTTCGCAAGCATCATAGTGGACACAAGGCAATTGCTCATTTTTCGGTATACCAAAAGGCACTTCTCCTGCAGCAATGCTATATTGTGTTCTTGTCATTAGATGTTTTGATTCTAATTTTTTTGAATTTTTATAAAATTGGTCTGCAATATCAATCTCATTTTTAATTTTATTTTTTAAATTTTCATTTCTGGTTTCTATATTATCATTTTTTCCATTGAGTGTTACTGAATTAATATAATATAAAGTATATCTCCCAGTACACCCTGAAAAATCTGTATAAGATGTTAAATATTGTCTAGATAAACTTATTTTTGGTTCTAATTCATATTTTTTATTAAAATACGCTTCTAATGCAGCAACAGTAGACATTATCGCACAACGCCTACACTCTTGGCGATGCCCTGGTGTGTAATAATCTTCCCAAGATATTTTATTTTTTAGTTTTAATTCCTTTTTTTCACTTTTTATATTTATTATATTATTTATATTATTTGCTCCCACTAACCCTGTTAATTTATTTTTTGTGTTTGTTTCTTTTACTTTGTTATCTGTTATGTCTTCAACAACCATAAGTTTTTCAAAATTATCTTTTGTTTCATCATTAAACAGATTTTCTGGTGGAATTTCAATACTTAATTCATATTCAAGTTCTTCATCACTTATCGCATTTAATGCCATGTTCCACATTTCTTCTTCTTTTTGCTTTTTAGAATACATAAAAATAAGGACAAATACACAGATTATAATAAAAGTAATGATTACAGCAATTATTGTGTTTCTCTTTCTGCTCATTTTTTTCTTCTTATATATTATATAAATATAATATTACCATAGGTTTTAATACCTTTTTCAAATATAGCAATTTAACAGCAGAAAGAACCAAGTACATATGTGTAATTCTTGTAGATAAAGAAATAGCCAAAAACAAAATCATTTAAGATAGATGATTTTGTTTCCATCTTTTATTTTTCTTCTTTTTGAGTATTTGATTAAATAGTGTATCTTGCTTTTTGGAATGCCTAGCTTTTTCTCAAGGTCTCTGTAACTGTAATCTTTGTATTCTCGTAAAATCCTTTGTAGTTTTTCAACCTTAATATCAATTGGCCTTCCTTGTTCTTTTCGCAAAATTATTGTAATGCCCTTTTTCTTAATTAAATCCTTTAAAGCTTTACTAATTCTTTCATTAGTGGAATTAGAAACAGTTATTGTCTTTAATCTCTTGCATCTTGCAAGAATCTTTATAAGATTTTTCTTGGAAAATGCCCTAGTGATATGCAATTCTTCACAATTAGAATTGATTTTTGCTATTTTTTTAAAATCTGATAATGTGTCTTTAACAGTATACATTTTTTAACCTCTGTCCAAGATTTAATATAATATATATTCATAGAATAGATTTATAAACAAATCTTTAGCAAAAAAAACACCTATATAAAAGCAAAAAATCATTGTCTGGTTCTTGATAATTGTATCAAATCTTTTATTTTTTCATCAAGTCTTTTTAAGAAATGTTTTTTGTCTTGGTATTTGTGTTTTTTAAGTTTATCTTTATAATGTGGTATTTTTTCAATAAAAGATCTAAGGGTTTGCACATCAATTTTTCTGTGCGATTCACCAAATTCTAAAAGGTCAAGATAATGCCCATTAATTAATTGTTCAATTTGGCGTTTAATTGGTATAGAGTATATCGGTTTTTTGAAATAGATGGCTTCAGAAATTAAGGTGTGTCCCCCATTGGTTATTACTGCCTTACATTCTGCAATTTCTTTGTAAAGGTTAGGTTTTGTTTTTCTATATTCTAGATTTTTATCAATTTTATCTACATTATATCCAAAAATTAAAAATTTCTGGTTTTTTATTTTTTTAAGAACAGGGATCATCTTTGTCTTGTCCATGAATCTATTATAGACAAGTATATAGTCTTTCTCTTTTGGCTTATGTTTTTTCACATCATCCAAAAAGATTGGGTCAAATATCTCTGTATTTTTCTTTGTAATTTCTGTTCTATAAAAGCAAAGCCCAAAATAATAGTTTGCAAAAGGATATACAATCTTAGAAACTGTTTTTGCTTGTAGAAAATCACCAGTATCTTTCTTTTTAAATTCTACATCCCCTCTAAAAATAGTGGCGTGATTGTCAATTTCTATTGTTGGTATGTCTAAAAACTTTCCTGCCCAAAGAGAATATCTTTCAAGATCAGATATTATTATGTCTGGTTTTGCATTTTTTATAACAAGTATTGTTTTTTTAAGATTTCTAAAATTGTGTTTGTTAAAACTTTTAAAGAAGCCCTTAAATGTCTTAACGCTATCATTGGTATATTCAAAATAAATTTGTGGAATAACTGTAATTGGTATTTTAGGATATTTTTTTTTGAGAAAATCTGCAACTTTTTTATCTGTAATTATACTTATGTTGTGTTTTTTCTTTAGCAAATGATCGATGATTGGTATGCTTCTTGTAACGTGTCCAAATCCATCTGAATTTATTGCGTATATTATTTTCATATTTACTATATTATAAGAAAGGAAGCAGTTTTAAATGTTTTCAAATATTATTTTTTTATGATTGTATTGATTTGCGGCTTATCAGCTTCTGGCAAAAGTTATCTTGTTAAATCTGTAGCTAAAAAACTTAAGTATAAGCACATACACACATCTGATATTCTTAAACAGTTTGCTTGTGGCATTCCGGAAGACAAGATACAAATTGAAAACACAAAAATGAATAAAGGGTGGTATGAGTTTTCAGGTCTTGACAAAAAAAGGCAACAAAGCAAATCTATTGATAAAAAGCTAGATAAGTTTTTGATTAACCTAGTAAACACCAAAGATAATATGGTTCTTGACTCTTGGACTTTACCATATCTTGTAGAAAACAACCAAAATATAATTAAGATTTGGCTTGATGGCACAGAAAAGATAAGAGCAAAAAGATTGTCTTTAAGAGACAAGATTTCATTTAAAGAAGCTTACAAGATACTGAAAGAGAAAGACAATTTTTCAAAAGAACATTTCAAAAAGCTATATGGCTTTACTTTAGGAAAAGACAAGAAGGTCTTTGATTTAGTAATTAATACAAATGAATTATCAATTAAGCAAGTAGAAAATAAAGCAATGTCTTTTCTTAAAAAGAAAATAAAACTTAAATGATTTTTTTTCTGAGCTTTTCTATAACTGAATAATTTACTGTATATTCTCCAAGTTTATTTTCTGGAAAATAACTTGCACCATGAAAATCAGAGCCACCAGTTTCTACCAAATCTTTTTCTTTAGCAATCTCTGAAAATCTAGCAATTATCTTGTCATCTTCTTTATTGTGTGGCCCGATTGTTTCAATACCAACAAGGCCTTGTTCTTTAAGTTTAGAAATGTAAACCTCAAAGTCGTTTCTGATAGTTGGTGGCAAATACCATGGGTGTGGTAAAACAGCAACTCCATTTGCGTTTATTATTTCAGATATTACTTTTTTTGTGGGATATCTTTTAGGCCTATAATCAATTTTTATTTTCTTAATAATTATTGAAAAAGCATCTTGCAGTGTAGGAACGTACCCTTTCTTTTTAAGCTCTAAAGCAAGATGTGTGGCTTGTAGCATCTTGTTTGGCCCAACAAAATGCATAATGTCTTTTAAGTCTATATCATACCCGTTGTCCTTAAGCCAATAGAATTTTTGCATGGTAACATCATGTATGGACTTTGCATTTTCTTCCATAATCTTAAGTAAAGGCTCATAAGTTACATCAAAAAAATAACCTAATATTTCTGTGCCTTCGCAATTAATCTCAACGCCTGTAATTAATTCTATGTTTTTTCTTTCTGCAAGTCTTCGTGCATCAGGCAATGCAGAAATAGAGTTGTGATCTGTAATTGCTATTGCCTTTAAATTTTTAGAAGCAGCCTTTTCTATAACATACTCTACTGAATGAAAGCCATCGGAATAGCGAGTGTGAATATGTAAATCGCATTTCATATTTTCTACCTAAAATTTACTGCATTGTCTTTGTTGCTAGTTTTATGTCTTCGCCAGTTACTGTTTTTCTTTTGGCATGTTTTGCAAGTTCTATTGCTTGCTTAGAGATATCTATTGCGACCTCAGAAAGTATTTTGCTAAGTTCTTCTGCCGCATCTTCAGAAACGCGCTCAGCTCCTGCCTTTCTTATAAGTCTATCAATTGCTGCTACTGGTAAATCTGCCATAAAATAACCCCCTTATTTAATTTAAACTAAAAATAACGTTTTTTATAATAAAATGGTGCTTCAAAAGCTTTTTAAACAAAACCCTAAAATATATATAAGAGGGCTATTTATGACAGTAATGGATTCTATTCTTTTACAGATTAATCAAAAGAAAACAAACTTTAATGAATTGCTTACAAGAATTATTCCTAATTATTCAAGTACTGAATCTGCAAGAGCTGCACTATCAAGAGTTATAAAAAATCTGGTATCTTTTGGTTATATTAAAAAAACAGAAGACTTCTTTGAGATAACAGAAAAAGGAAAAAAAATAGTTGAATCTAAGCTTCAGGACAAGATGCTTAATAACATAAACAGCTTAAATGATCTTTTACAAAAATCACCTGCAAGATCTTTACAATATCTTGATGATATTGTTAGAAATCTACAAATTTTCTTGGAAAGATCAAAAGAAGATCAAACACTTCTAAAAATGGGAAAGACAAGTGCTGCATTTTATATATCTGATTTAGAGGATATAAAAAAAAACATTGAAACTAGATTAACAAATTTTGAACAAGCCTTTGATAGACAGATTCAGTCATTGAAAGATCTAAATTTTGAAGACCAATTTGTGATTAATCTTGATGAGAATGCATTTTCGCTTATTAAAGAACTGTTAAAAATAAACAACATCTCAGAAATAATAATCGATTGTGATAAAACAGACATAAACTCAGGAATGCTTTTTGAAACACATCCAGAGTTTACAAGAAAACCAGATAATGTTTTTGTGCTTAAGCTAACAGACATTGACGTCTTAAAGAATTTGCTTTTGTCTAAGCTAGATAACATAATGCAGACAAGATTTAAGATATATGTTAAGGAAATTGTAATCTATCTAAAAATAGGGAAACTATACTTTATAGGCCCATACAATCAGATATTAGAAATTAAAGAAAACTATCAGAAGAAAACAAAAAGTCAGGAGAACAAATAAATGAAAATCAAGTATATAGGACACGCTTGTTTTGTCTTAGAATACAAAACGCATAAAATTTTGATTGATCCGTTTATCTCTAAAAACCCATTGATTAAAGCAAGCCTTGATAATTTCAACCCTGATTTGATATTAGTTAGTCATGATCATTTTGATCATGTTGGTGATACAGAAAAGATTGCAAAAGTAAACAACAGCAGTATCATTTGTGAAAACGGTCTAGGCGAAAAACTAAAGGCAAAAGGGCTTTGGGTTCTTTCTGGGACTGTCGGAGACACTATCAACTACAAAGGCATAGAAGTTACCTTTGTAAAGGCAGTTCATCGCTCGGACAGCGGAGTAGCAACAGGGTTAATTATAAAAACAGAAGAGAACACAATTTATTTTGCAGGAGACACAGATTATTTTATAGAGATTAAAGAGATTGCTGAAAAGTTTAAACCAGACATTGCGATTCTTCCTGTTGGCGGAGTGTATACTATAGATCCAAAAGGCGCAATCGAGTTTTTAAAAGAACTAAAGCCAAAATATGTAATCCCCATGCATTATAAAACCTTTATGAACCTTTATGGCACACCAGAACAATTACAAGAATTAATAGAAAAAGAAAATCTGGAGGTTAAGCAAATAACTTTAGAATTTGGACAAAGTATTGAATTATAAATTTTAGCAATCATAGTCTAGTGGTTAGGATGTAAGCTTCCCAAGCTTGAGACCCGGGTTCGAGTCCCGGTGATTGCATATCTGCCTTTTCTTTTCTTACAAGAAAAGAAAATGTAGGTGCCAAAAGAAAAGAACTACACAATAATAAAAAAAGAGGAAAAGAGTATAAATTTAAATTTAAAAAGGAGAGAAAATATGAAACTAAGATATTATGAAAATGTAGGGCTTTGTGCTCCAAGAGTATTATTGCCAAAAAATGTTGATTTAACAAAATGGTCTGTTGTTGCTTGTGACCAGTACACTTCAGAACCAGAATATTGGAATTCAGTTAAAAAGATTGTAGATAATAGCCCATCAACATTAAATATTATTTTTCCTGAAATTTATCTAGAAGATGAAGATAAGCCAGAAAGGATAAAGTCTATTGTAAAGAATATGAAAGAATTTATTTCTAATAAATTATTTGAAGATTATAATGGCTTTGTTTATGTTGAACGAAAAATAAAAGATAAGGTGCGAAAAGGATTGATTGTTGCTTTAGATTTGGAAAAATATAATTATCATGTTGGCTCAACAACACTTGTAAGAGCAACAGAAGGAACAATTTTAGATAGGCTTCCACCAAGAATAGAGATTAGAAAAGATGCTCCATTAGAGTTGCCACACATAATGGTATTAATTGATGATCCTAAAGGAAAAGTTATAAATATTATGTCAGAAAACAAACAAGAATTTGAAAAACTTTATTCTTTTGAGCTTATGAAAAATGGAGGGCGTATTTCTGGATATTTAATTTCTAAAAAATTTGAGAAAAAAGCAACAAGGGCTTTAGAAAAGTTAATAGTTCCAGAGAAGTTTAAAAAGAAATATAAACTTGATAAGGCATATCCACCTCTTCTTTATGCAGTAGGTGATGGTAACCATTCTCTTGCAACAGCTAAGGCGGTCTGGGAGATAATCAAAAATGAAGCACCAAATAAGAAAGAGATTATGAATCATCCAGCAAGATATGCTTTAATTGA
Organism: archaeon; assembly: GCA_035400625.1. Lineage (GTDB taxonomy): Archaea > Iainarchaeota > Iainarchaeia > Iainarchaeales > CSSED10-239 > JAKQTP01. Next base: position 140,335 of record DAOMZT010000001.1, on the reverse strand, counting down.
GCTTGTTAATCTTCATGACGAGTCTTTAGAGTTTGAAGCAATACACAGAGTTTTGTTTAATCTCAAGAAAGACATAATTAAGGAGATGAAAAGTTATTTTGGGGATTCTTTTAGATTTGCAAAAAAACCAAAAGAAGAAGTAATTAAAATTATTAAAACTAAGAAAATCAGAGACAAGCATTTTATTGGTTTGATTACTGATAACCCTAAGAAAACAGGCATAATAAAAATAACAAATCCTAAATCAAATATTCCAGTAGGAACAATACAGGAATTCTTGGACAATCTCGGAAGAAACTACGGCTTTGAGAAAATAGATTATGTTCATGGCGACGATGTTTTGTGTTCTCTAGGTCAAAAACCTAATAATGCTGGCATTTATCTTCCAACCATTCAAAAAAAGCAATTCTTCAAAAGCGTTATTGTTGATGGTTCTCTTCCTCGTAAAACCTTTTCAATGGGCGAGGCGCACGAAAAAAGATATTATCTTGAGTCAAGAAAAATTAGGTAATTTCCTAAGTATTTCAGTCATTATTTAAATAATACGACCATAAAATATTATTTGGAGGAAAAAACATGAGTTTTAAAGAACAATTAATAAAAATAAAAGATAATTGGCTTTTGCTGGTTTTAGCAATAATAGTAATGGTTGTTTTGTTATTTACTGTGTTGGGATTGGGTTCAAACTATGTGGGCCGTTCTGCAAACTATGCAACAGACCAAGCAGCACTTTATTATCCTACATCTGAAGTTTATTATGATTCAGTGTATAATTCTAAATCCACATCTTTTTCGCCAGAACAGATATACAGGCAAGTTATAAAAAATTCAAGTCTTGGCTTAGAAATTAAAGCTGGTAAGTTTCAAGAAACAGATGCACAACTAAAATCATATATTTCAAGTAAGAATGCTTTTATACTTAAAGAGAACATATCCACAAACACTGCAAACAACAAATATATATATTATGGAAACTACACAATAAAAGTAAAGGCTAGTGATTACGATGATGTGATTTCTAAACTTAAAACATTAGGAAAAGTAACTCGCTTGAATGAAGGGGAAGATGATGTTACTGGTCAATACACAAATAATAAATTGGAGCTAGAAGCAGAAAAGAAAAGGCTTTTAAGATATCAGGAAATGTATGCTCAAGCAACAAAAATTGAGGATAAATTAAATATAAATGATAGGATTTTTAATCAAGAAAGGACAATTGCATATCTAGAGGATTCTTTAAAAAGCATAGAAGAAAGAGTTGACTATTCAACAATTAATTTAAACATTACAGAAAAATCAGATTATCTTGGAGTTGCCTTTGTAAAGTTTTCAACGCTAGTTAAGGCTTTTATTAACAGTGCAAACTCTTTATTAAGATTTATTGCAAGCACACTACCTTGGGCAATTGTTATAGGTGTTGTTTATTTTATTGTGGTTGCAATAAAACGAAACAAGTCTTCAAAGCAAAAGAAGAAATAATTTTCTTCTTTTCTTTTTCTGTAATTTGCACCTAATTTTCATCAAAAAGTCTGACTTCTTGCTTAAGATTTTAAGCAAATTTTCCGTTTTTTGCGATTTTTTTCATATCTTTTCTCTTTTTTCAAATCCCAAAAAATAGATTTATTTATAAAACCCACCATCCCTCTATACTAATAATATATAATAAGAAAACAAATTTAAACAAAATTTAAATGGAGGAAATTATAAATGGCAAAAAAAAATAATAGTTCATTAATACTTTGGACATTAGTTTCGCTAATAATAGGTATACTTTTAGGATTATTAATAACAAGTTTAGCAACCACTGGACAAGCAACTTCGAATATTTATGCAAAATCCAAAAATGAAATGAATAATGTAAATACAAGTGTTTCTATAGATGATTATTTAAGATTAGATCAAGGTTTTGATAATGTATCAGGATATAATTATAAAAATTATATTTACATGCTAATGGAATTTATAAATTCAAATGTGCCAGCAACAGTAAATAAAGACTCTTCTTTTACTGTAGGGGGGTATACAACTGGCAATTATGATAATTTAAAACTAGATGCATCAAATGGATATTCTACACAAGGATATACTTACAGTTATATTCCATTTAATCAAAACAATTTAGCAGTTTATTCTTCAATTAACGGAGAATTTATTTTAGAAAATGGACACTCGATATATAAACATCACGAAGCAGTAGAAAACGAAAGTGGATATCAATTTGCAGAAGTTACTTATTTCGATTTTGATTGTAGTGGTCAATACGAAATGGGGCACAAAAATGCAGGAAATATTAGTGATGTGCATTTCTACTTAAGTATATATAATCCAAATAATGCCGATTTTTGGTATTTTGATTGGGATTCAACACCACAAAGAAACTATTTTTATACGGGCTTTTTTCCAAATGAAGCAAATACAATCCTAGCAAATGGTTTGGATTATTATGTAAATTTAGCAGTAGATATTACAACAAGCAATCAACTTTTAACATCCGCAAGTACTTATAAGCAAATTAATTGCCAAACAATGAAACAAAAATCATTATCTTCTAATCAATTAGAAATACTAAAAGAAAAATCAGGAAACACCCCTAAACAAATTTCTGAAAAATTAGCAAAGAAATAGAATCATTTTTCTTTTCTTTTTTTACATTCTTTTATAAAAGCTACAAATAATGGATGTGGGGTTAGTAGCTTAGATTTAAGCTCAGGATGTGCTTGCGTTCCAATAAAGAAAGGGTGTTTCTTTAGTTCTATAAACTCTAAAAGCTCTCCAGTTGGGTCAAACCCCGAAAGTACAAGCCCATTTTCTTTAAGAACAGAATGGTATTTTGGATTAACTTCAAAGCTGTGTCTGTGCCTTTCTGTAATTTTATTTTTACCATAGATTTCAGAAACTTTAGATCCTTCTAAAAGTTCAGCAACACAAGAGCCTAGCCTCATCTTTTTACTTGTTTTATAATCTTGATCAGGCAAGATTGTAATTATTGGTTCTTTACAATCAATTTCTATCTCTGTAGTATTAGCATCAGTTATTCCACAAACATTTCTTGCAAACTCAATAACAGCAAGTTGCATACCATAGCCAAGTCCCAAGTATGGCACATCATTAGTTCTAGCAAAATTAATAATTTTTAGTTTGCCTTTAACTCCTCTAGGCCCAAAGCCACCAGGAACAATAATCCCATCAAGTTCTTTAATTTCTTCTGTGTTTACATTATTATCCTCATATTTTTCTGAATTTATAAATCTTATATCCAAACTTTCCGGAATAGTTGTTTTAGCATGATGCAATGCTTCAATGACAGAAGCATAAGAATCATCCATTCTTGTATATTTTCCACAAATTCCAATCTTAATCTTTTCCGGACTTTTATTTTCTATTTTTTTAATTGCTTCAACAAATTTATCAAATTCTTTATTAGTGTCTATGTTTAGTTTTTTAGAAATTAAAACATCTAGTTTTTGATTTTTAAAATTAATTGGTATCTCATAAATATTTTTAACGTCATTAGCAGATATTATTTGATCAGGATGTAGCCCACAATTATCACAAAATTTCTCTACTGTTTTCTTATCAAGCACTCTTTTTGATCTACAAAGTAAGACATCAGGAGTTATTCCTCTTTTAAAAAGTTCAGAAATGCTGTTTTGTGCAGGCTTTGTTTTTTGTTCATCGCTTGGTGTAATCTCTGGAACATATGCTAGATGAACAAAACAAACATTTTCTTTTCCAAGCTTTTTTCTAATGCCTTTTGCAGCAGAAATATAAAGTTCATTTTCTAAATCTCCAACAGTTCCGCCAATCTCTAATAGCACAAGTTCTGCACTATTGTCAAGAGCAATCTTAAGTATTCTATATTCTATGTAGTCAGTAACTTCTGGAATTAATTTGACTGTTCTTCCTTGAAACATTCCATTTCTTTCAAGATCAATAATTTCTTTATAGATTTTTCCCATAGTTATATTTTGAGAGCCATTACAAGAGATGTCTAGATATCTTTCATAATGCCCAAAATCCATATCTACTTCTGTTCCATCATCTAGGACAAACACTTCTCCATGCTCTATAGGGTTCATAGTGCCAGGATCATAGTTAAGGTAGCCATCACACTTGATTGGTATTTTTTTAAGATTCTTGTCTAAGAGAAGAGCGGTACTTGATGATGATACCCCTTTGCCAAGTCCAGAAAGCACGCCTCCAGTAACAACAATAAGCTTTAGTTTTTTTTCTTTTGCTAAATCGTAAATATTACCAATATCTTTATAGTTCATAATAATCACACTACAAGAAGTTTAGAAAATTATAATATAAACAGTTTATAATCCTTGTTGTTTGTTTTTAAAACCTAAAGAAAATCTGCTTTATTTATATAGTTTTTTAATCTTAAATATATATTTACGACCAATAAAGTGAGTTTCTATCAAAGGATATTTTAAAAAGTATTTTCTTTGGTAAGATTTTTATGCAGAGGTGGCGGAGTGGTCAAACGCGCTAGCCTTGAGAGCTAGAGTCGAAAGACTACGCGAGTTCAAATCTCGTCCTCTGCGCTTACAAACTATTGTTTGTTTTACATTCCAAAGCAATTCTTAAAAAACACAGAAGATAAATTATGTCAGAAGAAAAGCCAATCATTACCTTTGATGAGTTTTCAAAGCTTGATATAAGGGTTGGGACAGTTATAGAAGCAGAAAAAGTTCCAAACAGTTTGAAATTAATAAGGTTAGTTATAGATTTTGGAGATTTTCAAAGACAAGTGCTTGCAGGAATTGCAACCAAGTATTCTCCTGAAGACCTACAAGGAAAACAAATACCTGTGGTGGTTAATCTTGCGCCAAGAAAAATGGCAGGCCTTGTTAGTCAGGGAATGATTATGGCAATTGGTGATGAAGAAGTTGATGGTCTTTTGTTTCCAAGTGAGCAAGTAAAACCAGGAGCAAGTGTTCATTAATTTAAATAACTATAAAATAAAAAAAGAGAGGCGAATTATGGATAAAGTAAAAATTAATTATTTTATTGATATTCTTTTAGTTATTTCATTTATTGTTGTAGCAATAACGAGCCTAATATTATTTTTCTTTCTTCCAAGTGGAGTAAGACAAGCAGGGTATCACACATTTTGGGGTATGACAAAACACACATGGGGCGAGATACACTCTATATCTGGTTTTTCCATGCTTGCTTTATCATTGGTTCATATAATATTGCATTTCAAGTGGCTAACAACAATGTCAAAAACAACATTTAAGAAAAAATAATATTTTTCTTTCCAAAGGATTCAATTTAAGTTCTTTTAGGGATGAAGGAACTTTTCTTACAAGAAAAGGGTCTTATGCAGAGGTGGCGGAGTGGTCAAACGCGCTAGCCTGGAAAGCTAGAGTCGCAAGACTACGCGAGTTCGAATCTCGTCCTCTGCGCTTTTCTTGTAAATATTTAATTTACAAATCTTATTTCTTCATATTTATTGTTTGAGTAGGATATGCAAATTCTATTTTTTCTTTTTCAAATTCTTTTTTGATTGTTGAGTTTATTTTGTTTTTTATATTAATGTATTCTGAATAATCATCTTCTTTTATCCAATATATAACCCTTATATTTAGAGAAAAATCACCAAAAGATTCAAACCCCATAATTATGCTGTCCTTTTCAACAGCTTTATTATCAACAAGTGTTTTTTTAATTATTTCTTGTGCCTTTTGTATTTTCTTTTCAGATGTTCCATAAACCAAATTAATAAGAAAATTTTCTCTTCTTGCTCTTCTAACAGATATGTTTTCAACAGAGTTTGTGGATAACAATCTATTAGGCAAAACAATAATTGTGTTATCTGCTGTTCTTATCTTTGTAGATCTTATGCCTATCTCCTCAACAGTTCCAAGACCTTCTGAGGTGTTTAGAAAATCACCAACCTTAAATGGTTTTTCTATAAAAATAGTGATTCCTGAAATAAAGTTTTCTAAGATGTCCTTTGCTGCAAAGGCCATAGCAATACCACCAATACCAAGTCCTGCAAGTAATGCTGTAACATTATAACCTAGATTAGAAAGCACAATTAAAAATGCAGAAGTAAATAATATTATTTTAGTTATTGATTTTAAAACAGGGATTACTTGATCATCATACTTAGAATCTGTCTTTTTTGCTTTTGGTTCTAAATACACCTCTATTAACCCTATGAAAAACTTAATTAAAAATAAAGTTATTGCTAAAACAACAGCAATAAATGTTGCCTTGTCTATTATTTTTGCAATTGTTGGAGTGGTTTCTAAACATCTAAATCCAATATTAACAAAAATAATAAGTATAATCAGTTTAATTGGCATAGGCTTAGATAATATCTTAGCAATTATGTCGTCAATTTTGTTTTTTGTATATTTTGTTAATTTAATAAATATATTTTTAATTATAAAAATAGCAACCCAACTAGTCACAATTCCTGCAAATATATAAAATAAAAACCACAAATAATTTCTTATGGTGTTTCCAAGTATTACTTTCTCTAACATAATTATCTCCTTTATAATAGATATTCCAAATAATATTTAAGCTTTATTTTTTTATAAAAATACCTGTTTATAAACTATATCTAATTATATTATATATCCAAAGGGGGTTTTAAGATATGGGTATTTTAAAAGAATTTAAAGAATTTTTAAAAGAATATAAAGTGGTTGGCCTAGCAATTGCTTTTGTTATCGGTGCTGCAATTACAACTTTAGTAAAATCATTAGTTGATAACATTATTATGCCAATAATCGCACCATTGATACCTGGAGGCGCCTGGAGAACAGCAATATTAACCATTGGCCCATTCAAGATAGGCTGGGGTGCATTCTTAGGCGAGTTTCTAAACTTCATAATCATAGCATTTGTTGTATTTATGATTGCTAAAGTAATATTAAAAGAAGAAAAAGTTACAAAAAAGTAACTGCTTCTTTTTTTCTTTTTTTTGTTAGTGAAAAACATATGACAAGTAAAAAAGATGCAGGAGAATTACTGCATTATTTCTCTAAAATACATCACCAAACCATTTCTGCAAAAAATCTACTTAAAGAAACAAGATGGGGAAGTTGGAGATTAGAAAGGGCAATTAGATATCTAAGGGCAACTAATGCAATTGAAATTATCTTGTCTAAAGAAAAAATTGAAAGACTGCATTTGTTTGTAGTAACTGGCCTTACAAAAACAGGGCAAGAAATCATAGAGAACAAAGATAAATTCAGAGATGTTTTTGGGTTTGATATTGATTTAAATGCTAAAAAGTGGAGTTGGCAAATCTCAAAATAATCTGTTTCTGTAAAAATTAAATTAATCAAAAACAAATTAACAAAATTTGGCCAGGAAAGATAATAAAATTGCAAATCATCTCTTTAAATAGTTATTGTTATTAAAATAGATAATAACTACACAAATAATATTTGGAGAAGGATAGAAAATGGAAAGACAACCAGTAGATGGCAAAGACTCTAGATTGATAGGAAATTTAGTATCAATTGGCTATGATCCTGATAGTCAGATATTAGAGATAGAATATAGATTAGGCTATATTTACCAATACCACAAAGTCCCAAAAGAAGTCTATGAAAGGCTAATGTCTGAAAGAAACAAAATAGGGTTTGTTCAGGAAAGAATAGCTAAAATTTACAGAAACCAAAGACTAAAATAAATCTCTTTGGTTTTTTCTTATTCTTTATTGTTTATAATCTAATAGTATAGTTTAAACATGTTTTCCCTCATTATTATTTATGAACTATTTATATCTTGATATTGAAACTTGCCCAATTGATCAAGAACTTTATGAGTCTTTAGAAGATGAAGAAGCAAAGCTAAAATTGCTTAATCCAATAGATTCAAGGATTGTTGCTATTGGCCTAAAATACTCTGATAGCAAAGATACAATCATTCTTCAAGACGATAATGAAAAAAAACTTCTAGAAGAAATGTGGCAAACAATTTCAAAATTAAGAGGAAATGGCACAAGCCTAAGAATTGTTGGCTTTAATATTTTAAGCTTTGATATGTCTTTTTTAATCACCAGAAGTTTTATCAACAAAGTAAGTGTTCTTCCAATATCTGGTAACGAAATTATTGATCTAAGAGATTTAATTTCTTTTTTTAGAATAGGAAAGACAAGAGGCAGTCTTAAAGACTTTGGTAGAGCTATGGGGATTGAGTTAGACGAAAATGAAGCAAAAGACATTTCTCGTCTTTGTTTTCAAGAGGACAAGGCCGATGGCAAAAAACAAATAGAAAAATATCTAAGAAAAGACATAGAGCTAACAGAAAGCATGCATAAGCAAATGATCTCTCTTGGCATAGATAAGCTTAGAAGATATTAATCTTTTTACATATCCAAAATCTTTAAAAATCCTTATATATTATATTTCTTTAGTTTCTTATATAAATATATTATTGATAAATTATGGCTACCATAAAAACAAAAAGTGATGGAACAGATCCTTTTGATAAGATAGAGAAAGACAAAAGCATCTATGAGTCTGCTTCTGAAAAACCAAAAAAAACAAATATCTCAAAAGAGATCACTCCCAAACTTGAATTTTTAACAGATCCTGATGATGATTCAATAGTTTATATTGGAAGAAAAAAATCAGTTCTAAAAGAACATGGTTCAAAATCTTGTGCTTTTCTTGGTAAGGTCTATGAAGATGACTTAAGAGATAAGAAGGTTTATCTAGATGGCTTAAACCCACATGTCGTATTTATTGATGGTTCAAGAGGTTCAGGTAAAAGCTATGGTCTTGGTGTTATTGCTGAAGAGCTTGCAACCAATAACCCTTATATCGGCCAAATAGTTGTTGATCCAGTCGGGGTTTTTTGGTCAATGAGATTTCCAAATCAGGAAAAAAAAGAAATAGAAGAATTAGAAAAATGGGGGCAAAAGCCAAGAGGTCTAGACAACCTAAAAGTCTTTGTGCCTGAAGGCGTTACTGGAAAAGTTTCTAAAGAAACATATGATGAAACTTTTTCTATGTATCCTTCTATGCTACTTACAGATGATTGGTGCCTAACCTTTGGAATTGACAGGTTTAATCCAACAGGTTTGCTGTTAGAAAAGACATTGTCCTTTGTTAAGAACGGTTACAAGGCAGGAGATCCAAACGACCAAGAAAGAACAATAGAGCAGATTCCAGCAAAAGGCAATCTCTATACTCTAGATGATATTATTTTTTGTTTGCAAAATGCCTATGAGTTTAAATCTTCTTCTTCAGGATATAAACAAGACTCCATAAGAGCATTAGTTTCAAGATTTGAGGCAGCAAAATCATGGGGTATTTTCAGTGATCATGGTACTCCATTATCAAAGCTATCAAAAGAAAAGCAATTAACAATACTTGATACTAGTTTTTTAGATGATAATATTACAGCTCTAGTCATAGGCATACTTGCAAGAAGAATACTTTCAGCAAGAAAGCTAGTGACAAGACAAGATGCTATTAAAAAATTAGATTCTGCTTCAGAAAGCCCAGATGAGTTATTAGAGATATCTATTCCTCCAACATGGGTGTATATAGATGAAGCCCACACATTGATTCCTTCAGGAAACACAATCACTCCTGCAACTAACGCCATCGTAGAATATGTTAAGCAAGGAAGAAGACCAGGCTGTTCCATGGTTCTAGCAACACAGCAACCATCAGCAATCAATTCCAAAGTTTTATCTCAAGTTGATATTTTTATAAGCCACAAATTAGTCTTTAATGATGATATTCACGCTGTTCAAAAAAGAATGCCAGCTATAATTCCTGATGCCTATAAAGACCCTAATTTTATTAAGACTCTTCCTGTTGGTGTTGCTTTAACTGGAGACAGAGGCGAAGAAACCAAAAGAGCATTTATTTTAAAGATCAAGCCAAGACTAAGCCAACACGAAGGCAGAGATGCAGAGACAATTAGAGAGGTGCCTAAGCTTTCCAAAAAAGAAATAATTAATTTTTGCTCAGACATGATTTACAAAAAGTTATTGTCTTCAAGAACCTTAAAAACAAGTGATGCTAAGGACATTCTAGATGTCATTAATTCTAAATATAATAGTGATGTGACCTTTAATGAGATTTTAGTTTCTCTAAGCAAGATGGGTGTTATAGAAAAAGATAAGGTCCTTTTATTTGCAGAAAAAACAAAAAGAGAAAAAGCACAAATCCCAAAAGAAGAAATTCAAACAATCAACCAAGCAATTGAAAGGTCAAATGAGCTTTCAGAAACATCAGATGAAATGCCACTACCTACTGAAGACCTAGAACCTGATACAGTGCCTGTAATTACATCAAGAATCTCAAGAGACATAGCAATCAATATTGCCAAAAGCACAAACAAAAAAAGATTTTTATTTTTAAAAGAAGAAGAAATTATCTCTCAAATTACAATGATTTATAGAAAAGTTTACAAGATTAATTTTAATATTTTTGATAAAGATGAAAACTACAAGCCATCAACCTGTTTTATTGATTCTGTTTCTGGAGAGTTTTTGCAATTTGATGGCAGAAATTTTAAATCCTCAAATGGCTTTAAGCTTGTTGAGGAGTTAAGTGTTGATGATCTTGTTCTTTTAGATAATATTTATGCATGGAAGACGGCACAAGAATTATCAGAGATTCTAGAGAATGATGCAAAGGTCATAAAACAAGATTTGATTTCTTTAGTTGATAGGAATCTTGCAGATGTTGATATTATTAATAAAAAAGAAAGCTTTAGAATAAAGAGAAGAATAGATTTGCCTTTTGCTCCTGAATATGAAATTCTTACTTCTATCAACCAATTGCCATTAAAGAAACAATTAATTTCCAAATCTGATATTCAAGAAGAAATATCTGAAGAAATTATTGTAAATAGGCTAGAAAAATTATGGCCAGATATAGAGATAACAGAAATAACAGAGATCTTCTGGCCTCTTTGGGATATAGTCTCCAAAGACAAGAGAGCAAACGAAAGAAAAATTTATGTTGATGCTGTAATTGGCCAGATCATTGATTCATAAGAGTGAAATATATGTTAAACCTACTTAAGAAAAAAGAAGAAAAATCATTAAGTGTAGATTCTTTTATTTTGGATAGCTGTAAAGCCACGCCAGGTTTTGAGTTTTATCCAAAAAAACCGATAAAGATTGATCTTGAAAAATTATTAATGAAAATAAGAACTAAAAATTATTATATAGAAAAAGACAATTCTCCATTTTTAGTAGTTCTAAAAACAAAGAAAGGAACAATAACTATTTTTTCATCTCTAAAGATAATTATAAGGGACACTATTCAGGAAAAAATTGCTAAGCAAATGTTATCTGATCTTTTAAAGATCATAAACGATTTATTATATAAGCAAGGGTGACTGAGTCTGGTTGAAGGTGCTAGTCTCGAAAACTAGATGCGTCTTAAAAACGCACATGGGTTCAAATCCCATCCCTTGCGTAAGACTCGTTCATTTCTATTATAAGGTTTAAACCTAAGTAAAAATCATAATTTATATAAACTAATTGTCATAATTTATTTATAGAAAATAAAGGAGAAAATAAAGATGAATAAAAAAATATTAATTATATTGTTTGTATTGTTGTTTGTTGGCGCAGCAACAGCAGGGGCGGTTGTTTTTCTAAAGCCCTATAATCCAACGAGCCCGCCTTCGGTTAATTCAGAAGGTTCAACACCAGATGGGCTTTCTCAAGTTGTTATTTCAAATAACAAATTTAATATTGACCTTTACAAAAAAGTAGCAACAACAGAAAACAACAATATTTTCTTTTCTTCATATAGCATTTTCTCAGCATTGGCCATGACCTATGAAGGAGCAGACGGAACCACTGCTCAGCAAATGAAAGATGTGTTTTATTTTCCAGAAAATGAAGTCTTAAGACCTAATTTTGCTGAACTATATAACAGAATAAACAAAAAAGATAAGCGATATGAGCTAAGAACAGGAAATGCTCTTTGGGCACAAAAAGACTATAAATTTCTAGATTCTTATTTTTCAAATGTTGAGAAATATTATGGAGGCAAAGCAGTTAATCTTGATTTTATAAATGAAACAGAATTGTCCAGAAACACAATCAACAAATTTATTGAAGAACAAACAAATAACAGAATAAAAAATATTATCCCTTCTGGTGAATTAAACCCTTTAACAAGACTAGTAATATCAAATGCAATTTATTTTAAAGGCAAATGGGAAGTTGAATTTGACAAAAAAGATACACAAAATAGGGATTTTAAAGCACCTACTGGAACAATTAAAGTTCCAATGATGTTTATGGCCCCAAAAAAAGAAAATTTTAATTATTATGAAAATGATAATCTTCAGGTTTTGGAATTACCATATAAAGACAAAGAGCTTTCTATGGTTGTTCTTTTGCCAAAAGAAGAATATGGCTTAAGCAATCTAGAAAAGGATATGGATTTTGAAAAACTAAACGAGTGGACAAAAAACTTAAGATTAACTAAAGTAGATCAAATATATTTGCCAAAATTAGAGTTTGAAAAATCAACAAGAGTTGTTGAACCGCTTAAAGAGTTGGGAATGGTCAATGCCTTTTCTACAGAAAATGCTGATTTCTCAAAGATGACAGGTACCAAAGATCTATATATTTCAAATATATTACATAAAGCCTTTATAAAAGTTGATGAGCAAGGCACAGAAGCTACAGCTGCAACTGTTGTTATGATGGATAGAATGGCATCCGCGGGGTTTGTCTTTAATGCAGATCATCCGTTCATTTTCTTTATAAGAGAAAACAGCACAGGCGCTATTTTGTTTATGGGAAGGATAACTAATCCTTCTGCATAAATCCATACCTTTAAAAGCACTAACTTTCTATAATTATATAATGAAAAAGAACACCTTGTTATTGTTATTTATTGGATTTTTCTTAAGCATGGCTCCATCAGTTTTTGCTAATGACTTAAAGATGTTAACTCCTGCAGACATTGGCACAAACGGTTACTATGTCTCTAATTATTCAACAAGAGAAATAAACTTTGGTGTAAGCTATGATTTTAAATCTGAAGAAATAAAAGATGGAAAGATTGTTTATAGCTATAAATTTTTAAAAGACATAAAAGGCCTAGATATTCAACTCTCAAACACAGAAATATTTTTTACAAACAATTTTTCAAATACAGAAACAATTTATCTTAATACTAAACAATTAACACAAACAGCAAATCTTCAAATAAAAGCAGAGGTCTTTGATAATTATAATAATCTCTTATTCACAAAAGTCCTATATCTAAAAATCATACCAAACAATTCAAATAATTATTATGAATATACAAAGACACACTCAGAGCCAAGATATACTGGCTATTCAATGTCAAGAAGCGTTGCAGTAATTAATGGTTTAAAAGATTATGATGTTATTTCTGTATATACAAAAATGGAAGATAACTCCACTCTTGCATTATCTTGTTTAACAAGCAATGAAGCAATAGTTGTTGAACAAAAATATCAAGGCCCAGGAAAAACAGATATAAAGCTATCAATTGACCCTAAAGCCAAGGATTTAAAGTCAGGTGACTACTTTGTTTCTTGTAAACTAAATAATTCCTATGTTTCTCAAGAGCTACCAGAGATTAAGTTAAGATATACTGGCGATGTTTTAAAAGAAATAAAAAACCAAAATCAAAGCATATCAATAACAGAAAAACCAAAATCAGCAACTGGCTTTTTAAGTTTTTCAAAAGCAAAATCTAGTAGTTTTACTTATGTTTTGTTTGGGGTTCTTGTAATTTTAATATTACTAATTATTTTTTCTAAAAATGGCTCTTAAGTTATTTTATCTAATAGCCAATGAGATAGAAATCCGATGCATCCAGATATGAAATAGGCAATACCCGGATAATTAATAAATAACAAAGGGATTGCAAATATCACTCCAATAAGAGGAGTGTGTAAAACATCTCTGTGTTTCATCAAAAACAAAAGCAATGCAAATAAAACAAGTACACCCATTATTATCACAAGTGTTATTTCTTGAGATACGAAAAGATAGATTATTCCAAGTATAACAATAGCATAAAGCACAAAATTATTAAATTGCCCTTTTATCCATGAGCTTTTAAGATCTAAATCAGGTATCAAAGAATATAATGCACAAATAACGTACGCCACAAAGGTGTTTGGTCCAGTTATTTTAAGTATGTCTGCAAAGAACATATAAAATATTATGAACAATATGCTTGCAAACAATATATGATTGATTTTATTCATTATAGCATCTTTTTTTAAACCTTTTATAAATATTATATATGTTTAAAGCTTTATATTTGTTTTGGATTATAATTTTTAGTAAAGGGGAATTGTGAAAAGTTATGGATTTAATCGCATATATTCTTTTAGGGGTAATTCAAGGAATATTTGAATGGCTTCCTGTTAGTTCTCAAGGAATTTCTGTTGTGGTTTTAATGAATATGTTTAATGTTGCGCCACAATTAGCTATTGACATGTCTATATTCTTACATCTTGGAACAGTTATTGCAGCTTTAGTCTATTTTTGGAAAGACATAAAAGAATTATTTACAAAAACAAATTATTCTGATCTTTTAAAATTTAATAAAAATTTAAAATTTGATAACACAACTCAAGTTTCTAGATTTATTTTAGTTTCTGTTTTCTTTACTTTGCTTATCGGTGTTCCAATATATTTCTTAGTTAAACAAAATGTAACAGCAGAGATGGTTGGAATATTAACTATTGCAATAGGTGTGCTTTTGATAATTACTGGGCTATTACAAGTTAAAATTAACAAAGCAAAAAAAGCAATTCCAAAATTTACAGCAAAAGATGCATTCTGGGTTGGTAGTGCACAGGGCCTTTCTGTTATCCCTGGGGTTAGCAGATCAGGAATGACAACAAGCGTGTTATTGTTTAGGGGGAATAATCCAGAAACTGCATTCAAGTATAGCTTTTTACTTTCTATTCCAACAATTTTAATTGCAGAAATTGGATTATTAGTGATTAATGGCTTTGTATTTAGTCCATTGATTTTAGTTTCTGTAGCTATGGCTTTTATATTTGGATACCTAACAATTGGTATGTTAATGAAGATTGCAAGAAAACTTGAGTTTTCATATTTCTGTTTTGTTTTAGGTATTGCCTATATCTTGATAGGCATATTATAGGAGGAAAATAAAATGAGCGAAAATATTTTACATCTAACAGACAAGAATTTTGATGACGAAATTAAAAAGAACAAATTTATTGTTGTTGATTTTTGGGCAGAATGGTGTGGGCCTTGCAGAATGTTTTCAGGGATCTATGAAGAATATTCTAAAGAAAACAAAGATATTGTTTGTGCAAAGATAAACATTGACCAAGCACCAGTAACTTCTGAGAAATATGGAGTCATGTCAATTCCTTCTATTCTGGTTTTTAAAAACGGAAAGCTGGTTGCACAAAAGACAGGTGCTCTTCCAAAAACTATGTTAAAATCATTTGTTGATTCTTATAAATAGGGGATTTTTATGGAATATACTAAAAAACTAACTGTTAAAATTATAGATATTGATGCTGATAAGCCGATTGCTTTGCTTAACAGCAAGACTGCAAGTGATCTTCTTGCAGTGGCACTGAACCGTATAGATGTTAAAAACAACGGAGTATCAAAAATATTTATTCTAGATATCACTGACTCATTGATTGATGAAAACACAATTGGCATTTACAAAGATGTAACAGGCGTTACAAAACTTAAAGATGGAGATAAAGTTGAAGTAAAGGTTGTGCCATCCCCATCTTCTGTTCATCATATTGTTAAAAAAATAAGAAATAATGCTTTAAATGAAACAGAAATAAATGAAATAATTAGTGATGTTGTTAATGACAGATTATCAGAAATTGAAATTTCTGCATTTTTAACTGCTGTTTCAATTAATGGCTTAAATCTTGACGAAACCACAAATATTTGTAAGTCAATGATAGAAGTTGGCAATGTTATAAAGTTTGATGTGCCTCAAGTTCTTGATAAACATTCTATTGGCGGAATAAATGGCAGAGTTTCTATTGTTGTTACGCCAATCATTACTGCTCTTGGCTATGTTATGCCTAAGACTGCATCTAGGGCCATAAGTTCAGCTGCAGGAACTGCTGATTGTATGGAAGTTTTAGGAGATGTTTCTTTTAGTGTTAAAGATATTGAAAAGATGGTATCAAAAGTTGGAGGAATAGTTGCCTGGAATGGAAAGGTAGACCTTTGCCCAGCTGATGATAAAATGATTAAAATAAGGCACAGCCTAGGGCTAGACCCAGAAGGCCTAGTCATTGCTTCTGTTCTTGCAAAAAAGAAAAGCGTTTCTGCAACACACTTGATAATTGATATACCTGTTGGCCCAACAGTTAAAGTTAGAAGCAAAGAAGAAGTTGATAGATGGGCTAGTAAGTTTTTAATAATTTGCAAAGATATTGGAATTAAAGCACAAGTTGTTCAATCAGACGGGGCAGTTCCTTGTGGTAAGTATTTTGGTGCAGCACTAGAAGCAAAAGGCGCATTAGAAGTTCTAGAAAATAAATACTTTGATAACTTTGCAGAAAAGTCTTGTGTGATTGCTGGTCGTCTTCTTGAACTTGTAGAGAGAGTTGAGCCAGGGAAAGGCTATGATCTTGCAAAAGAGACTTTAAAGTCTGGAGCTGCTTTAAATAAGTTTAAGGAAATATTAAAAGCACAAAATGGCAGGATATTTTCTTCTGAAGAAATACCTGTAGCAAATTATAAGCAAGAAATTTTAGCAAAAGATGTCGGAAAGATTGTTGGAATGAATGTTTCAAACCTCACAAAGATTGCAAGAACTGCAGGTGCTCCACATGATAAAGTTGCAGGGCTTGTTCTTAATAAAAAGGTAGGAGACATTGTAAAACCAAAAGAGTTAATTTTTACAATACACGCAAATAGCAAAGAAAAACTAAAGATAGCAACAGAGCTTGCAAATGACACAATGACAGACACTATAAAAATAATGAAAGAAGAAGTTAATCAATGATTGGTTAACTTATCTTTTTTTAAATCTTGCACTGGACAGCTACCCTCCCGAAAACAACCTCTCTTTCTAAAGTCATAATATATTTATGACTTCAAGATTATATTCTGGTCTAATAACTAATATTGGAAATATTTTAGAACAAGGAAGAAGACAAGCAGTTGTTTCTGTAAATAGTATATTACTTAAAACCTACTGGCAAATAGGAAGAAAAATAGTAGAGTATGAGCAAGAAGGCAAAGAAAAAGCAGAATACGGTTCTAATCTTTTAGATAGTTTATCAAAAGATCTTAAATCTAAATATGGCAAAGGATTTTCTCGCAGAAATGTTTCGGATATGCGAAGATTTTATTTAACATATGAAAATTGGCAGACAGTGTCTGCCAAATTAAGTTGGTCACATTACATACAGTTAATAGGTGTGGATTCCATAGAGGAAAGATCATTTTACGAAAAACAATGTATTTCAGAAAATTGGTCTATAAGAGAATTGTCTCGCCAAATTGATTCTGGATTGTTTTATAGATTAATTTCTACAAAAAATAAAACAAAAAAGCAATTGTCAAATTGTGGGCAACTAATAGAAAAACCAAAAGACATAATAAAAGATCCATATATTTTGGAATTTTTAAATATTTCTGAAAATTACAAATTATCAGAAAAAGAACTAGAAACAAAAATAATAAATAAATTACAACAATTTCTTTTAGAATTAGGCAAAGGATTTACTTTTGTTAAAAGACAATATAGGATTACTTTAGATAATGTTGATTATTATATTGATCTAGTATTTTATCATAGGATATTAAAATGTTTTATATTAATAGATTTAAAAACAGGCAAAGTAAATCACTCAGATATTGGACAAATGAACATGTATCTTAATTACTTTAAAGAAGAAGAAAATGGCCCTGAAGACAATCAACCGATAGGAATTGTTCTTTCTGCAGACAAAAACGATTTACTTGTAAAGTATGCTTTTGGAGGAATAACAAATAATCTTTTTGTTTCAAAATATAAGTTATATCTTCCAACAAAAGAGGAATTAGAGAAAATAATTACTTAATGTTCAGTAAATTACAGAATATATTTTTTCAATATCTTTTATTTCTAATTGCCTTATCTTTTTATCGCGTATCTTGTCATCTATGTTTTTGCTTTTCTCAGAAATGTTTCTATCTTTAATATCTCTAGAGAAAAGATTAAGCGCATTACTTACATCTTTGTTAGGATATCTAAAAACCCCTTTTACAAAATCATTATATCTTTTATCAAAATCTTTTTTATTTGGCTTTAAAACTAAGATAGATGAGTCAACAGCAGGAACCGGAAAGAAACATTTTTTGGAAACATTTTTCTTAATTTCTATATCATAATAGCTTTGAGCAAGAACAGAAATTGCATTGTAATTAATAAAACCAGGGATTGAAACTAGCTTTTCTGCAAATTCCCTTTGAACAATCTCAACAATCAAGCAATTACAATCAAGTATTTTTTCAGTAAAAAGAAGAGATATTGAATATGGCAAGAAGGTTGCAATCTTATTAAACTTATAATCTGAAAAGTTTATTTTTAGAATATCAGAATTTATTAAAAGCAGTTTTTTGTTTTCAATTTCTGATTTAAATTCTTGCATTAAAATCTCAAACATCTTTTTGTCTTTTTCTATAGCAATTACTTGCTTTGCCTTTAATAGTATTTGTTTTGTAAGAAAGCCAGTTCCTGGTCCGACTTCTAAGATTACATCTGTTTTCTTGATATCTAGTAAATCTATAACCTTTTCAATCACTTTGTCATCAACAATATAATTTTGATCCAAGTTATGACTAGGTTTAAAATTATATTTTAGCATTTGAGAATAAAGTTCTTTGATCATATTTTAAGAATTCAGAATTTTTTAACAATAGGAACAGTAAACAAAAAGAATTTCTCATCTTCTTTGTTTTCTATTTCTGTAATTACCCTATTTACAATTACTTTTATTGGATCTGGAAACAAATCTATCTTTTTAAGATCATCAAGGGAAGTTATTGGTCCGTTCTTCTCTAAATAGCTCATTAATGCCATTCTGTGTTTTTTCCCAATCATTGGAAGCAAATCAAGCTGATGTCTTCTGGCATTTATTGGCCTAGCATTATTAAAGAAAGCAACAAATCTTTCTTGGTTATTATTAACAATTGTCTCTACTGCCTTTTCTAGTTCTTTTTTTGCTATTGTTGTAAGCCTATCATAAGGTATTCTTTTTATTGGCTTGTCTTCTGTGCTTATAACTTCTTGTAATTTTGGCGTGTCATCACTATACATTTCAAGTAAGGAAAAATTAGAGACACCAATACACTGAATTACTGGCGTGTGCTTGAATTGCACTTCTTTTGTTGCTCTGTCAAGAACAATTGCTTCTTTTTTTATTTCTATCATAATTTTACTTATTCTTCCTTTTTGTATTTGTTTACAAGAGTTAATATTTTCTCTTTGTTATCGTCTGTTATTGCCTTGTTTTTTTCTGCAATCAAATCCAACTCTACTGCATTAGGCAAGATATCTACAATTTTAGTTGCCACCTCATTAGGCAATTCCATGTCTTGCAATTCCTTTTTCAGTTTTTCTGCTTTTAATGGTGTTAATTTTGCAAATTGCTTTGCATGTTCTAGTGCCATCTTCTGCTCATAATTAAGTTCTTTGTCTTTTCCTTTTTCAGTTAAGATTTTCTTAATTTCTGCAAGACTTAAATCATCAACATAGGTTGGGTTATTTATCATTTTTTTTCACCTTTTGCTATTTGTTTGATTATTTTAAGATGCACTCTGTGTGTTATTATCTTTTTTGTTTTGTTTCCTTCTTTTAATTGAACTATTGGGCAATCCCCTTGAAAGCCAATAACTTTTCCAGTAATCCCGTCTACTCTTCTGTGTGGAATACCAGAATGAACTGAACTATTTACATTTACTTGAACAACATCATCAACTTTTATTGGTTTAATCAATTGATTAACTGTTGTCTTGTCTCTTACATTTCTTTTAAATCTTCTTCGTGTTAAAGATCTTTTTCCTTTTGCCTTTTTGTTTGCCATTTTTATCTCATTCCTTTTTTTATTTTTTTAAAATTTAATATATAATTATTGAGGCAAAAAGCTTTTATAAGGCACTACATACGAAATAAAACCCTAACAAAACCAATCACAAAAATTAGCAATATTAACCAAAACTGCACAAAAGGTTAATGAAAAACACCAAAAAAGCAGTTTATAAATGCTTGGGTATATAAATTATATATATAAATATTTGCTTTTTACTATAATATAAAGGAGAAAATAACATGGAATATAAAATTGTTAATCTAGTTGCTTCTAGTTCTCTAGGCGCTGGTCTTGATTTGTATAATCTAGCAACAGCGATACCAGAAGTCGAATATGAGCCAGAGCAGTTTCCTGGTGCTATCCTAAAAATGGATGAGCCAAGAGTTTCTTTACTTCTTTTCAAGAACGGAAACATAATTATTTCAGGTGCATCATCAGAAAAAGACATAAAGACAGCAATAAAAAAAGCTACAAAGATAATTGGCGAAGTACAAAAAGGCGTTGTTCTAAAGGAAAGAGTAAGCTATAAGATTGTTAATCTTGTTGCAACATCAAACCTTAATAAACAGATAGATCTTTTTAATGCAGCAGTAACTTTAGATAACATAGAATATGAGCCAGAGCAATTTCCTGGTGCAATAGTAAGACTATTCAATCCAAAGCTAACAATGCTTCTTTTCAAGAACGGCAAACTAATATGTGCTGGTGCTAAGTCAGAAGAAGATATTGTTAAGGGTCTTAACAAGCTAAAGAAAGTACTTGCTAGTGCCAAAAAGAAATAGTATGAAAGCAGCAAGAAAATTTAATTTTTATGCCTCAAAAAAGGCGACTAATGCTTCTAGGCGATTAAAAGATAGATTTACTGGTTCTATAAAGAAAGGACAATCTATAGAAGCATCATTAAAACCACTTGTTTCTTTTTCTAAATCTTTGGTTCGTGATAATAAACGCGGTAGTGTAAAAAAAGGTCTAGTTTATAACCCGTTTGCTAAAGAGGTAGTTAGAAAAAATCCAGGAATGATGAAATCTTTCTTTACTCTTTTTAAAGATAAAACAGCAACAGAGATTAAAGATCTCAATGGCAACTACATTATAAGAAGAACTTACAAGAGAAAACCGAAGATGAGTAATATTGAAAAAGGAGAACATGGTTTTAATATTAGTGAAGGTTTTGTAATGGATGTTAAGGTTGATGGAAAAACACGAAGGCTTTTTATTAAAGCTGAAGAAAATTCAGAAAATTTAAATCATAACACTTATAGTCAATATTTTGGAACCCAGATACAAAAGATTTTTGGCCTTAGCACCATAGATGCTCATCTTGCATATACTGAAATTGGAAAAAAATCAACAACTGGCTTTTTTGTTTCAGATTTTACTGATCTTATAGAATTTAGAAAGGCTAAAAAACAAGGGCTAATCTCTAAACAAGAATACAAAGATTTTTTAAAAAAAGTTAAAGAAATTGATAGAAATATAAATAGAGAACTTCCAAATCTAAGACTTGAACTTACAAAAGATAAAGTTGTAATTAAGGATTTTTTGCCTAAAAATGTTTTTATTGATTTAAAGACAAGACAACTTTATTTTTTTGATCCTTGGCTTGCAAAAGATAGCCTTTATACCAAGGTTTTTTTCTTTCTTCAAAGAACTACAAATATTAATATTTAGATAAACTATGCTAAAATATAAAAGAACAAATGCCAAAAATAGGCCTACAAACCCTAAACTCAAACCTAAAGGCAAAACAACTAAAAAACTTTATTCTGGATTTTCAAATCTACTTTATAAAAAGAAAATAAAACTGTTCAGTGAAAATCTTTTAAATAAAAGAGCAGCACAAGGTCCTGCCATAGTTCTTGGAACACACGACTTAAAGCCATTAAGGATAGAGCCTTTTCTAATACAAACAATGTCAAAAAAACACATACATTGGATATCCAGTTTGGCAATAAGGCCTTTTGGTAAAAGAATAGTTATTTCAAAAACACCAGTTTTAAATAAATTAACTAAAGGCCTAGAAAATATAGAAATAGACAGAAGAAATCTTACGGTTGCAGAAACTAGGCGAATGGTTTCAGAAGGAATAAATATTTTAAAAGAAGGAAAAGTACTTGGTGCCTTCCCAACAGCGTATACTGAAAGCACAGCTGGTTTTGGGCATTCCGGGGCACTATATATAGCAAACAAAGCACAACAAGAGCTTGGTATTAAAATCCCTATTATTTTAGTTTCAATAAAGAAAGTTAAAAATAAATATCATGTTATACAACAAGAAGTAAGTCTTCCTGATAAAGTTGATAGAAACACAAGGCAGAGATTGACTAATGAATATATTTCTAAATTACAAAGATTGTATGCTTGCCTCCCAAATAACTAGTTTGGAATAAAGAAAAACCAACCATTTAAAAACCTTATCTAATATATATTATTTGTTAGCGACCATAGGAATGGAGAAACACCTGGACCCTTTCCGAACCCAGAAGTAAAGTTCATTTCCGATTTTGTTTGCACTAAGTTCTTTCTTGGAGCGGCAAGTTAGTTGCTAACTTAAAAATTTTAATCTTTTTTTAAAATGTTTTTTTTTCTAAAATATATTTCTTTTAAAAACATAATGGCTCTAATTATTTATGCATATTTTAATAAGAGTTGACTTTCAATGAAGAAGATTAAGAATTTTTTTTCCAAATATTGGTTAGTAATTTTGATTGCGGTTTTGATTTTTGTGTTGGGACTTGCAATAAGAGCGCATATTCTAAGATACGAGTATATGTTTGAATATGACCCTTATTGGCATCTTAGAGCAACAGGCTATGTTGTTCAAGGAGATCTCCCAGCAAATGATCCATTAGGTTTCTATCAGCAAGGCGGGACAAAATATAGTGGCTGGCCAAATTTCTTGTGGTATTTTACAGCAGCAATCTATACAATAACTACTTTTGGAGCGCCCTATAATAAATGGTTATTGATGGAATATGCAAGATGGCTTCCTGCAATATTTGGTGCCTTAATTTCTGTAGCCATGTTTTTCTTAGGTAAGAAAATGTATAACACAAGAACAGGTGTTGCTATGGGAGTAATGGCAGCAACAGTTCCTGCTTTTGTTTATAGAACAATGGGTGGTTTTTTTGAAGAAGATTCTTTAGGTTTCTTGTGGCTAGTCTTAGGTTTTATATTCTTAGTAATGGCTATACAAAACAGACATAAATTAAAGAACTGGTTAATATATTCAATAGTAGGTGCGTTTTTCTTTTTCTTGATGGCAATAACCTGGGATATGTTTTTGTTAATTCCTTTGGTGCTGGTTTCTTATTTTGGAACCATGTTAGTATACATGGCCATAAAGAAAATAGACAAAAAAGAAATACTTGCTTTTTCAAAAGTATTTTTGACTTGTTTTTTGTTGTTCACAATTGTTACTACTATGTATAGTGGAACAAGGTGGATAAAGAGAACATCAGAGTATGTTACAAATTATTTGCCAATCTCTACAGACAACATAGACAGAATAAACAAAGTAAATGTTGCTCAAGAAGATGTGATTGGAGCAACAGTTGGTGAAGAAAATACTGGTAAGCAATTCTTTTTGGAAAAGTATAGTCTTTTAGTGGTTATTCCGTTTTTGGCTTTACTAGTAATTCCGTTATATTTGATATTTGGAAAATACAAAAACAAAGAAAAAGAAGACAATGATCATAAACATGACAATATTGATTATTTTGTTTTGATAATTTTCTTCTGGATATTAATTACAGGGTTTATGGCTTGGACAAAACTAAAGTTTACTTATACTTTAGGATTGCCAATTGCTGCAGGATTTGGTTTCTTGTTTTTCTTAGCAACAGAAACGATACAAAATAAATCTTTAGCTTATAAAAGAACATTAACAATTATCTCTGCAATTTTCTTAATAGGTGCAATTGCTGCTGGTAGTTTCTTTGTCATGAGCAAGGTCCCTCCAATTGTTGAAGAAAAGAATTGGCAAAATGCAATGTTTTGGGTAAAAGATAATTCTTCAGAGAATGCTAAAATCTTTAATTGGTGGGATTCTGGACACTGGATAGCATATTTTACTGAACGAAAAGTAAGCACAGATAACACAAACGCATATGCTGAAGGCACAAAAGATTTTGGTATGTTTTTGATTTCTGAAGATCTTAATTTTTCAAAAGAGATGTTAAAGGAATATGATGCTGATTTTGTAATGACAGAATCATCTTATCTAACCAGAATGTCTTCTTTTGCAGTTTATGGTTATTGGACTACTAACTTTAGTGATCCTAGAGTTACAAAATATACAGGCATAGGTCTTGGCTGTTCTAAAGTTGTTACACCAATATCAGGAGCTGTAAGCTATAACTGTCAAGGAAATGTATTACCTGAAGAAGAGATGGTAAAAATAAAAACTGAGTATCACACAGTGCCTGACCAAATAATGCAGGGGTTGCCTGTATATCTTTATAAAGAAAAAGACAACTCAAGGATTTATTTAATAAATGCTGCGATAAATAAAACAATATTTGCAAGAGTTTGGTTTAATGATACGACAATTGAGCCTTTTATGGAGCTTGTCTATTCATCTGGAGATGTAAGAGTTTACAAAGTTAATAAGGACAAATTAAACTAGGAAAATAAAATGAACTATCTAATCTTGATATTAAGTTGTTTAGTTTCATTTATTGCGTCTTTTTTTGCGATAACGCAATTTAAAAAATTCTTTGTGACTAGGGGAATAATTGCTGTTGATCAGCAAAAGAAAGAAAAGCCAACTTTGCCACAATCAGGTGGTATGCCAGTATTTTTTGGCTTTCTAATTGGCATTATGTTCTTTGTTTTGCTTTCTACTTTTTATTTTCATACAGACGTAGTTTTGATAATTGCAACAACTCTTTCAATTTTAATTGCAACATTAATTGGCTTTTTTGATGATATAAATATTAGTAAAGAACCAGTAAAGAACATTTATGGGGACTTAGAGATTAGGGTTGGGCTTCCACAATGGCTAAAGCCTCTTTTAACTATTCTTGCAGCAACCCCTTTGATTGCAATAATGGCAGGGGACTCTACAATGGGTATCCCTTTTATTGGCACTGTTAATTTTGGAGTGTTTTATGCTCTTTTAATAGTTCCAATCCTTTTTGTGGTTATAACAAACTCAACAAATATGCTTGCAGGTGCTAATGGTTTAGAGGGGGGGCTAATGGCAATAGTCATGATCTCTCTAGGCATCTTTTCAATTATTAATGGCAGAACAGAAGCTGCAATTATCTCGTTTGTTGCTTTGTTTGCATTAATTCCTTATCTTCTAAATAACTGGTATCCTGCAAAGATGCTTCCTGGAGATTCATTGACTTATCTTTTTGGTGCAACTTTTGCAAGCATTGCTATAATTGGAAATATTGAGAGTTTTGCTTTATTTATTTTTATTCCTTGGGGTATTGAAATAATTCTGAAACTACGAGGGAAATTAAAGGTCAGAAGCCTTGGTGATCTCCAAGAGGACGGGACACTAAAGATGCCTTATAAACGCATTTATTCTTGGACACACATAATGATGTTTCTCCCTACTTTATTTAAAAAACGCTTTACAGAAAAGCAAGTCACTTGTGGCATTCTCCTTGTAGAGGTCGCAGTTTGTATTTTAGGCTTTATTTTGTTTTTATAGGTTATAGATATGATTGACAAAAAACTAAAAACAATGATTGAAAGAAATAACTTGGCATTGGCAACAATAGACAAAAGCAATAAGCCAAATGTTGTTTTTGTTTCTTGTGTAAAAGTAGTTTCTAAATATCAAATTCTAATAACAGACAACTATATGAACAAAACAAAAAGAAATATTCTTGATAACAAAAATTGTTCAATTGCAATTACTGATTCTAAACAGGATTGCGGTTATCAACTTAAAGGCACAGCAAGGTATTTTTCTTCAGGAAAATGGACAAAGCAAGTAAAAGCACTAAAGGAAAACAAAGGGCTTCCTGCCAAAGGCGCAGTTGTTGTTACAATAAAAGAGATTATAAATCTAGCTTAATATTTAAAAAAATCAGTTATTCTTTTTTGCGTCTTTATTTCTTTGTAAAGCTCTGAGTGTTTTAGCCAATGGTTTATCCCGTTCCTTATTCTTTGATTAATAAATTCTGTTGCTTGCTCTAAAGAATCAAAGACATATGGCTCTTTTGTTAATGCTTCTTTTACTGTCTCTCTTATCACCCAAACGCCCTTAGAATTATAGCTTGGAGAGATATCTCTAAAGACAATAACTGATGCTTGTCTCTTTCTTTTATAGAGATACTTAGCAACTTCAATTCTTGCTGCATAATACCCGCCAGTCACACTACTTGCATATTTCTTTCTTGGGCCGTTAAGTTCAAAATCCTTCCAAATATTTTCTCCTTGCATCTCTATCTGCTCAAAGCCCCAGATTCTTGGAATGAACAACACATAAAAGATGTTTTGATAGAACATAAAAGAAAACACCTCATATTTGTCAATTGTTCCAAAATCCAGAAGAGCATTTTCAATTATGTCTTTAGAAATAACATCATCAGTTGAAGTTATTGCCCATCTTGTTGGAACCAGCACTCTGTTCTTGCCTATTCCTAGAAGACCCATGGATAATATTTGTTCTATCTTATAAACATCATCAAGTTTATTATTCAGTTGTAATATCCCTTCTTTTGCCTTAAGGTCAGTATCATTAACAACCTTGTCAATACTTTGTGGTATCTTGACATTATCAATAATCTTAAGATCCTCAAGATTATATGAAAAATTATTTATTCCAGAATAGTTTTCATTGACAAGTTTGCTTTTCTTTTCATCTAGCCCAACCTCAATCTCTGTTGTTTTTTCTGATTGAGATAACAATTGTATTTCTGAAAGATTTTTATCAAACTTTGTGGCATCTGTTTTTTTAAAGCTCTTGAAAGTAAAGACTTGCTTTGCTCTTTCTTTTTCTATTTCTTCTGGTTTTTGTTTAACCCAGGCCTTAGGGTCAGAAGATGTTGCTATAGTTTGTTCTGTAAAAAAACCAGGTCCTACAAGTAGATCAGGATAGTTATTTTCATAAACTAGATTAAATGGTTTGGAAAAGACCTGTTTTTTAGTTTTCATTAATAGAATATAGTGTTATAAAAATTTATAAAAGCTTTTAAAAATAAGTAATATTTAAATATGTTTTTAGCTTATAATAATTCGATTAATATGACTAATATTTCTAAAAATATCAAACAACGAGGTATAACACCGATTGTTACAGTAATAATTCTAATTGTAATTTCTACAATTTTAGTTCTATTGATATTATCTTTTGGTCGGGAACACACAAACAAGAGCCTTGAAAGAACTAATGATATAGACAATTTTACTGTTTCAGATGCTGAAAGCTTTATTTATCCAAAAGAGATGCAAAATGGAGTATTGTTATTTAATTATAATCCTCCTGCAGATATTGAAGATAAAGAAATAACAATTACTGGTTATAAGATTGCAAATGTTTCAGGCATGGAACCAATACAACTTGAGACGCCATTTACTTTTTCTGCAAATTCTCAAAATGTTTTGGTGCTTGATTGTTTATATGAGCATAGTGTTAAAGACAAGGTAGATTTAAAGCTAATAACAGCTGATTACAAATACATAGATATTAGTGTTAGAGATCCAGACATGGTTTGTTCTTCTGGTGGTACTGGTACAGAAGAAGACCCGATAGTAGTATGTAATGCAGATGACTTAAATGCAGTAAGGTTAAATCTTGATGCAAATTACGTTCTTGGAAAAGACATAGATCTTAAATGTTATTCAAGAAGAGAAGAAGAGGGCTGGGAGCCAATCGGCACTGATTTTGAAAATGGTTTTAATGGCATTTTTGATGGTCAAAATCACACAATAAGTAATCTATATATAAATACAGATAACGATAATATTGGGCTTTTTGGATTTGTAGCATATAATGAAGGAAAAACTATAGAAATAAAAAATTTAATTTTAAAAGATGTAAATATTACTGGCAATCAAAATGTAGGAAGTATTGCTGCAAATTTTGCAATGTATGCTATAATTTCTAATGTTCATTCTTCAGGCACAATTAATGGAGAAAGTTACGTGGGAGGATTAGTTGGAAAAAACACTTATGGCGGTTTTAATTCAATTGGTGGAGATTTAAATTTTTCAAGTTTCACTGGGCAGATAAATTCTAGTGGAGCTTATGCTGGTGGATTAATTGGAAGAAATTTTGGCAATATTGAAAATAGTAATTCAAATATAATTATTAATTCAAATGGAGACAATGTTGGAGGCATTGTTGGCGACAATAAAGGCATTATAAGCAAAGTACACTCAAAAGGATCAATTACTAGTTCTGGAAACTATGTTGGTGGTACAATTGGAATAAATGGAGGAAAAATTTATAATTCCTATTCTTTATGTGAGGTTTCAGGAAATGATTATGTTGGTGGATTAGTGGGTATGAACAAAATTGGAAGTGGTATGGGTTTTCCACCTACTCCTAGTGGCTATATTTATTATTCTTTCTCAGCTGGCAGGGTGACTGGTGTTTCAAATGTCGGGGGGTTTGTTGGAGGTGGTAATGCAAGCGATATTTATTATTCAGTATATGATACAAATACTTCTGAGCAATCAGATACTGGCAAAGGAGCCCCAAAAACAACAGAAGAAATGAAACAACAACAAACTTATGTTGGTTGGGATTTTACAAATGTTTGGGCAATTGATCCAAACAAAAATAATGGTTATCCTTATTTAATATTTAATACAGGAGATTAGATAAAATATGAAAAAATTAAATAATAAAGGAGTATCAGCAATAATCATAACTGTACTTTTAGTTTTTGTTGCTGTAATTTTAGGAGGAATATTACTAAGTTGGGGTCGTGGCTACACAGACAAAGGAGTAAACCAAGCCCAAACAGTAACTGAAACAAAATATAATGCAAGCGATTTTGTTTATCCAGAAAAAATAGATGCTGGGGTTGTTAAATTTAGGTATAGCCCACCAGCAGATTTAGAATCACAAAACATAGAAATTACAAAATACAAAATTATTTCAGAAAATAAAGAAAGTGAAGAAAAAACATTTAACACACCACTAATTTTAGAAGAAGGAGTTAATACTTTTGATTTAGAAAATTTTTTTGATCTTGGTGTTGCAGATTCAAAAGTAACTGTTGTTCTAATAACTTCAGATAATAAATATATAAATTTGGAAAACATCTCAAACACAAACGCAAAAAGATTAAAAGTAGAAACCCCGACAGCAGACCCTGCACCAGGGTTGTTTAATAGCTCTATATCTGTTTCATTAAGTTGTGCAACAAAAGGTGCAACAATCTATTATACTACAAATGGGTCTACACCAACAACAGCAAGTTCAGAATTTAAAGGAGGGGGAAAAGCAATACAAATTACCCAAACCACCACTCTCAAAGCAATAGCTGTTAAAGAAGGATATGAAGATAGCGATATCTTTGTTGGAAACTATATAAAAAATAAGGTATCAGCAGACCCAATAGATCCAATAGGCAGAGAAGAAGATATAGGTGGTGGGTCAGTAAGACCCCCAACCCCAAGACCATAGATAAAATCTATTCTCCAAGATCTAGATGAGGCAAGCATTTCTTGCTTCATTATTTTTTAAATCTCTTTTTCTTCTTTTTCATAACATTTATATATTCTTTTATCTAAATATATTTAGATAAAATATATTAAATTTGGTGAAATAATGTCTGTAGCTAGAAAAACTGAAACTAACTTACCAGAGGTCTATAAGCCTAAAAGAGGACCAAAAGCAATAATTGATTATTTCTATAATAAAATAAATATAAGAGAAAGCATATTGATTGTTCTTTTTGCAATTATTGTTAATATCTTGATTTATTTGCTATTAAAAGGCCAAGATATAGGCTTTTATATACTTAATCAGTTTCTAACAGGAGTTATTCTAACATGGCTACTCTTAGGCTTAGCAATCTTTCTAATAATGTACTTTATAAGAGGGCAAAAAGATCTTCCAAAAAGACCTTATGAAAAAGTTCTTTCTACAATTGCTGCATTTAGAGCAACATCAATCATCTACACAATTCTTTGCACATTGATTGTCTTTATATTATTTCCATCATTGATTTCTTCTCTTCAAATGCTTGCAGTTAACCCAAATTTAATAAATAGCACAACACTATTCCCAGAATTAACATTCGCAAACACAATTGGCTTAATATTATTATTTTTATTAACAATATTCATGATTGTTTATTGGATAATAATGCTTTACGAGTTTACAGAAATTGGATTTAAAGTTAAAAAACCAATCTACAAGATTGCATTAACTTTATTGTTAATGGCTTTAATTTTCTTTATAAGCCTTATATAATTTCTTATTTTTAAATAGTTTTTAATTATGTTCAATATATTTAAAAAAACACCAAAACAAGAAAATAATCAAGAATTAAAAAAAAACACAGGAATTTTTATTGATGCCTACTACAAAGAAAGCCAACTTTTTGTAACTATTAAAAAAGATCAAAAAAAAGAAACCTATCCAGTAGACTATCAACCCTACTTCTATCTTTCTTTAAACCAAAAACTTAATTCTGAAGATATTGAAAATCTAAAAACCCAGGAAAATGTTCTAGGAATTATTCAAAAAGAAGAAAACACCTACAAGCTGGTTTTTGAAACAGTAGAGGATTTAGTAAAGACCAGAAATCATATTCTTGAAAATAATGCTTTCCCAGATAAGAAATATAAGTTGTTTGAATATGACATTCCTTTTGTCTATAGGTTCTTAATGGATAAAGGCCTAAGTAATTTTAAACTCGTAGATTACACTTTAGATGATCAAGGAAAGATAACAGATATTATCCCAAAATCAGATATGAGTTTAGATGGTTTATTGTCCTGTGTCTTTGACATAGAAGTGCTAGTTCCAGAAAATTTATCTTTTCCAAAACCTGGCGTTGACAAAATCATTTCAATTTCTTATGCTGATACAAACAAAGACAAAGCAGTATTCTTTTTAATAGATAAAAAAGACGATCTTGAAAAAAGAAAAGAAGAGCTAAAAAAACATTATCAGTTTTTAGACATTAGGCTTTTTAATGATGAAGCAAA
The DNA here is from genome assembly GCA_035400625.1 of archaeon. GTDB lineage: Archaea > Iainarchaeota > Iainarchaeia > Iainarchaeales > CSSED10-239 > JAKQTP01. Next base: position 109,153 of record DAOMZT010000001.1, on the reverse strand, counting down.
GTTAATAGATGGTTTTACAGAATATGTAAATTCTAAAAACCCAGATATTGTTTACACCTACAATGGCATATTTGATTTTGAATATTTAGAAAAAACCTACAAGGCACGAACAGGAAAAAACTTAAAATTCTCAAATAGTCGGTTGGTCTTTTCAAGATCACAACACAAAAAAGTAAATCTTGAAGGAACTGTTCATATAGACATCTATGCCTTAATGAGATTATTAAGATATCTGCAAGTTTTTAATTACCCTAAGCTAGATTTAAATTCCTTGTATTCAAAACTGACAGGAAATCCAAAGCTTACACTTACTCCAAAAGAAATGAGAGAATATTATCTTTCAGATAAATATTACAAGATCATAGATTATAATCTTGATGATATTTTAGCAACTTTAGAACTTGCAAACAACTACACTCCAATTGCTTTTGAAATTTCTGATTTTATTAACTACCCTGTTAATGACATTGTTTTTTCTTCTGCAGGAGCAATGGTTGAAAGATTATTTTTCAAATATTATTATAATAAAAACAAGATTATTCCAAACAAGCCAAGAGGAGAAGAAATTGCAGAAAGACAGAAACACACCTTTATTGGAGCATTTGTTAAAGCCCCAATTCCTGGCCTTCACAAGAACATAGCAGTTCTGGATTTTAGAAGCTATCACATATCAATTATGATGTCCTATAACATTTCTCCAGAAACTGTTGATTGTTCTTGTTGTGAAAAAACAAATGTTATTGCTGGCCACTACATATGCAAGAATAAAAGAGGCTTTGTTCCAGAGATATTAGAAGAATTATTGGCTTTAAGAGCAGGCTATAAAGAAAAAGCAAAACAGCTATCTAAAGACACACAAGAATACAGAAACATGTATGCTAAACAATATGCCTTAAAGATATTTTTAGCATCAACCTATGGCTATATGGGCTTTGCTGGTGCTCGCTGGTATTCTAAGCCATCTCTTGAAATCATGTATCATCTAGTGAGATCCAAGATTCAAGAAGTTATTAAAGAATTTGAAAAGCTTGGTTATCTAGTAATTTATGGAGACACAGATTCTTGTTTTATTGATTTTAGAAATGTTGAAAAACTAAAGGAAGACATAAATTATGTTAATTCTATTATTCCTAAAGCTATGCATCTAGAACTAGAAGACATATATTTGTCAGGATTGTTTGTGCGTGCAAGAGACAAGGAAAGAGCAGCAAAGAAGAAATATGCTCTTCTTGATTATAATGGAAACCTCAAGATAAAAGGCTTTGAGTATGTAAGGCATGATTGGTGTCCTCTTGTTAAGGAAACACAAAAAGAAATTTTAAAACTTGTTTTAAAAGAGCAGGACTCAAAGAAAGCACTAAAGTATGTGCAGTTAATAATTGAGGATTTAAAGAAAAAAGAAATTCCAAATTCTAAATTGATTATTCAGACTTTTGTTCACAAGTCCTTAGAAAGCTACAAGACCCTTAATCCTGCAATGGCAGCAGTAAAGAACGCTAAAAAAGCTGGTAAGAAATTTAAGGTTGGGGATCTTGTAGAATATATTATTACTGACAAATCAGGAAAGACAATTTCTGACAAGTCCCAGATTGCTGAATTTGTTAAGGAAAAAGATTATGATTCTGATTATTACATTAACAACCAGTTAGTTCCTGCAATACTTCCAATACTTGGGGAGTTAGACATCTCAAAAGACGAGCTAATCACAAACACCAAGCAAACAGGCCTAATGGATTTTTAAAGTTTGTATTTTTGCTATTTTTTTAGGTTATTTCTTAAATATTACAAAAAAAGTCAACTATTGGTTTTATTAAGTAAAAATTCCAAAATATATTAAAAGAAACTCATTTAAATTGTTTTGTTCTTAAAATATGTGTGGTGTAAAAATTACACCAAAATGATGCAAGGAGTTTAACATGAGAATGAGTGTTTCAACAGATGGTTTTATGGACTTGGTTTTAAATAAAGCAGTAGAGTTAGGTATTGCAAAAACAAAAAACGAAGCTCTAAGGATGGGTATGTTGTCTTTTAACAAAGAATATGGAATTGTAAAAGATATAGAACTTGAATTGGTTGCAAAAAAAATGCAAAAAGAACAAGAACTAATGAAAAAGAAAAATCAAAAATATATCCCTTATGATAAAGCCATGAAAAAATATAAGCACCTCTTGGATAAACTATGACTGAATGGAAGATTGATACTATACCAAATTGGGATAGATATTTTCGTAAATTTGATAAAAAAGTTCAAATTCGCATTTTGAAGAAAATTTTTCAACTTATGACGATGTCAAATCATAGACGATTACATCAATCAAAATACTGCGTAGAAGAAGTTGGACAATATCGTATTTGTTTTGTTGTTGAAGAAGCAACAAAAACCAAATCAATTCATTTTGTAGGGAATCACAAACAATATGAAAATTGGTATGAGGAATAACATCACTTCTGGTTTTTTCTGTTCCAGATAGCAAGAGTCTCTGGAGAGAACACCCCTTCTTCTGTTATAAATTTATCAATTAATTCGCTTGGAGTGATATCAAAAGATGGATTTTTAAGCACAAGATTTTTTGGCCTGCCGTCTTCTGCTTTCCAAACCTCATCAGTATCTCTTTCTTCTACAGTTTCATTTAAAGAAACAAAAATATCTGTTTCTATACAATGAGTTGAAGTTAGAACAATATGTGGTGTCTTAAAATGCTTGGCGGCAATGCTAATTGTGTGTGTTCCAATCTTGTTCATGATAGAACCATTATGAAGAACAACATCAGCGCCTGTCAAAAACAAATCTGTTTTTTTAAGATATGATGCAACAGAGGAATCTACAATTTGTGTGGTCTTTATGCCATATTCACATAAAGCTTTGGCAGTAATCCTTCCCTGATATTTTGGTCTGGTCTCTGTGCATATGACTTCAAAGTCAATACCATTATCATAAGCCTTTTTAAATGCCATTTCTACAAGATTAGAATGGCAATGAGTAAGTATTCTTGAGCCGTTTGTTATTAACTGCGCAGAATATTCAGCAATAAGATCATTGCCTTTTTTTGTGTTTCTTTCATAGTGTTCAATATAGTCTATCAATATGTCTCTATTTGTCATGCTAGGATATTTGTTTGCCATGTGCCAAATATAAGAAAGAGAATTTCTAAGTTTTGGCTCATTTGGTCTTTGAGAAATCAAATGGTTTATGTTTTTTACTACATCTCCCAAAAAGTCGTTTCCTTCTAGTTTGCTTTTAGATATGTGTTCTTTTATGCCATTTACTGCTGCAAGTTCAATCTTACTAGCACCCTGTATTTTTATATCTTTTATATCTTTTGCAATTCTTTGAATTTCTCTATCTATCATATATTTCACATAATTTTTGTTATTATTCTCTATATATCATAAAATAGATTTATATTTAAAGGTTTCTTATCTATAAATAATATATCTCTTTTTATATAATATTTATATTTTATGTTTAAAGATAAGATAACAAGCCAGGGGGAATGAATTTTGTCAGGAATGCAAAGCAGTAGGGTTGTTGCACAAGATGCTAACAGCGAAAAAGTACAAAGAAGCGATGATGAAGAACTAGAGGAGTTTTTAAAAGCATCACTTCCAAACATCTATGTTGTAGGTGTTGGAGGTTCTGGTGGCAATAGCCTTGACAGAATGAATCAGACAGGTATTGAAGGAGCAATAATGATTGCTATGAATACCGATGCCCAGGCATTATTAAAGATTAGAGCAGACAAGAAAATGTTAATTGGCAAAAAAACCACAAGAGGCCTTGGTGCAGGATCAAACCCTGAAGTTGGAAGAGTAGCAGCAGAAGAATCAAAAGAAGAAATTAAAAATGTATTAAAAGATGCTGACATGGTTTTTGTAACTTGTGGCCTTGGTGGTGGAACAGGAACAGGGGCAATTTCAGAGGTTGCTAAAATTGTTAAAGAAAAGAAAGCACTTTGTATAGGTGTTGTAACCTTGCCATTTGCTGTTGAAGGAAAGCAAAGAATTGAAAATGCATTAACTGGTCTTGAAAGATTAAAGAAAGAAGTCGATACTTTGATTATTATACCAAATGACAAAATTTTAGAGATTGCACCTGATTTGCCATTACAGATTGCTTTTCAAGAGGTTGACAAGATCTTAACACAATCAGTTAAAGGAATAATTGAACTAGTAACAAAAGCAGGAATAATTAATCTTGACTTTGCAGATCTAAAAACCATACTTTCAAATGGCGGTCTTGCAATGATTGGCGTGGGTGAAAGCTCAGTAAATAAAAACAACAATGATTCAAGAGCAATGGAAGCTGTAGAAGATGCATTAACCTCTCCATTGCTTGATATAGAGATCAATAATGCAAAAAAAGCTTTAGTAAACGTTTTGGGTGGCCAAGACATGACTCTTAAAGAAGCAGAGCTGATAGTTGAAACAGTAGCATCAAAGATTAGCCAAGATGCCCACATAATCTGGGGGGCAATGATAGATGAAGACATACCAAGAAATTCAATTAAAGTTATGGCAGTAATTGCAGGTGCTGATATTCCATACTTAAGTGATATTGTAGGCAACAACACAAATAAAAAAGAAAATTTAGATCTAGATATTGAAAAAATTTAAAAGTGAATAAAAAATGGCAAATAAGATAAAAGAATTTTTTGAATCTTCAAAAAGAATTTTATTAATTTCCAAGAAACCAAGCAGGAAAGAATTTTGGTTAATGGCAAAGATTGTAGGTATTGGAATGATTGTTATTGGAGTTATTGGTTTTATAGTAAGAATAATTATGAACATAATAGGCGGGAAAGTATGATATTTACAGTTAGAACAACGGTTGGTCAAGAAAGAGTTGTTATTGATATTCTTCACCATAGAATAAAAGAAGAAGGGCTTCCTGTTTATTCTTTAGTGGAGATGGCAGATCTTAAAGGCTATATCTTGATAGAAGCACAAGAAGAAAAGACAGTAGAGCTATTGATTCATAATGTGCCACACATTAAGGGTGGGCAAATGGTTACAGGAAATATTGATATTAAAGAAATAGCTGGAATCCTAGAATCCAGACCATTAATGAGTTCTATTAAGCCTGGCCAGACAGTAGAGATAATACTTGGTCCTTTTAAAGGCTCAAGAGCAAAAGTAACAAGAGTAAATGTTGCAAAAGAAGAAGTGGTTATTGAGTTGTTTGATGCAACAGTAAAAGTTCCAATAACTATGAAAGCAGAAAATATTAAATTATTAAACTAAAGAGGGATGTGAAAAATATATGCCAACAATAAAAGTTTTAGTAGATGCAGGAAAAGCAAGTGCAGGTCCACCACTTGGTCCAGCTTTAGGGCCAATGGGTGTTAACACAATGGAAGTTGTTAAAGAAATAAACAGAGTAACAAAGGAATTAGAGGGTATGCAAGTGCCTGTTAAAGTCCATATTAATTCAGATAAAAGCTATTCTGTTGAAGTCGGTGCTCCATTAACAAGTGCATTAATAAAAAAAGAATTAAATATTAAAAAAGGCTCAGGAAAAGCAGGAACTGAAACTGCTGGGAACTTAACTTTTGATAAGGTCCTGAAAATAACAAAAGCAAAGTATGGCCAATTAAGTGCAAGATGTTTAAAAGCAGGAATTAAAGAAGTTTTTGGAACCTGTAGATCTCTTGGAGTTAATATTGATGGAAAAACACCAGCAGAGGCTTTAAAGGATTTAAATGCAGGAAATTACGATTCCAAGATCAACTAATTCTCTTTTTTTCTTTTTTAGCTAATTTTATAAACCTTATTATCTTTATATTTACTATAATATATTTAGGGGAATAAATATATGAGAAAAATATTCATATTTGCATTTTTAGTATTAATGTGTGGTGCAGTTTTTGCTGACTTTTATGTAGGTGAAATTATCGCACCAAAAGTAGTGCTTGAAGACACTAATTTTGATGTAAATGTTGTTGTTGTTAATAATTCTAGTGTGTCTACAGATGTAAATCTAAGAGTAGAAGTATATAATCCTAAATCAGATCGTCTTTTTGATGTAAATTATAATACAGAAGACGGCAACCCAATACATATTGGAGCAAACGATTCCAATAATATTTTAGTAAATATTACAATTTCAGACACTAACGCCTCTACTGCTCAACATCTTATTAGAGCAACAGTATTAACACCTGATGAAAGACCTACAAACAATAGTGGGCAAGTGTGGTTCATGATCAAACAAGCACAAAAGAATGTTCCTGTTCCTGATATGCCAATATATTTTGGGTTTATTATTGCATTTATTGCTATAGTTTTTTTAACAAATAGAGAAGAAAAAAAATGAACAAAACAGAAATAGACATTTTAAAAAAATCAGGAAATATAAATAATAGAGCACAGAAACTTGCAAAAAAAATAATTAAACCAGGCATTTCTTTTCTAGAGATAGGAACACAAATAGAAAATTACATAAAAGAGCAAGATGCTGTGCCTGCTTGGCCAGTTAATCTTTCAATAAACCATGAGGCTGCTCACAACTCTTATAGCCCTGAAGAGCAAGTAATTCTTAAAGAAACAGATGTTCTAAAAGTCGATGTTGGCGTCTCAATTGATGGCTACATTACTGATTCTTCTCAAACTTTCATTTTCTCTAAAGCTCACGAAAAATTAAAAGAGTCAAGTGACAAGGCATTATTAAAATCCAAAGACTATATCTTTAATAATCCGCACACAGTAACTATTTCAAAAATCGGAGAAATTATAGAAGAGACCATAACAAGTTATGGCTATAAGCCAGTAAGTAATCTAACAGGTCATACCATTACAAGATATACAACTCACAATCAACCATCAATACCAAACATAAAAAATAACATTAATATAAAATTATCAGACATAGAATCCTGGTTTGCAATAGAGCCATTCTCTAGTACTGGCAAAGGATTTGTAACAGAAGGAAATAATGTATATATCTTTATTTTTGAAGAAGATGTTTCTGTTAGAAACCCTAATGCTCGAAAGATACTAGAGGAAATAAAAAGCTTTAATGGCATGGCATTCTCAGAGTTTTGGGTTGGCAAAGAGCTTTCAAGCTTTGATAGAAAAGTCGCATTTAGAGAATTATTAAAAGCACGGGCAATATCTGCATATCCAGTGTTAATAGATAAAAAAGACTCTTTTGTTTCTCAGGCAGAAACAACATTTGTTTATGATAAAGAAAATAAAGAAATAATAGATCTAATTAACATAAATGAAATAATTGAATAGTGGGATTTATGATAAATAAGAAAGGAGCAGTTGGATTTAATTCGAAATTGCTTTTAAAAATATTAATTGTAGCTATGTCTTCTTTTTTTTGGATTTATTTTTTGATATCTTCCAAACTAACAGTTTATGCATTTAGAGTATTTGATTTGGCGACAATACTTAACTCTATATTTTCTCTAAATTTCCTGCTTTTTGCAATTTTTTTCCCAATAACCTCAATAATTATTTTAGCAATCATTTACAACTCTATAAAAGAAGAAAGTTTAATTGTAGTTGGTATTAGTTTGTTTTTGTCTTTGATTTTTGCAATCATTTTTTTAAAAATTAAAATTTATTTTGTTTTGTTTTTAATATTGTATATCTTAGCACACATTATCTTGTGTTTGATAGCTAAAAAAACATCAGAAAAAAACATGTTTAACCAAACAACAAATTACCTATCTAAATTAACTATTTTTTTAGTTATTGGATTGTTTATCTCTTCTGTATTGTATATTCTTCCAGAACAAAGTAAAAAAGTTGAGGAATTTGAAGCAGGTCTAGTAAATTTGTTTGTTGCTGATGATTTGGATCCTTGGATTAGTGCATCTTACACAATTAACCAGCAATGTACCTTGTCCAATTTAAAATTTATTATGGAATCTAAAGAGTATTCTGCATTAAGATCAAAAACAGACGAAACATCTTCTGACTTTACGGATTTTATGGAAAACATAAAATACTCTGCAGCAGCAAATAAAACACCCGAAGAAATAAAAGAACTAATGCCTGAGCTTGATGCGCCAGTTATTAAAGTTAAAATAATCGATGCTATAAAATCAATTCCGTTTATTGGGTTTATAGAAAGCAACTTTGCGTTTTTCTTTGCATTAGTGATTTCATCTTTGGCTTATACAAGCTTATCAATAGTTTTTTTAATATTTGCTGTAACAATATATCTGTTTGATAAAATATTTAAAAAAGAGGAAGAATGAAAAAAATTATAGCAATTATATTTTTATTGTTAATTATTCCTTTGGCGCATGCCATTTCTTTATATTCTGCACAGGATATTGCAAAAGAATATATGTTGCAAAACGAATATTTAGATCCTGGCAGTGTTTATTATATTAATTGCGATAATCACGAGTATTATACACTAAATATTGTTGATTCAGAATCAAACATTGTGCTGTTTTTGCCTATAGAATCCAATGACGGCTCTGTAAGCTACGAGAGAAATACCAGCACCCAAAATATCATTAAAACTGCTTTACTTAATAGAAACATAAAAACCAAAAGCGGGAATAACTATTTATCTCAGCAATTAATTGATAAGATAGATAATTTAAATATTATTTTGCAATCAAAATCTGCAAAAATAGAAGGAATAATCAAGTCAAATTACTCTTCTTCAATAACTGCAAAATGTCAAAATACAAAAGACAAATTAGAATTATTAATCAATCAATTACAAGATATGAAAACAAAGCTTAGTAAATTACAAAAAGAACAATCTGTATTTTTAGACACTACTGACTGTACAAAAACAGATAGTTTGATATTATCATATAAAAACACATTTAAAGGCTATAACGACATTGTTTCTTCTTCAGTAAATTACCGCGATTCGACAAATGAGATTGTAGAAGTAGTAGTTGCTGATAAAAAATTAGATGAAACCACAAAAAAGATAATAATGAGCTATATCGAAGCACCAAGCAACTTAAATAGTAGTATTGCTACAATAACAGATAGCCTCGCATCAACAAATCAGTTCTATTCTCTGGTGATTGCTGACTTTGAAAAAGCAGGACCAAATAGCCCATTAGAGATCTTACAACAAACTCTGGAGACCAGACAAAATTATTATATTGCAAAATCTTTGCTATATAACTATAGTGCTGACTTAAAAGGAACCTTGGATAATTCAATAAACCAAATATTAAGTTCAGAAAATTTAAATTTATGGAAAGATGCAAAAACAGTATCAGAACTAAGTCAAAATTATTCTCAAATAAAGGAACTATATAACAAGGGCAGATATGAAGAAAGCATTAGCAAGATAAAACTTGCTAAAACCCAAGTTAAAAAAATAAAAGAAACAGGAGTTAAAGAGATAGAAACACACGACTTCACAAAATATTTTATTTATATCATTGTTGCAACTATTGTAATTCTTGTTGGCATTACCTTAGCAAAGAAAATCAAAATAAAAAAGAAACCAAAACAAAATACAAAATCAAAAGAGATAGATCCAGAATATCTGTTTAATAGAAGAGACCCCTTTAAGTAAATTTAATTAGTAATTGTTTTTTCTTGTGATTTGTATTTATTGATTGCTATTTTAAATTCAACATAATCCTTTGGTGGATTCTTTGTTAATTCTTCTATAAATTTGATTCTTTTGTTTATCATATCTAATAAACTATTGATATTTATATTATATTCTTTTGCAATAGATTGTAAAATTTCACTTTTGTAGGTTATTGGTAGTTCGTGCGTGAATAAATCTCCTTCCTTTTTTTGAGGTTTATCATAAACATTGTAAATTGCTGTATATTCTATTTTATTATCTTTAGTATTAAATCCTTTAATCTCATCTAATTCTTTAATTGTTCTTTTTATATCGCTACTACCTTCAAAGCCAGTAATAATAACAAGGTCAAGAGAAGTTAATAGTGCTGGTTCAAGAGAAATTGGAGGCGTTATAAGCCTGTTTACAAGGTCTGTTAAGCTTTTTGCGTGAACTGTAGATAAACAACAGTGACCAGATGCCATACCTTGAAACATGACAGACATCTCTTCTCCTCTAACTTCTCCTACAATTAAATAATCTGGTCTTTGTCTGAAAGATTCTTTAATAAGATCAAGCATCGTAACTTCCCCGTATTTTTTACCTGTGCCATCTGGTGGTCCAAATCCAGGCCTAGTAATTTGTGGAACCCAGTTATCTAAAAGCAAATTTATTTCTCTAGTATCTTCAATTGAAACAACTCTTTTTCCTGGTGGGATAAAAGAAGTAATGACATTTAATAATGTTGTTTTACCACCAGCAGTTGGACCAATAATTAATGCATTTTTTTGGTATTCCATAATTGTCCAAATATAAGCAACAAGCATAGGGTTTAATGTGCCACTATTAATTAAATCAATTGCAGTTAATGGCTTTTGTGGGAATTTTCTGATTGTAAATGTTGGTCCTCTAGTTGAAACATTACTTGTCAATATGGCATTAACACGAGAACCATCAGGAAGAATAGAATCAAGTAATGGGCTAGCATAGGATACATAGCTTTTACTTAAGTGTGCCATCTTAATTACAAACTGTTGTAATTCTTTCTCGTCTTTAAATAATATATTGGTTTCAAGATGCCCATATTTTCTATGAACAATAAATATAGGGATGCCTGTTCCATCACATTCTATATCTTCAATTAATGGGTCGTGCATTAGTGGTTCTATAATGTCTAATCCTTTAATTTGTCTGCCTACATAATACATTATTTTTGATTTCTGTTGAGGTGTAAGTTTTTTTTTAGTAAATATTTTATCAATTCTTTTTAGTAATTCTGATTCATCTTTTATTTCAATAAGCGATATTTTATTTATTAGCTCTTGTTTTGTCTCAGTAAGTATTTTTTCTTCTGCTGCTGTTAATTCTGGTTCTGCAACAACATATCTTTTTACTCCGTCTTTTTCTTCAATAAATGCATATGCATAGCCTTCAATTAATATTTGGTAGTTTTCAGGCAACAGTTCTTTTGGTTCTTCAAAAGAAGGCAAAGGATTTAAATTTTCTGTAATTTTGATTGTTTCTTTATGCTTACGATCTCTAAAAAAACTCTGTAATATATTTTTGTGTTGTTTTTTCTCACTTGGGTTTACTTCTACTATTTTTGTTTTTGCAGATTTCTTTTTTTTGATTTCTTTGGCGTTTCCAGGAGATAATAATTTTTTTAGCCCTAAAATAAAAGGAGCTGGTCTTTTACTTAATTTATATTTGTTAACTGTAGTTACATTTATGTTTTTTGATATATGTTCTAAGTGTTTGCTATATTCCAGAAACGCATTAATAAATTTTAAATCTAACTTTTTAGAATTAGAAAATAGTTTTTCTTTTTTTAATTTTAAAACTAGTTTTTTAGAATCTATTTCTTGATTATAAAATTTATCTAATATTTCTTTTTCTTTTGCAGTTCTTTGGTTTTCGATATTTTTAAGATTAAGAATTAGGTCATAAAGTTTCGATGTATCTTTTCGATTTGGTATTTTCATGGCCCATCTTATGTTCTATTTTTAAATAATTTATGATTTGTCTATTTTAATCTCATCAATTCCTTCAAATTCAGTTTTACTATTGAATGTATCTTTTAATTCATTTAATAAATCGCTTATTTCGTTTATTGATTCTGCAATTTCATCCCAGGTTTTCTTTTTAGAATTGGTGTTTTCTGTTGCTCTTTTCTTGTTTAATTCTAACATAGTAGCATACGAAAATTTACTTATTTCTCCACCTTCAAGCTTCTTTTTAATTGATTCTAATGATTTTTTAATGGTTTGAACATCTTCTTCTGCAAATCTTAATATTTCTAATTTTGCTACAATTATGTGTGTTTTTTCTTCTATTTTATTTAAAAGTTCAGTAACGTTTTTCATAATATCTCCTCTAGTTTTTAAATATGGTTTTTGAATTTTCATTATAGATATCTATATAATAGATATTCTCGCCTGCCTTGTAATGACAGCTACATAAATATATATTCGTATCATTTATAAATATATCTGTTAGAATTGTGTCGTTTTCTGTAATTGTTTGTCGTTTTTCTCCATTTATTATTAAATCGCAATTTTGGTCCATAAAATTACTTGCTATAAGGCCGTTTTCTGTAGTAATAAGATTGCAGATTTTCGCATCATAGTTGTTGCTGTTAATAAATTTCTTAAATCTGTAGTTTAACAAATTAATGTCTTCAACAGTTGAACCAGTTTCTAAAATATTTAAGAACTCGTTTTCATAGTTTTTTGCAAGTGTCGCTACAGGATTTGTTTTATTTTTGTTGCTGTTATAATTAGAAACAATAACAACCCCACTGATAAGTATTATAAGTAGCATTGTAGTTATAATATATGTAAATCCTTTATTCAAAATCATCTAACTCCTTTAATCTAATTCAATATGAAGGGTTTTATTAGTATCAGAAAAGAAATATACATATTCTCTTTTCTTTTTGAAATTATCTAATTCTTTATTTTCACAATTACTATTTAGCCAATCACAAATGCTTACATTAAATCTATAGTCAATTTGTGGATAAAGCAGAGAATAGACATTATCAACTTCTGAATTTGAGACAAGCTCCCTAAATCCAGGGTCTCTTGCTTCTAATAAGATTATGGTTTTTATTTCATCAGGTATTGGTTTTTCAAAATTATTTTGATTTATTGCCTCAAATAAAAAAAAAACAAAAAATAAAAGCAAGATTATAGAAATTGCGACTTCAAAAGATTTTGTCATGTCAATTTACCATTCCTTCAAACATGTTATAAACAATAGAATAATATTTGTTATCTCCATCTCTTTCTTCTGCAAGATATTCTGGGGGAATAGCATAGTAAGCAACTCTATTTGAATTGCTTGTAACTATAGCATCAAATATGTCTCCATAAGCACGATTTTTAGTATCTCTAAGATTCGATCCAAAATCTATCTTTAATGGAACAGGATTTGGTTCAATCAAAGTTACTATAGAATAATTGTCATAGATTGGGAGATTTGATTTTAAACCATAAACTAATGGGTGGGTATCAGAGCTTGGCATTAATTTACCTGTATATTTATCTCCAACATGGCAATCTCTTACATCACAGAAATTTGTAACAAAATTAACCCCTAGAGCCCTGTTAAAAAATATAACTCTATTTGTGTCTGTTAATCTTACCCATCCATTGTTTCTATCATTTTCTGGGCCAACATATAGCATATCTCCTCTATCTGTGTCAGCCTCTACTCCTGCATCTCCAATCCAAACTAATCTTCCGCCTTGTGAGATATAGTTGAGCATAGTCATTAATTGAAGTGTTGAAATCTTTCTGGATTTTTCTACAATTACAAGACTTACGTTCTTTAATTGTTCAGAATTAAGATAGCGAATATCTGCTAGAGTTGGGTGTATTGCCACCCCTTTTCTATCTGTTAGTAGATCTTTTAATAGTTCAGGGTTGCCCAGCCCTTTTTGATCAGTTGGGTCATATAATATAAGAACACTTGGTTGTTGTTTACCAGTAACTAAGGTCATAACGCTCCAATATATGTTACAGCCACCAGGAATTGATCTGCATCTCATTGTCCCTGTCCATATAAATACAAATAATGCTGCAATTATAATTACTAATAGAAATAATATTCTTACAAGCCACTTATATTCTGATTGCTTTTTCTGCTCAGCCATACCAATTCAACTCTAATAAAATATAAAATAGATTAATATAAAAGGTTTTGGTTTCTTTAATTATATATAGCTCTATTTAAATTGTGATAAATTTATGAAAATGAAATATTCTAAAAATACAAATCAAGGTCCAAGTTCAGCTATAGGCATAATGAAATTCAAGGAATCTGTGGCCGGTCCACAATTGACTCCTGAGGCAGTTATTGGTTTGTCTTTGGGTATTGCAATTCTTGTTCTTGTTCTTAGGGCAATAATGTGATTAGGTTTTATTTTATATATATGTTTGCATTTTCTAGTAATCCATTATTGTGAAGATATTTTGTTAGCGTTTTGTAATTTGGATTAACTCCCATACCACAGTTAACATCTAGTGTTTTATTTTTAATATTTACAAAATAAGAATCACAAGACAAGCTCTCAAAATGTTCTTGAGTTACAATTCTTTCGTTTGTTTTTGTAATATTAAGTTTTGGATATTCTAGAATGGTGTTATTTAAATCAGCAAATCTATATCTTACTTTAAGCAGATAATTTTTATCGCAATTTAGGATTATGTTGTGAGAATTGTAATCTATAGAAAAATTACAATCTTGAGAATATAATCCTGTGTTGTCAAACACATCAAAGATTATTGTTTGTTTGATTTCTGGGTAAGTTGGATTAAAGATATTATACAGATATAATTTACTAGCATTAATATTTATATCTTCAGAAGTTTCTCTTGCTGTAAGTTGGGTGCCTTCAAGAGGAATTATATCTCCTGCCACATTTTCTATATTTTCTAAACCTAAATAATTAAAATTAATTATGATATTAAATGGTTGGTTAGCAACTATTTCTTCAGGGAACTTAAAAATTACGTTTGCAATATTTGTGTCAATATTATATACAAAATTAGAATCGTTAGTAATATCTGTACAAATATCAAAATTACAAAAGTTTATGGTTGGTGCTTCAGAACCACTAACAGGTGTAATCTCTGAAAAGACTTTATTAAAATTCATATCAAAAGAGACAATATCTGTTGTAGCAAAAGAACTTTCTGAAACAAAAGATATTGGCACAGCATAGTTTCCAGATAATTTGTTTAAATCTGCAAATTGCCAATTTCCTGCAGTAGAGCCGAAATTAGAAGGATATGAATCTACAAGTTTATAATTAATAGTCAATGAGTTTTCGCCTGTATATTTATATATCCAAAATTCTTTAGCCATAGGAAAGAAAACCAATTTGTTTTGATTTAAATCATTTGAGAAAATTTTAATTGGTTCTTCATTATGGTTGTTTAGGCGTTCTCCCAGATTGGAAAAAGACAGAGAATATTCTAATACTTCTGTTGCTTGATTTTCAGTAAATACAAAAAAATCCACATTCATATCTTCGTTAGTTGTTATTGTTGTTTTTAAAGAATCGGTTTTTAGGGTTGTGCCATTGTAGTCTATTGCATTTATCAAACTTTTATAAATTATAAAATCATCAATATATGTTTGATCTTCAATTGCTTCTATTCTTATTTTGGCATTTTTTGGAGCAGTCACACTACTTGTTTCTATGAGGTTGGCGTTATTGTCTATCCCACAGAAAAACCAAGACAATCCATTGAAATCTCTGTAATATCCAAAATTTAGTCTTCTCCAGTTTGTGATTTTAGGGGTTGTGTTGTTTTCTGTAATTACTTCTTCTCTAATTTTAAAAAGTTGCGCTCCTGTTGCATTAAAACTACAATAAAAGATATCGCTTGTATCACCAAAATTAATATACACATTTATGTCTTCTGCATTAGTTAAAAAAGAGCCAAGATATCTAGTTGGTTCAATTGTAGAATCAATAATTGTTCCTGAATTAAGTTCTAATATTCCTGACTTTATCGTAGCAGTTCCTGAATTTAAATCAAAAGTATCTTGATAATTATAATCATTAAAATTTTCTAATAGCAATTGTACTCCTAAGCATGATAAAGCATTAATGTCAGTTTCATAATTATAAAATCTATCTTTATCGTAAATCAATCCAAATTGCAAATTATTGTTTGTATCTATTGTAAACATATTTCCTGCTCTGCCAAAATTAATGTCTGAAATAACATAAGGGTATATTTCTGAATCATTTGTATTTATAGAAACATTATAAATTGGGATAATTTGTGAAATTGTTGATTTGTAGAGTGAATCGCTTATTGTATTATCATTGTTTGATTTAGGCATGACATTAAATAAGCTAATAAGCACTAGTGCAATAACTGTTACATATAAAACACTAGAAATTATCCAATCAATATAGTCCATTTTAATTTACACTTATTTGTATCTTGTTTTTGATAATTATATCTTCATCTAAATAAGGGTGCTTGTAATCCACATTTATGTTACAAATCTTTAATCCGGTTATTGTTGTAAAAGAGTCAAAGTTTGATCCTTGTAATAAAATAATTGGGGCAGGATTATTATTTGGTTGGATGTCATAGCCATTATACTCTACTGGCAGGACAATCCAATTATTACAATCGGTTGTTCCTGTTGAGTTTTCAACATAGATAGAATTTATGTGGACAGGAATTTTGTTTTTATTATCTAAATTTAATGTAACCTGTTTAATTGTTGTGATGTTTTTATTTGCATCATATGTTAATGTTTCTGAATTTTTTGTTAAGCTAATTGTAAATTTATTTTCTGGTTCTTTTACATTAATGATAAATGAAACTTTTTTTGGGTCAGAAAAAATTGGGCTGTTTAATGTTAATGTTCCGTTAATTTTTCCTGCTCTTAAATTAGCAGGTAACTTAATTGAAATTTGCCCCACTGAACGCGAGGATGCATTGACACTTAGCGATGTATAATCTGTTATAAAAATGTCATTAACATTGAAATTAGAAGGTGGTTCACCAGTTGAGGGCTCATAATTTGCATCTATTTCTAGTTCTAATCCGGATATGTCTGTTTTATTTTTAGTATTATCAATCGTATAAGTTTTAGTGATTTCATTTCCGCTTTCAAGGGCTAAAGAACCACTCAGTTCTGAGGAAAAGGTAATATTTGGTGGTTGAGATATTTTTATATCACAACTCTTTTTATTGTCTGTATACTTGACTCTTGCCATTATTTTTTTTGTAGTTCCGACACTAAAATTTTCAGGCAACCTAAACAAAACAAAAACTGTGTCTTTTGTTTTTCGCCCAATTGTTTTTGAAATTGGAATGTCTTGATTAAACCCATCTACAAATCTTAGAGAATCATCATTTAAATCAATCCATTTATTTTGCTGGTTGTATTCAAAAATTAAATTTTCTAGATTATAGTCTTCATTTTCACTAATATTATTTAATTGTAATTCACATTTAACGGTTTGCCCAACAAACACCTCATCTGGGCAAATAAAAGAAAGGACATCTAGCCTTATGTTTTTTTCTAATTTAATAGTTATATTGGTGTTTTCTATGTCTTTTGGGTTCAATTGGTCATTAATTAATTTATACCCTTTTTGATTTATAGAATATTTGTATTTTTTATTTTTATTTAATTTTATGTCATCTCCTGGAGAATATATGACTGATTTATTTTGTTTCCCTGTTGAGATTTTTATTTCTGCAGAATTTAAACTTTTTCCTTCGGTATCTATTACTGAAAAATAAATTGTAATGTTATTAAAAAAGAAATAATAAACAATTCCGCCAACAACACCTAGGACTACAATTAAAATAATTACTTTCTTAATCAATTCCGTTGTTTTTTTATCCAATTTAAAATTAGATTTTGGTTTTTCATTTCCTTGAGGTGAATACCCTCCAAAAGGGTCAAATTCTGACATTATTTATCACTTATTTCTTAAATTATATTTTGCAGCAATCAATTCTTTTTTTAATTCTTTAATCAGCTCTAATGATGCTTGTTCTTTTTGCATGTTTTTTGCTTCTAGATGATTTATATCTTGAGTTAATGATTTTGATTCTCTTAAAATATTATCTAGTGCTTTTTCAATTTGTATAATATGTAATTTTAAAATAGTAAGATCCTGTTCGTTTGCTTTATGGGATTTAAGTAATTCTTCTTCTAGATTGGCAAGCCTAGAATCTTTTGCTTTTTCCTTTGCATCAATCCAGTTAAGTTCATCGATCTTTTTATTAAGTTCAAGAATTGTTTGTTCTTTTCTTTCAAGTGTTTTTAATAATTCTTCTACTGATTTTTTTTGATTTGCTAGGCTAACATATTTGTGATCTATTTGTTTCTTTGCATAATCAATAAAGATAATTAAATTATTTATATTGTTTTTCACAGATTGTTCGATTCCAAAATATTTTTCAGGTGTTGCAATTTCATTTTTGATATTTACTAGATTGTTTTCTACAATTGTTGTGTGTTCTTCTAAGAAAATAGATTGTTGTAATTTACCTGAAATTTCCATAAACTTGTTTTGGAACAGTCTTATTTTTTCTGGCTCTATTTCTTTATTAAACTGTATAGCAGAATAACCTAAAAGGCCATTTAATAATCTGGTTAGTTCATCAATGTTTGCCTTTAATGTTTTTAGTGTTGGTACTCTTTGTGTTTTGGTTGTGCGGTGTAGTGGACAAGTAAAGGATTCATAAATGTTTGTTGCTTTGAATTTTATTTGGCTTAGTGCTTCTATTATTTTATCTGTCATATTTTTCACATGTTTTTACAATAAATATATTATAACAATATATTTAATATTTATGCTTTTATATATATTTACAGGTAAGCGATATTTTAGGGGGTTTATTTTATGGAAATAAAGACAATTGAGAATTTAGCAAAAGCATATGTTGGAGAATGCCAGGCTAGAAACAGATATACTTTTTATGCAAAGGTTGCTTTAAAAGAAGGATTTAATCAGATATCTGATGTTTTTCTAGAGACCGCAGAACAGGAAAGAGAACATGCTAAGCAATTATTTGTTTTAATTAAGGAATTAAAGAAGAAGTACAATATAAATACAGAGATTATTATTGAAACAGATGTTCCAACAGTTTATGGGAATACAAAAGATCATTTAAAAGCAGCAATTGCTGGAGAAAACCACGAATATACTAAGATGTATCCAGAGTTTGCAGATATTGCAAAAAAAGAAGGCCTGATAGAAATTGCAAAAAAACTCAGAGCGATTGCAATTGCAGAAAAACATCATGAGGAAAGATACAAGAAATTACTTAAAAATTTAAATGAAAATAAACTGTTCAAAAAAGACAAAGAGGTAGTGTGGCTTTGTATGAAATGTGGATATGTGCACAAAGGCAAAGAGCCACCAAAGATCTGTCCATCTTGTGGGCATGAAACAAATTATTTTAAAGTTCAAGATGAAAATTATTAAAGGGGGTATAAAATATGGTAAAGAAAGGAGAAATATACAGATGTACAATCTGTGGAAATGTTGTAGAGGTAATTGATGCAGGTGGCGGAACACTTGTGTGCTGTGGGCAAAACATGGACCTTCATCACGAAAATACTAGTGAAGATCAACTAAAAGAAAAACACGTTCCAGTAATTGAAAAAACAAGAGACGCAATTATTGTTAGAGTTGGAGAGATAACTCACCCAATGACTGAAGAGCACCACATCAAATGGATCGAAGTTAATATTGATGGAGCAGTATATGTTAAAAAACTAAATATCGGCGATGAACCAGTAGCTGAGTTTAAGGCAAGTGGCTATAAGGTAAGTGCTAGGTGTCATTGTAATCTACACGGAGTTTGGAAATCACAATGATTTCCTTTCTCTAAAAACACTAATTCTTGGACAAGCATGCATTCCCTTCTCTCTAAAATAAATACTCTAAAGTCCTCATCTTTAGGAAAAGACATAGGGAAAAAGAAAAAGCAGTTTTTATCTTTTCAAAAGAAAAGCAATCATGAGGTCTTTAAGGAGCTTTGTTTTTGTTTGATGACTGCTAACTTTAATGCTAAAAGGGCTGTTGAGATTCAAGAGAGCTGTGGTGATTTGTTCTTGACAGCCACAGAAAAGGAACTTTCTGCCCTTCTTAAAAAACACGGCCACAGGTTCCCAAACACAAGGGCTCATTTTATTTTTTTGGCACAAGAACATAAAGACAACATTAAAGACAAAATATTCTTAATAAAAGATAGGTATGAAAGAAGAGAGTGGCTTGTAAAGAACATTAAAGGCCTGGGCTTTAAGGAGTCTAGTCATTTCTTAAGAAACATAGGTTTTTTTGATTATGCGATTATTGATTTTCACATCATTGATATTTTGGCAGAAAATAATCTGATAGAAAGGCCAAAAACCCTGAATAAAGAAAACTACCTTAAAATTGAGAAAAAATTAGAGGCTCTTGCAAAAAAAACCAACCTTGCTCTTGGTGAGCTTGATCTTTATCTCTGGTATATAGAGACAGGCACAATTTTCAAATAATCAAAAAGTTTTGAAATGATAGTTTTATATATAGTTATTTTATTATTGTTAATATAAATTAAGAGGTAAAATATTATGCCAAAATTTGCAGGAATTAGGCGAAAGACAATAGAGAAAACACAAACAAAGAAAAAACCAACAAGAGTAAAGAAGCCGGCAATTCCTGAAAGTGTGAAAGCTAGATTAACTAAAGGTGCAAATAATTTACGAGATTGGAAAATACAATTACAGAAAATGAAATTAGGTACATCTTTACTTGAAGGCAAATTCTCAGAGGTAAGTAGAAATTATGGCAGGTTACAAAAATATGAAGCAATTGCCAATGCAGAATTAGATTATATTTCTAAGATAAAGGCTGGCAAGAAACCAAACAAATCAGTTTTGCAATTTGAAGAAGCTCTTGAAAAATTCAGAAAAAGCACAATAACAGCACAAAATTTTGTTGAAAGAGCGGTTGGCAATAAACTTCATTCTTTATATAAAAGAGTTTTAGAATATGAAGGCCAAAATCTCAAAAAATTATCTGCAAAGCAAAGAGGAAAAATATTGGCAACTATTGAAAATTCCCTTAAGGAATATCAGGCTATTAAAAGCAAATTCTCAAAGTTAAGACTTGAAAATTCAAAAGGGATAGATGTTTTTTTTGAGAAAATGAAAAGAGTAAAAGAAAGCCACAATTAAAACTAGTTTTTTAAAAAAAGTGCAGAGGGCAGGATTTGAACCTGCGAAGCACTAAGCACACGGTCCTAAGCCGTGCCCCTTTGACCGCTCGGGAACCCCTGCACAACAAGGAATAGAAAAAAGCCATTTTTAAATATGTTTTTATTCTATTACTATATAATATAATAGAAAACAAAATGTTTATAATATGAAATAGTGAAAAACATGGCTACTCGCTTAGAAAAATTTAATGAATTTTGTGCTACAAGATCTCTTTACTTTCCTTCTGCTGAGATTTATGCTAATAACTTTGCTGGTTTTTATGAGTATGGGCCAATCGGCAACAGAATTCGAATTAATCTTATTAATTTTTGGAGAGAGGAGTTTGTAAGAAAGAACAATTTCTTAGAAATCTTTGGGTCAATTATTCTTCCAAAAGATGTGTTTGTGGCTTCAGGACATCTTGGTAACTTTGATGACCCGATAGCTACTTGTGAGAGTTGTAAGCAAGTATATCGCTTAGACAGATTAATCTCTGAAATTACAAAAACAGAGGTTGCTGAAAATCTTTCTATTGCGGAATATCAAAAATTAATTGATAATAACAAGGTTGTTTGTACAAAATGTAAAGGCAAGCTAACAGACATAAAGAGATTCAACCTAATGTCATGCATTAATGTTGGAACAACAGCTGGAAATATTGGTTATCTTAGAGGCGAAAGCTGTCAATCTATATTTTTAGATTTTTTAAGATTATATAAAACTTCTAGGCAATCTCTACCAATAACTATCTCTCAGCACGGAGTAGTTTACAGAAACGAGATTTCTCCAAGAAACGGCTTATTAAGATCCAGAGAGTTTGAGCAATTAGAAACAGAAATGTTTTTTGATCCAGACAAGATTAATGAAACTCCAATATCTCTTGAAACAATAAGCAAATACAAGATTAGATTTAAATTATTAAAAGACAAGGAAGAAAAAGACTATAATATTGCAAAAATTACAGAAAAGAAAATAACAACAGGCAATCTAATAACTTATGCTCTTTACATTACTCAGAAATTTTTAGAAGATCTTGGCTTTTCCCACTCAAACATCAGGTTTAGGGAAGTTCCTGAAAATGATCGTTCCTTTTATTCCAAACAAACTTTTGATTGTGAGATCAAATCAGAAAACGAGTGGGTGGAATTATTTTGTATTAACTACAGGACAGATTATGATCTTTTAGCACATAGTAAAGGCTCAAAGAAAGACCTTTCTGTATCTGAAGAAGGCAAAAGAATACAACCTCATGTCTTGGAGATTTGTTCAATTGGCCTTGGGCGTCTTTTTTATCTTTTGTTAGAAAATAATTTCAAGATAAAAGAAATTAACCGAGAGGAAAGAAACTTCCTGCATCTTAATCCAAAAGTTGCTCCTTACTTTGTAGCAATCTTGCCATTAATGAAAAAAGATGGCCTTTCAGAGAAAGCAACAGAAATCTTTTTGACATTAAAAGAAGAGTCCAAAAAATATGATGTCTTTTATGATGAAACTGGTTCAATTGGTAAGAGATATGCACGCCTTGATGAGATTGGTTGTAATTATTGTTTAACAATAGATCACGAAACCTTAGAAAAACAAACAGTAACAATAAGAGACAGAGATAGCCAAGAGCAAAAGAGAGTCCCAATAAAATCTATAGGCAAGCTTCTTGAGAAGCTTTATTGTGGTAAAACAAAATTTTCAAAAATAAAATAAATTGCTTTTGCCTCTGTAGCTCAGTGGTAGAGCGTTTGCCTCGTAAGCAAAAGGTCGTGGGTCCAATTCCCATCAGAGGCTAAATTTGAAAAATTATGTCAGTAATATATCGCAAAAGAATAAGACTAAAAAAGCCAAGTCCCATAAAAAAGATCAAGCCAAGGCTTGAATTGGATATTAAGAATATTCATAAGAACATAAATATTAAAGCAAAGCCAATAAAGAAACCAGTAGATCTTGCAAACACAATGACTGAAATAAAACATAAATTTTATCGTTTAATCTCTCCTATTGTTTCAGGAGAATACAAGAAAAACAGTCGTCCAAGATTTGTATATGATAGTGCGAAAAAAACAATAAAGCTAAGATATCAGCTAATGTCTATTAAAGAGAATGTATTAGATTTTGTTTTTCAATTAAGGCTTTATGTTATTTCGCAATCTCCAAATAAAGACAAAATTAAAGAGGTAGAGAAAGAAATAAAAGAATGGGAAAAAATAATATCTAAAACCTTAAATGAGATTATTGACAATATAAGTTTTGTAATAGAAAACTATTTTGTTCCAATAGTTAATAAATTAGAAAAGAAAGAGGTAAGTTCATGAAAAATAAAAAATTAGTTATTATCTTTTTAATTTTAGTAATCATTTTAATTGTTTTGCTAATAAATATATTTTCAATATCTAAAAAGGACAAAAATATGAACTCAATAGTAGTTTTAGAAACAACAAAAGGAAATATAGAAATCGAACTTGATACTAATCATGCGCCAATAACAACTACTAATTTTTTAGAATATGTTAATTCTGGTTTTTATGATGGCTTAGTCTTCCATAGAGTAATGAAGGGGTTTATGATACAAGGTGGTGGCTTTACAACAGCTGGCATTCAAAAAGAAACAAACAGTCCAATAGTCCTAGAATCTAACAATGGCCTATATAACACAGAAGGCACGATTGCTATGGCAAGAACCAAATCTCCTAACTCTGCAACTTCTCAGTTTTTCATTAATACTGTTGATAACAATTTTCTAAATTATTCATCAAGTAATCCTGGCTATGCGGTCTTTGGCAAAGTTGTTTTGGGTATGGAAGTAGTTAAAGCAATAGAAGCTGTAGAAACAGGAATTAATGCTGGTCATGAAGATTGGCCAAAAGAAAATATAGTAATTATAAAAGCATATGTAAAGAAATGAGGGGTTTATGTTACTTGCTTTATTGTTTTGGTTATTTGTATTTTTACTGAGTCTTGGGTTATTGATATTTTCAGCAGACTTGTTTGTTGAGAAATCAAAAGAGCTAGGTAAGAACTTGGGACTTTCTACATTTTTAATTGGCCTAATCATTGTTAGTATTGGCACAACCCTGCCAGAGCTTGCTTCTTCAATTTATGGGACATTAAAAGGAAGTTCTGAGATTGTTATTCCTACAATTATTGGTTCAGTTACCACAAACATTTTTTTAGTTATTGGTACTGTTGGTTTTTTATATGGCACAAAGTATATTTACAAAAGCTCATTAAAGACAGACTTGTGGATGCTTGCTATTGTTGTTTGCCTTTTTGTTTTATTTATAATTGATGGTAATTTTACGCTACTTGAGGCTTTTTTGTGTGCAATCATTTATATAGTGTATTCGATTTATCAGTACAAGTTATCAAAGCCAGCCAAATTAGATACTCCGATAAAAACAAACTCTTATCTTTGTGTTTTTTTAATTTTAATCTATTCAATATTGATATATGTTGGTTCAAAATATGTTGTAGATTCTATGCTTAATATTTCTAAAATTGTAGGGATATTTCCAGAGATTATTGCAATAACGGTTATTGCTTTAGGCACTAGCTTAACAGAGCTTGTTGTTGGCATAATCTCAGTAAAGAAAGGACATCTTGACATTGCTGTAGCCAACATCATTGGTGCAAGCATAATTGATATTTTGATAGTTTCTAGCTTTTCTAGGTTCTTTGGTTTTATTATTGTTCCAACCCATATCTTCAAGATTGCAATACCAATGTTAGGCTTGGCTTTGATTTCTTTTATCTATGTTATAATTGATAAAAAATTAACAAAAAAAGAAGGCTTTGTTTTGTTGTTATTTTATATTATTTTTATAATTCTTCTTTTTACATATTAAATGTGGTGAAAAATTATGGAATGCAAAAAAGAAATTAACAAGAAATCTTGCAACTGCACATATGACTGTAAGAGAAAAGGCATTTGCTGTGAGTGTATTGCACATCACAGAAAAAATGGAGAGCTTCCAGCATGTTATTTTGACACAAAGACAGAAAAAACATATGACAGGTCAATAGAGGCATATCTAAAATCTAAAGATGTAAAATAGTTTATTTCTTTTTTCCAACAATTATCATATGTTTCTTTTCAAAAGGGTCTAGTCTTCTTTTGTCAATGATATTAAACTCTTTTTCAAATTTCTTTAGTTCTTCATCAATGATTGCTCTTGTGTCTTTTTGAGAAATAGCAGTTGTTTTAAGACTCAAAATCACATAGCCTTCTGGCTTTAAAAACTCCTTTGCATTCTTATTTAAGATTTCTATCTGGTTTTTTTGAGCAACATCTTGAATAATCAAGTCAACTTTGCAATCTAAAAGTGATTTGTATTCTTCTGGCTTGTTAGCATCTCCAAGTATTGGATAAAGGTTTTTTCTATGCTTACAAAGAAGCACAAACTTTTGCATGCTGTATGCTGAAAAATCAACTCCAAAGATGCTTCCTTTATCTACTATGTCTGAAATATAAGAACAAGTATAGCCTTCAGCAGCACCAAGATAAAGCACCTTAAAGTCTTCTTTTAATGGCAAGATAGTTAGTCCTTTCTTTAAGGCTGCACACACCTTTGAGCGTGTTGGATCCCAATATCTTTTCTCTTTAGTGTTTAAGTCAAAGGTAAAGAAATCTCCTTTTTCCTTTATAAGATTTTTTAGTGCCATATTTATTTCTTTAATTTATTTTTTATTTTTTCAGATAGTTCTTTTCTTAGGTCTTTACCTGCAATATCTGCTTTGATTGCTATTGCTATCTTTGCAGAAATTGTTCTTGCAACTTTCCCTTTTTCTTTTTTGTTTAAGTTTATTAACAAAGGATGAGAATAAATAAAACCATATTTTGGCGTCTTTTTATTGCCTGTTCTTAATGCTCTAAAAAAGGAATTTTCTGCCCCAAGCAATTGTATGGTTGAAGCTGGAAATCTTGAAAGTCTTTCAAAAGAGCCTGCAACTTCAATCATCTTACAAGCAATCTTTGGTGTTGTAATTTCTGAAAAATTTGGAAAGTTGGTTTTTACAAGGTTTTCTTCCAGGTCCTCAAGATTTTTTTTAATATCAATTAATGCTTGAAGGTTCTTTGCAAGATTGATAAATATTGTTTTTTCTTCTTTTTCTAGTTCTACAGACAAGCCCATCTCTTGTATTTCTAGAACCTTTTGTATCTTTGTTTTATCAAGAGAAATTTTTTTTAATGTGCTTTCTGAGACATCTTCAAGAGAGCAAAGCCTTACATATTCCTCAACAGTTAGTTCTTTTTCAAGATTAGGATAAAGAACATCTCCAATAATCCTAAGCTCTTCAAATATCTCATTTATGTTTTTAGGCAAGCCAGAAAGCACTTGAGAAATTGCAATAATTCTAGCATCTGGGCTTTGAAGTTCTTTTTTAATTTTTAAAATAGTGTTTTTGAAAAAAACTTCTTTTGCTTGCATGTTTTTTGAATTTGTATTTTTGAAATAGAGATTTATTTAATCTCTACTTTCTGGCCAATTGCGTCCCCTGGCAAACCTTTCTCAAAGATTACTCTGATAATCCCTTTGTTACCATGAGCAGAAGCAACCTTGCCATTTATTACTTTCTTTCCAATTGTTGTAAAAACAACTTTCTTTCCAAACAATGGAGCAACAGATTCTTTGGTTCTGTATTTCTCATCATCTATCTTTATAAGTAAATGATTATTCTTTTGTGTGTTTACGCCCATTCTGTAATTCATTATTGTTCCTTTCATTTTTTCACCATTAATAAGCTTTAAAATAAGTACTATATTATATTTAATAAACAAAGTATTTAAAAAGCTTGATTAATAATGACTAAACAACTAGTTGCAGGGTTTGATGAGGCAGGAAGAGGCTGTGTCTTAGGACCGCTTGTCCTGGCAGTTTGTGTGATAGACAAAAACAAGGAAAAGATGTTTAAAGATGCAGGAGTAAAAGACTCTAAGCTCTTGTCTTCAAAGCAACGAGAAGAACTATTTGAACTGATTAAAAAAGAAGCAGAAGAGTATAAGATAGTGGTTGTTCCTGCAGAGGAATTAAACATATTAATGGACAGATTTTCTCTTAACGAGATAGAGGCGCAAAAAGCTGCCTTTGCTATAAGCAAATTAAAATCAACTCCTCTTTATCTTGTGTTTGATTCCCCAGATACCACAACAACAAAGTTTACAAAAAGAATAAAGGATAACTTAAAAGCCATAAAGCACGAATATAATTATAAAATAATTTCTGAGCACAAGGCCGATCTTAACCATCCATCTGTTTCTTGTGCATCAATCCTTGCCAAAGTTACAAGAGACGAGATGCTAAAAAAACTAGTTGGCTTGGATATTTCTGGTTATTCTTCTGATCCAAAAACAATCGATTTTCTAAAAGACTATTTTAAAAAGCACAAGAGCTTTCCAGAATATACTAGAATGAAATGGAAGACTGTTGACAACATAGTTAATGAGCTATACCAAAAGAAACTGCTTTAGATCAAGTGAAATAATGCTTTTACACCAGTAAGTATAAAGTTAACACCCCAAGCAAGAGTGATAAGCCCCATTATTGTTGTTACTACTTGCATTGTGGTTTTTGCTTTAGAAGTAACATCATGAAATTTGATTGAAAAATAAAACAATATTGCAATTATCGCAAGAATTATCCCTATGGCAATTCCTGTTAAAAACCTACCATAGTCAGATGCAGAAATTATGATTGCAGTGATTGTGGCAGGCCCGCTGATTAATGGAGTTGCAATAATTGAAGCAACGGCATGCACAGAATCCCCTTCCATTTTTTCAAGATCATTAAATGATTTTCCAAGAGACATGTTTATCCCAAGAATAACCAAGATTATTCCTCCTGCAATCTTAAAGCTGTTTATGTCTGTGCTAAATAATTTCAAAAGACTTTGTCCTAAAAAAAGAACAAGATAAGAGATAAAGGCTGCTAAAAGAACAGACAGTGTTGCAATCTTTATCTTTGCTTTGTTATTAAAACCTTTAGTGCTTACAAAAAAAACAACAAAACTAGTTAATGGATCTATAATTACAAAAAAAAGAACAACAAGAGAAATTAGTTTTGAAATCATATAAAAGAACCGTTTTTTAATTCTATGGTCCCACCCGGGATCGGACCGGGGATCTCTACCATGTCAAGGTAACGTCATAACCACTAGACCATGGGACCTTATTTTTTCTCCAATTTACCTACATAACCATGTAGTTGTGTTTCGATTTTATTTTTATTTTGAAAGATGATAATTGAACCAACAATTATAATCCCTATAATTATTAAGGACCAAAACAAATTTAATTTAGTAAGTTGATAGCCAATTAAAGTTAAAAACACAATTTGTGGTAATCTCCCTATTATCGTAACCAGTATATACTTCTTTAATTTGATTTTTGTAAATCCTGTCAGATAGCAAAAAGCATCGTGTGGTAATGGGGGTATTAAAAATAAAATAAACAAGGTTTTTGCGATATTGTCTGATTCTCCATCAATTTTATTTATTATTTTTTTATCAAGAATACTTTCTAAAAATGGTCTTCCAAATAGTCTTCCAATATAGAAAATAATAACTGATCCAAGAACTATGCCAATAATAGAATAAAGTATACCCAAGGCTCCAAAAACATAACCCCCGACAATAATTATTGGTGTAGATGGAATAAATAAAAAAACCATTTGTAATATCTGTAATCCAATAAAAGCAAGTGGTGCCCAAATACCGTAACTTAATACAACTTCTTTAATCACAGATGGCTTTGTAAAAATAGAAAGATATGGCCAAACAAAAACAATTGCTGCAACTATAAGAAAAACAAATATGACTAAAGCAATAATTGCTTTTTTCCGTGCCTCTGTTGATGAAAAGAAACGCATATTTCTCTTTTAATTCTGTATTTTTTGAAAATAAGCTTGATTCTTGCTTATTTTAACAACCACTATATAAATATTTTGTTTTATTAATTATTTATATTGTATAAATAATATATTAATGAATGCAAAAAATTAAAAAACGGAGTAGATATGAGCACAGCATCAAAATACATAAAAAAAACAATACAAAATGAATTTAAAAGAGAAAAAGACGAAAATTATAATTATAAAAAATTATATACAGACAGATTAATCAAGTATAGACGCTCAAAAGAAGCAGTCACAAGACTTGATAAGCCTACAAATATTCCAAGGGCTAGAGAGCTTGGCTATAAGGCAAAGCAAGGGTTTATTGTGGTTCTAGCAAAAGTTAGAAAAGGAGCTGGTTTAATTAGAAGACCAGTTAATGGCAGAAGACCAAAAAGAATGGGTGTTAATAAGATTACAAGAAGAATATCTATTCAAAGGATTGCTGAGCTTAGAGCTGCATCAAAATATCCTGGTTTAGAAGTCTTAAATTCATATTTGATTGGCGAAGATGGTCAACAGAAATATTATGAAGTAATTTTGGTTGATCCTAATCATCCAAGGATTATGCAAGACAAAGATATCAATTGGATATGTTGGCCACAGAATAAAGGCAGAGTACATAAAGGAGTAACAAGCGCTGGCAAGAAAAACAGGGGTCTTGACAAAAAAGGCAAAGGCACAGAAAAGAATAGACCGTCAATAAGAGCAAAAGATAGAAAAGCAAAGTAAAATGAGGATGCTATATGAATAATATTTTTTTAGCAACATCTTTAGAAGATTCTATTTGGATAATATTATTCATAGTTTTTTCAATATCAATTTATGTTTGGGCAAAAAAACAAATTGGTAATGAATTAATTGCAATATTAATTACTGGTTTTTTAGTTTTTCTTTTATTCTACAAATACCCAGATTTGATATGGTTAGTTGCTATCGGAGTAGGGATATACTGGATATTTGGAAGCGATTTGAAAAACACAATAAAAAGCTGGACAGGAGTAAAAAAATAACATGTTTGACTTTTTAAGTTTTTTTGTTATTGGCTTGCTTATTATCTTTTCTTTTCAATATAATTATTATTTTATTGCACCAGTTGTTGTAATACTATATTCTATATTTTTTCCTAGTTTGATAAATTTACTTTTAGTCTTTCTTTTAGCAATAATGTTGTTTATAACTACAGCAGAAATCCCTCATTTATGGTTAATCATTTTAGGTGTGTGTAGTTTAATAATTATTTTATCTGCTATATTTAAGAAAGGTGGTGCTCCAAAAGAAGACGGTGGCGGTTACGAAGATTTATTAAAAATGCTTGGTAATCAATAGCGTTACTTTAACTTGTTTAAAATATTTCTATTTTCTTCAAGAATATCTTTCATAATTTTAGTAAGGCCACTAATCTGCGCTTTAATATCACTTATCTGGGTTTCAAGACCAGACACTTGTTTTTTAATTTCTAAAATTGTGTTGTTAATTTCTAAAATTTGAGCATTATCTTTTTCTATAATTATGTTATCTTCTATATCTTCTTGATTTTTCATAACTTCTGAATCAATAACTTCTTTAGTTGCTTTTTCTAAATCTTCAGTTGTTACTTTTGGCTTATGATGTATTGCTTCTTCGGTTTTTGAATTTTCAGAAACATCTGGTGTTTCTGTTTCTGTTTCAGGTTCTGGTGTTTTGGTTTCTGTTTGCTTTGCTTTTTCTTTAGTTGTTGCATCTCTATAGTATTTATCAATATCTGCACTGTCTACGCCAATGTCTTTTAAAGTCTGATAGATTGTTTCCTTATCTACATTTGCTTCCAATAATTCAGTAATTGTATCTTTGATTAGTGTTGCATCTACCATTATAAAAACCATTTATATACTATAGCTATTAAAAATATATAATAAATAATTTATTTAAATGTTTTGATTTAAAATATGAATAAGGTAATAAATATTATATTAATAACATGGCACAAATAACAACTTGGAGTACACTTTTTGAAGGTGTATATGGTCAAAAAGATTTGGCAATTTTATTTAATGATGACTATTTTGTTTCTTTATTAAGATCAAAAGATCCGTCTTCGGTGCTTGTTCAATTATACAAGGTGTTTGGTGTTGATGGGGATATAGAATTATTTGCAGAAACACTACCAAACCAGTGTATTGTTTTTGAGAAGCATTTTGACATTGGCGACAAGAACACTCACAAATTTTTCATATTAAACACAGATACAGAAATAGTAGATTCTTCTCAACTTAATGAACACATAGAAAAGAAAATATTAAAATTAAACAAAATCACAAGTTCCATTATTTCTATAATAAAATCTTATAACATAAAACTATTGTCACTAAAGATGTTGCCACCAGAACAGAAAAATTATTTCTTTTATGATCCGTTTATTGTTAAGGTATTGACCAACTCTCCAAACAACATAGAATTTTCATCAGCAATTAGTTCAGTAGATAAGTTGTTGGTTGGTAGAAAGAATGGAATTACAATTAATGCCAGCTTAGAGAATCTAAGGTCAATTGTAGTAACAGGTTCAGAAGAAGAAGATAGAATATTTGCAATGAAAGTTATTGCTGAAAATTACCTGCTGTCTTCAAAGAAAGTGATTGTCTTTGATAGCACAGGGGTGTTTAAGACATTATCTTATCCTCAGCAAAAAGAAGAACTGTTGAGTGCCTTTGATATGAAGGTCTCTCCTTTTGGCTTCCCAATAAACACAATTGATTTTTTTAAGATTAAGATACCATTATACACAATACCAAAATTGGCTTTTATCAATTTATTTAAATTTACTGGTGTTTCTCAAAAAATTATTGATCAGGCATATACCGATAATGTAAAGGACATTTCTGAATTAATAGCGAATATCGCAGCCATAGGAATTACAGATGAAATAACTGACTTTGAAAAATGGAGGATAATCTCTAAATTGAATATTATTGATGATGTGTATTGTGGTTATTTTGGAGAGACTGATCTTTCAATAGTTTTTGAAAGCACATATAAAAATATAGGATCAAGCAAGGTCTTCATGATTAATAGAAATAACCCATTGCACGTTTATTACATTTATGGAATACTTAAAAAATTATCTGAAGAAGTAAAAGAGGACGTGTTAGTAATTATTCCTCAAGCAAGCGATGTCTTTAACAATTCGTTTATTGGAAATGAGCTATTAACAATACTTAAGGAAAACCCAAAATTAAACTACTGTATTGGTGCAGGGCATATTGATGATTTCATAGATAAAGAACCAGCAACAGTGAAAATAGAGGTTATATCTAATAATGATGTTGTCATAAGATACCCTGATAAGGATCCATTAAGGCTTCTTTTGCGACCAACTCTGACAAGTAGCAACATAGAGATAAAAAAGGAAGAAACCACAATCTAGTTCTAAAATCGCAAAAACCGAAAGCTATATATACTTGAAAAAAGAATAATATTTATATAGGTTTGCTTTAGTTTGTTTTTTTAATGATTATTATGATTGCAAGCTCTATTTTTGAAATTAGAACAATGTAAAAGTTAAGAACACAAAGGAGTGATATAAATGGCAATGAAGTGTCCAGAGTGTGGAAAAGAAAAGGTCTATAAAGACCCAAGAACAGGCGAACTAGTTTGTAAAAATTGTCACACAATAATAAGTGAAGACATGGTAGATATGGGAAAAGAATGGAGAAACTTTGATCAATCCCCAAGCTCAGAACAAGCAAGATCTGGCTCACCAATGAAGTATGTCAAGATTAATAAAGGTCTTGAAACAATGATAGAGAGATCTGGCAGAGATCTAAGAGGAAATAAGCTATCCTCAAAGTCCAGAGCACAAATGTACAGATTAATCAAATGGCATAAGAGATCATCAATCTCAAACTCAATGCAAAGAAACCTTTCAATTGCTTTAACAGAACTAAGAAGAATGGGTTCCTATCTCAATATTCCTGAATCTTTAATTGAGACTGCTGCTTTACTTTACAGAAAGACAGTTGAGAAAGGGCTAATAAGAGGAAGATTAATTGAAGCTGTTGTTGCTGCTGTTCTTTATTCTGTTTGTAGAACATATAATGTTCCAAGAACACTTAACGAGATGGCAGAAGCATCAGGTCTAACAAAGAAAGAAATTGGAAGAACTTATAGGTTTATTGTTAAGGAATTAGACATTGCAGTTCCATTAACAGATCCAACATATTACATCTCAAGATTTACTTCAGTTCTTGGACTATCAGGAGCTGTTGAAGAAAAAGGTAAAGAGATTGTAAAAAAGGCAATTAATTCTGGCTTAATCTCTGGTAGAGGTCCAACAGGAGTTGCAGCTGCTGCAGTTTATATTGCTGCATTGATGGTTGGAGAGAGAAGAACACAAAAAGAGGTTGCTAATGTTGCAGGAGTAACAGAAGTAACAATCAGAAACAGATATAGAGAGCTTAAGTCTAAGCTAAAGCTAAACATTGATGCTTAAGTTTAAGCATCTTCTTTTTCCAAGAAAATCAATGGATTTTTTTGGATTTCTTTTTCTTATTCTAAACATTTAAATATGTTTCTACTAATCATTTAATTATTAATAGTTAATATTTATTGGGAGGAAATAGAGATGGGGTTATTAAAAATGCGAAAGGCACCAGCACCACCAAAACCAAAAAGGTCAGTTTTAAAATTGAGAAAATCGCCAACAGGTACTAAACATACGACCCGTAGAGTTTCAGCAAAAGAATTGACTCCAAAGCAATTAGAAAAATTAAGAAAAGTTGGAAGAGAGAATGCAAGAGTAAGAAGATCACAAACAGGAGTTTTAGATGATTATTATAAGAAATCAAGAAGCCCTGTTTATAATAGAGAGCCAGTACATAAGCCAAGAGGAGTTTTTTATAATGTCCCAATAAGCGAAATAAGATTAGACCCGAAAATTGGCACAATGGTTTTCACACAAGAATATCAAGGAAAGCCAAAGCAATACAGGATAACTAGAAATGAATTATTAAAAAATGATTATTATAAGGAAGTTGGATTATTTAACAGCCTTTTAGATTCAAGAAAATATTCATCAGGAGAATCTTCAGCTAGTGTCAATAAAAGAATATATACTCAAAAAAGCAAA
The DNA here is from genome assembly GCA_035400625.1 of archaeon. Lineage (GTDB taxonomy): Archaea > Iainarchaeota > Iainarchaeia > Iainarchaeales > CSSED10-239 > JAKQTP01. Next base: position 75,420 of record DAOMZT010000001.1, on the reverse strand, counting down.
AGATAGTTGAAGTGGTTGATTTTTTAAAACTAAGAAATCTAAAAGGAGCAGGAATAAGCTTAGAGCTTGCAAAACAGCATTTCACTCTCCCAGAGCTTTTAATGTGTGGGGGATATAAGACACCTGAACTTATAGAGCATTTTTCTATGGAACAAATTAAAAATGCAGAAAAAGCTAAAGTTAAAAGGTTTTTTAAATGATAAAATCTTTCCATTTGTTAAATGATGTGAGTTGATAAAATATGATAAAACCAAGAGCAACTAAACCAAGGATATATTTAAAAGCAAGAAAGGCAATAACCGGCAAAAGAGCCACGCCATCAGAACTTGGCTATAAAAGAAACCCAAAGACCGGGAAACTAACAAAGCCAGGCACAAGAGCATTTAATGAGAAAGTAGCTTTTACCGAACAAAATAGAGATTCATTGTTAAAAGTATATGAAAAGAAAATTAAATCATTGGAAAAAACAGTTGGTGCAAACAAAAAAGAACAAATGAAAATTGATTTAGATAAAAAGATTTATGAGCAAAAGATAACTGATTTAAAATTGAAATATAAAAGAAAGATATCTGATTTAGAAACACAAAGAACACACGATTTAGCAGTTGCAGAAAGAAGAAGATTAACGGCAATTAAGAAAAGACAAATGGAGAGTTGGACAAAAAAATTAAATACTGTCTTAAAAGCTTCAAGGAAAGGCACAGTTAAAGAGATAATGGATACTAAATTTAAAGATTTATTTTCTCAGGAAATTGACATTATAAATAAAATTTCAATTTATTCAAAAGCTGAAGCCAAACACGCTTATGAATCTATCTATCAAACATATGTTGAAGATTTTAATTCTGTGTTTCATAAAGGCTTTAAACCAACAGAATTAAAGAAAATGAGTGCAGATAATATTGTTGATTTCTTATCAGAAGTTTCTAAAGTTGCCAAACAGAAAAATGCAACCATGTATTATTCGTTTCGCAAAAGATTTGTTAAATAATTCTTTTATATTCTTTTTCTTTTATTAATTTATTATGAGCGATAATTGTTATGATGTGGTTATTGTTGGTGGAGGCGCTGCAGGACTTACTGCTGCTATCTATGCCTCAAGATATGGCTTAAAGACATTAGTCTTTTCTGATTCTTTTGGTGGAACAATAACCTATGCTCACAAGGTTTGTAACTATCCTGGCTTTACAGAAATCTCAGGAATGGAATGGTCAGAAAGAGTTCTTGAACAAGTCCAATCTCTTGATGTGGAGGTTATTTTTGAAAAAGTCATGGCAATTGACAAAAAAGAAAAAGTATTTATTGTTAATTCTGATCAAAGAACAGTAAAAGCAAAAAAAATAATTCTTGCAATTGGCAGATCCAGAAAAAAGCTAGGAGTAGATAGAGAAGAAGAGTTGACAGGAAAAGGAATAAGTTATTGTGCAACTTGTGATGGTGGCTTTTACAAAGGAAAAGTAGTAGGAGTTGTTGGCGGTTCTGATGCAGCTGTTACTTCTGCTCTTCTTTTGGCTGATATAGCTACCAAAGTTTATTTGATTTACAGAAAAGAAGAACTGCGTGCAGAAAAGGCATGGGCTGACCTTGCAAAAGCCAAGCAAAACATAGAAATCCTTTATAAGGCAGAGGTGGCTGAGCTTTTAGGGCAAGAAAAACTAGAAGGCATAAAGCTAAACACAGGAAAAGAACTAAAGATTGATGGCTTGTTTATAGAGATTGGCTCTGTTCCAAACACTGAGCTTTTGTCAAAGCTAAATGTTTCTCTAGATGAGAATAAATTTATAATTGTTAATAAAGAGCAAAAAACAAATATTGCAGGTATCTTTGCAGCGGGTGACGCCACAAACGCAAGTGACTTAAAGCAAGTAATAACTTCAGCAAGTCAAGGTGCGATTGCTGCATATCATTGTTATCTAGATATAAAGGAAAATGAATAGAAACACAGCTATAACATAACTTTAAATATAGTTCCTTTTCTAATCTTATATATTACAAAAGGAGAGAAGGTTATGCCAGAAGATCCAAAATTAACTAGATTATTTGATTCTTTAAATAAAAACTTGTATAGGACAAATAAGATTCTAGAGCTCTATAAGCCAGTGCAAGAGGTAATATCATCACTTGCTCAAGATGTTAAAGAGTTACAAGACATTAGCGAGAAAGAACCGCTTTTAAATTCTATAATTGAAGAAGAAATAAAAAAAAGAGAACTGATTTCCTTATATAAAAAAATGCTAATCCTTATAGAGAACATTAATGCAGAAATAAACGATTATGAGAAAAAAATAGCTGCAGGAGATGTTTTCCTAGAAAACTTCAGATGCTATAGACTAATGATATTTGAAAACTCTAAAAAATCAAAAGAATTTATAGAGAGGCTTGTTGAGTCTTTTGAAATTTCTGAATTTGTTCTAAAGTTTAATGTTGTAGGCACCATTGATCTTAATAATATAGCAGAGCACATAAAAGGAAGGAAAGTCGGAATTGACATTATTGTTCCTGCCACAAACATTAATCTGATATTTGACGAAGTATTAAAGGCACAGACCATGAAGTTCAGACTTGCTTCTGAAAGCCTAGTTATTTATTTTGAGAAAGACAACATACTTCAATTAGAAGCTCCAAGCAAGAAAATAAAAATAGCAGACACTATTGCTAAAGATTTTGGAGCAAAATTGGTTGATGAATAATTTGTTTTTTTAAAAAAAGCTAAGAGATTGTGGAAAAAAGGCTTTTTAATCAACAAAAACATTTGCTGTCTTTCCACCATCCCATGTTATTCTTGGTCTAATTTTTATTAACATTACTTTTTCTGAGTTATCATCTAGAAGTATTGCATAACCTTGGTCTTTTGGCATCTGTCCATAATATTTGTCCATAGGAATATTAAGATAGCTTGGCCTAATTGATGAGACAGCCATAATGTCCTCTTGAGAAGTCATTCTCATACTCAAGAAAAAATCACATTGCGAGATTGCCTCGTTATGTAATTTGTTTGGCCTTTGTGTTGCAAGAAGCAAAGATAACCCTGGCTGTCTTCCAACCCTGATCCATTGTAACAAAACATCAAGTGCCATTGAATGCCTGTCGCTAGGCATAAACATGTGTGCCTCATCAATCATCATCCAGATAATTGGCATCTCGCTTTCTTTTCTTCCGCCAGATAACAACCCCATTTCTTCTTCTTTTCTATAAAGCATTCTTTCTTCATATAGTCTTTTACCAAGTATTCCAACAATAAGTTCTCTAATTGATTCCATGCCAATTGCTTCTTTGTAAGTACTGGTATCAATAATAGTTATTGTTCCTGGCTTTGCAAACTCCTTCATTGTTGTCCCTGATCTAGAGAATAGCCCCCAGGATTTAGCAACAAGAAATCTATTATTTAAAGAGTTGATTATTTCTGATGATGTTTCTGTGTCTTTTTTTGCTTCGTTCATGATGTCGTCAATATCATAAAGATTTCCAACCTTGTTTTTTATTTTCTCTATAGTTCTTGAAAGCAAAGAAGACTCTGCATCTCTCCAATTAAGTCTAAATACTCCAAGCCAATCTTCAATATCCATTTGTGAAGTCCTTATTGAGAAACAACCATCATGTGGAAGATTTTTTTGTTCATAGAAGTCTTTCTTACCAAAAGGCACAAGATTTCTGATATCTATTCCTTCTGGTTTGAGATTCCATTTTTCAAGAAGCTTTGCATCTTCTTTGTTTGGATATTTCATGGTCCAGAATATTCCAACAGTGTCTATGACAATAACAGACAATCTTTCTTTAATTTCAAATGGCTGTTTTGCAAATTCTTCTATCAGAACAGACATAGTATAGCTATTATGGACAATAATGTTGTTTGCAACAAAATTATGAGTTTCTGGAACTGTTATATCATAAACTGTTTGTTTTTTGTTAATTTCTTTTATATCAATAATCTCGTCCCAGAAGATATCGCTAGTTGCAAGGTTTTTCAATTCTTTATTATTTTCGCAATTTGCAATTTTAAGTAGTTTTTCTCTAGATGGAGAATAGTTGATTGATGATCTTAATGATTTATAACCAAATCCTTTACCAACTGTCGCCCAGTTTTTTGGTCTGTAAATTTCCCAAATTTCTTTAGGTATTGTATCTACATTAGGATTGCTATTTTTTGTTTTTACTTTTTTTTGTATTTCTTCTTTTTTCCCAAAAAACCCGATTTTTTTAATAAATTCTAAATTTTGAGAAGACAAGATTTTTAGTTCATAGTTTGGTAATTTTTTAGTTTTTTTTGTTCTAATTATTGAAAGCAATCCAAATCTTAAAAGCAAACTTTGGACTTGTTGTATTAGTTTAGGAGATGAAGATGAATAAGAAATATTATATTCTTTTTTATTTTTATCAAAATGGATGGTGCCATCACAACTAAATAATCTATTTAAAAATATAGAAAGTTGTTCTTTAGGTAATTGAAATATAGTTTCTGGAATGAATTTAGTATCTGATTTTACATTATATAATCCAAGAGAATCAAAATATTTCCTTAAACTGTTTTTTTCTTTGCCATTTTCAATTTTAGATATTCTTAAGTTATTGCGACCATGAGGCGATATCTTTAGTCCTTTATCAAAAGAATAAATTACATTTTTGAATTCTGAAATGATTTTTTCATCATTATTGCAAAACAACACAAATCCATTCCCTAAATGGCCCTCTGCGATTAAATATGCTAATAATTTAACTTCACAATCACGAAGCTTTTTGTTGCCAAATCTAGGCACCTCTCTAGGTGTAGCAATTCTGCTTCCTTTTTTTAAATCTTTAGTTTCTTTCCAACCACATACTGTTAATAATGGATGATTTGGGGTTAGTTTTATTTTTTTCCCGCTTCTTAATGTTATTTCTAATACTTTGTTTACCGTGCGTTTGTAGAATTGTTCTTTTTTACAACATTTTAATTTCAGGTTTTTTTGTAAGGAAATTATTTTTTTATTCTCCTTTCCTAAGTCTTGAATAGGTATCTCTCTTCCGTCTTCTAAGGTTATGAGTGTATCTCCTGTCAGGCATTTGCCACCACCTCTTTTTCCACAAACTATCGCAACATGTGAACGAGAGACATCCATTAATACTTTTTTGCCAAGAACAGGCTCATCTCCGCTGGACACTACAACCTTGCCTATATAGCCAGTAGCCTTCTTTCCATATTTCTTTATTTGGCTTTGGTTTCTTCCAACAATAATTTCTTCAGATTCAAAATCAATTGCCATATTTTATCATATTTTTAATAATTGGTTTTATTATTTTTCTAATATCTACAAAATAAGCAATAGCAAAACTAGCTATTACTAATTTATGGATAGTATCAAAAATCACAACCATAAATATATATAATAGATGAATTTAAAAATACTAAAGAAATAGAGAAATAAAGACCTTAGTCAGTCTTAAATTCTGTTTTTTTCATTTTCTTTGGTATAACATAGTAGTGTTTTGCTTTACACACTGTACATTCTGCATTAAACACTGGTTTTTTATTCTGTTTTTTTACGGTTGCAATGTGCTTTGCCATTCCACCATAGCCTTTCTTGTGCTTTCTAACATTTTTTCTAGTGCCTACTGCTAAGGTTCTTGCACTTCTTGATTTGTATTGTGAAAGCTTGTGAGGTTGGTGTTTTTTACATTTTTTACAGTATGCCTTTATTTGCTTTGGTATCTTCATATATAATCATTTTTGTTTGTAATTATTAAAAAAAGAGTCTGTTTTTAGCTTACTCTATATAATATATATTGTCCCATATTTATTTAAAAAGATTGCCTATATTAATTTCAATAGGAGAATGTGAAAAACACATGAATTTAGAAAAATATAGAAAGGATTTTCCAATATTAAAAACGATATATTTAGATAATGCAGCAACAAGCCTTAAACCTCTTTCAGTGATTAAAGCTACCGATTATTATTATAGAAATTGTCCAGTTAATATTCACAGAGGTGTTTATAAGTTATCTCAAGAAGCAAGCGTTGTCTATGAGGATTGCCACCTAAAACTTTCTAAGTTTTTTAATTGTTCTCCAAAAGAAGTAATATTAACTCACAATAGCACAGATTCGTTAAATATGATAATGTATATGCTGTATAATAGCAATTATTTCAAGAAAGGAGACGAGATTCTAACAACAGTCTATGAGCATCATGCAAATCTTGTGCCTTGGCAGTTTCTTTCTCAAAAGCTTGGTTTGAAATTAAAGTTTGTAGAGATAAAACAAGACCTTACTTTTGATATCTCTGATTTTAAAAAGAAAATAACAAATAGAACAAAGCTAATAACAATTGCGCACATCTCAAACACAACAGCAGTTATTGCTCCAATCAAGGAGATTGTGGATATTGCAAAAGAGAGAAATATCCTTGTGTGTGTTGATGGTTCTCAATCTGCACCACACAGAAAAATAGACTTTAAAAAACTAAATATTGATTTTTTTGTTTGCACGATGCATAAGATGCTTGGACCAACAGGGGTTGGGGTGTTGATTGGCAAAGAAAAATACTTAAACAAATTTTCGCCAGCAAAGTTTGGTGGGGACATGATTGCTCACGTTACTTTGAAAAAATCAACATGGAACAACTTGCCAAACAAATTTGAAGCAGGCACACCTAATATTGCTGGGGCCTTTGGAACTCTTGCAGCAATTGATTATTTAGAAAAAATCGGCATGGATAATATTGAAAGACAAGATAAGATTCTAACAGACTATGCACTTGATAAATTAAATGATGTATCTGGTCTGAAACTTTACAATCCTTGCGATTCTAAAAAGCAAGGCTCAATCGTGCTTTTTGATTTGAAGGGCATAAAGTCAAGAGAGCTCTCATCTCTTCTTGATGAATATGGCAATATTGCAACTCGTGCTGGCATGCATTGTGCTGAACCTATAGTTTCCCGGTTAAATAAGGATGGGCTTGTTAGAGCATCTTTTTATTTCTATAACACAAAAAAAGAAATAGAGAAATTAGCTGAGACTTTGAAAAAAATAAAAAAAATAATTTGATGTCTTGGATAGGGTTATAAAGATAGATTTGTATTTTTTTTTGAAATCGCTTAATATTCATAAATATCTAGTTTATTAAAAATTTGCAGTAAAAATGTCTGTTTTTAAACATTTTGTTTATGTAAATATATAATTCAAAAATACATCTATTTAAAGGGGGATGATATACAATGAGCGAAATAGAAGGAAACACAATATACATCGGAAAAAAAGGAACAATGTCCTATGTATTAGCAGTGATAACACAATTTAATCAAGGCACAGATAATGTCACAATAAAGGCAAGAGGTAAGACCATCTCTAAAGCCGTTGATGTTGCTGAGATTGTAAAAAACAAATTTGTTAATACTGTCAAGGTATCTGAGATTGTTATTTCAACAGAAGAGATAACTACAGAGAATAACACCCCTATGAAAGTATCAGCAATAGAAATAAAATTATGTAAGTAATTTTTATAACTTACTTTTCTTTTTCTTTTATTTTAAATCAAGTTTATAAACTCTTTGTATCAGTATTTGATAAAAAAGCAATATTGATAATTATGGCTAAAAAATTTACGAAAATTAAAGTACTGAAACCAAAATCAACATCAACACCAAGAAGGAAAATCTCTATTAAGCCAAATTTTTCTAAACTAAGAAAAACATTAATTGTTGCAGCATTGGCAGGTGCTATAGGGGTAGGTGGATATAGGGAAATAGTTGTAAAGCCAAAACAAACTGCGAAAATAGAATATTATAGAAAGATTGCAGAATCAAAAACATTAACAAATAAAAAACCACAGAACTTAGAAAGTTTTTACACAGATGAAGTACTTAGTATTTTTAGCCCATTGGTTTCTAAAGGCCCTTCAAAAGTTAAACAGCAAGATATTAATTTAGCAAATAATGAACTATTAAAGCATAAAGGTGTTGTTTATTTTGACCCTGTCGATGGGGTTGTAGTTTTGCGACCATATACTGATTTTGGTAAAACTCAATCAGAGGCTTATAATGTTATAAAAGAAGCAAAAGGATTTAGGCGTGTTTGGCTTGATAAAAAAGCTTATGTGCCTGCATATGATGCAAGAACAAACTTAAATAGCAAAAAACCAAATTTTAAATTAATTAGAAGAAATATAGAGAAAGCAAATGATATCATAATGAAAAATGGTGGACTAAGAGAAATAAGATTAGAAACTGTTCAAGATAAATCCAACACTCTAAAACACAGATTGGTTTTATATAATAAATTAACTGCTGAAAAAGTTTATGACTTTTAAATTTAATTAACGATTAACCTAGGGATTGGTAGCCCCATTTCCTGAAAGGAACTATTTATTTTTGAAAGCAAGGTTTTATTTTTTATTTGAAAATTACCTGTTTTGGAAATGATTAATGTCTCATCATTTTCTGTAACTCTTTCAAGAGTATTATATTTTATGTTTCTTAGGATATTGTCTATTGTAGAAGAATAAAACTTAGTATTTTTATTTTGCATAAATTTTGGGATTTCTTCAATTAAAGAATTAATAAGCGAATATTCTGTTAAATATTGTAAGAAAAGAGGGTTTGTTTCAAGAGCTTTAGAATTTTCAAAATTGCCAACAGAATAGCTACCAAGAGTGCTAATGTTAATTGATTGTTCAATTACATTTTGTCTTTCAAAAAGAGTGTTAATTATCTTTGAAACAAAAGATTCTTGTTTTTTACAGCTCCAGACAAGGTTTGTTTGATTTTCTAATATTGTTAGATCCTTGTCTTTTAAAAGCCTTAAAGCATCAGCAAGCAATATTTTCTCTTTTTGCCCTTTAGAGAAAGGGCCAACAACCATCTTAAATAAGCCATTTTGCTTTTTGTAGTTTTCTCTGTTCTCTTTTAGTTCGTGATTATTATGATATTCTCTTGCCCAATAATCATCACAAGAAATAAAATAAAAACCAGATTTTTTAAATTCAACTTCTACAAGAGATGATGGCATAACATTCTCTTGTAAAGTTGAAAGGGGTTTGCAGCAAGCACAATTTATGGTTTCAAAACCAACATTATTGAAATTTTTAGTTAAAAGGTGTGGTAAAATATTAGAGAAATCTAGATTAATATGGTCTTTAATAAATTTTTCTTTGGTCTGGTAATAGAAATTATTCGTGTTTGTTAATATTAATTCTTTATTGAAAAACTCATTTTCAAAAAGTATATTTAGTATTTGATCATTTTTAATATTTGTCTCTGGTTTTAGCCTTAAGATATTACTTAATATTAATTTCTTTGTTAGTGGCTCTATTAATCTTATTTTCTCAGAATAATTTAAATTTTTTGTATAGTTTTTTATTGCAAAATGTATGTGGTTTTCATTATTTATTTTTCTGATGTTCCTTTTAAAAACGCAAAAGGAATCATAGTAACTCCAATTATTTCTTATTAAAAACTGTCTTTCAGGTTCTATTAGAATAATATTTTTTCCTGTTGCCTGTTGAAGTATTTTAGAACACTTAGAAAGTAGTTCAAAGTCTCTTGCAATAATTTTGGTCTTTTTGTCTAGGGATTTAAGAGAAATATCTTTTTTAAAATCAGAAAGCAATTGTGATACTAGCTCTTTTTCTAACTCTACAATAAAATATGGATAATATGTTGCTTTGTGTATTAATTCATAGTTATTATTAAGAGGGTCTCTACCAAAGTAGAGAACCACTCTTGCCCTGTCTTTTTCATAACTACTATTAAGTAAACACAATTTATGCTCCATGGCTATTATTCAACTCCACAATTTCTAAAATATCATTGGCAGATGAATATATGTAGTTCAAACAAACAGGGGGTGTTTTCGGGGGGGTAGGTGTCCAGTGCAAAGTTTATAAATATTGTGATTTTATAAAAGGTTCTGTAAAAATCCTTTTTTAGAAATTTTTTAGAAACAATTCGCACTATTTTTTGGACGTCTTGCAAGAGCAAGTTCCAAAGCTTCTTAATATACTTTTAAAACTTATCGGTTATAATATTTTTATACTTAATGATTATTAAAAAAAAGAACAATAATTATTAAAATTGAAAAAAGAAAAGGAGGAAGAACATGTTTGATTTTAAAAAGATTGCAGTAATATTTTCATTAGTTTTGTTATTGGGAACAGTTTATGCACAAAGTTATATGGTTGATGAACTATTTAACAACCCAGAGTTTGCAAAAGAACAATACAATGCCAATCTTGATAAGATGCCAGGAGCTTTAAGAAAGTTTGCAGGTAATGAAAAGATACAAATAAATGTAGATTATGGAACAGAGATAAAAAGCATAACTCTTGTAATGAAAGAAGGAGCAATAGATTCCTATTCTACTGATGGAACAGTAAATCCAACATTAATTGTAGACACTGACCCACAAACAATAGAAAATTTAATTAAAAGCAACACACCTGTAAAAGATTTTAAACAAGCAGTAAAAGACAAAACCATAAGATATCGTTCTGTTGGTGTCTTTAAGAAAATCAAGTTTGGCTTTGCTAGATTTGCTTTAAATTTCTTTAAATAAAATAAGTAAAATACTTGGGGATACTGGGATTTGAACCCAGGTCAACAGGTATCTCCTTTTTTTCTAAGAATATGTTTTCTTAGCATACCTGTAACTTTCAATCATCTGTTTCTAAAAAGAAACATCTTGCAAAAAGTTTAAAAATCTGGAGCCCGCTAGGCTAACCGGACTACCCCATATCCCCTTTTTGTAGTATATAATTTATATAAAAAAGTCTTTATATACTTGTTGCTTTTAACAAAAACCAAAAGCAATATAAAATAATCCTGAGATATTATTTATTGTATTATGATTCTAAACTATTCTAATTGTTTTTCAGTTATTGATAAAGACCAAAAGGCAAATATTGACCAAACAAAAGAAACAAATATTAATGACTATAGTTTAATCACTCATGGCCACTCTGATCACATCTCAATTACAAACCAAAAGATATTTACAACAAAAGAAACAGCCTCATTTATTGACCTGTACACAAAAAGAGAAATGTCTTATTCTTTTGTTAATGGCAACACCTTAAATTTAACAGACAACATTAACCTTTCTGCTCTTGATGCTGGCCACATTCTTGGAAGTAAGATGTTTTATCTAGAGAGTAAAGACAAGTCTGTTCTTTATACTGGTGATTTTAAAATGCAGGACTCTCTTCTCTTAAAAGCAGCAACACCAAAAGAAGCAGACATTCTGATATTAGAAACAACATTTGGCAAAAAGGAATTTTCTTTTCCAAGAAGAGAGCAGGTCTATGAGGACTTTGCAGAGATGATAACAAAGGATATTAAAAACAACAGGTTAGTATTGATTGGTGCTTATTCTCTTGGAAAATCTCAAGAGCTAATAAGATTTGTAAATGATTATCTTAAAGAAACGCCACTAGTCACAAAGAAAGCATTTGAATTTTCTAAAATCTATGAGGATTTTAATATTTCTTTAGGTAAATATGAACTATTAGATCATAATATTTCAGAACACAATATCTTGATTGTTCCAATGAATCTGATCAACAGAGATTTAATAAGGTGCCTAGAACACCAACAAAATAGAAAAGTTTCAAGTTACTTAGCAACAGGCTGGAAGCATTATCGTTCAGGAAAATGCATTCCAATTTCAGATCATTGTGATTATCAGGATCTTTTAGATTTTGTTAAGGCCGTAAACCCAAAAAAAGTGTTTACAATGCACGGCTTTGCAAACGAGTTTTCAAAAACAATAAACAAAGAACTAGGTATATGGTCAAGACCAATTACTGATCTTTCCCAAATTTCAATTTCTGATTTTTTCTAAAACTAATATAATCTAGCATTGAAATCTTCAAGCTTTTGTGTTTCGTTTCTTTCATCAGTTCTTGATTTTAAAATTAAGGATAACTCTGCAAGGTTTTCTTTAAAATCAATAAGGTTCATTTCTCCGCTTTTATATCTGTTTAGAAGAGTATTATGTATTTCTGCTTGTCTTTTCTTTCCAAATGCTGTCTTGACAAGATTATCTTGATTTAATAATTCCATTAAGACCTCCATCTTTTGTCTTTCAATAACAAGCTCTTCAATCTTTTGTTTTAGGTTTTCAAGTTGTCTTTCTGTTGCTCCTTTTTTCTTATAGTTAAGAACCATTTGCTTATATTTTTCTATCTCTTCGTTTGTCTTTGCCACATCAATTAGTTTGTCAACATTCATCAAATTTCTTCTAGAGATAACTGCTGCAAGATCTATCTTGTTTGTTTTTTCAAGAACTGGAATTGCATTGAAGTTTTTATTTTCTTCTTCTCTTATTGTTTTGTTTTTTGTACTAAATAAGTTTTTAAAATTAAATGCCATTTTTATCACCTTTATATACCATATAGTTTGTTAATATTTAATAAACATATTTATTTTTTCAATATTTCTAAATACTCCAATTCTTGGCTGTGTAATATTATTTTTAGGTCTTCTCTAGAAATGTCTGGTTTAGTCACACAGATTTGATCAAACAATGCAGCCCTATATTCTATTATTCTCTTAAATTCTTTTTTAGAAATGCCTACAAGATTACAAAGTTTTTCTGCAAAGTGAGAGGTCATAACATCTACTGAACAACCATTGCATTCCTCATCTTTGTAAATGTTATTAAGATTGATATTTCCTACTTTTGAAATTTCAGTAATCTGAGAAAGTTTTCTTATAGTTTTTCCAGAAAAAAATTTCTTTTTTAAAATTATTATTATATCAAGAAGTGGGAGAACCGTTTCTGGTATGTCCATTGGTTTGTTTAGCAATTTAATGACTGCATCTTCGCTATTGTTTGCATGTAATGTCGCCATACAACCTTCGTGGCCAGTATCCATTGCAACAAATAACCCTTGAACTTCTCTTGCTCTTACTTCTCCAATAATTACTCTATCAGGTCTCATTCTTAATGTATTTATGGTTATTTCATATAAGCTCTCTTCATTAGAGATATCAGAGATAAGAGAAACAGAATCATTAAAATTGCTAATATCTAACTCTGCAGTGTCTTCAATTAATATTACTCTTTCATTATTATCTATAAAATCCATTAAAACATTTAGAAAAGTTGTTTTTCCTGAGCCAGTACCGCCACATACGAAAAGATTTGCAGGTTTTACTTTAAATCCTTCAATAACTGTCCAAAGATATGCTGCGGTATAAGAGTCTATAACATCATTATTGATTAAATCAATTATAGTTAATGGTTTTTTTGTGAATTTTCTTATAGTTATTGCATTAAAATCACAAACTGCTTTTGAGACAATATTTAATCTTGATCTATCTGGTAAAGTTCCATCTATAAATTCTCTTTTTTTAAAGTCTCTTTTTACTGTGTTTTTAAAGACTTCAATAAGTTTTTCATATTCTTTTTCTTTAAATTTTATCCCTGTTAGTGTCTTTTTTTGTTCTCTATCAATAATAAACACTTTATCAAAATCATTAATTATTATCTCTTCAATATTTCTTTGTTCAAATATTTTGGTTAGCTGTCTATAGCCCATAAAGTAATTTACTATGTAATCTGATAATTCTTTTTCTAGAAATTTAGAAAGAAGTTGTTTTTTTTCATCTATTATTTCGGAACCGTATATTATATCTTCAATATTGTTTAGTCTTAAAAGTTCTTTGATTACTTGTGATTTATCAGATGTGTTATTTTTAAGAAAATATTCAGAGAGATCTTTTATTGTTAAATTGTTTTTTTTAATATTTTCTATAATTTTTTGAAAATCAGGATTATAATATTCATATTTGTTTTTTGTCATAATCTCTCCATTTTGTGCTTATTATTTTTAAGATGTATTTCTTTTTAAATGTTATTATTATCTATTATATAGTAAACAACTGATTAATAACTGATAAATTATGGCAGAAAGAAGAGATATTTTTAGTGAGATTAATAGTAATAAACTAAAAACCGTATTTTTATTTATTGGTTTTTTTGCATTTATATTTTTACTTGCCATTGCAATAAAGTACATCTTTAATTTTACAGGTTTTGGAATATTGTTTATTGCTGGTGTTATTGCAATAGTTTATGCAATTATTGGTTATTTTCTAGGTGACAAAATTGTTTTAGCAACAAGTGGCGCAAAAGAGGCTGATGAGAAGAAACATGTTTATCTTATTAATCTTGTTGAGGGCTTGTCTCTTTCTGCGGGAATACCAAAACCTAAAGTTTATGTAATTGAAGATAAGTCTCCAAATGCGTTTGCTACTGGAAGAAATCCAAAGCATTCATCTATTGCTGTAACTACTGGTCTTTTAGAGATGATGAATAGGCAAGAACTAGAGGGAGTAATTGCTCATGAGATGTCTCATATACAGAATAGAGATATACAGGTTATGACCTTTGTTTCTGTTCTTTTTGGTATTGTTTCAATAACTTCAGATATTGCTTTAAGAGGGATGATTTATGGTGGTAGTGGAGATCGAGATAATAAGAATATACCTTTGTTAATTCTTGCAATTGTTTTAGTTATTCTTGCTCCGCTTATTGCTTTTATTATTCAAATGGCATTATCTAGAAACAGAGAATATCTTGCAGACTCTTCAGCAGGAAAATTAACACGATATCCTCAAGGGCTTGCAAGTGCTTTAAGAAAGATTTCTGGATTTAATCAGCCAGTAAAGAATGCAAGTAAAGGCACTGCTCATCTTTATATTGCTAATCCTCTTTCATCAGGTGGGTTGTCAAATCTGTTCTCCACTCATCCACCAATACAAGAAAGAATCAAAAGACTAGAGGCGATGTAATTTTCTTTTTTCGCACTGGACATCTACCCTCAAAAGCTTTTTAAACTACTAATTCTATAATATATTTATAATAATTAGAAATGTGTAGTTTATGCGGTTACACATATTTAAAAACTGTTTGATTATTAACTTATTTGGTGATAAACTATGCCAAATATGACTCTAAGTATTTCGCAAGAAATGTATGATAAAATGAAGAATTATTCTGAAATAAGGTGGAGTGAAGTTGCAAGAAAAGCATTTGCCGAAAAAATAAATCATATGGAAATGCTTGATGACTTAAAAGAAGTTACGCAAGCAAGAAAAGAATATAAAGAAGGGAAAGGGATTAAATTTTCTGATTTAAAAAAAGAGATGGGAAGGATATGACCTTTGAGATTTATATTACAGAAAAACAAAAGAAAATATTAAAATCATTAGACAAAAAAATCGAAGATCAAATATTTAAAAAACTAGAGCAATTATCTGAAAACCCAGAACTAGGAAAACCACTGTCACACGAACTAAGCGGTTGTAGAAGTTTACATATAGGAAATTATAGGGTTATTTATGAATTTAAATCTGATAAAATATACATTCTTTCTGTAGGGCATAGAAAATACATATATACTTATTTTAACCCAGAAACAAATTCAGAATTTACAAATGTATTAAAATCCCCTCAATTGAAAATATATTATATAACTGCAGGGAAAGAAACTAATGATAAGAAATTTATGAAGTTTATTAAAGAAAAACTAGATGAATATGAAACTATAGAAGATATAGAATATGTTAAGAAAATAAGAAAAAAATTAAAAAAAGAGAAATTAATTACTGAAAAAGAGTTATTGAAAGAATTAAATTTGGAGTAAACATGGAACAAGATATTAATAACATTGTTGAGCAGATGCTTAATACCTATAATAAGAATCAAGTCTTTATTTCTCGTCTTAGATCTCTTAATATCTCTGAAGTAGCTAATCCTTATAATCCTGAAGAAAAACTGATAGAGAACATTTCATATGAAAGAAACTTTTCTTTAAAAGTTGCAGGTGTTGATTCAGGGTTTGTGTCTAAGCAACTAAATTTTGCAAATATTACAATCATAAAAGAAAGCGGGGTGTTTTTTGATTATCAAGACGGGGAATTAAAAGACTATAGGTATTTTCCAAACATGTATAATCTGCCAAAACCCTATCTTTCAAGTTCTTCATTAGAACTAGAAGAAATAATGTGGAACACATCTATTTCTCGCTTAGAAAAAGAACTGCAAATTTCTTCACTAATTCTTGGACAATGCAACAACGTCCCCGACCTTCTTTTGTTTGACGGCTCCATAATTCCTCAATACATCAACAAGCCAACAAGGGATTGTCCTCAAAAAAAGAAATACGAGTATTTGCTTTCTAGATTCTTGTTTGTTTACAAAGAAGCAAGAGAGAAAAAGATTTTCTTAGCAGGTGCAATTGAAGACTCTAGGGCAAATCGTTTCTTTTCAGTTTTAAAAGAAGAAATCTTTAATGATCAAAATTTTGACTTTGAGTTATTTGATGCTTTTTTAGTTTTTTCTCTGCTTTCTAAAAATCAAAGAACAGGTGTCTTTAAATATTCCAAGGATCCTAAGTCCCACCCAATACTTTCTGATTTCCCTGAAGAGATAAGGGACAATCTCTATTGTTGTTATTTGAAACTTTCAGATAATGATTATCCTCTAAGGCTGGAGTTTGTTTATTACAAGGAGTTTGGTCTTTCTCTAAAGGACTACACAGAAAAGCTTGTTCAAATGGTGTCTGAGATATCTTCTTTTAACCCAAAATACACCTACCCTTCAGTTTTAATAGAGGCAGACATAAGAAGTCGCTTGACTCTTCAAGAAATAGATCTAATTACTAACAAGATACTTGAGAAAACCAAAAGTTATGGCTTTAGATTTCCAAGAAGAGAGTCCAGAGTGTTCTAAAGTTTCCTTTCCTATTTTTTTGTGCTTAAAAGTTAAAAAATCAAACACAATCATTTATTAATAAGATAGTTGCAAAACTAATACAGATATATAAAATTTAAAGGAAAATGGTGATAGGTTATGATGCTTTTAGATGTTCTTGAGTTTTCAGGAGTACTTACGGCTTGCGTTGTTTGTACAATATACTTAGCAAGAAACAAAATTCGCTTATAGACCCTAATTTTTGATAAAAGCCTATTTTTTTTGCTAAAAAACAACCAATGGTTAGGATTTCTAACCAAAAAACTTCTTTTTCTAAAAAAAGCGAAAGCGATCTTTTTATATTAAAGTCATGACTATATCATGATATACTATGACAGATAATGACACAGACAAGACTAAAAGAATGTTCCTTGAGCAATTGTTAGGAAATCAATTCAAGGAGTTAGGGTTGTCTGACTTAATGGCAATTCAGGAAAAAACTCAAGATCCTTTAGTCCTTTCTGTTCTGGTCTTCAAGTTACTTGAAGAAAGAAAGGAAACCAACAGAATCTTAAGTGAAATCAATGAAAAGTACGAAAAGTTACAATCTTCCATACAAAATAAAAACACCTCAAATAATAACCTAGAAATTGTTCTTTTGCCAGAAACAGACGAACGGATTATCAGCTACATAAAGGAGCATGGAAAAGCTGATGCCGAAGAAATCAAAGAAATGTTTGGCTATAAAGGAACAAATGCTGCAAGTCAGAGATTAAATAACCTAGTAAAAGCAAACCACTTACAGAAAGTCAACTCTGGAAGAAAGGTTTATTTTGTAGTTAAGTAAGTTTTAGAATAGAAATGGTAATAGATTTTAAAACCCCCAATTTGGTAATAGAACTGCAAAAGGAACTTTTCCTTCCTTTTTTCTGCCGATAGTAATATTCAAATAAAAAAGAGAAAAAGATTTCTATTCTTTTCTCTTTTCTGCCTATTTTAATAATTAAGATTGCTCATATAAAAATCTAAAGAGCAATTTCTTTTTTAGGTAAAAACCTAATTAATAATTTCTATTTATAATATATTTGTTTCTTACATATCTATAAAATTTAAAAAGGTGGAAAACATATGAAAAATAAAAACTCAATTTTATATATTATAATAGGAATATTACTGGTAGGGTTATTTTTTGTTTTTCTTACAAATACTAATTCTAATAAAGCCCCTGTAGTAACAACCACTACTCAAGACCCAAACACCAACACTCCAACAACAATCAATACAAAAACCCGGACTCAACCAGTTTATTTTAAAGGCTCTGATTTTTTAGTTTTAACTAAAGAAGACATGTTGCTTCTTTTACAGCAAGGCTCAACAAGCTCTAGTAGAAATGAAGGGCTGAAGTCTCTTTCAGTAGGGGGTGCCATGACTGATGGTGCTCCTGCTCCAGTAGTAATGGAGAGTAGCTATGATTCTGCAACTGGAGTTTCTCAAGACTATTCCGGAACTAATGTCCAAGTAGAAGGCATTGATGAAGGAGATATTGTTAAAACAAACGGAGATAAGATCTTTATTGGCAAAGATCACAAGTTAATAGTTATAAACAATGTTAATCCACCACTTAATGATATCTATGATTTGATGATTTCAAAAGAACCAAAAGATAATAGACATTATTTATATTATACCCCTGAAGAAACAATCCAAACTATATTGCTTGATCAAGATTTACTATACCTAGTAACTACAAAATATCACTTAGAGTCAAAGTTTGATAATTCTTTGCTTTACCCTCAAAGATTATCAATACCAACAACAGTAGTTACAACTTACAAGATAAAAGAAAACGCCCTAGAAGAGTTAAGTAAAATTGAAATTGATGGTATGTATTATCAATCAAGATTAAAAAACGGCTATGTCTATCTAATCACAAACAACTATAGTTTCTATTATGCTAATCCAATATTATTAGATGATATAATAATCAACCCAATAATAGAAACAAAAGCAGGAAAAGTTTCAAGCACAGAAAGAACTGTAGTAATGCCAAAGGATGGAACGCCAGAAAATAAAAACATGTATACAGTTACAACTTTAAAATATAGCGATTCTAAGGATTCAGTGATTGATTCTCTAGACCTATTACTTGATTATTCCAGCACAATCTATATGAGCGAAAACAACCTGTATATTGCTCATAAGGAAAACCAATATTGGGGCTGGAGATTGTATGGCTATTATAATAACAATATAGATGTCTTTAAAGAAATCTACAAAGAAATTTATCCAAGTTCAGTAAAATCCCAAATAGAAAAGAATATTGATGACCCTGAAAAGCTTTTAGAGATCTTAAATGACTATTATAATTCTTTAGATGAAGATAAAAAAGAAGAATTATACGATGATATACAAGATGCAACAGAAAATTATTATCAAAAAAAGCAAAAAGAAAGAGAAAAGACTTTCATCAACAAGATAGAGTTAAAGGCAGATGGTAAGCTTGGAGACATAACAACTGGCTTTGTCCAAGGAGATCTTCTAAACCAGTTTTCTTTAGATGAAGATAAGGATGGTTATCTAAGGGTTGCAATTACATATAGAAATGAAGATTACAAAAACGAAAATGCAATAGTAATTCTAGATTCATCTCTTGAAAAGTATTCTGAGCTTGATGGCTTAGCAGAGGATGAATCAATCTATAGTGTAAGGTTTATGGATGATAAAGTCTATTTAGTTACCTTTAGACAAATGGATCCTTTCTTTGTTATAGATTTAAGTGATAGAAAGCACCCAGAGGTTTTAGGTTTCTTAAAGATACCTGGTTATAGCAATTACTTGCATCCAATAAGCGATACCTTAATACTTGGTGTTGGTCAAGACACAAAAACCAACAAGTGGGGTGGTGTCTCTCAAGCAGGTGTAAAAGTAAGCTTGTTTGATGTCTCAGATTATAAAGACCCAAAAGAAGTCTCAACTTATGTTGTTGATACTGATAACTCTTACACACCAATACAAAACGATCACAAGGCCTTCTTATATATTGAAAAGAACAATCTAGTAGTAATTCCAGTAAATGAATATTACAATACTAGAGAGCCAGGAATGAATTTCTATGTTCTTGAGTTAACAGAAAAAGATATTGTTGAAAAAGAGATTATCAATCACAAAAACAGTCAAAGCTGGTATAGTGGCATCTTAAGATCTTTGTATATCGGCGATGAGCTATATACCATCTCAGACAACCAGCTAGTAACCTACAACTTTGAAACCGAAGATAAGACAAAAGTTAGCTTAAACTAACTTTTCTTTTTCTATTTTTTTGAAAATTGCGAATTGGCAGTCACCAATTGAAATTGAGTTGTTGACAAATTGTCAACAACTGAAAATGCCTGCTTCTGATGGTAAATACTACAAGACAGATTGTGCCAACTTAGAAGGTCTTTTTAGAATTATTCAATCTTCTTCCAACACTACACATCTTAGCAATAGGGCATTCCCTACATTTTGGCTTTCTAGAAAAGCAGATATTTTGCCCAAGTGTTACAAAAAGATAATTTGTTTTATTCCATAGCCTTTTAGGCAAAACTTCTCTTAAGGCCTTTTCTGTTTCTGGTGGATTTTTTGTTTTTACTATCCCTAAGATATTAGTAATTCTATGTACATGTGTATCCACACAGATTCCTGGCTTACCAAAGGCAACAGAAACAACAAGGTTAGCTGTTTTTCTACCAACTCCAGGAAGCGTTAACAATTGCTCAATCTCATCAGGCACTTTACCTGCAAATTTCTCATTAACCACTTTAGGTAATTCTTTTAAGTGCTTGGCTTTAGTCTTATAAAACCCAACTGGGTATAGCAGTTTTTCAAGTTCTTTTTGAGATATCTTTTCTAGGTCTTTAAAGCTTTTGACTTTAAGAAACAGCCTTTTGCAAACAACATCTGTTGTCTTGTCTAATGTTCTTGCTGAAAGAATAGTTGCAATCAAAACAAAAAAAGGCTTTTTATATTCTAAATAAACACTCTCAGCAAAAGGCAAAGGATATTTTTTAAGTGCTTTCTCAAGCACATAATAGATTTTGTTGATTTCTGCTGTATTCATGTTATTTTGCAATTTAAATGTATTTTTCTTTATTTAGTAAAAAATCTATGTTAATTGTAATTAACACAGATTCGAATCTATGTTAAGTAGACTTAACATAGATTTAAGTGGTATCTTAATTAGATTCTCTTTTTTTAAATGTGATTTTCTTGTTTGCTGTATAGTTCCAAACAAAACCAACACCTATAGCAATAACTTTTCCAATCATATAATGCAAGCCTATGACATCCACGCAAAGCTTTAACACTCCTAGATTGATCAACAATCCGATTAATGAAATAAAAGCAAACAATCCAAACTGTTTTGCAATTCTTTTGTCTTTGTCTTTAAAAGTTATGGTTTTTTGTCCAATATATCCTACAATAATACCTATACAGTATGATATTGTTGCAGAGATAAGATAGTTAATGCCAATAAACTCAGTAAATATAAAAAGCAAAGCCAAATCATAGACTGTTGCAATAATAGAAATAATTAAGTAACATATCAACACTTCACTAATTCTATTGATCAAAGGCATTTTTTTTATTATCTTTTTTACAACAAAATCAATTAAGCTCACATATATCTTAAATCCAAATACTTAATAAATATTTGTAAAATATATTTATATCAAACAAATAAGAAAATCAACATGGAATCCCACGAAAAGAAAAAAATTGTTAAAAATCTAAAATGGATGGCTTTCTCTAAGATTATAATTTATCTTCTTTCAATCATAACTATCACTTTGATTCCAAGATATTTAGGAGTAGAAGGCTATGGTCAATTAAACTTCATAATTTCTTTCGTTAGTATTTTTTCAATAATTGGCGATCTAGGGATAAATACTTTGATTATAAGGGATATATCAAAAAACACAAAAAAAGCCAAAGAATATTATAACAATCTTTTTTTATTTAGAATTATAATTTCGTTGTTATTTATTTTAGTTGTTTTTATTTTTGCTTTATTTCAAAAATCATCAACTATAGATTTAATTATAATTTATGCAATTGGCATGGGCTTTTTTTTATTAGGTAATTTTAATCTTTCATTTTTAATTAGTTTTCAAGAAAACAAATATCAAGCAATCTCTGATGCTATTCAAAAAGTTACATACACTTTAGGAGTGATCCTTGTAATTGTCTTGAACTATAAATTGTTTGGAATAATTGTAGCTAATGCAGTAGCTAGTGTTGTAGTGTTTGTTTTTTCTTTTTTTGCAATTAAAAAATTTATAAAAATTAAAAATCTAAAATTAAATAAAAAATACATTAAACAAAAATTAATATTGGCATCTCCTTTTATTTTTACATGCATTTTTTGGACAATTTATTTTAATATAGATAGAATATTTATTACTTATATAAGGGGCAATTATGCAACTGGTTTATATTCTATAAGCAATACATTTTTGGGTTTTCTTTTAAGTTTTATCGGTATTTTAAGCACTACATTTTTCCCAGTTCTTTCAAATGTTTCAAATAATAAACTGAAATTAAAATCCATAGTTGATAAATATTTATTGTTAATTTATTTGTTTTCTGCCCCAGCAACAATTGGTTGTATTTATCTTGCACCTCAAATAATAACTCTAGTCTTTGGAAGTCAATATCTTGGCGGTACAATTGCATTTCAATTAGTTATGCTTTTCTTTTTATTAAACTCTGTTGGCTTAGTTAATTATTATTTATTAATTACAAATAATTTAGAAAAATATTCTTTAAAGATTTTAGGTGTATCTACCGGAACAAATCTTTTATTAAATTTTATATTTGTACCTTGGTTAGGGATTGTTGGTGCAGCAATCACAACAATAATCGCAGAAGTTGTTATATTTATTTTAAGTTACAAAAAAATAAGATCTGATATAATCAAAATAGATTATTTCTCCCCATTAATAAAACCAGCGATTGCATCTGGAATTATGTTATTAGGGTTAATATTTTATAATTATTTTTATCCAATAGGGGTATTACACAACAAGTTTGATGTGTTAATTTCTATTGCAATTGGTGTGATAATCTACATATCAACATTATTTATAAC
This sequence comes from archaeon, assembly GCA_035400625.1. Taxonomy (GTDB): domain Archaea; phylum Iainarchaeota; class Iainarchaeia; order Iainarchaeales; family CSSED10-239; genus JAKQTP01. The sequence continues at coordinate 52,619 of DAOMZT010000001.1, read as the reverse complement.
AAAAACAATAACTCTAAAACAAATAAAAGAAACAATAAAAATTTAGTAATGATTTAATTAATTATATTAAAAGAACCGTTTTGCAAGTTTTTTTAATCTAGTCTATAATATTCATTTATATCCATTTGGGTGCATTTTGTGCCAATTATATGCTTTAGAAATAATGGTTTTAATATCTGAATATTTTGGTTCCCATCCCAGTTCTTTTTTAATTTTTGATATATCTGCAAGAACAATAGGAGGATCTCCTGCTCTTCTTTCTGAGTTTTTTATAATAGCATTTTTGCCAATTGTTTTTTGAGCCATATCAATTATTTCTGTAACTGAAAAGCCATTTCCACTTCCAACAATAAAAATATTTGATTTGTTATTTCTTTCAAGATAGTCTAATGCAAGAATATGTGCTTGTGCTAAATCAGTTACATGTATATAATCTCTTACTCCTGTCCCATCTTTTGTATCAAAATCGTTTCCAAAAATATAGAATTCTTTTTCTGAAACAATTGATTTAATAACTTTTGTAATTAATTGTATTGGGGGATTACGTTCTGGCCCAATTTCACCCTCTATATCTGCTCCTGATACATTAAAGTATCTTAGTGCTATATATTTAAAATTATGAGCGACTTCAAAAAAATGTAATATTCTTTCTACAACTAGTTTGGTTTCTCCGTAACTGTTGATAGGTTCTAGTTTTGCATCTTCTGTAACCGGATTAGTTTTTGGTATTCCATAGACTGCGGCACTAGATGAGAATATTATTTTTTTTATGTTACATTGATTCATGCAATTAAGAAGAGTTATAGTGTTAACTACATTATTTTCATAATATTTTTCAGGATGATACACAGATTCTGCAGCATCAATGTATCCTGCAAAATGTATAACTGCATCTATTTTTTCATTAATTAGTGTTTCTTTCAGTAGTTGATAATCAGATAAATCTCCAATTATTAATTTTGAATTTGAAATTGCCTCTTTGTGTCCTGCTTCTAAATTATCAAAAACTATTGGATTATGACCTCTTTTTTTAAGTTCTTTAACAGTGTGGCTTCCAATATAACCAGCTCCACCACAAACAAGTATATTCATATATAACCTCATTTATAAAATTTAATAGTAACACTTAGTGTTATTTTAGTATTCTTTCTATTTGTTCTTTATCATTTATTATTTTATTAACCCCTTCTTTTAATGTTATTGGATTAAATTCAGGATATATTTTTTTAAGTCTTTGTATGTCTGTTCTTTTTTCAAAAGTACCATCTGGTTTTGAAAGATCCCATTTAATTTCGCCATCCCAACCAATCTCTTTTTTTATTATTTCTGCAATTTCTTTTATAGAATAATCAAAACCTGTCCCAATATTTATCATTTGATCTGAAGAATAATTATTCATTAAATAAATTATTGCATCAGCACAATCTTCGCTATATAGTGCTTCTCTTCTGGGTGTTCCTGTACCCCAAAGTATAATTTGTGTATCTCCGTTTTTTTTTGCTAAAAGTATTTTTTTAATTAATCCAGGAAGCATATGTCCATTTTCTATATCGTAATTGTCGTTAAATCCATATAAATTAGTAGGCATTACACATATTGCATCAATTCCATATTGTTTTCTGTATAATTGACAAGCAGTAACCCCTACGCCTTTAGCTACAGCATATCCTTTATTTGTTTCCTCTAATTTTCCAGCCATAAATCTATCTTCATTAATTGGTTGTGGATTTTCTTTAGGATATATACATGTGGATCCAGGGTATAATAATTTTGCTTTTGGGCAATTATTTTTAATTGCTTCTATGACATTTAATATCATAACACTGTTTTGATACAAGAAATCAGCAGGTCTTTTATTATTGCCTTGTATCCCTCCAACTAATCCGGCAATCATAAATATAAATTCTGGTTTTTCAGATTTTAAATAGTTCTCAATTTGGTCTTTTTCTAAAAGATTCAGTTCTTTACTTCTAGGGGTTAAAATATTTGTATATCCTTTTTTTAATAATTGTCTGTGTATTGCACTACCTAATAGCCCCCCACTTCCTAAAATTAATATCTTTGAATTTGTATTCATTTTTACCACCTTTAATATAATATTATTTTATTATTTTTTATTAAATTATAATCGTGATTAACCATTATTTTTACTAAATCTTTAAACTTAGTTTTGGCTTCCCAACTCAAATCTCTTTTTGCTTTAGATGGGTCTCCTAAAAGGAGATCGACTTCTGTTGGTCTAAAGTATTTAGGATTTATTTTTATAATTGTTTTACCATTGTCTTTATTTATACCAATTTCATTTAATCCATCTCCTTGCCAAATTAATGGAATATCTAATTCTTTACAAGCACATTCAATAAATTCTCTAATTGTGTGTGTTTCTCCAGTAGCAATTACATAATCATCAGGTGTATCTTTTTGTAGCATTAACCACATAGCTTCAACATAATCTTTTGCATATCCCCAATCTCTTTTCGCATCTAAATTACCTAATTCTAAAAAATCTTGCTTACCTAATTTTATTTTAGAAAGTCCAATTGTGATTTTTCGTGTTACAAAATTAAATCCTCTTCTTTCGCTTTCATGATTAAATAATATTCCATTGCAAGTAAACAAATTATATGCTTCTCTATAATTTTTAATAATCCAAAAAGCATAAAGTTTTGCTATTCCATATGGACTTCTAGGATAGAAAGGTGTATTTTCATTTTGAGGTGTTTCTATAACTTTGCCAAACAATTCTGAAGTTGATGCTTGATATAATTTTATTTTTTTATCTAAATTTAGTTTTCTAATTGCTTCTAGTAATCTTAATACGCCTACGGCATCTATTTGTGCAGTAATTTCTGGAATTTCAAATGAAACTTTAACATGGCTCTGTGCTGCAAGATTATATATTTCATCAGGTTTTGTTTCTTTAATAATATTTAGTACTGAAGTAGTATCTGTAATGTCTCCATAATGTAAAAATAGTTTCTTATCTAATATTTCAGGATTATTATATAAGTGGTCGATTCTCCAAGTATTTAAAACACTTGCTCTTCTAATAATTCCATGTACTACATAACCTTTTTCTAAAAGAAACTCAGTTAAATAAGAACCATCTTGTCCTGTAATTCCAGTTATTAGTGCAGTTTTCATAAATAATTACTATTTAGATATTTTTATAACTATTTGTTTTTATAATTTAATAAGATATCTTTTTATAGCTAGACAAACATATTATATATGAGGTTTTTAGAGATGAAGAAGTTGCTATTTTCGAAAAAAAACCCAATTAATTTAATTAAAACTAACTCTAATAAAATTTTTAATTTTTTAAATAATGAAAGCCTTTGGCATTATAAAAATAATAAATTATATGCTGATTTTATATCTAATGAAAATAATATTAATTTTCCTGATGGAAAATATATTTCTTCAAAATTAAATTTAAAACAGCAAAGAGGCCCTTCAATTACAAAGTGTTTTATTCTTTCTAATTTCGCTAAATCAAAGAAGCATTTTTTTATTGCAAATTGTAATAGGCAGAAATTAAATAAAATTACTGGCATACCACTTAATAATATAGAGGTTTATAATCCACCTTATATTTCTGAATTTGAATTTTCAGAAGACATAAAAACAAAAATGTTGCGATTAATAAAAAAGTTTAACCCTGATTATATTTGGGTTGCTATTGGTGCCCCAAAACAAGAGATATTATCTAATCAGTTATTTTCTTTATATAAATGCAAATATATTAATATTGGCGCAGCAATTGATTTTTTAACAAAAGATAAATCCGAAGCCCCACGAATTTGGGTTAATTTAAAAATTGAATGGCTTTATAGATTAATAACAGATTTTAAACATTCAAAAAAAAAGGTGTATAGAAGTATAATTGGTTTAAGATATTTGAAATGTATTGATACAAAAAAATAATCTCTATTAATTATAAAATTTGTGTGATTATGTCAAAAAGAATTATTTTAAATAAATTTTTAACATTTTTTAACCACAAGGAAAGAACAATAAGAATAGATGATTATCCATCTGGGATAAGACCTGTATTAGATGATTTAACACCTTTTTTTAAGATTTTTGATGAATTTGAAAAAAGACAATTGTATTTTTATTTAGCAATTGTTCCAAAGGTGCTTGTTGATTTTTTTGATAATAGAATTCTAGAATATAAATATTTAATTCCAATAATGCATGGATATTCTCATAATTATGATTATTATTCAAAAATATTAGAATCTAATAATGATCCTTACAATACCCACACAATAATGGACCAGTTTGATGAATTTGAAAATCAATCTGTTAGCGAAATTTCTGAAAAAATAGAAAAAGGAAAAAATATACTAAATAGATATTTTAATAAAGAGATTGATATTTATGTGCCACCTTGTAATATATTAAATAAGAACACAAAAATAGCATTAATTAATCAAGGATTTAAAACTGTTTTTTCTGAAAATTATTTTTTTAATCGCAAATTAAGGTGTGTTACATCTGATTATTATGGTACTTTAGAAAATATGCCTTTAAAGAAGTATAATTGCATAACTTTACACATTACATGGGAATATGATACTTTGAGAACAAAAGGAATAGATATAATTACAAACAAATTAGATTATATAAAAAGTATATTGAATTGATAAATATGGTTAAAAAAATATTATTTTTAATTAGGAGGGTCCCACCTAAAACAGGTGCTGTAAAAATTAATGAGTTTTACTATAATTTAATAAAGAATGACAAAAAATATAAAACAAGTGTGATTAAATTGAATAGTTATAACTCAATATCCCAAATGGGGCGATTTAATTTTTTTACTATATTTGTTTTTTTTAAAAATTATTTTAAATTATTATTTCATTTAATTTTTCATAAACCTGATTTAATATATATGGAAGTTGCCCCATCAGGGTTGGCATTATTAAGAGATAGCTTTTATATATTGCTAGTAAAATTATTTAGAGTCAAAATATTAGTTCAATTTCATGCTAAAGGGTTATCAAATTATATAAATAAAAAATATAAATATCACTATTTTAAATTTGTTTTTAAAAATATAAAAACTATCATTTTGTCTCCTGCATTGATTTCAGAATATTCTAAAGTAATTCTTGTAGACCAAATGTATTTTTTACCAAATGGAATTCCTGATAAGATTAAGTTTAAATTTAATACAATATTAAAGAATAGATGTAAAGATAAATTAAATTTGTTGTTTTTATCCAATATGCTTGAATTTAAAGGACCAATAGATGTATTGTATATTTGTAAAATGTTAAAAGATAATAATGTTGATTTTACTTGTGATTTTGTAGGAGGGTTTAGTTCAAAAGATTTTGAAGATAAATTTAAAAAAGTTCAAAAAGAATTAAATTTAGAAAAAGAATGTATTTTGCGAGGTGCCAAACACGGATTAGCTAAAAGTAAGTATTTTGAAAAAGCAAATTGCTTCATATATCCTACCCATAATGATTGTTTCCCTTTAGTTATTTTAGAGTCGTTTATGTATGGAATACCGGTTTTAACTTACAATGTAGGGGCAATAAAAAACATAGCATCTACTGATTTTTTAGGTTTTGTAGCAGAAGACAAAAAATATGTGGATATTTATAAGTTTTTGAATGAGCATAAAAAAGAAATTATTAATTTAAAACATGCTACAAAGATAAGGAAACATTTTCTTGATAATTATTTATCAGAAATTTCTGCAAAAAAATTTAAGGGTATAGTAAACAATGAATTAAAAAAGTAATCTATTTTATAAAATATATACACTGAAGGGAGATTTATGAATTTAAAGAAAACAATATCAAAAATTCCAATTGTAAGAAGTATATGTGCTTTTGGTTATAGATTTTATTTAATTGTTTCAGAAATTAGTAAAAAAATATATTTCTCATTTATTTGGTTATTTAAATCAAAAGAAACAACAAACTTTAGTTCTTATGATCTAACAGAAATTAATAAAAAATATTTGGCGCAGACAATTTCGTATGTTACACAAAAACCATATGATTTAATTTTAAAATATTTTTCAGAGATAGAAAACGATGATAAATTAAAACTGCATATTAAAATAACAACTCAAAAAAATAGTGAGAGATATAGATGTGATGAAAAAGTATATTTTGCTAGAAAAATCGGGTGGTATGCAATTGTAAGAGCAATAAAACCAAAAATTATTGTAGAAACTGGTGTTGATAAAGGATTAGGTTCTTGTATTTTAATAGCGGCACTTATGAAAAATAAAGAAGAAGGTTTTGTTGGTTATCACTATGGAACGGACATAAATCCAAAAGCAGGATATTTAATTGCAGGTGAATATTCTAAATATAGCAAAATATTATATGGTGACTCAATAAAATCTTTAAAAAAATTTAATAAAAAAATAGATCTTTTTATTAACGATAGTGATCATTTAGAAGGCTATGAATATAAAGAATATATTGCTATAAAAGATAAATTAACAAAAAATGCCATTATTTTAGGCAATAGCTCTCACTGGTCAACAGATTTATTTACATTTTCTCTAAATTTTGGAAGGCAATTTTTATATTTTTCAGAAATACCTAAAAAGCATTGGAGAGCGGGTGGTGGTATAGGTTTTTCATATAAACAGGATATAGGTAAGAAATAAAAATCGAGCAATTTTGATATATACTTGAATATTTTAATCTAAAGGGTGTGTTATTGTGGAAAGATTTTAAATAAAAAAATAAAATGCTCACGAAATTAAAATCTAATTATATTTGCCATATAATTATATTAATTTGTGTAATAAATAATTATTTGATACAATAAAAATAAATTTTGAAAAATAAGATAAATTATGAAAATAGTTCATGTGTGTGATTATATACAACCTCAATTGGGATATCAAGAATATTATCTAGCAAAAGAACATGCAAAAATGGGACATGAAGTGACTGTTATTACTTCTGATAGATATTATCCTTTTCCAAATTATGAAAATACGGCTGAAAAAATATTAGGTGATAGAAAAATTGGGGTTGGCATAACAAATATTGATGGTTTTAAAATTATAAGGTTAAAATCCAAATTAGAATTTGGTACAAAAAATTGGTTAATTGGTTTAGAAAAAGAAATAAGTAAAATAAGTCCTGATCTTTTGATTTGTCATGGCATGGATACCTTTAATGCATATAGAGTTGCAAAATTAAAGAAAAAATTTAGTTTTAAATTAATTTATGATGATCACCCATATACTCCATTTAAAAAAATAAGTGCAATAAAATCAATTTATTACTATTTTTTTAATTTTAAATTGATAGAAAGAATGGCAGATAAATTAATTATAAAATCACAAGATGGATTAAAGCACGTAAATTTATATTATAAATTTAAAAAACCTGTAATTGTTGGTGCTTTAGGTGTTGATTCAAATCTATTTAAATTTAATAAATTATTAAGGAGAAAAATAAGACAAAAATATAGTATTTCTCCAAAAGAAGTTGTTTTAATATATACAGGAAAAATCACTGAAAATAAAGGTGTGCATTTAATTCTTAAAGCAATAAGTAAATCAAGAATAGATAACGTTGTATTAATTATTTTAGGTGATGGCGATCCAGTTTATAGGCAAAAACTAGAAAAATTATCACGAAAACAAAAAGTAATATTTATTGGAGCAGTCAAAAATAATGAAATGTACAAATATTTTTCGGCAGCGGATATTGCAATTTATCCTTGTGAATCAACTATAAGTTTATTTGAAGCAATGTCTTGTTCTCTACCAATAATTTGTAATGTTGCGGATTCCGAGATTATAAAATATAATAACGGGTTTGCCATTAATGCAAGAGTAAAAGAAATATCTAAAAAAATACAATTTTTGGTTAAAAATGCAAAATTACGAAAAAAAATGGGAAAAAACAGTAGAATTTATGTCGAAAAAGAATTGTCTTGGAGAAAAATTGCAGAAAAATTTTTGTAGTGATTAATAATGGGTACTAAAAAATATGAAAAAAGTATAAAATATGAATATTATTGGAAAAGTTGTAATAATTATACCGATTTCGTATCTTATTTAAATCAATTAAATGAAATATATAATACAAATCCAAAATCAGTTCTAGAAATAGGTGTTGGAAATAAATTGGTTTATAATCAATTAAAAGAATTAGGTATAAAGGTAACTTCCCTAGACATTAATGAAAATTTAAAACCAGATATAATTGGAGATATAAGAAAATTGCCTTTTCCTGATAATTCATTTGATACTGTTGTTGCATTTGAAGTTTTAGAACATATTCCATTTTCTGATTTCGAAAAATCATTAATTGAATTGAAAATGGTGTCTAAAAAATTTGTAATTATATCAATTCCTATAAGAAAAATAGGTGTGGAGTTTCACATGTGGCTTCCAAAAATACACCAAATTTATTTTTATATAGATTTGCCAATACCTATTAAAAATAAAGGTGTAGTTTCTGATTCGGATTGCCATTATTGGGAAGTAAATAAAATTGGTTTTTCTAAAAGCAAAATAATAAAAATAATTAAAAAACATTTCTTGATTAAAAAACAATTTAGACCAAGATTTAATAAATATCATTTATTTTTTGTTTTAGAAAAAACAAAATGAAATGTTATTGATTAATAATCTAAATCAATCTTCTCTTCTTTAAAACCATAGCGGGTATAAGAGCTGAGCCGAAAAACTTCTGTTCTTTTGTTAATTCCATATCCCTAAATGCATCTTTACAATTACCTGTAAAGTTGAGGTTTGTTATGGTATCTTTATATTTGCCATCAACTATCTCTTTTCCAGAATTGATGGTAAGAGAGAATTCTCCATTAGCCATGTTGCTTGTGTGTATGCCCATGACATCTTGAACATAGATCCCGTTTTTTGTGTTTGAGATGATGTCTTTTTCTTTTTGCTTGCCTGGAGCTACAACAAGGTTTGTAAAACCACAAGTGACTGGAGAATAAACACCTGTCCTAAAACCATTTCCTGTTTCTTTCTTTCCTGAAATCACAGAGTATTCTTGATCATAGATAGTTGTTGCATATTTACCTCTATCAATTATTTTCTTTTCTGTTGTCTTAAACCCCTCATCATCAATCTCTTCCGAGCCCACAAAATAATCAAGCTGTGGCTTTTCAGTAATTGTTAGATTTTTAGAAAAAATAACTTTGCCCAGAGAATCAAAAAGATAACTTTGTTTCTTATATATTAGTTCCCCAATTGTTGGTTGCACAATAAAGCTAAGAATTATTTGTGCGGTTGCCTCTTGGCTGAAAATAAGATTATAGTTTCCTTTCTTTCCTTGTACAGGGTTTAACAAAAACTTGGCTTTGTCTTTTGCTTTGTCAATTACAGAAACAAAATCCACATCTTTTGCTTTTGTAAATGTTTGTGAATCTCCCCCGTTTGATGGGCTTTTATCTTTTGTGTTTATCTGCAAGCCTATATTTGCTCCTCCTTGGTTACTTTCTTTAGATGTATGTGGGTTAATATAAAATGTATAGTTCTTTGATACTCTAAAACCGCCCTCATAGGATTTAATGTGCTTATCTTTTGTCAGGTTCTTCTTTATTTCTGGAATTTTATCAACAATATCCAGCTCTAAGATTTCTTTGTCTACTTTGTATGTTTTCTTGTTCTTGTCTCCGCCAAAATCTTTAATCTTTATTCCTTTCTTTAACTTAGCTATTTTTTTTGCTTTCTCAATTGCTTCTTTTATGTTTTTTTCAGTTATTTCTGTTATTGTTGTATATCCTGAATAACCATCAACAATTGCTCTTACTAGAAGCCCAGATGCTTCTTGATTATTGATTTTTGAGACATCAAAGCTTTCTATCTTTGCAGATGAAGAATAAACATTACTATAACTAAATTCTACTTTTTCTTTTTTTGCAATTCTTTCACAAACATCAAATATTTTGTTTTTATTCATGTTTGGTTCCTCCTAATACTGCATTATCAATCTTTAGATGCGGACCAGAACCTGAGACAAAAGCAGTTTGTCCCTCTTTACCACAAAACCCAAAACCAAACTCTCCAATCTTGTTTGTCACTGCCGTTACATTTTTCAAATAATCTAAGATGTTTCCAGAAATTGAGGCTTGCTTAAATGTTCCAATAACTTTTCCCTTATTATACTTATAGGCCTTCTTGATACCAAACATAAATGTTCCAACACTAGGATCAACCTGTCCTCCAGCAAAGCCATCAAGAAGATAACCTGAAAAGTCTTTTAGCACCATATCAAGCTTGTCTTTTCCTTCTTTAAAATAAGTATTACTCATTCTAACAATTGGCTTATGTGAAAATCCATCAGCTCTGGCATTACCGTTTGGTTTCATTTTTAGAGTGGTTGCTGATTCAATATCAAGAAGATAATCATTAACCACTCCTTTCTTAACAATTGTTTTTGCTCTAGCTTTTGTGCCCTCATCATCATAAGCAAAATATCCAAATTCTTTAAGTGTAGGATCATCAACAATTGTTATTTCTTTATTCTCAGTTAGCACTTGTCCTAGTTGTAGAACAGAAGAATGGTTAACAACAGCGTCTGCTTCAGAAGCGTGCCCAATTGCCTCATGTGCCAAAAGATCTACCAAGTTTGGTGTTAATATTATATCTGTTTTTGTTGCAGGGCATGGTTTAGCCTTTAACATCTCAGAAACATTTTTAATATTTTTATTTGTAAGCTTTTTAAGTTTTCTAAAATCAAGTTTTTCAAGTCCTCCACATTCTCCTGCCCTCTCCATATAATTCTCAATAGTCTTTCCAATCTTTCCGGTAATAGAACTATAAAAAATCAAGTGAGGATCTTTTTGAAAAATAAAAGAATCTGGGCTCACAAAATATTTTTGTCTTGTTTTTTCAATATAATTTATATTTGATTGCAGTATTTTATAGTTGGTTTTTGTTTTTAATGTCTCTTCATTAATTTTTTTAAGCTCTTTTACTTTCTTTTCTAAATCCATTTCTTCAAAGTCCTTATATTTGTCTTTAACAGTCTTGTTATTGCTTTCCCAATTTTCAAATTTGATTTTTTTTGAGGTCTTTCTGCTTGCCTTGATACAGTCATCAATTATTTGCTTGTAGTTGTTAATGTTGTTGCTTGAACAAAAGCCAAGATGTCCTTTATTAATAATCCTAATTCCAATACCAGTAATATCATTAATATTTATTTCCTTAACAATCTTATTTTCTAACGAGATCCTATTACTTTTTGTATTCTCTAGTCTAATATCAAAATAATCAAGGTTTTTGGTTTTTAAATATCTTGTAATTTTATCTAATGTGTCTTCAAAATTTGTTTTGTCCATATAAATAAGATAATAGAAAGCATTTATATTCTTTATTTTGCTAAATAATATAAACAAATTACAATAAAATGCGATAAAATGTTTAGACGAAAAAAGATATCTTTTAGAGAAACACTTCTTACTAAAAAAAACCAGGCTTTTTACATGCGGTTTATTATGAGTTGATAAGTAATTCTTTAATATATAATAAAAAGATATTTCTTAAGTATGCAACTCTAGGATTTGTAGGGACTTTTGTACATCTAGGCATTTTAGTTTTATTTACTGAGGTATTAAAATTACATTATTTGTTATCAGCAGTTATAGGCATACTTTCTGGTCTTTATGTAAATTATCTTTTAAACAAGAAATACATAGTTAAAGAAAGAACACACAAGCAAAAAAAAGTTAATTCTGTTTTTACCTTTATTTATTTTAGTATTTCCATTATTACAATATTAGCTAATCTCTGGTTATTGTTTGTGTTTGTTGAAAATTGTCATATGAACTATATACTTGCAAATATATTATCTGGGTTTTTAATGTTTCTTACAAGATATTTCTGCCATAAGTTTTTGTTTAAGAGATATGGCCACTAGGCATTAGCTTTATATATTCTTTTTCTTATATATATTTTAGGCAAAGCAGGAGTTTTTAATTATGGACATCTCAGAGAAGGACAGAGGCAAGCTTATTAAGATTATAAAAAAGAACATTACTTATCTTGGTCACATTGTTAATATCTCAGGAAATGAACTAACAATAAAACTAAAAGATAATGGCTATAACATTTCTGTAATTCTTGATAAAGACACAAAGTATGAGTTGCTTTCAGAAAAAAAAGAAATTGGCAAAACTTATAAGCTTGAGATTAAGCAAAACCCTGCTCTTCCTTCTATTTGTCTAGTTGCAACCGGTGGAACAATCGGAACACATGTTGATTATAAGTCAGGCGGTGTAAACATGTCAAGAACCCCTGAGGAGATATTATCAACAGTTCCTGAGCTTTTAGAGATTGTTAATATTAAAAAGATAGTGCCGGTTATTCAAAAAGCAAGTGAGGATCTGTGCTACAAAGATTGGCAAGCGATAGCAAAAGCAGTCTATGAGCAATTAATTGATGATGAGATTGATGGCGTGATAATTTCTCATGGAACAGACACCTTAACAATAACAGGAACTGCTCTTTCCTTTATGCTTTCAAATTTTAACAAGCCAGTTTTGATGGTTGGTGCTCAGAGGTCTCCTGACAGGGCAAGTTTTGATGGCGCTATGAATCTAGTTTGTGCTGCTCATTTTATTAAAGAAAAAATACCTGGCGTCTACACTTCTATGCATGGCTCAATAAGTGATGATTTTTGCCATATCATAAGGGCTACAAAATGCAGAAAGATGCACACTTCAAGAAGGGATGCTTTTAGGGCAGTTAATGATACTGCTCTTGCTAAGGTTTATCAGAATGGCAAAATAGAATACCTAAAAGACAAGAAGCTCTTTTGGGAAATTCAAAAAGAAAAGCCACATCTTGACATTTCTTTTAGCGACACTGTTGCATTATTAAAGATATATCCAAACTTTAATCCAGAAGTTATTGATTGGTATATCTCTAAAGGTTACAAAGGCCTAATTTTAGAAGGCACTGGCCTAGGTCTTGTCCCAACAGACGACTCCACAAACAAATTAACAGATAAAACAAAAGATTGTCTACCATATTTAGAGAAGGCCTCAAAGAAAGGCATAATTATTATTATGACAACCCAGTGCTTATTTGGCAGAGTAAATGGAAATGTTTATTCTAATCTTAGAAACTTAACAAAGGCTGGGGTTAATTATCTTGATCATCATGATATGTTACCAGAGGTTGCTTGCATTAAGCTAGGTGTAGCATTAGCAAGATTTAAGACAAAAGAAGACATAATAAAATATATGTCAAAAGACATCTCAGGAGAAATTACAAAAAAAGAAGTTCCTGCTGATTTTGATGGATTTGAGTAATTATGAAATTAGAAGAACTTAAAAATTGCGATTATGAGAAATTAGGTTTAGCTTGTGGTCTTGAGATTCATCAACAACTTGATACTGGCAAGCTTTTCTGTAATTGTAAATCTCTATTGATAAAGGAAGATACAAAACCAGACAGAATAATAAAAAGAAAACTTCGTGCTGTTTATTCAGAGACAGGGGAGTTTGATGTAACTGCTCTTGAAGAGCAAAAGAAAGCAAAGACCTATGTTTATCATTTTTATAATGCTTGTAATTGTTTGGTTGAGGCTGATTGTCAGCCACCAATAAGAACAAACCCTGAAGCATTAAAGATTGCAGTAATTATTTCAAATCTTACAAACTCAAAACTTGTAGACAAGTCAATAATCATGAGAAAGCAAGTAATTGACGGTTCTAATGTCTCTGGCTTTCAAAGAACAGCAATGATTTCAACAGATGGCTATCTAGATTTTGATTTTGGAAAAGTTCGAATCGATAAGATTCTTTTAGAGGAAGATGCCGCAAGAGCAATAGAAAGAAAAGACACAGAAGTTATTTATTCTCTAGATCGCCTAGGTATCCCTTTGATAGAGATGGTTGTTTGGCACGATATGCACACGCCCGAAGACACTAAAAAAGTCGCATTATTTCTTGGACAGCTATTCAGAACAACAGGCAAAGTAAAAAGAGGGCTTGGTTCAATTCGTCAAGACATCAACATCTCGATTGCTAACGGTTCTAGAACAGAGATCAAGGGTTGTCAGGACCTTGAGATGATCCCAGAGATCATAGATAGAGAAATAGTTAGGCAATTAAATCTTCTAGAGCTAAAAGAAGAGCTACAAAAAAGAAAGATAGAAGAAATAAAGCTCTCAGAAATTGATTTAACTGCTCTTTTCAAAAAAACAGAATCAAAGGCAATCAAATCTTCTCTTGAGCAGAAGAAAAACATTTTTGGTTTTGCCTTACCTAGCTTTTCTGGTCTTTTAGGTAAAGAGGTTCAGCCAAACAGAAGAGTAGGAACAGAGCTTGCAAGCATTCTAAAAGCCAAGACCACTCTTAAGGGTCTCTTCCATGCCGATGAGCTTCCAAATTACGGCATAACTTCTGAAGACATAAAAAACATAAATTCTGCACTAAAACTAACACCTAAAGATTCTTTCATTCTTGTCATGTGTGATAAACAAGAAATAGATCAAGTTAAAGAAGTTCTTGAAGAAAGAATAAATTTTTTCTCTAAAGGTGTGCCTGAAGAAACAAGACTTGTCAACACCGAAGGCAACACAGAATACCAAAGGCCAATTTCATCCGGTGGTTCAAGAATGTATCCTGAGACTGATCTATTACCAATTATCTTTACAAAAGAAATTCTTGATGTTGCAAGAAAAGAAATGCCATTGTCTGTTGAACAAAGACGAAAGCTTTATACAGAAAACTTCAAAATCAGTAAACAGCTAGCAGAAAAAATGATTCTTGATAACTTCGCAGTTACTTTTGAAAAGATCCTAAAAAACAATCCAACTCTTAATCCAACACAAGTTGCTGTCTTTCTTCTTGAGGACTTGATTAATCTTTCAAGAGACGGCAAAATAAATTTAGAAAATATAACCAGTGATGGGCTATTGGAGTTTTTCTCTTACAAAGATTTTAATAAGATCCCAAAATCAAAATTAATGGAGGTTTATCTAGAATATAACAACTCAGATAACCCCATTGATAAGGTTATAGCAAACCTAGGCATCTTTAAAGATCTAGAAAAAATCGATATTGAAAAGATTCTTTCAGAGATTATTGAAGAAAACAAAGAAAAGATAATAGCACAAAAAGAGAGAGCCAAAGGTCTATTGATGGGCAGATTTATGGCAAAAACAAAAGGCTTGCTTGACGGAAAAGAGGCAAGTGAGCTTATAGATAAGAAATTGGTAGCCTTTCTAAAAAACCACTAAAACCAAAAGCTTATTAATATAATTAATCATAAATAGATGTGATGTATAATGAATAAAAGAAGAAATAAATACCCAAATAACCGATATACTAAAACAAATGTTAAAAGAACAAAAAAGATAACTCCTCACCAAAGAAGAGAAGTTACAGAAAAAGCAAACAGAAATGGCTTTGTTTTAGAAACAATACCTGCAAATCCAACATATTATGAAATAAAAGAAAGCAAAAATTTCTTTAAGGACATGTATGACAAAAACGGATATTTTAATTATTTATGGATTCCTTTTATTGTTCTTATAGTAACAGTATTTCTTGATTTTATTTTACAAGCAATAGCTTTTAGTGTAAACTCAACAATGCTAACAATAATTCAAGAAAATCTTTTCTTTTTGGTTTTTTCAGTGTTGATCTTTTGTGTAAATGTTGCTTCTATTATTTTTATGGGTCTATCCACTTCAAAGCACAATGTTCCATTTAATGTTGCTTGGTGTAGAGTTTTTAAAATCATTACAATAATTTTCTTATTAGAGTCAATATTAACAATTATTGCTTTCTTTGTGTTCCCTTCTCAATATATTCAGATGTCTTTAATTACTCAATCTATGAGATTTACATATCTTATCTATCTGGTTGCTTGGAATTTGATAAAAGCTGTAGTTTATGTGATAATGGTGTCTCTTGCATACATTCTTTTATATAAATTAAAGTTTATCTAAATGCAAGCTTTTTTTAAATATTTTATTTTTAATATATATTATGAAAACAAGAATAGTAACTATCGCATTACCATTTGTAAATAATGTGCCACGCTTAGGCCATCTATTCTTAAGAACACCAAGAGAGATACATCACAAGATTGTTCAGGAGTTCTTGGATCATCTTTATAATAACAATTGCATTACTGAAAAAATAATAGAGATTCTGTATACAGAAAAAGAAATATTAAGTTAATTGGTTTTGATAATATGATAGTAAAAGATAAATGTAAATCACTTTATGCTCCTTGGAGAAAGGAATATGTCTCTAAATCAACAGCAGAAAAAGAAAGCACAAAAGACAGGGAAAAATGCCCATTCTGTTCTAAAAATAAAGATTCTAAATATTCTGTCTTTGAAACAAAAAGGTCTTTTATTAAAACAAACAAATATCCTTATGCAGCAGGGCACTTATTAGTCATCCCAAAAAGGCATGTTAATCAGATTTTTGATTTAACAACTCTTGAGTCCAAAGAGTTATTTAATCTTATTAATCTTTCTGTTTTTATGCTTGATAAATTTATGAAGCCAGAAGGCTATAATATTGGTTGCAGTATTGGACGGATTGCTGGTGAAAGCATACAGCATCTTCACTTCCATATTCTACCAAGGTATAAAGGAGATGTAGGCTGGAATAGGCTTTGTGATTTTAATGTGGTTTCTGTCTCTCCTATAGATTTGGCAACAGATTTAAGGAAACTAATTCAGAAAGAAAAATTAGCAAAGAAGTTTGGTTTTTAGCAAAATAGTTCTCTGCTTGTTTTTTTGACTAATTTTTGATATTGCAAAAAGATATTAATTTAAATACTATAGGCACAATATATATACTTTTTAATAAATTTAAGAAAAATAAAAATAGGGAATTTGGTGAAAAACATGGTAAGATCATTCTTTAAAAAGCTTTTTGGTAAGAAAAGTGCAGATGATGTTGTGATTGATGAAACATTAATCAAGGAAACAAACAAGTTATCCGGTTCTGCAGTTATAAAAAGATGTGATTATAGAGCAAGAGATATCAATTGGCTAGAAGGGCACATTGATGCTGTAGATGCAGTTGTTAATAAAAACAGCCTTGGTGCAAAAACAAAGAATCATTTTGAAATAGACGGTAGAAGATATTTTAAAGATGATACAACAAGGGTTTTGTTTACAAGAATGTATGAGAATTACACTGCATATTATTATACTTTAACAGAATACCTTTCTTTAAGAAAAGAATTACTAAAGTATAATGGCCTAGGCTCAGAAAGCTTTTTTGTTGCTGGTCAAGTAAAAGATACTGAAGAGCAAATGTCAGTAATAGAAAAAAAGCTAAATATCTATCTTGATAATATCACAAAAATCAAGCAAAGAATAAGACAATATGTTGGATTATAGATTCAACATTTTCTTTCTGTTTTTTTAAAATCTTTTTTTATGCAAGTTTGTAAAAGCCAGTTTATAAAAACACACTATTTCTTGGACGACATAAGAGTAATTTCCAAATCTTTTCTAATAATAATGTTTAAAAACTCTTTTATTTTTAATTATATTAGAAGGTTGTAAGACAAATGGGCACTTTTTTTCAAATCATAATTTTATTCATTTTAGTTGCACTTTCAGCATTTTTTTCTGCATCTGAAACTGCGTTAATGTCTATAAACATTATTAGAGTAAAGTCTCTTTTAAAGAAAGGCACATCAGGTTCTCAAACCCTTTATAAACTTAAGAAAGATCCTCACACGCTTATTGTTACAATTCTTATTGGCAACAACATTGTTAATATCTCTGCTTCTGCTTTAGCCACAAGTCTATTTATAACTGCTTTTGGTTCAAAAAGTGTAGCAATAGCTGCAGGAGTTATGACTCTTATAATTTTAACATTTGGAGAGATTTTTCCAAAGACTTTTGCTGTACAGCACGCAGAAAGTATTTCTTTGCTAGCTTCAAGGCCAATTCATTTTCTTTCTATTCTTTTCTATCCCTTGATAAAGATGTATTCTTTTTTATCAAGACTTGTAAGCAAATGTATTCGCCCAAAGAAAGAAAAGAAGATTTCTGAAGATGAGTTAAAGATAATTTTAACCTTAAGCAGAAAAGAAGGTGTGCTTAGTAGTGGTGCAGCAAAGATTATGCATAAAGTTCTTGACTTTGAAGACACGCCAGTAACAAAAGTTATGACTCCTAGAGAGAAAATGAAAATCATAAATGGAGATATAAAAATAAATAAGGCAATAGATATAATCTCAAGGTGTGGCCATTCAAGATATCCTGTTTATTTTGAAGATGAAGACAATATTATTGGCATTGTAGATGTTGATGATGTCTTAAAGGCAATTAAGGAAAAGAAAAGTAATGAATTAATAAAAAACATAATTAGGCCAATAGAGTTTGTTTCTCCAACTAAAGAAATAGGAGATATTTTCTATGATTTTGAAGATAAGTCTGTTTTGATGGCAATTGTTGTTGATAGGTCAGGAGAAGTTATTGGCCTATTAACAATTGAAGATATTCTTGAAGAAATTGTTGGTAATATCTTTGACAAAAGCAATAAAAAAATAAGAAATTAAATCATGTCTCTTGCCATTCCCTTAACAGAACGCAAGCACTTTTTATGCCAGTATTGCCCGCCCCATTTCTTGTCACAGCCTTTCTGGCTACATACTGCACACACTTGATCAGGGTATTTAGAATTAGCAAGGTCAATTTGTGCAACAGGCTTTTCTTTTTGTTTTTTCAGCTCTTCAATTTTTTTCTTTTCTTCTTCTGTTTTTTCTTTCTTTTTAAAAGCATCAAATATTCCCATAGTAATTCCCTCAAATCACAATGATAGCCCGGAGGAGATTCGAACTCCTGTCGCAAGATCCAGAGTCTTGCATGCTTGGCCGCTACACTACCAGGCTATATAATATAATTAAATATAAAACTTGTTTAAAACTTTGTCTTTTTGATAATTTCTAAAACTTCTTTCCAATCCTTTGCTTTTTTAACATCTTTTGGAAGCTTACCCTTTGACCATGGATAGCCGTCCTTATAATCAAAGACAATTGCTTTTACCCCATGCTTATAACAATCAAGAGCATAATCTATTCTGTCATCTATAATCATTGAAATTCCAAGTTCTTTACATATCTCTCCTTTTGTCTTCTTAAATTCCCCTTCTTTTCTATATTGCCCAAATATTATCTTTTTAAACATTTTTGGAAAATGATAATTTAACCAAATTCTTGTGTGCTTTTTAACGTTCTTGGTTCTTGCAGTCACCATATAAAGATCAAAATCTTTTGCAAGTTTTTTGATGGCAAGAACAGATCTTGGCATTGGCATAAATTTAGAAATGTCTTGTTTGTTTATTGTTTTTCTTATATACCTATAAAGTGCCAGCTCTTCATCATATGTAAAGTCCTTAATAGATTGATAGCCCCTAAAGGCAGGAAAGCTTTTATCACTAAGTATTTCTTTAACAACAAGATCCACAGTAGGAACTAAAGTATCATCTAAGTCGATTGCAATTCTTATTTTTTTCATGTATGGATTTCACTGCCACATAGTTTTTGCAAGCTTTCCACTATACTTGTATTTCTCTATAAGTGGAGAGTTTTTTATTTTTGTATCTTGGTGTTTCTTTAAGGTAACTGAGATTTTTTCAGATAAGTATTTCTTGCATTCTCCGCAAAGTATCTTTCCTGCTTTACAGTCTTTCTTCCTTTGTTCAAGCTTTTGGTCATCTTCTTCAAATAATATCTCTAACCAAGAATAAACAACACACACATCTGTGTTTCCGCCTTTTTTTCTTTGTTCTTCAATTGTAGGCTGTCCGCCAGAGAAAGCATATTTATTTATTTTCTTTTCAATAGTCTTAAAATCATCATCCAAAAATATTGCAGTTTCTCCAATTGAGCTTGACATCTTCCCGTCTATTCCTTGCAATGGTGGCAAAAGCTTGTTATGCACAGCTACAACTTTCTTATATCCTAGCTTTTCAGCAATATCTCTTTGTATTCTCCAATAAGGGTCCTGATCAATTCCTGCAGGTATCAAGCAATGTTTTTTTTCAAAAGTTGTTGGAACAATCTGAACTGCTGGATAAAAAAATTGTCCAAGGTTATTATCATTATTAAATCCAAACACCGCTTTAGCTGTAGAAAAAGTTATTTTTTTTGCAAACTTCAAAGCTACAGGATATAGTTTTTGAATATACTCAATATCTGAAAAGAAAAAAGTCTTATCAGGATTAAGACCAACAGCAGATATTTCTTTGAAATTTTCTTTGGAGTTCTTTTCCATTTCTTCAAAGTTCAACTTGTCTTTAAACAAAAACTTCTCATCATCTGACATCGCTATATAAACATTACAATCAAATTCGTCCTGAAACCATTTAGAGATAATAAAAGGAATAAGGTGTCCAATATGCATTCTTCCTGATGGGCCTCTACCAGTATAGATAAAGAAATTTTGCTTGTCTATTTCTTCTAATATCTTATCAAAATCTCTATGTGAATAAATAAATCCTCTTCTAAAGAAAGGATGTAGTTTCTTGGATTTGGTTTTTAATCTTAATTTTTCAAGTATCTGCTTATTTATCTCACTTGTTCCAAATTGTTTTATTAATTTCTGATAATCAACCTTTCCTTCAATTTCCCAAGGTGTTACTTTAAATTCTTCTTCTGACATGTTATGTTTCACTTTTATTATAAATATCATATAATAGAAACATATTAAAAGCTATTATGTGAGGTTATTTGCAAAGCCCATATTGTTTAAGAGTATTGTATATCTTCTCTGTGCTCTTAAGGTAGTTGTCCTTGCTAAACTCTTTTTTGTCCTTAAACAGAAGACGAAGCTTGTTTGCAATTTCTCTAAGCATGAAGATTCCTTTAGAGAACACAAAGAAAAAGAAAACATCTTTTGGCACTTCTTCCAGTTTTTGGTTTTTCCCCAAGATATATCCTTTTTGTGAACAGGAGTACATGTAAAAAAGATTGTTATTTCTTGGCAGTGCACTTATATAATGTGATTTCTGTTCTTTTTTAGAATCAACATAATCGATAAACATTTCTTTTTCTAAAAGCGATATAAAATTATAAACGATTTTTTCAATATTTTCTTTTTTGGTTTCTGGGTGTAATCTATTTAGATAATCAATAATTTCTTCTTTTGTGAAAAAACCATCAAGGAAATGTATGATGTCAATATAAAATTCCAAATATTTCTTTTCTGTTTTGAAAATAAAAGAAATAATTTGTTCAAATGTTGTTTTGTCTTTTATTTTTGGTATTTCTATTAGCCTCTTTTTAAGTTCTTCTTTTTTTTCAAGAGCATTAAGTAAAGCCAACACCCCGAAATTAATAAATTCTGTTTTTGTTTCTATTTTTCTTGTTGTTTGCTTAATAGTATATTTTATTTTTTCTAAATCTAAGGTGTTTAGAAAATCAATCAGTTCAATATTTTTTATTTCTGAGATTTCAGGGATAATCGTTAGCTCAATTTTACAAAAAGAAGAGATGTTTTTTAGTTTCTCTAAATGTTCTGAAAAACAATCAAAAGATTTGTTGTTTATCTTTAATTTCAAATATAGTTTTTCAAGCCCATTTTCTGATAATAATCTTGCATCTTGGCAATTAAGTTTTTCAAAATCGCAAGTAAGATAATAATTTAGATCAAAATAGTCTTTTTTTAATTTTAATATTTCTTTTAAAGAATGAGATCTAAAGTTAAAAAACCAGAAGTCATAAATTTCTTGGTTTAATATTTTGTAAACATCTTTTAAATTCGCTAAATCCTGTATGACAAAAAGCTTTTGTTCATTTCTTACAGCATATTTTCTAATTTCCTTTATCTTTTCTAAATTCTTTTCTTCAAAATTTCCTTCTTTGTTGTTTTTCAATTCTTCAATTTTAATTTCAGGATATAGTGTTTTGATTTTTTCAATAATGTTTTGCAGATTTTGATTGTATTTTTCAAATTGTTGTTCTTGCAAGAAATCAAAAACAATTTTTTTAGGCTTTTGTTTCATTATCAATTCCAGACAAGAATCAAGTGTTTTTGGTTTTTTAGAATGCATTATCTCAAAATCAAGGAACAAGAAAGAAAAAGACTTAAGAGAAAACGGAAAATATGGCATAAGCAGAAGGGGTTTTGGTAGGTCGTTGTTAGGTTCTTTGTCAATATTCTCATCTTCCGTAGCGATTAACGGAAAGTAGGGGGGAATTACAAGGATTGTTTTCATATTTGAAAACTTTTGGCTTGAATTAAATATTTTGTGAATTTGAAGCTTTATATATCTTTCTCACAAAATTTTTGTGAAATCGCAATATTTATATGCATTTTTCTCATAAATACAAATATGCAGGAAATAGACAAATTTGATATGCGCTTTTTACTGGAATTGGAGAAAGATTCAAGGCAACCGATCTCTAATATCGCAAAGCTTCTTAAAACCTCCCAGCAGGTCTTAAGCTATCGTCTAATCAATCTAGAAAAACGCCAAATTATTCTAGGCTATTACACAGTTATTAATTTTGTAAAATTAGGCTATACCAGTTACAGAACAATGATAAGATTAACAAATATTTCTCCAGAGGTTCAAGCACAGTTAATTTCTTTTATAAAAGAAGACAACAATGTTTCTTATCTTGCAGAATGCACAGGTCATTGGGATATAATAGTTGATTATCTTGCAAGTAATGTTGTTCAATATTATTCTTTTATAAAATCTATAAAAGAAGAGTTTCCAGAAAATATAGGAAGCTTAGATGTTTTAACAACTCTTGAAAACATATATTTCGGTAGGGACTATTTTGCAAAAAAATACAGAGAGATAAATAAGAAATCATTTATTGACACAGATTATCTAGCAACCGAAAAACTAGACAACTTAGATTTAAAGATTCTTTTTGCAATCTCCAAAAATGCCAGAGTTGGGGCAATGGAGCTTGCAGGAAAAGTTAAAACATCTCCTAA
The DNA here is from genome assembly GCA_035400625.1 of archaeon. GTDB lineage: Archaea > Iainarchaeota > Iainarchaeia > Iainarchaeales > CSSED10-239 > JAKQTP01. The sequence goes on along the minus strand of DAOMZT010000001.1, from coordinate 29,700 downwards.
CACAGTAATCTACAGAATAAAAAGTATGCAAGATAGAAACATAATTTGTGGCTTTAAGCCTCATCTTAATATTAAAAAGACAGGGAGATTTGCTTATAAGTCTTTAATTAAGTTCAATAACATTAAAGAACAAGAAGAAGAGCAGTTGATTATTTTCCTTCAGAACAACCTGTGTGTCTTTGATATTACAAAAGTTATTGGCTATTGGGATTTTGAAATTGACTTTGAGGTTAAAAACTCAGAAGAGATGATATATTTTACAAGAACAGTAAGAGAAAAGTTTAAAGATCTAATCAAAGAATTTGAAACAACCCCTATCCACAAAGAGCATCTGTTCAATTACTTTCCTGGAGATCTTCTACTTCCTGAAAATAAAAGCAAAAAATCATCTGATATCAAAAAGATATCAAAATGATATCAATTTAAATTTGCTTTGTTTCTAAGATATTTGTGATTATTTATGGCTAAGGAAAAAGAAATAGAGTTTATGGTAAGACTAAAAGGCAAACAAGCAAAATACCTTTCTGATTTTGTAGATAAAGGTTATTATGCTACAAAAAGCGAAGTTGTTAGAGCTGGCATCTTGGAACTTGCCCACAAGCATAAAGTTGATAAAAAAAATTAGAAATGGAACTTTTAGGAAAAGCCATAGAAAGGGATATGGAAAAAATCAAACAAGGTAAATCAAAATTACATTCTGAGAAGGATTTTCAAAAAATTTTTTCATATTTAAAGAAGTGAGTAGCATTGGTATATAAAATACAATATGATGATATGTTCTTTTAAAGTTTAAAGAAATTACCCCTAGAATTACAAAAATTATTTTACAAAAAAATAGAAAAAATAAAAAGAGAAGAATTATCAAGAAAACACATGCATTATGGTTGTCCGTATTTTGTAGAAAAAGTAACTGCTTCTGCGAGATTAACTTATAAAATAAATGGAGACGTATTAATATTCAATCGTTGTTTTGCAAATCATAAAGAATATGATATGTGGTTAAAAAACAAAGTTTGATTTAGTTTTATAAACCAAGTAAAGTGAACAAAAAAACTAATTTTCAAAAAAGCTTTCTATTTCTTTTTTAGGGTCTTTACTTATAACAAACTGCGTGTCTTTAGAAAAGCATCTTCTATAGTTTTCCCAATGGAAGCGAGAGTCAATAAAAACAACAACGCCTTTGTCATTGTCTGTTCTTATGACTCTTCCAGCACTCTGTATGACTTTTTGTATAGCTGGTTGTATGTATGCATAGTTCCAGCCATTCCTAAATTTAATCTCATAATAGTCAATCTTTGCTTTAGTTTCTAATTCCATCTTTGCCAAAGGTATCCCAACAATAACTGCACCAATCAAAAGCTCTCCTGGCAGGTCAATTCCTTCAGAAGCTTTTCCCCCCATGACCGCCATCAGTATACTTCCAAACTTCTTTGAGTGTTTCTTAAACCCCTGAATCATTTCTTCAAAATCAGAGCTATCCATTCTTTCTTCTTGAACAATAATTGGTTTATTTATGTTTCTCATCAACCGATATATGTCACCCAATACTTCAAAGCTTGGAAAGAACACCACGCAGTTTCCTGGTATAGCATTTACACATTTTTCTACATGCCTTGCAATCTTTTTATATTCTTCTTCTGTTCTTTGTGTAAATTTTGTAGAAACATCATTAATAAGGAGGTTAAGTCTTTTTTCTTTATCAAATGGCGAAGGGTATTCTTTAGTTATTGTCCCTTCTTTTAAGCCTAAAATGTCTGCATACATTGCAAGTGGTGTTAATGTTGCTGACATCAAGACAGAAGAATAGCAGTTTTCAAATATTTTTTTTGTTAATGGCGAAACATCAAGTGCATTATACTTGACACTAATTGCGTTTTTTTCTTTTCTAATAAATCTTATATGTGCATCTTTTTCTTTTATCCATTCTTCTAGGAACAGCCCTACAGAGATAAGAGCAGAGCTACTTTCTTTTAGCTCTTCAATATACTTAAGTCCTGATTCCTCAAGTTCTTCGATAACTGAAATAACATCTTCTTTAATCTCTTTTATCAAAAATTCATCTTTTCCTATTTTTTCTTCTTTTATTTTTTTAAGCTTTTCTTCAGCTATTTTCTCAACATGATCAAGTTGCTTATCTAACAAGTTTTTTAGTTTATTATTCTTTATTTCTTTTGCTTCCTTGATTGCTCTATGAAGCATGTTTGTGTTTAGTGATTTTGAAAGCAGTTTCAAAAGTCTGTCTTCAAGGTTATGCGCCTCATCGATAACAACAATACAATCTTCTAAGTTTATGCCAATTTCAGAAAGTGTAGATTCCATGACCTTAGAAGAAAAGACATGATAATAATCTGCAATAATTACTCTGCAACTTTTAGCAAATAACTTTGCAAGTTCATAAGCACAAACTGGTTGTCTATCTCCTGCAACGCTTTTTAGTTCTTTTGCCATATTTTTAATCTCTAAATGTGTCAAAACTTCTTTTTCTGATAGTTTTTTTTCAAGAAGGTAAGAAAGAAGGTCTCTTTGTCCTTTGTTACTTGGCCTAATATTCTCAAAAAAAGGGCATTGTTTTTTCTTGCAAGCCATCTTGCAGATTTCATAAAAGTTAGAGTCTGTTTTTGAGATTACAGGATCAATACACATGTTTTTCTTTCCAACAAAATCAACAGCTTTTATCTTTAGATTATATTTGTCATTTAGGTCATCAATAACTTCAATAGCAATTTTGTGTTGAGAAATTTTAGGTGTTAAGAAAAGAACCTTTAGGTCTTTTTTCAAGGCAAAAGTTATTGCTGCCGAAAGAGCAGAGTCTGTTTTTCCTGTTCCTGTTGGTGCATGCACTAAGATGTTCTTGCCTAAAGAAACAGATTGATAAATATCTTTAATAATTTCTTTTTGTCCTTTCCTGAAAGAATCATGTCTAAAATATATAAGCTCTGTCATTTATATTTAATCCGTTATTTTAATCTTTGATTATTTGTTCTTCTTTTTTCTCTTTTATAATACTAGTACCAAAAACACTATTTAAGTGTTTCGGGAGTAGCTGTCCAATGCAAAACAAAATAAATATAAATTGCTTTAATTCTAAAAGAAAATGTATCTGCGGGAAATGTTAAAAAAAATGTTGTTAATTTCTGTGATAAACCTTTAAAAATGCTTATGTTCTATTTTCTATATGTACAAAAGCACAGATATGAAATTAGTATATCCCGCATATTCAAAATTAAATTTTTATTTTAGGCAACATATTTCAAAGTTTGTTTTAGAAAAGGGTTTTGTTCCATTGAACCCATTTATGATTTTTGATTATTTTCTGTCTGATACAGTAGATAGAGATTTAGTAAGAAATGCAAACAATTCAATGGTAAAAAAGGCAGATGAGCTTTGGGTGTTTGGGCAAGTAAGTGATGGTGTTTTTGCAGAGATAAAACTTGCAAAACAATATGGAAAGCCAATAAGATATTTTGATATAATAAAATCAAAAGACATAATAGAAATAGCAAAAGACAAAGTAATCTTTGAAGATATTTCTGCTTCTGTTGAAGAATTATAAACCTTTTTAAATTCTTTTGTTCTCTCTTTTGTATGACTATACAGTTAAAACAGTTTAAACCAGGAAATGGTGCAATCTATTATTTCTCAGGAACTGGCAACACGGCCTTTGTTGCAGGAGAGTTTCAAGAGAACTACAAAAAAGCAAATGTCTCTGTTGATCTTTTTAAAATAGAGGACATAGATGTAGTTTCAAGCCAAAGCAAATATGATTTTCTAATGATTGGCTTTCCAGTCTATGCTTGTTATCCTCCAGACCTTGTTGTTGATTTTGTAAAAAAGCTACCAGAAGTAAAAGATAAGCCTGTTATTCTTTTTGCAACAGCTGGCCTAACAACAGGCATAAGCTTTAATGTTCTTGAAAAGATCCTTAAGAAGAAAAAATACAATGTTATTTCTAATTTTGCATACATTATGCCAGACAATGTTTATTTTGTGTTTAGAAAAGACACTGACAAAGATGAGCAAATAGAGTTATCTATAAGTAACACAATAGAAAAGATAAAGCAAGATTTTAAGGTCCTTATTTCAGGCAAATCTAAATTTAAAAAAGCAAATTTTTTTTGGTCTTTATTTGCACCAATATCTAAGTTTTTCTTTTTCAAAATCATGCAACCACAAAAAAACCGTTTTGTGTGGAATAGAGATGCCTGCAACTATTGTGGGCTTTGTCAAAAAATATGCCCGACAAAAAACATAACAATCAAAAAAGAAAAAAGCAAATTAACTTTTAAAAACAACTGTGTGTTCTGTACAAGATGCTATAATTTCTGCCCACAAAAAGCAATACATAACAAGTCCATAAACAGAACAGAAAAATACAGAAGATATACAAGATTAAAAAAAGAAATAATTTGATGGTGAGAAATGTGGAAATTATAAACTATAGCTATGAAGATATAGAAAATCTTTGTGAAAAAATTTCAAAAAAAATAAAAAAATCAAACTTTAAAGTAGACTATATCCTTGGTGTTGCGGTCAGTGGTTTAGTCCCTGCAGTAATCTTTGCACGCCTTCTTAATACAAAAAAAATAATGAGTGTTTCTGTTTCCTCTTATGAGAAAAAGAAACAAAAAGAACTAAAGCTATTGATTGCTCCTGACAAGTCTCTTCTTAAAGGCAAGAATGTTCTGATTATTGATGATATTTGTGATACAGGTAATATTCTTATCTTTTTAAAAGACCTTTTAAAAACATATAAGGTAAAATCAGTAAAGTGTGCTACAATTTTCCTAAACAAAGAGCATCACAAAATTGTTCCTGAATATTATGGCAAGGTTGTAAGCCATTGGGTTGGTTTTCCTTGGGATAAATTTGAGAAAGAATAAAGTATGTTAAAAAGAAACCAGATCTTATTATTTCTAGTTTTTGCATTATTTATCTTTCCAACAGTTTCTGCTAGGTCCTTTGAAATAACAAATTACGACATCAACTACACTCTTGAGCAATCAGGCTTAATTTCTGTTTCTGAAAAGTTAGATTATAAGTTGTCCGGTTGTTATAAAGAGCTATTCCTTCAAAGGCCAAATCTAGAAATTATAGACCCAAGCGGTTATTGCCAAGGTGCAGAGTGTTCCTTTGAGTATAAACAAAAAAACACAGAATCTGGTGATCCTGAGTTAATACTTAAAGGTGAATTTTGTGATACAACAGTTACAGCAAATTTCAATTATTCTATTGCGCATCAGATAAGGGCTATAGAAGACGGAACTCAATTCTATTATCAAGTGTATCCAGGAAAAACAAGTGTTTCAACAAACGCAAACATTAACATTATCTTTCCTGGTGATCTAAACCAAACAACCAGGTTCATTCATTCTAAAAACTACCAATCAAACATCACAGAAAACATTTTGAATATTTCAAAACATGTTTATGCCTATGAGATAATAGAAGTAAATATTCTTATGCCAAAAGAATGGTTCAATCAAGATAATCTCTATCACTACCCAGAAAGAACATACACCAAAGAACAAATAATCAATGAGGAACCAAACTGGCAAGAGGACTATGATAAATATACCACAGAATATGTAAAAAAAGAAGCAACCCCACAAGTAATCGCATTATTCTTTTTTTTAATGGTTGGTCTACCAATATTGTTGCTATTTTTTATCTGGTTAATTTTTGGCAGAGATATTCCAGAAAATAAAACAGGATATTTTGGAGTTTATGAGAGAGATTTGCCAGGTCCAGAAGATCCTCTTCAGGCAAATTATTTTATCACTGGTAAATTATCAGATCATTGGTTTTCTTCAGCCATATTGTATCTGGTTTGTAAAAAACAATATGAGTTGGTAAAGGTAAGTGAGAAATCATTATTTGCTTTAGAAAAATATAATCTTATTAAAATTAAAAATGCAAAAAAAGTAAAATTGCCAACATATGTTTCAAAAGTTGCTGATTTCTTTTGGGTTTATTATCCTGATGGTGTTGTTAATTTAAATGATTTTAGAACTGGTTATTTAAGTTCTAAAAAAAGCACTGGTGGGTTGTTTGCTAATTTTGACAAAACTCTAGAATTTCAAAATTCATTTAGAGAGCTAGAAAAAGAGATAAGGACCGATTTAAAAGAATGGTCAAAGAAGAACAATTATTTTAATAATACTGGAGTTGTTGTTGCAAAAGTAGTAATGGCATTATATTTGTTTTTATTTGCCTTTGTATTTTTGACTTTTTTTACTTCATATATTTTTCCAAATTGGACCTTTTTGTTTTTTTTCTTGCTTATATTTATTATTATAAGTAATATAAGTATAAGATTTATAAGATCAAAAACAACTATTGGGTTTGTGAAATCAAAAACAACTTTTAATACAATCTTTGGTCGTTTCTCAAAAGAGGGCAGAATAAAAAACCTTCAATGGAGTAATTTCAAAAAGTACATTACTGACTTTTCTTTAATTAAAGATCACCCTCCAAAGCACGTAATTCTCTGGGAAGAGTACATGGTCTATGCTACTGCTTTTGGGGTAGCTAAAGAAACAGCAAAGGCATTAAAGACTGCTATGCCTGAGCAATTATCAGAAAATCAAGATTTTGTAAGTTATTCAACATTTGCAACCAGCAGTTTTTCTACATCTTTAGGTTATTCTTCAAGTAGTGGAGGTGGCGGTGGTGGAGGTGGCTTTGGCGGTGGTGGCGGTGGCGGTGGTGGTGCTGGTGCCCGCTAAAACAAATTGTTTATAAATCCTTTATTCTTATTTATTTCTAATTATACAATTTAAATTAGGAGAAAAGATAAAATATGGTTTCTAAAGATAAAAAGTTCATAATGTGGTTTGATGAAATTGGGATAGAGGATGTTCCTTATGTTGGGGGAAAGAACGCCTCCTTAGGAGAGATGTATCAAAACTTAAGAAAAAAAGGAGTAAAGATCCCATATGGTTTTGCAGTAACAGCATATGCCTACAGATATGTTCTTGAAAAATCTGGTTTAAAATCTGAAATTAAAAATATCCTAAAAGATCTAGATACTCACAACATAAATTCTCTTGCAGAAAAAGGCAGTAAGATTAGACATCTGATAAGACACGCAGAAATTCCAAAAGAATTAGAAAAAGACATTTTTGCTGCATATGATAAATTATGTAAAATAGAAAAAATAAAAAATTTAGATGTGGCTGTTCGTTCAAGTGCAACAGCTGAAGATCTTCCAGATGCATCCTTTGCTGGACAACAAGAAAGCTATCTTAATATTACAGGAAAAGAAGATTTACTAGAATCCGTAAGAAAATGCTTTGCTTCTCTTTTCACAAACAGAGCAATCTCCTATAGAGAAGACAAGCACTTTGATCATTTCAGTATTGCTCTTTCTGTTGTTGTTCAAAGAATGGTTAGAAGTGATTTGGCTTCTTCTGGTGTTATGTTTTCAATAGATACAGAAACTGGTTTTAAAGATGCAGTAATAATCAATTCAACATACGGCCTTGGAGAAAACATTGTCCAAGGTGCTGTTAATCCTGATGAGTTTATTGTCTTTAAACCAACCTTAAAGCAAAATAAAAAACCAATAATTTCTAAAGTTCTTGGTGAGAAAGCAATTAGAATGATTTATGATACTCAAGGTAACAAACCAACCAAGAATGTTGCTGTAGAGCTAAATGATAGAAACAAGTTTTCAATAACTGATGACCAAGCTTTGCTTCTAGCAAAATGGGCTTGCATTATTGAAGACCACTATTCTAATCAAGCAGGAAGATTTAAACCAATGGATATGGAATGGGCCCTTGATGGTAAAACAAACGAACTATTTATTGTTCAGGCAAGGCCAGAAACTGTCCAGTCTCAAAAGAACCTAAACAGCTACACAACTTATACTCTTTCAACAACTAAAAAGCCAGTAGTAATAGGTAAAAGTGTAGGTCAACAGATTGCAACAGGCAAAGTAAAGGTCATTAAAAATGTAAAAGACATTAATCAATTTAAAAAAGGGGAAATTTTAGTAACAGAAATGACTGATCCTGATTGGGAGCCAATCATGAAAATTGCTTCAGGAATAATTACAAACAAAGGTGGAAGAACCTGCCACGCATCGATCGTCTCAAGAGAGCTAGGAATACCATGTATTGTTGGAACACTTGATGGCACAGCAAAATTAGAAACTGGAGATGAAGTAACAATGGACTGTTCAAGTGGAGATACTGGTTTTGTTTATAAGGGTAAAATCCCATTTACAAAAGAAACAGTAAATCTAAAAGAGATTCAAAAAACAAAAACACAATTAACAATGAATGTCGGTAACCCAGAACAGGCCTTTGATTTAAGTTTTATTCCTAATGAAGGTGTAGGTCTGGCAAGAGAGGAGTTTATTATAAACTCTTGGATACAGATTCACCCTCTTGCTCTTATAAATTACAATAAAATAAAAGATCCAGAAACAAAATCAAAGATAGCTGCCCTAACCGTTGGCTATAAAGACAAAAAGCAATTCTTTGTTGATAAACTTGCACAAGGTATTGCAAGGATTGCTGCTGCTTTCTATCCAAAGAAAGTAATACTAAGACTATCAGACTTTAAATCAAACGAGTATGCTAACTTGATAGGTGGCAAAGATTATGAGCCAGAAGAAAACAACCCAATGATAGGTTGGCGTGGTGCTTCAAGATACTACCAAGGAAACTATGTTGCTGGCTTTGCTTTAGAATGCCTAGCAATTAAAAAAGTTAGAGAAGAGTTTGGCCTAATAAACCTAGAGCTAATGGTTCCTTTCTGTAGAACAATAGATGAAGCAAAGAAAGTTCTTGGCGAAATGAAAAAGAACGGTCTTGAGAAAGGCAAGAATGGCTTAAAGGTACATTGTATGTGTGAAATTCCATCTAATGTCATACTTGCAGAAGAGTTCTTAGAGGTCTTTGATGGTTTTAGTATTGGAAGTAACGACTTGACACAGTTGGTTCTTGGCCTTGATAGAGACTCTGAACTTTTAAGTAATATCTATGATGAGAGAAACCCAGCAGTAAAAAAGATGTTGGCAGAAGTCATAAGGATTGCAAACAAGAAAAAAAAGTATATTGGTATTTGTGGTCAGGCACCATCAGATTATCCAGAGATTGCTGAGTTCTTGGTAAGAGAGGGTATAAAGTCCATGAGCCTAAACCCAGATACTATGATAAAAACAAGAATTGCAATAGCAAAGCTTGAAAAAAGTTTAAAGAAATAGATGTGAGAAAATGAGCAGTAAAAATATTGGACTTCCAGATTATCAAAAAAATATGTCTATGCAAGAAATTCTAAAAACATATTACAACAAAGCAGAAATAGGGAATTCAATATTTGTTGTTCATAAAAAATCTAAAAACCATAATGAGTACAAGTTTTTTAGTACAAGCTATCAAGGAAAAGATTATGTTCTTGTAGCACCAAAACATTGGAATTGTGATTTTGCAACACATTCTGATCTTATGGAAATAGCATTTAATTTGATTGGTATTCAAAAAGCAGACATAAGAAGAAAACTGGAACTTATAAAACTGAATTTTTTGAAAATGCTTTTCATGGAACAATAGGTAAAAATCCAAAAGAAAATAAAATTCATTTTCATTGTTTAGATGAAAGTCCAGATCCGACTATAAAGCGAAAAAAATTAAATAGAATTCCTGAAGGTGTGCAAAAGGTTCATAAACGCTTATTTAATTCTTTAAATAGAGTTGTACAATCTAATAGAGCAATAGCAAGAGCAAGAGCAGGCACAAACATGCCTAAACCTAGACCAAAATCTAAAACAAAAAAACCAAATAAGCAAAAAGTAGTAAGAGTAAAGCCTAGAGTAAGATGAAATCAATACTTTTTGTATGTGCAGGAAATATCTTCAGAAGCATGTGTGCAGAGCTTTTGCTGAAAAAATTTCTTCTTGAAGATCATAAAAAAACAAAAGTCTCTTCAGCAGGCATAACTGCAAGACAACAAGAAATACACCCTGTAGTCAAAGAAGAGCTAAACAAAAGAAAGATAGACTATTCTAAACACAAGCAACGAAAAGTTACAAAAGAAATTCTTGATTCTTCTGATGTTGTAGTCTCAATGACTAATTTTCACAAGGGTTTCTTAAAAGAAAAATTCAATAGAGATTCTGTTCTTTTTAATGAGCTTTGCTTTTATGAAAATGAAGATTTTCTAGATTATTCAGACATACTTCAAGAAACCAATTCTAAAGAAAAATCTGAAGAATATATAAGAATAGCAATAAAAAAAATAGAAGAAGGCTGTAATAATCTTTCAAAAAAACTTCAATAGTTTCAAACAATTTCTTTATAAACATTAACATCTTATATATTATCTAGTTATAACAATAAAATGGTGATTCAAAAATGTCAATAGCACTAATAGTTATTCTGGTGATTCTTGGTGTATTTTTGCTAATGGCTTTATTCATTTACAATAGCCTAGTTGTTATGAGAAACAAGGTAAAAAACGGCTGGAGCCAGATTGATGTTCAGCTAAAGAAAAGATATGATCTTGTACCAAACCTTGTTGAGACAGTTAAAGGCTATGCAAAGCACGAAGCAGGCACATTATCAAAAATTACAGAATTAAGAAATCAAGCTATGCAAACAAAAGACATAAAAGCAGCAATGAAAACAAACGATCAGTTGTCTAAGGCAATTGGCGGTCTTTTAAATGTTGTTGTTGAAAACTATCCAGACCTTAAAGCAAGCCAGAATTTCTTAATGCTTCAAGAGGAGTTATCAGGTATTGAAAACAAAATAGCATATGCAAGACAATATTACAACGACACAATAATGGACTACAATAACAAGCTACAAGTTTTCCCGAACAGCGTCTTTGCTAAGATGTTTAATTTCAAAGAAGAAACTTTCCTAGAAGCAACAGCTGAAGAAAAAAAGAACATCAAGGTTTCTTTTTAATTCCCAAGAAAATACTTTTTCTTGGATTTCTATTTTTATGTTTTTTCATAACAAAATAACTTTTTCTAGTAAATGGTTAATATTTAAAATATTTTTCATTCATTGTAATTAATGAAAGATATATAAATATATATTGCTTTTATTTATATAGCTTAAATATATTTTAAAAAATAAAAAGAAAGAAAAATATATGGCAAGAACTAAATCAAAACCTAGAGGCTCTAAAGCCAAAGAAGAAATAGATTTTGAGGATGATACTGAAATTGATGATTATTCAGAAATAGATGAAGATTTCTCAGAAGAAAACATAGGCAAGCAAAAAGAAAACAACATTTTTGGCAAGGCCTATAAATGGTTAGAAACTAAATATTATTCTTTCTCTGATTGGCTAACAAAAAAAGGAATAAACCTAAATAAAGTTAATAGCTTTTTAGAAGAAAAAGGAATTCCTGCTTTTGTGGTTGTGGCTAGTCTTACAATTGTCATTTTAGCAATTATAATTCTCTTAATAATTAACTTTGCATCAAAAACAACAGTGGAGTTTTCACTAACTGATTTTTCAGGAAACAAATTATCAGATGTAGATGTTAAGATTTATGATTTAAAAAACAAGACAAAATTTAGTGGGACAATAAGTGATGGTCATAAGGCAAGGCTTGCTCTTAAGTCAGGAGCAGATTATGCAATTATAGCCACAAAATCAGGATTTGCAGATTTTGATAAAAGTCACCTGTTTACAAGAGGAGAACCAATAATAATAAAATTTTCAGAAAATGTGACTCGTGGTAATTTCAAATTAACAGTAACAGATTCAGAAACAAAAAAAGCCATTTCAAAATACAAAGCGACTTTAAACTATACAGTCAGTGGAAAATCAGAAGAGCAAATAGCAACACCAGGAAGCTCAAACTTAATTAGTTTTACAGATGCACCATTAGGTAAGTCTATCTCATTAGTTGTTGAGGCTGATGGCTACCAAACAGTTTCTCAATCTATAACTATATCAAGTAATGATGAAATAATACCTATAGAATTACAGTTTGATTTGGGTTCAGCTCAATTAGAAGGACTTGATGCAAGGGGCACAATCTTGGCAGTATCAGACACTGGAGATTTATTAGATGATTGTGAAGTTACAGTCTATAATGTTGCTGGCGAAAAAATAGCATATGGCATAACCCAACTAGGCAAATTCACATTTACAGAAAAAGCAGGTTCTGTAATAAGATTTGTTGTAACAAAAAAAGATTACAGAACATACGATAGTGACCAAGAGGACAAAACATTTAGATTACAAAAAAGCGAAGACACTTTTACAGCAACCTTAAAAAAAGGCAGTTCAGATTTAAGAGTTATGGTTGTAGAAAGTGTGGCTGGCCCAGTAAGTGATGCTGATGTTTCTTTATATAATCTTAATGGGAATTTAATTTCTGAAAAAACAACCTTACTTGATGGCGAAGTTACATTTACAGGCCTTGATAAAAATAAAGATTATGTTGTTACTGCATGTAAAGAGGATTATCTTTGTTCACAATATTTTGCGAATATAGATACTAGTAATGACTTAGAAGTAAGGCTTGTTAAGTTTGGTTCTGCAGAAACCTACAAACTTTCAATATATGTTTATGATGGGGCAAACATGCCACTTTCTTCAGCAAATGTCTTAATTTATAAACTATTAAATGGCAAATATGTGCCGATAGGCTTAGGTCCATTACAGGTAGACATAACAGGTTATGCTTATGTCTTTACACAAAAAGATGAAACCTATAAGGTGGTAGGCATTGCTGGAGATTCAAATGCTTCTCAAGAAATCACTATTGATCAATTTAAAGATAACAAGGTAATCTTAATAATAAATGATGCATCAAAAGAAGTAACCTTGCAATTAAAAGACATTTATGGTAACCCAGTAACTGATGGTTATGTAACAGTAAAAACAAAAACAGGAGAGATTCTTTATGAAGGTTATATTGATTCTGAAAATCCAGCAAAATTTTTAACCAAAGGCTACAAGGATTTGATTGTGGAATATATAGATGGTGAAGGAAATGTTACTGTTGCTTCTGGAGTAGTAGGGGATGGGGAGAATTTATCAGTAAGCTTAAAACCAATGATTGAGGATCTTAATCCAATAGTTTCTTTTTTAGAGATTAGGGATTTACAAAACAAATCAACAAGCATATTAAGTAAAGACAATGATTATTATTTGGTATTTGATTTGCAATTGCCAATAGATGTAAAAAAATGTGGAGTGCATTTTAGAGCAGGAGATGATTCTGAAGATGATTCTGAAAACATGACTTATGGTATAACTGGCTTTAAGGCAGACACTACAAATTTCAAATATTCTACAACCTATCGTGAAGGACAACAGTCCATTGATTATGATAATGTTGGTTCTCCTAATATTTTAAACAAATGGCTAGAGTTATATTGGCCATCTGAGTCAGTAACAAACAAACAAATAATGTTAAAGGTTAAAGCAACAGAGATTGGCGATTTGCTTTTAAAGTACAGGGCATGGTGTGAAGATAGTGAAGGAAAAATCCATAGAGATCCAGAAGACTCAACATTAGGAACCGCAAGAAACATCTCTTCAAGACAAGGCCTATATGCAGAAACAAAGGAAAAAGTATTCAAGGTCCTTGAAACTCCTGCTGAATGTTCAGACAACCTTTGTGTAGAATATAGGTTTTTAGACAAAGGTGGCTTTGACTATTCTAATGAAACTTTTTTTGGAACTGTTGATGAGATGTATTTATTAGAATTAAATTATTATACCACTCAATCAGGAGAATTAGCAATTGATACTGAAACTGATGCAAGTCATCCTATTATTGGCCTAATAAACTATCAAGACACAGATTTGTTTCCAAGTTCAAAATTGGATTCTCAAGAAACAAAATTAAGTTCTATGGCTGTTTTATTACAATCAGGAATTTATAAAAAACAATATTTATTATTTAATGCAAAAAACACAGGCGTAACTCACATTGATGTAAGATCCACCTTTAACTCCAAAGTTACAGAAAAAAGATTAACTTTTGAAATAAAGAATAAAAGAAACTTAGAAGTAAATGTTTTAGATGTTTTGCCATACAACACCCCAATAACAGTAGAAGTAAAAGATGCAGACAACAAAAGCCCAATAAACAACGCATTAGTAAAATTAGAAGATGAGTTTGGGGATCTAATTTCAAGTACTAAAAAAGCAAAGGCAGGGAAATACATAATTAATCAAAATTTTTCTAGCACAAGACCAAATCTTGAAGTTACTGCTCCAGGCTATGCACCATACACAAGACAACTAATGATTGCCGATACAGGCATTATCTCTGGCCCTGATAGCATCTCAATAAACTTTGGAAATGAAATTAGTCAAGAAATAGAGATTATAAAGTTAGTGAATAAAGGCAATGCAAAGATTACAGATTTGACCTACAAGATTACACCAATTGATGAAGTTGCTGAATTAACTATAGAAGCTCATTTGCCAGTAGCACTTAACCCAACAACCCCTTCAGAAATAGAAGTTGTTTCTGTAATTGATCCAAAAATTAAGTTTACAACAGCAAAATATGTTTTAACAATATTTGGTTTTGTCGGAAACAAGCAAGTAGCAAAAGATATTGAAATTAATATTTATAAGGGGCAAGTGCAAGAAAATTGTTTAGATATAAAACCTCTTGTGATCTATAGTTATGTTGGCATTAGTGAGGGTTCTGAAAATGAGATAACCGCAACATTAGTCAACAATTGTAAAAAAGCAATAACTATAACTCCAGAGCTATTAAAAGCAAAAGGCACGGTAATAAAGAAAGATGAGAACCTAGAAGTTATTCTCCCTTCTGTAACAATAGAACCAAACGAAGAGATAACAGATTACACAATAACTATTAAAAACAACAAAGCCAGAAAAACAACAAAAAGCTATGCCTTTGAGATTGCTTGGAGAAATGCATATTATGCTTTACCAAACACAAAATTAAATATTGATTTGGTTGATTATTCAAAAACTATAAAAATAACTCCTCCAGTTTCAGTTGTTTCAATGAGCCAATATAATGAAGAGATAATGGCCTCAAATAAAACTATTTTTTCTATAACAAATACAGGAAAATATCCATTAAAAGACATACAGATATCAAGGCTAGAGGAGAAATATGTTTCTAATATTCAAGATAAGATTGAGCCATTAACTTTTGAGGAAATAAAGCCTGGTCAAACAAAACAAGTAAGTGTTATCTATGAAGGCAAAGTAAGTAATGCAACAACAGCAACTATGTATTATAAAGTTTCTGCAATTTCCCCTGGTACAAAGGACCCAATAACTGCAAAATTTACTGTTGATTTTAGAATCTCATCAGCTAGTTGTTTAAAAGTTGATCAGAAAAAAATTACTTTCCACACAAAAATAGGAGAAGAAAAACCAATGTATATTAGAGTCACTAACCAATGTGCAGAGCCTATTGCATACATAGATTATGATCCACACCCATACAAGTCACCTAATGACTTTACTATGGTGTTTGGCGAGGGCACAGGTGTTGCTTTAGTTCCTGCAACTCCTGTTCCGTTTATTGGTGTTGGTCAAACAGTTGCTTTCTATTTGAAAGTAAAACCAACCAGGTATTTTACTCCTAGAACAGAGAATAGATTTACATTAATTGGTTATCCAGTAAATGGAACGGCATTAAGCATGGTAACTTCAGAAATTATTTGGATTTCAACAGAAGTAGAAGCACCTGATGAGGACACAGTAGCAGATTTAGAAAGAATTGACGAGGATATAGCTGTAAAAATCTGTGATACTGATGAAAAAATGGACATTCCAATGCCAAAGATTGTTACTGATTGTAAAGATGATGGCTATTGTGATGCAGAGGGTGCAGCAGAACTTATATTAGAAAAAATACAAGAATTACATAAAGTAGTCATAGATGCTTCAAGACAACTAAATAATGAACTTGCACAAACAAGTTGTTCTATTGCAACTGCACAACAGAATGGTTGTGCGATTTCTGATTTGTTAAAGTCAGATCAATTAAAGCCATTTAAGAATATTCCTATCTATCTACAGAACGATTCACTATCTCAAAGAACCTTAGATATTGTTTTAAAAAACACCAAAGAAGTAGCAAAATATCCAACCATTAAAAACTATGAAATAAGAGAATATGTCGGTCCAACTTCTGGCGGTTTGCAGATGATTGGTAATATCATACATGTAGATAATAAAATGCAGGGTTGTGGAAGATATAAAATTACAATAGATGGCAGGATTGCAACAAAGGATCAAAAAACTCTGGCACCAGAAAAAGCATATTTCTATGTAACTATAGATTATAATAAGACGGGTCCTTGTGCAAAAAGTATAGAAAATGTAAGAATGTACCTGCCAAAAGACACTACTTTTTTCAAAAAATCAAATATGGGCAATACTTGGTTAACATTGATTAGTGGTGATGAAAAGTTTGGCAAAACAATTGCAAAACAAGTGTTTGATAGCGATGAAAGATTCCAGTTAAGGACAGACAATGTCAAAAATTTCAGTCAACTAGATGTTTCAATTGGAACAATTAAAGAGAATGAAAATGCTATCGCAAAACTATATTTTAATGATCCAGTTGCAGTTACAAGCCCTCGTCCAGAAAAGATAAATTTAATAGTTAATGATACATTTTCAATAAACAAAGAAGGAGAGGAATCAAAATATTCAGAAGAATTTATTAAGCAAGTTTCTGAAAATGTAAAAGACATAATCAATGGAACTCCCGCAGATATCTGTATCTCCAAAGATAAAAACTATATGTTGATATTATCTTTTGAAGCAGCAGATTATGGTGCATTGTCTTTAAAGGCACAGAACAATAAATTGCAATTAGCACCTTTAGAGAAATGTGTTGTCCTTACTGCAAATTCTGCACTTGATGAACAAGTGAAAATAAAAGCAGAAGAGGTAATCGGGGTAAGAACTAAATTAATTTATCAGGGAAAAGACTATACTAATGAATTATCTTTAGTTCTTGAAAAAGACAAGCCAACTGATTTTAATGTTTGTTTCTTAGGCGACATTGGTGATGTTGCACATTGGTCTGATAAGACTGTAAAAATAACTGCAGAGAGTAAATTCAAAATAGGAAAGTTAAATTCAGAAAGAAAAGCAGATGTTAATATTACTTTATTAAATTATGGTATAACCCCAATGCAACTAATAGGAATTGGAGACAACATATCTGGTAAATTAAGTTCAGGAGATGCAGAAAGTAATGAGCAGTCAATATATGCTTTTGTTTCATGGAATAAAGAATATAATAAAAATGACAAAGAAGAATATTGTGATGCCTTAAAGAAATATTATGATAGTTTAGGTGGCAAGGCCACAATGTTTGTAAAGCCAAAAGAATGTGAATTTAAAGAAACCCAATCAGAGAAAAGCGCAAGAAACAAAAGAGCGTTAAAAAGAGCTGGTACATATTTTACTGGTTGTATGTTAAGCTGTGCAACATTAACATCAGGTGTTAATATAATTTCTAAAGTTATTCCTATTTTTGGTCATGCAAAATTATTGAAAGATTTGATTTGGAATTGTGGTATTGGTTGTGGTCTTCCAACAGTAACGATGTATGGTAATGAAACAGGAATTACAGAAAAAGTTATGGATGTTATTCATAAGATACCTGTTGTAGGAGACCTTGCAAGGGTTGTTGAAAAAATCTTTGGCTTTGTAGGTAATGCGTTGGGTGCTGTTGCAAATGCCATAATGGGTGGAGGCAGTGGTAAAGCAGAAGCAGATGCTTTGGCTCAGCAATTAGCCAAAGATGGTTATAGTGGAGATTTATCAGAGAATGCAGGGGCTGCTGAAACCATAGTTGGTATTCATGATCTTACAAGACAAGGCATAGGTCAAGTAGATCCATTTGATTATACTATGAGTATAGAAGAATTTGAAACTCCATTAATGGGAATAATGGATGATTTGCCAGATACAATAAACATAACAGGTGGTGGCAGTGGCACACCAACTATGTTTTTAGACAAAAAATTAGTCCATGTAACTCCAAAAACAATAACAACAGGCACTCCTTTTGCCCCTATAAAAAGCGAAGCAAAATTGATAAAATATATAGAATATACTTCAAGGCACCCAAATGCACAATATTGGTTCTATGCAAAAACAAGAGCTGAACAAACGGAATTAAATAGAATTTTGCGTAAGATTGGTATTGATCCATTAAGTACAGGTGCAACTAAAGCAAGTATACCTAATTCAGATTTAACATCAGGATTTTATAAACTAACAAAAGCAGAACAACAAAGATTTGGTGAAATAATTGCAAACAACACAAGTTACGGTACAGGAAGATTCAATGCAGCTGCAAAAGATGGGTTTTGGGCAAATCCTAGAACTTATCCTGATGAGAAAGCGCTTAATGGTAAGTTTAAACCTAATGGAGTAAGCTTTAAAGCAGATGTTGATGATTTCTTAAGAACTTCGGGATCATCAATAACTACAACAACAATAACACAAGCTGAACGTACAAGATTTATTAGTGATGCAACAGAAGTAAGTAATCAATTAAAAACACGCCTAGGAGAAGTTCAAAGCGAACTAAAGGCAATTGGTACTCCAAAAAATGTAGCAGAAACACAAAGATCAAGAATATTAACTTATCAAGAAAAGCAAATATCTTCGCGTTTAACAGAGGTCGATGATTTAATATTACAAGTTAATGGAGCACCAATTGTTGGCGGACAAGTAGATGTCAGTGGTATTTCAACAAGGATTGATTCCGCTGGAATTGGAAGCATAAACAAACAATTAGACAACATAGATAAAGTACTAAAGCACATAAGTTCTGGCTCAGGTGGTGGTCCAAGAGTAATGACTCTTGCGGATAGTCAAGCTTTGCAAAAATCAATATCAAGCACTAGTACAAATATTCAATCTCAATTAGATGAAATCGCAACAATTAAAATGGAGTCATTTGGTAATGTTCCTCCAACAGATCCTGCATTAAAACTACAATGGGATGAACTTGTTAGAAATGAAAGCGCATTAAATAGTGCAAAATCACAAATAGATGATATAGGCAAAGGACTAGGAGGATTAACTCCAGATAGTGCAGGAAATGTTGTTATTGATAGTGCTTTAGAAGGCAAGATTAGAAATGTTTCAACAATCAAAACAGATATTGCTTCTGCAAATTCTGCTTTAACAGGCATGGTCAAAAGCTCAGAAATAACAAAAATGACAACAAACCAATTAGATGATGCAATAGCAAGAGCTACAAAATCAGCAGCAAGTGCTGGAAAGCAATTAACAAAAATAAATGCAGAAATCGTAGCTCTTGAAAAAAACAGAATAGCAATTCCTGCAATTAAAAGGAAAAGACTAGAGACATTATATAAACAAAAATTGGGTTTAGAAGATGCAGGGCAGAAGTTAACTAATGCTGCTGATGATTTAAGAAAAGTTAAAGCGGGCGCTAGTGGATCAGGTATGGTAGACATTTCAGATGATATTGTAAAAGGTATGGATGATGCTGTTGACTCTATTAAATCTTTAAAATTACCAACTAAACTTCAGAAATTCTTAAAAGGAGCTGGAAAGTTTGCAATTGATATGATTATTGTTGCAGTATCAAACCAAGCTGGTCAAGATTATTTAAATCGTCAATCAAACGAGAATGGACAATTGGCAAATCTAGTATATCTTGGAATTCCAGTCACTGAATTTGAAAAGAATGTGTGGTATAAAGTAACAGTAATAAAACAAGCAAATAAATACGATGTAATTATTGAAAAAGAAATACCTGCAATAAGTAATGATGTAGCAATATATTATACAGATAATAAAGAAATTAAAGAAATACAAACCTCTGAGCACCAAGAAGAACTATTACAAGCAAATACCCCTCAAGTGCAATCTCAAGATTGGTCAGAAATAATAGAAGAGAAAATCGAAACAGATGCAACCCAAGTTTCCACAAGTCTTGAAGAACTACAAATGAGAATGTACACCCAACATGAAAACAAATTACAAGATTATGCACGTTGTACATTTAGTGAGAAAGGTTTAGGTTCTGTGTGTGTGGATGTTGGACCAATGGTGCCACATCATTGTGCGAGTTTTGTTACAGAAGTTTCTAATAAGTTATATGGTGCAAACTACAATTCAGGAAATGCTTGTGATAATGACACAGGCACAAGTCAAAATTACGGCACAAGAAACAGAATTGTTTGGCAAAAAGGAAAAGATAATATTGAATCAATAGATAATGTGTTAGTGCCTGGTGTTGTAATTGGCATAGAAGGCACAAGCAAAAAACTTAAAAATTGCCAACCACCTCATGTTGTTTTATATGTTGGCAAAAACGAAAATGGCGAACACATGATATTACAGCAAAATGGCGATAAAGGACAATTAAGTCCTTTATTTTCAACATATGCAACAAACAAAATATTTTTCGTGGTTGTTCCAAGAAGTGGCTATGCAACTTATGATAATTTTGCAATGAATAATAATTTGTCATAATCCTAATGCCTTTTAAATCTTTTTCTTATATTTTTATTTAGATCTAATCATGAATAGAAAAGGCTTTACATTATTTACTGCTCTTATCTCTTTGTTATTGGTATCTGTAGCCTTAGCTTTAATTTTTAATATGATTAACACAGAAGACACATATCTCTCTCTTATTCAAGATCAATCTGCAATGTCAGATCTTATGACCATGGCTGATCTTGCAAGAGCTGATGCCTTTAATACATTTATAATTACCTTAAGATCCAATTGGGAAGAACATATGTCTAGACATCCAATGGAAGTAAGAAGAAGTCAAATGGATATGAACTGGGATGATTTTACTCAATGGTTTATAAAAGACAATTTTTTTGAAAGAGCATTTCCCGCATACTTTGCTCAAGGCATACTTTTTAATCTAAAATATAAAATGGATCCTCCAGGATATGATATAAGAACAGAAACAAATGCCGGTACAACAATAGTATGTGATGAGGGTTGTCAATATGGAGATCCTGGTTGTTGTCACCTTGAATCTGCTAGCGAAAATGAAGATGCAAAAGATAAATTTGTTAGTGTAGTTGTTGATGTTTTTAAGGCAGGAGGAGAGAGAGCAGATGTTGTTGATTGTGGTCAAAATGATACCAACTGTAATGGCTCTTTCTTTTTAACATTAGACACTACTCAGCTTGCTGATGAGAATTATGAACTTTTGCCAATAGTAACTGTTCTAAGAACTAAAAGTAACCAAGTAATACAAAGGCCAGTATTAAGTAGGCAGATTTACAAGATATATATGCCATGGCGTGGTCTTCAGGCATTAAGAACAGCAAGAAATATTGTTTTAGACAACGAAACAGAAAGAGCAGTAAATCCTGCAGACCCTGAAAACGGAAATACAGGGTTCTTCTCCCCAAAAATCCATAACACCTTAGAGCAGGCAAGGCTTGGCTATTGTGATCCAGGAACCTGTCTTCCAAGAGAATATTTCTTTAGAACACCTAACAAAGTAGGTTCCTCTGGCAAATATTGTCATGAAATCCCCAAAACCTTACATGGTGATGTGCCACAAGGTTTACTTCCAATACAGCAAGTTAATTTTGGTCCAAATTCAAATACTTCAATAACATATGATGATAAACACCAAATTGATTATGCCTTTAAAGAGCTTTATAGTCAATCTCTTATAGCAAATTTAGTAAATAACAGACACGGCCAAACAATTACTTACAATAATGGGCTGATAATGAAAGGCAACATAGTGCTTGGGCAAACCCAAGGAGCACCAGATATTAATATCTCTGAAATTGAGGTAAATGCCAAATCAAAAAAAAGTAAAAACTATTTTACAGACGTTCCAGGTAATTATAACGATAATTACACACAAACTGTTTTTGATAATATAAACCAAATGCCAACACTTGTAGGCGGATTAGGTCTATTCTTAAAAGAAGGTAAATCAGCTCCTATCTGGGAAGTTAATTTAGGTTGGTATGATGAACAAAATAACATAACAATACAAAATAATGTAGCGGAACAGACAGAATTGACTTGTTCAGAAATAGACAATGCAATAACAATTCTGCAATTTAAAGAAACAGATCCAAGATATATAATAAAAGACCAATATAAAGATGTAAACACTAATATTGAAATACGTTTACGTGAAGATTTTAGTGAGTTTTATTTTACTCCTGACAATAATTGGTCAAATCTGAGTGTTATAGATAAGGGCTACTTAAATCCAGTTTCTGCTAATAATTTTGAATCTACAACAATAGTGTCATCAGCAAATGGAATACAACGATGGACATGTTACAGTCAAGTCAAAGGTGGCGATAATAGGGCTTGTGGCCCAGAAAAGCAATAATAACAAGATTTAACTTATACCAGTTAATTAATATTATTTTATAAACCTTTTTGTTAATAAATATATTACGCAAAAAAGGTAATCTTTATAAACAATTGTTTAATCTATTATAATATATATATTATATTAAAATCTAGAATAAAGAAGGTTTTCAAAAATGGGATTAAAAGAATTCTATTATAAATTAGAAGATAAATATTTTGCAATGCTTGATAGGCTAGAGGAAAAGGGAATTAATTTATATAAACTAGTTGATCCTCTAGAAAAAAACGGAATACCAACCTTCCCTCTTTTTATAATTTTTAATCTTGCAATAATTGCTTTGATTATCTTCTTATTACTCCCAGTTTTTGGAATAACAGGCGGACCACACGGAACAGCTGTTCAGTTTCTAGATGAAACAAACAACCCAATTGCAAACACTATCTTAAAAGTAAAACTAAACGGTCAATCCAAAACTCTAGAAACAGATACTGAAGGTTTTTTCTATTTTAAAGATTTAAGTAAAGATTCAACCTATATCTTAAAATTAGCAGACACTAAATATTTATTTTCAGATAGAGAAGAATACACAATTGATCCAACCAAGAAATCGCAAGTAGTTCATCTAAAAGAAGGTGCATTTTCAACCACAAAAACCATTTTGTTTAAAACACAATCAGGAGAAGCAATAACTTCTGAATTAAATGTAGAGTTTAGTTGTCTTGGAACAGACTATGAAAAAACAGTAATTGTTAAAGGCGGTTCTCACACGTTAGATGACATTCCAACAGATTGTGGTAGCTTAGATGTAACTGTAAAAAACAGAAGCGATTATGAAATAAATATTCCAGCAACAGGCACAAGCGGAGAAATCATATTTAGTAGTTCTGTAAACTATGCTACATTATCAATAACAATAAAAGATAAAGACAAGGGAATTGTTCTACCAGACATGTTAGTTTCTATTTATGATTTGACAGGAATAATGGTCGATAGCGGTCCAACAAATGCAAATGGTATTTTTACAACAGAGTTAGTTCAAGTTTCAAAGAGCTATAAAATATTAGTTTCTGATCCAAAAAATATTTATGCAGGAATAAATGATTTAGATTATATTAATAATGTTCAAACACCAGTAACAATTACTACAGGAATAAATCAAAAAACATTAGAAGTAAAAAAAGATGTTGTAGGGTTTATAAAAGTAAGAGTAAAAAGCGATTCTGGATTATATCTAGAAGGTGTTTCAGTAAAATTATCAAAAGGAAGTTCAACAATTGATCTTAAAACAACAGATACTACAGGCCTTGTAGAGTTTGGAGTAAAAGAGAATGTAACCTATGTTTTATCTTTTGATAAAGAAGGTTATTTTGTTTACACTAACAGAAATGCAACAGTTTCTGAAAGTACAACAGAAGTTACTTTAAGAAGCATGAATGCAGAAACAAAGACCAGTTTGTTGATTAGTGTAACAGATACAGAACTAAATCCATTAGAATATGCTACAGTAAAAATATGGGACGCATTAAATAACACAGTTGTTAAAATTGTAACAACAGATGTAACAGGCAGAGTAATTGTTTCTAATCTAAGTGCTGATTCAACTTATTTTGCAGAAGCAATTGTAGGACCATTTACTGGCAAAACAAATAATTTTGTTGTAGAGGAAAGAGAAGAAACTTCTGTCCCAATTTTAGTTTCAATTGGTTATGGTACTTATAATTTGACTATTTTAAATTCAGATGGATCTCCAATTTCAAACGCAATAGTAAAGGCATATGATGCAAACACAAATAAAGAAATGACCGAAAAGCAAACAACCACAAATGAGACAGGCCTTGCAATTTTACCTATTAGAGCAGATAAAGAAGTGTATTTTGCTGTAATCACAGATGGCAATCCAATAATTACAAAAAGATATTCAGTAGAAGCAGAAAACATGACTAGTGACACAATAGTCATTCCTTCTTTTGCTTCAAGCTCTGCAAGCATAGAGTTTGTTGGTTACTTTTCAGATAAAGGCGAACAGTTGCCAGCTGTTAGTGCAGGTCAATCAGCAACTGCAAGATTTTTATTAAATGTTAATAGAAAATATTCTAAAGTTTTAGCACATATAAGAACAGGAGATGGGGAAACCTGTGGTAATAGAACATATTCTGTAACTGAAGATTCAATATATATTAAGAAAATAAAATATGCAGGAAATAAAATGTATGGTTCTGTTGATTACACTCCTTGTGGTGGAGAGTCAAGAGATACCTCTTCAATAGTCCGCAAAGATGCCAAATGGTTTAATGTTATTTTAGATAACTCAATAGAGGGTTCTTATATTATTGATGCAGATATTGTAGTTACTGACAACGCAATAACCGACCAATCTATATTTTACAGAGCAGAATATCAACAAGGTTCCGCGATATTAAGATTTCCAAGAGATGATGTTTTAGGAACAAGTTTAAGTTCCTCAACTAGACAAGCACTTTATGCTTATGCAAATAAGAAAATAATTTCTGTAGGCGATTCTTCAAGTTGTGAAAACGGCATTTGCTATGCTTTTACAATCAAAGACAAATCTACAGGCGCAGAAAAAAAAGTAATGGATAAGTTTACAGCAAAAGAAGGAACAGATTATCAACTTAATTTTAGATTAAGTTTTGAAAGGCCAGCAACAGATGCAATTTTAGTTGTTTTGCCAACCGGTCAAACAATAGTATTAAACGAATACAACATAACTTCTGGTGGTGGCTTACCAATAAATGATACTGATTTTTCAAATATCAGTTTAGGAAATATAAATGCAAACGGCACAGTAAATGGTTCAATTGATTTAAGTGTAATTAATGACATAACTGATGAATTAACATTTAATATTTATGCAAATAATGACATCATATTATCAAAGACAATACACTTTGATCTTAAGCCTTCAAAGAAAATGATAGTTGATGTTGTTCCAAAAACAATGGTGCCATTTGTGCCAAATGTAGTAACTGTTGGAGTAACAGAAGAGTCAGGTGCCAAAGTAACAGATGCAATAGTTTTTATAAGAATAAATGGAAAAACAGTAGCAAACGGCAAGACAGACAGAGACGGAACATATTCTGTAATGTTGCCATCAACAGATATAAAAGACGAAGTGGAATTTACTGTTAAAAAACAAAGCTATAGTACAGTTACAATAAAGCAAGTTGTTTCTGAAAATCTAATCGAATCAATACCTGAGAAATTAGATATACAATTAGATATTTCAAAAGGCTATTCTCAAGATTCTGATTTGGTATTGGTAAATAATTCTATTTTGCCATTAACAATTATAGGCATGGAAACAAACATAAGGTCTGATTATATATCTCTGAAAAGTGATGCACAAGGCACAATTTTAGAACCAACAATCCATCAACAAATAAATGTTTCAACAAGATTAACAGAGAAAGGAATAGATCTAATGACACAAAAAGTTATAGAGGGAGATCTTTTAGTAAAAGTTAGTGAGGCGACTCTTGCAAAGGTATGGATAATTAAAGTTCCAATAAAAGTAAGAATTACATTTGGTAATTCAGTAGATAATGTAGAATGCTTAGAAATTAACCCTCAGGAAACAACAATAAGGGTTGAAAATACAAATGATATAGAATATAATATTAAGATTAAAAATAATTGTACAGTAGATGATGAACCAGTAAATGTTGGCAGAATTTATGTTGAATCAGACTATAAGAACACAAAGAAACTAGGAGATTATTATGTAGTGGTTTCTGGAAAAGAGCATAAATTATCACTTGATGAAAAAGTAGAAGTTGCAAACAGAATTGTAGCAGAAGAAACTGCAACAATAAAATTAATCTTTAGGCCAAACAAATCTGCAAAAAGCGGATTGTCAAATCCAATTATTATATTTTCATCAAATAGACCAAATGTAAATGGCGTAGATGTGATTGCATCACAGCATTTGCCTAATATAATATTAAACAATTATGTTAGCTGTATAGAAACACCAAGCTCTCTAATCACAGTTCCTTATTGTATGGGCTATGGTTATAGTCTATTTGCTGGCGGAACAAACACCATGAATTTCAATCCTTATTTAATGGGTCAATATAATTATCAATATGCCGGCGTGGCTCCACAATCAATTAATCAAAGTTGGTTATCAGGTTCAACATATCCATCAAATATGCTTGGTTATCAAAGCGTATTAGGAACAGGAGTGCCATATACAGATTACAGAGAAAATACACCACAAGGATATCCTAACTCTTTTGGATTTTCATCACACGGAATGTTCGGTTGTGAAAAAGCACAAATACAAATTAGAAACAATTGTTCTGAAGATTTAAGTTTACAATTTAGCAATCTTGGTGGAGTAATAATCACCAATCCAGAAAATTCAGAAATGACATTAAAGAAAGGGACAAGTGGAATGTTAGGCGTGCAAGGCTCACAAGTTCTTGGACAATACAAGATTTCCGTAAACGCCAAGCCCGACGACGATGCAATTGAAGATTACACTTATGTTAAAGACATTGTTGTTTCTGTAAACAGGCCAGTTAGTATTTTGCCAGAAAACTGTATCAGTGTTGTTCCTACAGAGTTTGATTTCTCAGGAATAGATACGGTAGAGAGAAAATTAACAGTGATAAACTCTTGTTATGATATGGGCTATGCATTATCTGGTCTAAGCGTATTAAATGTAGATGATTTATTTGTTGGAGATATTCAATATTTCTATATTGGCGATGTTAATAAAGATTTAAAGCCAAAGAAGACATACAGGTATGTTGATGGCAAAACCACAGAAATAATGACTATTAAAGTAAGAAGAAATCCAGAAATTACAGAAAAGACATTTAGACTTGATAGTGAAGACAATAATTCTGTTGCTAAGAAATTAACAGCATTAAGAAAAGATTACTATGATGTGGGCAAGGCCATAAATCTAACAGCATTACTTGGAATAACCTATTCTAATCCAAGATTAGGAAAGGACGAAATGGAAGTTGAGATTACTTTGATAGATAAGCTTCAATGGCTAAGTTATGTTGATAGTCTTGTAGACACCAGTTCTGCTCTTGAAGGCCAAACAACCCCTGGTGGCACAACTCCTAGTGACACAACCCCAGGTACACAAGCCACATCATTAACAGATTATTTCGTTGGTAGTGAAGCTCTAAATCCTGGCGAGTGTTATGATCCAAAAGGATTTAGAAAATACGGATTTACAGGAGAAGAGAATTTCAAGAAGTTTGGTTTTAATAGATTATTATTTACATATAATGATATAGATATAACCCATAACATTTGTGATTATGGAAGAGTATATTGTGATCAAGATCAATTAAGGATTGCGATATCTAAAAAAGCAGATTTATATAGTTCACACAGAACCTATCTATTAGATGGAGTATATTTCTTACTTGAAGGAAATAAGATTGCCGAGAATCCATATCTATTAGATGAAAATCCATTAGATAAAGATGCAATAGAAGTCATTGTTGCAAGTCAATCATTTAATAATCGTGATCCTAACTCTATATTGCAAGCACTAAAGGCAGTAATAGGCAGAGTGCCTACTGATTTAAGGAAATTTACAATACTTGAAGCAAAGATTGGTGCAACAACTACAAGTGAACCAACTCCTGCAAACTTGTCTTCTGAGAAAATAAAAGAATATATGACAATATTAGGAGATAATGACTTTGCAAAGAATGTAAAGCAAGATGGAGATGTCTATCAAACAACAGTAGATTCGTTCTTAAGAAGTGAGACAAAATTAGAGGCAAAGATTAATAATGCATCAACTACTCAACAAGAGCAAGCAATTATTGCTGAGTTCTTAAATCAATATCTAAACACTATGAGATTATATTATGGTGACACAATAAGCCCATTTATTATTAATGCTAAAACTTACGGGCCATTAAATTCAGGAACAACAAAAACAATATTTAGTGCTGTTCAGTTTATGAGTGGAGCATGGACTTTAACTTTAGATCCTGCTTCATCAGTAACAGAGATAGCAACACCTGGAACATACAGCATTGCATTAAAAAGCACAGCAAACAATAAACAACTAACATATACTGTTCAAAAAGTAAATTCTAATTTATTAGATTATTACAATAATAATGCAGGCTATAAAGCAAACACATTCTTTACAAACCCTACAAATGCTTATTATTTCCATTACTTTGGTGTGCCATTTAAGATCGCAAAGACAGGATTGTCAAAAACTACACAAATTATTGACAATTACAACAATGGCTGGGATGTAGTACAAGATGGTATAATATTAAAGGTTCCAAAGGATAATGTAATGATATCATTTAAAGATATAAGGCCATTACAAGTATTATCTTCAGGAGCTTATAAGATAGAATATATAGCAAACGGCAAATATTCTTCAAAAGACACTTCTGAGCTGAAAAATACATTGTTTATTTTCCAGAAAATAAATGAATCAACTAAAGGTGCTGACTATCAATTAAAGACCTCTTCAAACTTAGATATGAGGTTTAATATTGTTCCAACAACATTAAGTGCTACAAAGAACTTTACACATGTTTATGGAGTATTAAAGGACATAACAAGCTCTAGTAATTTCACAGCTGAAGAAACAAGTTCAGTACAAACAATGGTTAATGGCATCTCAAGCGAAAAAATGTGTTTCAATTTTAATAATGGATTTTATTTATGGTATAATCCTTTAAGAACATCATTTGGGGACACTACAAGTGTAACAACTAGTGAAAGCACAACATCAACATCCAATGCTACAGCGATTGCAATAGCAATAGCTACTGCAAGTGTTGGTCAGGGATCTTTAGATTCATCAACAATATCAACTATGACCTCTAGTCAAATAGATGATGCAATAAATAAAACAACGAAATCATTATCTGATGCACAAAAACAATTAGCAAATGTAAATGCAGAAATTGTAGCTCTAGAAAAAAATAATCAAATAAGTTCTGATGCGAATAAGACAAAATTAGATCAACTACAAGAACAAAAAACAACTTTAGAAAATTTAATAAACCAATTAACTAAAGGAATAGATAATTTAAAGGCTGCAAAATCTAAATCTTCTGGAAAAGGTTCAATTAGTTCTAATACATCAAAATTAACAATATCTAGTGGAAAAGTACAAGTAAGCGCAGCTCTAACCGCGTTAGTTTCACCTCTATTTACGAGTAATGTCAGCGGAATAGTTGATGTTGCAAGTGGTAACATAAAATTAGATATGAGCGATAAAAAGCTAAGTGGAATAGTTAATTTAACCTCTGGCAACTTAAGTGGGGAGGTTACCGTATCGAATGCCAAAGTAGTGATAAATGGTAACACCGCACAATTAAAATTCTTTGGTAAAGCAAGAGGCATTCCAGTAGAAGCACCAGGAACAT